>JAZKBE010000063.1:0-48946 GCA_040388805.1 Pseudomonadota bacterium
TGCTCGAAATTCGGACGCGACGCAAGAAACATCAATTGATCAGCGCTTCCCTAGGAGGTGCAAATCAATTTCCTCCTACCTTGATAGCCAGGAATGTACAAACCGGTGAAGAAGTGCAATTTAGCGGCCTTGACAAGCCGCGCATTCCCAACCCGAATGGAAACTATTGGAAAATCGGAGCGGTCAGTGTCAAAGAGCTACCTCCTGGTGTCTACGAAATCCATGACTTTGTGACCCCCAGTGTGCCCTTCCACGTTACTGTCAAACCAATTGATAAACCGAAGATTCGATTCGAGTTGCAAGCAAATAAGGCAACATATATCGGGAACATCAATTTCTACGCGGCTGCTTCAGGAACCTATACTTTGACCGTACGAGACAAAAGAAATCGAGATCTTGAAATATTCGCCAAGGGTTGGCGGAAAATTGATTTGGACACCGTTGAATATGCGTTGGCAAAAGACGTACGCGGCCGGTGACGCACGAAGGATTTCACACGGATGTAAAGGGAAATTTTTTTGATACCGCACGTTTGCAAACACGTGGGCGTCAGCTGGACCAATACGCTCTCGCTGCTCGACACCCTTGAGGCACGCTTCGTTTTGCCAGCCTGACGAATGCGCGGAAGCCGAAGCCGCCGCGCAAACAGGGACCGCTCAATGCAACAATACCGGTTGGCTCATCAGTGAATCGTAAGACCCCAGGAATTCGTCGATTTCTTCCATCGTCGGTTCGCTGGCGATGAGGTTGTTGACGTCCCGCCTGAAGGATTGGGCAAGCTTTCCGCCGATAAATGCTTCACGGCGGCCGGATTTGTCCACGATTTCATAGCCGCCAAACCGCAGGGCTTCGAGATTGTGGTCGACTCCGAACTCCACCACGCTGTACTGCTCGCTGTTGTAGATCATGTTCATGCTGGCTCCTTAGCTCGATAAGACTTTCCACGTCTTCTGCAACAAGAGGTGGGGCTAACCGGACCGTTTTCAAGATGCGTGCAAGTCCGGGGTCAGTACCAACAGCTGATCGTATGGCGGGTGTTGCAGCCACGATCTCAACTGATCGATGTGATCCGTGTTCGCGACGCCGATATACAGATTGTCGGGGCGGTGTCGCAGGATCCGATTTAATGTTACACGTAAAACGAGATTCCCGGTGCAGCAAAGGCAAGCGGGCGCGACCCTGTGCAAATCCAGGGTGGTCGAAGCGACAAGATGGGTGTGCCCGTCGGGCAAGCCTTCGAGCAGGGCGGCGCAAACTTGCCCTTCCGGCAAGGCGGCCAGCGCGGCCGCCACGGCGGCCTCGCGCAGGCCGGAGCTGGCACCGGTCACGAGGGTGGTGTTGACCGGCGCCAAGAGCGCTTACTGGCCTTTCTTGGCCAGTTTTCCAGGCTCGACGCCGAGCTGCTTGAGCTTGCGGTACAGGTGGGTGCGCTCGAGACCGGTTTTTTCCGCCACGCGCGTCATGCTGCCGCCTTCGCGGCCCAGGTGATGCTCGAAATACATACGTTCGAAGGCGTCGCGGGCTTCGCGCAGCGGCAGGTCGAAGGACAGGTTGAAGCCATGCCCCTCGCCGTTCGGCATGCCGCCCAGGCGCGCATTCATGGCCGACTGCGGCTGCTGGGCCGAAAACAGGGCCGACGCGGCCGAGTTGCTTTCCTCGGGCTGGGGCGCCAGCAGGGGGCGCGGGGCCGCCGCCGGGGCGCGCACGGCTTCCTGGGCGCGGGTCAGGCCCTGCTGGACCGCCTTGAGCAGTTTTTGCAGCGCGATCGGCTTTTCCAGGAAATTGAGGGCCCCGATGCGGGTCGCCTCGACCGCGGTATCGATGGTGGCGTGGCCCGACATCATGATGACAGGCATGGTGAGCAAGCCGTCGCGCTGCCACTCCTTGAGCAGGGTGACGCCGTCGGTATCGGGCATCCAGATATCGAGCAGGACCAGGTCCGGCGCGCCGGCAGCCCTTGCATCGCGCGCCTGCTGCGCGTTTTCAGCCAGCTGGATCGCATGGCCTTCGTCGCCCAGGATTTCCGAGAGGAGCTCGCGGATGCCCATTTCATCATCAACTACGAGTATGTTTGCCATCTATATCTGCCTTCCTGATGTGGCCCGCCAAGGCGGCACGCACGCGCGCGCCGCTAACAGCCAGAATTCTATTCGTGATTTGCACCTTAAGCCACTACGCTGTCAGGGCATAACTTTAACAGCAAAATCAAGACTGACGCGCCAGTTCCGTCCGTACGGTTGGAGATATCGATCCGGCCACCGTGTTCGTCGATGATTTTCTTCACCATCGGCAGTCCCAGGCCGGTGCCGCGCGCCTTGGACGTGACGTAGGGTTCGAACGCGCGCGCCAGGATTTTTGGCGCGAATCCGGGCCCGTTGTCGACGATGGCCAGCCTGACCGCGGTGCCGGCGCTGCCGTCGGCGCCCTGGTAATGAATGGCCTCGGTGGTCAGGTCGATGCGCGGCGGGGGCGCATCCGGCCCGCGGTCGTTCATCGCATCCTGGGCATTCTGCAGCAGGTTGTGGATCACCTGGCGCAGCTGGGTCGCATCGCCCATGATGGCCGGCAAGTCCGGGGCCAGCACAGCATGAATGATATCGCTTTCGTCGCCCGACAGGTACATGTGCAGGATATCGGCAATGAGCCCATTCAGGTCGAGCACTTCCAGCACCGCCGGCGGCGCCTTGGCATAGTCGCGGAAGTCGTCGACCATGCGCTTCATGGCGTCGACCTGGTTGACGATGGTGGTGGTGCCCTTGTTGAGCAGTTCGAGGTCGGTGCCGGTCAGGCGCGATTCGAGCTTCATCTGCATGCGCTCGGCCGACAGCTGGATCGGGGTCAGCGGGTTCTTGATTTCGTGGGCCAGGCGGCGCGCCACCTCGCCCCAGGCGATCGAGCGCTGGGCCGAGATCACGTCCGAAATATCGTCGAACACCACGATGAAGCCGCTGCCGGCGCGCACCGGCAGGCGCGAACCGCGCGCCAGCAAGGCAATGACATGGTCTTCCGATCCGCGCCGGCGCGGAATTTCGATCTCCTGCTGCCAGTGGCGCACCTGGCGCGTGCTCCCCGCCGCGGACTGCGCGTTCTGGGTCGAAAAGGCGCTGGTCACCGCCGCGGCGAAGGGCTCCAGCCCTTCGATCGAGGACAGCGCGCGGCCCATGTGGCCGGCCACGTCGTGCTGCAGGATGCGTTCGACCGCTTCGTTCGAATTGACGACATTGAAGTCGGCGTCCAGCACGATCACGCCGGCCGACATGTTTTCCAGCACCGACTCCAGGTGGGCCTTGGCGCTTTGCAGCGCGGCCCGGTTGCGTTCGACCGAACTGCGCGCTTCGAACAGCTGGCCGGTCATGGTGTTGAACGATTGCGTCAATGTGCCCAGTTCGTCCGAGGTGGCCACGATGGGGCGCGGCGACAGGTCGCCCTCGGCCACCGCGCGCGTGCCTTCGGCCAGCACCAGCAGCGGCTGCGCCAGGTTGCCGGCGATCAGGAAGGCGCTGGCGATGGCGCCGAAAATGGCCAGCAGCAGCGTCAAGGTCAGGGTCCGGATGTACATCTCGCGCAGGCCCGTGCGGGCCACGTAGCGTTCCTGGTATTCGGTGTAGGCCGCCGCCAGCACCTGGGCGTTGGTGGCCAGGTTGACCGGGACCGCCTGCAGCACCTGCAAAAAGCGCGGCTGCGATCCGGGCGGCTCGGGAATGGCCAGCACCACGCGCAGGCGCAGTCCGGCCGGCGAATCGAGGGTGCCGCTGGCAGGCGCCGACAGGGGCGCCGCGCCATCCTTGAAATCGCGTTCGGCGCTTTCCTGGCGCGCGTACCCACCCGGCATGACGGCCTGCAGCAGCATGGCCGGCGTGGGCAGGTCGCCCGCCAGGCTGGCGCGCCGGTTCTGGGCCGCGCTCATGATCATTTTGCCGTCGGCGCCGATGATCATGGCCGACAGGATGCCGTCGCGTTCGTCGACCAGCCGGGTCAGGATGTCCTGGGTGCTCTGGCGGTCCTGCCCGGCCAGCGTGGCGGCCGTGATTTCGGAACTGGCCGCCAGTTCGCCCACCGACTGGTCGAGCGCGGCCAGGCCCAGGTTCAGGCCGGACGTGAGCGCGGCCTCGATCTTGACATTGAACCAGCTCTCGATCGAATGGGATACAAACTGCACCGACACCAGGAAGATCACCAGGCCGGGCAGGATGCCGATGCCGGCGAACAGCAGCACCAGGCGCGCCATCAGGCGCGAACCGAACTTGCCGTTTTTATAGCGTGAGTACAGGCGCGCCAGCGCCACCACCACGAACACCAGCAAGGCGCCGGCCACCGCCGCGTTCAGTCCCAGCAGCCAGGAATAATAGCGTTCGAAGAAGCCGCTGCTGGACGACGCCGTGGCCAGCAGGAACAGCAGGATACTGACAACGCCGCCGCCGACGATCAGTGAATAGCGCAAGGCCTGGTTCAAGAGGCTACTCCGCCCGGTACGTGAATTTTTTATCTTTCGATTCGAGGCGCCATTGCGAATTGTTGAAGGCATTGACCTGAATCGGCTTGGACATGCGGTCGCGGTCCATGAACATGCGCACCGTCACATTGTAGGTTTCGCCCGGTTTCAGGGCGCCGCGCGGGGCGACCAGCCAGCGGCTGGGCCGGCGGATCAGCACCATGGCGTCTTCCAGCGTGGGGAAGCTTTGCTGCATGCTGCCCGAGACCGACACCTGGTACAGGCGCGTCAATACATCGTAGCGGATGCGGATGGTCTGGCGCTGCGAGACGGCCTTGTCGTCATACCAGTACCAGCGCGGGCGGGTCAGTTCGACCTGGGTGGTAAACGACAGCGGCACGCCGTGCTGGATCGCTTCTTCCAGCCCGGCGTTCAGGTCGAAGGCGTAACTGACAGACAGGCGGTAGCCTTCTTCGGACGCTTCGATGCCGGCGCGGGTGATTTCGACACCGTCGGCCGCCCGCGCCTGCGCGCACGCAAACAGCAGCAGCAGCTGGCAGGCGAGGAGTCGGAGAAATCGTCGTGTCACAGGTGGGCCAGAGCCTTTACAGTCATTGTCGGGGATGCCCTACGCGGGTTTCTGGAACAGGGCGTAGAACAAACCATCATGATCCTGGCCGGTCGCGCCGGTTGGAAGCAGCTGGCCCGGGGCGTCAAGGCGGATGGCGTTGTGGCGCACTGCGAAAGCGGCGGCCTGCGCCTCCGATTCCTGAGGCCACAGCGAGCATGTCACGAACAGCAATTTACCATTCGGCCGCAGCATCTGCCAAAGGTTGTCGAGTATTTTGCCCGAAAGTGTTGCAAGTTGGAGAGCGTCGCCTTTGCGCCGCAGCCAGCGGATATCCGGGTGGCGCCGCACGATGCCCGACGCCGTGCAGGGCACGTCGGCCAGGATGCGGTCGAACTGTTCGCCGTCCCACCATACCTTGGTCTGGGCTTCGAAGGCCTTGAGCGTGGCCGTCAGGCCCAGGCGCTGCAGGTTCTCTTCGATGCGCACCAGGCGCTTGGGATCGGAGTCGATGGCCGTCATGCTGACGTCGGCCAGCTCCAGCAGGTGGCAGGTCTTGCCGCCCGGCGCGGCGCAGGCATCGAGCACGCGCATGCCGTCCTTCACGTCCAGCAGCGGGCCGGCCAGCTGGGCGCCGGCATCCTGTACCGACGCCAGGCCCTGGTCGAAACCGGGGATGGCGCCCACGCCGATGGCCTTGTCCAGGCGCACCGCGGACGGTCCGATGCGCGTGGCGCCCAGGCCGGCGTCGGCCAGCATGGCCAGGTAGTCTTCCACGCTGGTCCTGCGCACGTTCACGCGCAGCGTCAGCGGCGGCTGGGCATTGCCCGCGGCCAGGATCGCCTGCCAGTCGGCCGGATAGGCCGCCTTCATGGCGTCGATCCACCACTGCGGGTAGTTCCACTGGGCGGCCGGCATCATCAATACCGTCTTGAGCAGCTGTTCGCGCTCGCGCAGGAAGCGGCGCAGCACGGCGTTGACCATGCCCTTGGCATGGGCCATGTCCGGATGCGAGGTGGCCACCGTCACGGCCTGGTCGACCAGGGTGAATTCTTCATAGGGCGGCGCGGCGCCGTCGGCCGTGTCCATCAGCGACAGGGCGCAGCACAGCAGGCTGGCCAGCATGGGCGGCTCGGGCGCCTTGGACGTCATCAGGGCCAGCAGCGCTTCGCTGCGCGCCAGCTGGCGCATGGTGCGGTAGGCGATGTCCTGGATCGCGCCGCGCGCCTGCGGGGTGGCATTGGTGACGCCGAAGGCCGTCAGCAGCGCCTGCGGCAGCGTGGTGCCGGCGCGTACCTGGGACACCGCATTGGCCGCGCCCAGCAGGCACAGGGCCAGCGAATCGGGCTTCAGGTCGGGACGGTAGCCCGGCTGCAGCACCGGCTTGACCTCGTAGCTGGGCCGGATGCGGGGCGCCGCCGTTTTGGCGGGCTTGATGGAGAGCGTCGGGCGCTTGTTGGTCATGATATGGGTCGCGATGCGCGCGAAATGCACGCTTGATAAAGGCGCAATTGTACCGGGTAAGACTTGAGCGAAGCTTAAACGGGGCGTTTTGACAACAGATGGCCGCCTTTTCCCGCGCCGCCAAACCAGTATAATGGGGCACCGTTTGCCCATGGCCCAGGCCAGCTTTTCACTTTACAGACATCCCGCTCATGCTCGCATCACAAAAACAAGAAATCGCCGCCCTGTTCCAGGCCGCCCTCGCCCCAGTCCTTGAAGGCAGCGGGATTGTCCCGCATGTCGTGCTCGAGCGCCCGCGCGACCCTTCGCATGGCGACGTCGCCTGCAATATCGCCATGCAGCTGGCCAAGCAGCTGAAAATGAACCCGCGCGAACTGGCGCAAAAGGTGGTCGACGGCGTGCTGGCCAATCCGGCCGGCAAGGGCCTGGTCGAGAGCGCCGATATCGCCGGTCCCGGCTTCATCAACCTGCGCGTGGCAGCTTTCGCCAAGCAGGCCGTGGTCAAGGCGGTGCTGGACCAGGCTGCCGCGTTCGGCCGCAGCAATGCCGGCGCCGGCAAGAAAGTCATCATCGAATTCGTCTCGGCCAATCCGACCGGCCCCCTGCACGTAGGCCATGGCCGCCAGGCGGCGCTGGGCGACGCCTTGTCCAGCCTGTTCGAATCGCAAGGCTACGACGTCACCCGCGAATACTATTACAACGACGCCGGCGTCCAGATCGAAACCCTGGCCAATTCGGTCCAGGCGCGCGCGCGCGGCTTCAAGCCGGGCGACGCCGGCTGGCCCGAATCGGCCTACAACGGCGACTACATCGCCGACATCGCGGCCGACTTCCTGGCCAAAAAAACCGTCTCGGCCAGCGACAGCGAGGCGGTCACCGGCAGCGGCGACACCGAGGATATCGCATCGATCCGCCCGTTCGCCGTGACCTACCTGCGCAACGAGCAGGACATCGACCTGCAGGCCTTCGGCGTCAATTTCGACAACTATTACCTTGAATCGTCGCTGTACGAAGACGGCAAGGTCGACAAGGCGGTCGAGGCCCTGATCAAGGCCGGCAAAACGTTCGAGGAAGGCGGCGCGCTGTGGCTGCGCACCACCGACTACGGCGACGACAAGGACCGCGTCATGCGCAAGCAGGACGGCAGCTATACCTATTTCGTGCCGGACGTGGCCTACCACATCGTCAAATTCCAGCGCGGCTTCATCCAGGCCATCAACGTCCAGGGCAGCGACCACCACGGCACCATCGCGCGCGTGCGCGGCGGCCTGCAGGCGGTCGGCATGGGCATCCCGCAGGGCTTCCCCGACTACGTGCTGCATAAAATGGTCACCGTCATGAAGGGCGGCGAAGAGGTCAAGATCTCCAAGCGCGCCGGATCGTACGTGACCGTGCGCGACCTGATCGAATGGTCGGGCAATGGCGACATCACGCGCGGGCGCGACGCGGTGCGCTTCTTCCTCATTTCGCGCAAGGCCGATACCGAATTCGTGTTCGACGTCGACGTCGCCCTGAAAACGTCGGACGAAAACCCGGTGTATTACGTGCAGATGGCGCACGCGCGCATCTGCCGCATGCTCGAACAATGGAACGGCGACGAAGCGAGCCTGGCCAAGGTCGACCTGTCACCATTGAGCGCGCCTGCCGAAGCGGCGCTGCTGGCGATCCTGGCGGCCTACCCGGAAGCGCTGGCGCGCGCGCAAAGCGAGCTCGGTCCGCACCAGGTGGCCTTCTACCTGCGCGACCTGGCCGGCGCCATGCACAGCTTCTACGCGGCCGAACGCGTGCTGGTCGACGACGAAGCCGTCAAGATGGCGCGCCTGGCCCTGATCGCGGCGGTCCGCCAGGTCCTGCGCAACGGCCTGTCCCTGATCGGCGTATCCGCGCCAAATCAAATGTACCGTGAAAGCACCGAGGAACAATGACACCTGATTTCCCCAAGCTGCAGCGCCAGGGCGGCAACACCCTCACTGGCGTCATCATCGGCCTGATCGTGGGCCTGGTCATCGCCGTCATCGTGGCGCTGGTCATTACCAAGGGCGCCACGCCGTTCACCGACAAGTCGGGCAAGCTGGGCAAGATGGGCGAGCCGACCGCGGGCCAGGCTGCCGATCCGAACAAGCCGCTGTACGGCAACAAGGAAGCTGCCCGCCAGGCCAACAAGGAAATCACCGAAAAAACCAAGCCGGCCGACGATCCGCTTGGCGCGGCCGTAGCCGCCATGGACAAGCCGGCAGCGGCGCCCGCAGCGGCAACGCCGGCGCCGGCGGCACCCGCGCCAGCCGCCGCGCCGGTCGAGGAAAAGACGATCTTCTACCTGCAGGCCGGTGCCTTCCGCGAAACGGCGGACGCCGAAAACACCCGCGCCAAGCTGGCCTTGCTCGGCTTTGAAGCATCGGTCAGCGAAAAATCGAACGACAGCGGCGTGCTGCACCGCGTGCGGGTCGGTCCCTACGCCGACGTCGAATCGATGAACAAGGCACGCGCCAAACTGATCGACAGCGGCATCGACGTCGCCATCGTCCGCAATCAAAAGTAAATCCAGGAGCCTTCCGCATGCGCATGATCTCGAACCTGATGTTTGCAGCCGTACTCTGTTTTTCCGTCACGGCAGTGGCGTCCCCCGCCGCGCCGGCCAACGGGGTCGAATACCTGACCCTGCCCCAGGTCCAGAATACCGATGCCGGCAAGGCCGTGGAAGTGACCGAGTTCTTCTCGTACAACTGCCCGCACTGCAATCTGTTCGATCCGGCGCTGGCCGCCTGGGTGAAAAAACAGGGCGACAACATCGTCTTCAAGCGCGTTCACCTGGCCCTGCACCATACCGACGCCGCCGTACAGCGCCTGTTCTACACGCTCGAAGCCATGGGCAACCTGGAGCAAATGCACGCCAAGGTATTTGCCGCCATCCACGACCAGCGCGTGCGCCTGTCGAATGACGAGCAGGTGTTCGACTGGGCCGAAAAAGCCGGCATCGACCGCGCCAAGTTCATTGCCACCTATCGCTCGTTCGGCATGCAGTCCAAAGTCAGCCGCGCCAACCGCCTGACGTCGGACTACCGCGTCAACCAGTGGCCGATGATCGCCGTGGGCGGGCGCTACATGACGTCGCCGACCCAGGCCAGCAGCACCATGCCGCAGCTGAGCGAAGCCGAGCAGCACCCGGTCGGGCTGCAGGTGATGGACTTCCTGCTCGCCAAAGCCAAATCGGACAAGAAGTAAGCATGCGGGCGCGCGCGCAATGACCCGCGTGTTCATCACCGGCGCTTCCTCCGGCATCGGCGCCGCGCTGGCGCGCGAGTACGCATCCCAGGGCGCCACGGTGGGCCTGGTGGCGCGCCGCGCCGACGTGCTGGCGCAGCTCGCCGCAAGCCTGCCCCATCCCGAACGGCACGCCATCTACGCGCTCGACGTCACCGACCACGCCGCGCTGGCGCGGGCCGCCGCCGAGTTCATCGCGCGCTGCGGCGGCGCCGACATCGTCATCGCCAACGCCGGCGTGTCGCACGGCACCCTGACCGAACACCCGGAAGACCAGCAGGTCTTCGATACGATCCTCAGCACCAATGTCAGCGCCACCGTGGCCACGTTCGCGCCCTTCATCGCGACCATGAAAACCCAGGCCACGCCGTGCCGGCTGGTGGGCATCGGCAGCGTGGCGGGCATCCGCGGCCTGCCCGGCGCGGGCGCCTATAGCGCCTCGAAGGCGGCCGTGATGTGCTATTGCGAATCGCTGCGCCTCGAACTGAAACCCCATGGCATCGCCGTCGTCACCATCGCGCCCGGCTACATCGCCACGCCGATGACCGAAAAAAACGCCTACCCGATGCCCTTCCTGATGCCGGCCGCGCGCTTTGCCGAACTGGCCGCGCGCGCCATCGCGCGCGGCGACAGCTACCGCGTGATTCCGTGGCAGATGGGCGCCGTCGCCAAGCTGCTGCGCGCCCTGCCCAATTTCCTGTACGACCTGGCGTTCGCCAGGGCGCCGCACAAGGCGCGCAAGGGTACGCAGCCATGAACGCCGCCGGCATCGCGCGGCACAGCCGCATGGGCAACGGTGTCGACATCGAGGTCGTGGCCGAAACCGGGTCGACCAATGCCGACCTGCTCGCGCGCGCCGCGCAGCTCGCGCGCCCGCTGCTGCTGGTGGCCGAACGCCAGACCGCGGGGCGCGGCCGCGCCGGGCGCAGCTGGCTGTCGAGCGAGGGTGGCGCACTGACCTTTTCGCTGGCCTGGCGTTTCGACGGCGGTCCGCAGGCGCTGGCCGGCCTGCCGCTGGCGGTGGGCGTGCTGCTGGCCGAAACGCTGGCCGAACTGAAAGTGCCGGTCCAGCTCAAGTGGCCGAACGACATACTCAAGGACGGCGCCAAGCTGGCCGGCGTGCTGATCGAAACCCAGGGCGCGCCCGCGGGCGGCAGCTGGGCCGTGATCGGCGTGGGCCTGAACCTGCTCATGCCGGACGAACTGGAACAGCGCATCGGCCGGCCCGCCGCCGGCGCGCCCTGGCTGGCCAATATGGACCGCGATGCGCTGATGGCGGCCCTGCTCGATGCGCTGGCCGCAGGCATGGCGCAATTTGCCCAGGCAGGATTCGGCGCCTTCTGCGCCCGCTGGAACCGGCTGCATGCATGGCAGGGCAACCCGGTGCAGGTCGTCGACCGCGACGTGGTGCAACACGAAGGCGTGGCCGCCGGCGTCGACGAGAGCGGCGCGCTGCTGCTCGACACGGCGCACGGCCGCGTGGCCATCGTGGCCGGCGACGTATCGCTGCGCCAGGGGGCATGAACATGCTGCTGCTGATCGACGCCGGCAATACGCGCATCAAATGGGCGCTTGCCGAACCGGGCGCGCAGCCGGGCCAGTGGGTGGCCTCGGGCGCGGTGCCGCATGCGGAACTGAACCACCTGCCGGCCAGCTGGCAGCAGCACAAGGTCACGCGCGCCATCGTGGCCAATGTGGCCGGCGCCAAGCTGCGCGACCAGCTGCAGCTGATGATCCCGGCCGCGTCGGTCAGCTGGTTCGTGTCGCGCCCCCACCTGGACGGCATGCGCAACAGCTACCGCAATCCCTCGCAGCTGGGCAGCGACCGCTTTGCCGCCGCGCTGGGCGCGCGCGCGCTGGCGCCGGGCCAGGCCCTGATCGTGGCCACCTGCGGCACCGCCACCACCATCGACGCGATCAGCGTCGATGGCGTATTCCTGGGCGGGATGATCCTGCCGGGACTGGGCCTGATGGCGGCCTCGCTGGCGAAAAACACGGCGCAGCTGCCGCAGATTGAAGCGGGACGCATCCTGCCGGCCGGCTTTGCCGACAATACCGACGACGCCATCCTGTCCGGCTGCCTGGCCGCGCAGGCCGGCGCCATCGAACGGGCCTGCGCCTTGCACGGCGCGACCGCCTGCATCATATCGGGCGGCGCGGCGCCCTACATCGCGCCCACGCTGACGGTGGCGCACCGGATGGTCGATAATATCGTCCTGGTCGGCCTGCATGCCAGCGCCCACACCTCCGACTCCACAACGGGATAGCACGTGCTGAAATTTATCTTCTGGACCCTGCTCGCCATCAATGCCGTCCTGCTGGCGTACAGCCAGGGCTTGCTCGGCGCTTACAAGGCCGGCGAACGCGAACCGCAGCGCATTCGCAACCAGGTCAATACCGACAAGCTGCAGCTGGTCGCCGCGGCCACCGCCATGATGGCGCCGCCGCCGGAGCCGGTTGAGGAAGCGCCGCCGCCCGTGGAAGAGGCGAAACAGAACCTGATCGCCTGTACCGAAATGGGCAGGCTGGACGCCGCCGACGCGCGCCGCTTCGACAGCCAGCTCGCGCTGCTCGACCTGGGGCCGAAAGTCACGCGCACCGAAAGCACGGTGCAGGAAGTGACCGGCCACATGGTGCTCATTCCGCCGCACGCAAGCAAGGAGGAAGCCGACGCCAAGGCGGCCGAACTGAAGGGGCTCGGAGTCAGCAATTTTTTCATCATGAACGAAGCGACCGGCGCCAAGTGGGCCATTTCGCTGGGCTTCTTCAAGTCGGAAGCGGCGGCCAAGACGCTGCTGGCGGCACTGGTCAAGCAGGGCGTGACCGGCGCCAAAGTGACGGGCCGTACTTCGCAGGTGGGCAAGACGCTGTACAAGATCCGCGACATCGATGCTGCCACGCGCGGCAAGCTCGAAGTGATCGCCGACCGCTTCCCCGACCTGAACACGCGCGCCTGCAAATAACTACGCGAGAATAACTACGCGGGAATAACTACGCGGGAATAACTACGCGGGCACTTCGCTCATCAGCGCCAGCTGGTTGCCGTCAGGGTCGGTGAAGTTGGCCAGCCACAGTTCGGTCTGCGCCGTCTTGTGCACCAGGTGCGGGACCTGCTGGAATTCCACCCCCTGCCCTGCCAGTTGCGTGTGCACCGCGGCGATGTCGGCCACCTTGAAGTAGATGGCGCCGCCGCGCTGGGCGGCATGCCCCGGCGGCAGCACGCCCACCAGCAGGCGCACCGCGCCGCACATGAAAAAAGCCATCTGCGGCGGCGCCGCGAACAGGAACGGCAGTCCCAGCACATCGCGGTAGAACGCCACGCCGGCGTCAAAGTCGTCAACGGGGATCATCAGCTGGCCTATGCTCGCATCCGACAGGTTCATGCTTGTCTCCTTTAACGTTTGACGACGATGGGGCGCAGGCCCAGGGCGGCAGGAACGTCGCGCAGCGCCTGCTGCGCTTCGTCTCGGGTGGCGAACGGCCCGCCCAGGACCCGGTGCAGCGCGCCCGGAATCACATTGAGCATGTCGCCCAGCACGCCGATGCCGGCCATGCGGGTGCGGATTTCGGCGGCCTTCTCGGCGCGCGCGAATGCGCCCAGCTGGACATAGAAACCGGCGCTGGTCGTTCGCGGCACCGGCGCGTCGTCCAGTTCCAGGACTGCCTTCTTTTCGGCCCTGCGCTCGGTTTTCGAATCGAGCATCAGGGCCGCGATGTCGGCCGGCGCCGCGTCCGGTTCGGGTTCATCACGGCGGCCGTTCGGCAGCAGGCGTTCAAGTTCGACTTCGTGGCTGCCACGGGTCAGCAGGCCCAGTTTCAGCGCCGCCGTGTACGAGACATCGACAATGCGGCCCGCGTGGAAAGGGCCGCGGTCGTTGATCCGCACCACCACCGAACTGCCGCTCGAGACATTGGTGATGCGCGCATACGAAGGAATCGGCAGCGTGGGATGGGCCGCCGTCATCTTGTACATGTCATAGACCTCGCCCGAGGAGGTTTTCTGGCCGTGGAATTTTTTTCCGTACCAGCTGCTCACGCCGCGCTGGCGGAACGGCTTCTCGTGGGTGATCGGGGTGTAGCCCTTGCCGAACACCGAATAGGGGCGGTTGGCGTAACGCGACAGCGGTTCGGCCTTGACGACAGCGTCCGGCACTTCGCGCAGCCTGGTCGGCGGCAGTTCGCCCGGGCCGTCGTCCTGGTAGTAGCCGCCGCGCCCGGAACCGGCGGCCGGCAGCGCGGGCAGCTCCTGCGTAGGCAGTTCGATCGCTTCCTGGCGCGCGGGGCGCGGGGGCGTGTCCCTGGCGGGCAGCGTGGTGGTGCCGCAGCCGGCCAGCAGCGCCAGGGTCAGGGTTGCGATGATCGCAGGGAGATATCGCTGAACGGCCATCGCGCCTCCAATCAGGTTTGAATAAGTTTCCGGTGCCGCTGGATGCTCATGAGTATACCCGCACCGAGTCCAAGGGTGACGAAAGCGGTGCCGCCGTAGCTCATGAACGGCAGCGGCACGCCGACCACCGGCAGCAATCCCGACACCATGGCCATGTTCACGAAGGCATAGGTAAAGAAGATCATGGTGACGGCGCCGGCCAGCAGACGCGAAAACAGGGTCGCCGCGTTCGAGGCGATCATCAGTCCGCGTCCGATCAGGAGCAGGTACAGCAGCATCAGGAACAGGTTGCCGACCAGGCCGAATTCTTCCGAGTACAAGGCGAAGATGAAGTCGGTCGTATGCTCCGGGACGAATTCGAGGTGGGCCTGGGTACCCTTGAGCAGGCCCTTGCCCGACACTCCGCCCGAACCGATCGCGATGATCGACTGGATGATGTGGAAGCCCTTGCCCAGCGGGTCGGCCATGGGGTCGATCAGGGTCATGACGCGTTCGCGCTGGTAGTCGCGCATCAGCGACCAGGCGATCGGCAGGCTGGCCAGGCTGCCCACGAACAGCCCACCCAGCGCCCTCCACGACAGCCCCGCCAGGAAGATCACATAGAAGCCCGAGGCCAGCACCAGCAGCGAGGTGCCCAGGTCGGGCTGCTTCTGGATAATGCCCACCGGGACCGCCAGCAGCACCGCCGCCACCAGGAAGCTGTGCCAGCGCACCAGCCCCGCCTTGTGCTGGAAGTACCAGGCCAGCATCAGCGGCATGGCGATCTTCATGATTTCGGACGGCTGGAAATCGAAGCCGATGTACAGCCAGCGCTGCGCCCCCTTCTTGCTCACGCCGAACAGGAACACGGCAATGAGCAGGGCCACGCCCGCCGCGTAGATCGGGACCGCGAGCCGCATCAGGGTCTGGGGCGGCACCAGGGCCGCCACCCACATCACGGCGAAGGCGATGACGATATTGCGCATCTGGGCTTCGACCCGGCCTGGGAATTCGATACCGGCCGAGTACATGGTCACCATGCTGGTGCACAGCAGCAGGACGATGATCATGACCAGCGGCGCGTCGAACACCATCAGGTAGGGTTTTACGCGCCGCCACAGCGAGCGCCGTTCGTTGATGCGCATCGCGTCAGTCCTTCGGTGCGGGCGTCTCGAAGCCCGGTTTGTAAGGCAGGTCCACCGCCGTATCGGTTTTCAGTTCTTCCAGCGGCAGGATCTCGGCGTCTTCCTTCGGCACCTTGGTCGCTTCCTTGACGGTCGGACGCTTGCCGAGCAGGTAGTAATCGAGCGCCTTGCGCGCGATCGGCGCGGCCACGGCGGCGCCGAAGCCCGCGTTCTCGACAATCAGCGCCAGCGCAATGCGCGGCTTCTCGACCGGAGCGAAGGTGACGTACAGCGAATTGTCGCGCAGCCGTTCGCCGATGGTCTTGGCATTGTATTTCTCGCCGCGCTTCAGGCCCACGGCCTGCGAAGTGCCGGTCTTGCCGGCCGCGACATAGCCGGCATTGGCAAAGGCCAGCCGCCCGGTACCGTGTTCGGATACGCCGACCATGGCGCGCTTGATGAAGTCGATGTTCTCCTGCCGCAGTGGAATGCGCATGCTTTCCCTGGCGACCGTCAGGGTGCGCGCACGGGTGGCGCCGTCTTCGATGATCTTGACCAGGTGCGGCTTCATGACCACGCCGTCGTTGGCCAGGTTGGACACTGCGTGTGCCAGCTGCAAGATGGTGTAGCTGTTGAAGCCCTGTCCGATGGCGATGTTGACGGTGTCGCCGCCCTGCCAGGCCTGCATCAGCCGGTTCTTGGCGAAGCGCTTGCGCTTCCAGTCTTTCGACGGCAGCACGCCCTCTTTCTCGTTATCGAGGTCGATCCCGGTCTTCTGGCCGAAGCCAAACGGCTTCATGAAATCGTGGATCGCATCGATCCCCAGGTCGTTGCCGAGCTGGTAGTAATAGGTGTTACAGGAGATGACGATGGAGGTCATCATGTCGACGTAGCCGTGCCCGCCCACCTTGTCATCGTTCCAGCGGTGCCCTCCGAGCGAAAAATAGCCGATGTCGTTGATGCCCTGGGTCGGCGTGCGCTTGCCCAGCTCCAGCGCGGCCAGCGCCATGAAGGGCTTGAAGGTGGAGCCGGGTGGATAGGTACCCTGCAGCGGACGGTTCAGCAGCGGGCGGTCGAGCGAGGTATTGAGTTCGTTCCAGCTCTGGGTATCGATGCCGTCGACGAACAGGTTGGGATCGAAGCCGGGTCGCGACACATAGGCCAGGATGTCGCCGGTGGCCGGATCGATCGCCACCAGCGCGCCGCGCCATTCGCCGAAGGCTTCCTCGACAATTTTCTGCAGCTCGATATCGATCGACAGGATCAGGTTGTTGCCCGGGACCGCCTCGCTGCGCGACAGGGTGCGCACCGCGCGCCCGCCGGCGGTCTTGATGACCTTCTCGTAGCCGGTCTGGCCGTGCAGCTGCTGCTCGTAGTGTTTTTCCAGGCCTTCCTTGCCGATATGGTCGGTGCCATTGTAGTTGTTGGCATCCTTGCCCTGCTCGATGATTTTCTCTTCGGCCGTGTTGATACGCCCGATGTAGCCGATCACGTGCGACGCGGCTTCGCCCATCGGGTACTGGCGGAACAGGCGGGCCTGCACTTCCACGCCCGGAAAGCGGAAACGCTGGGCGGTGAAGCGCGCCACTTCGTCGTCGGTCAGGCGGGTGCGCAGCGGCACGCCCTTGAAGCTTTTCGATTCAGCCAGCAGGGTCTTGAAACGCTTGCGGTCGCGCGGTTCGATGTCGACCAGCGTGGCCAGTTCGTCGATCACCGAGTCGAGCGTGTTGCGCAGCTTGGACGGCGTGATTTCGAGCGTGTAGGCCGAGTAGTTGCGGGCCAGGACCACGCCGTTGCGGTCCACGATCAGGCCGCGGTTCGGCACGATCGGCACCACCGCGATGCGGTTGTCTTCGGCCAGCGCCACGTAGTCGTCGTACTTGATCACCTGCAGCCACACCAGGCGCGCCACCAGCACGCCGAAGCAAATGAATATCAGCACGAACAGCGCGGTCACGCGCATGCGGAAGAGGTGAATCTCCCGGTCGTTGTCTTTGAATTCTGTCATTGCATCAGATCGGGCGGGTGTGGTCGCGGTCGACGGCGCGGCGTTGCGGCGCCAGCAGCAGCCAGGTCACGACCGGCCACAGGGCAATCGCGACCGCGCTTTCGATGAAATGCAGCCAGCCCGGAAATTTACCCGACACGACCAGGCGCACCACCACCTGGATGGTCTGGGTGATAAGCAGCAGCGGGAACACATGCACCGCCTGGGTCATGACCGGGAACCACAGCACGCGGCGGTGGATCATGATGGCCAGGTAGGACAGCAGCGTGTAGGCCAGCGCGTTCTCGCCGAGCAGGGTGGCGTCGTGCACGTCCATGAGCAAGCCCATGAAAAACGCCATGCCGATGCCGACCTTGCGCGGCTGGTGGATACCCCAGAACACCAGCACCAGCGCCACGAAGTCGGGTGCGCCGATGAAGTGCCCCCAGGGCAGCAGATTGAGCAGGAAGGCGCAGGCCAGGCTGAACGCGATGAACAGCGGACTGACCGGCAGCAGGATGTAGTGCGGACGGTTCATCGCGTGCCCTCCTTCGCGGGCGCGGCGGGCGCGGGCGGCGCGGGCGGCGCCGTGGCTTCCTTGATCGGGGTCATTCTGGTCAGCGCGCTGCGCTTGATTTCCTTGGTCGATTCGGCCGGAGGGCGCGGCGGCAGTTCGGGCATGGCCATCAGGATCAGGAGCTGGCGGTGGCGGTCGACGCCGGCCAGCGGCTGGCACACAACGCCGCCGAAGGCGCCGGCGCTGCTGTGCTCCACCTTGACCACCTTGGCCACGGCCAGGCCGGCCGGATAGACGCCGTCCATGCCCGACGTGATCAGGACGTCGCCGACGACGATGTCGGCATTCGGGGCCACGAAGCGCAGGTCGAGCAAACCTGACTGCCCGCGCCCGTATGCCACGCTGCGCAAGCCATTGCGCAGCACCTGCACCGGAATGGCCTGTTCCTTGTCGGTCAGCAGGGTCACTTCGGACGTGAACGGGAAGATGCGCGTGACCTGGCCCACCACGCCGGAGCTGTCGATCACCGGCAGCCCGAGCCTGACGTTCTGGTTGCTGCCGCGGTCAAGCACGATCTTGCGGGTCGACGAATCGCGCGCGTCGTACAGGATTTCGCTCATCATCGACGGCACCGGCAGATGCTCCTTCGCGCCCATCAGCTTGCGCAACTGGGCGTTTTCGGACATCTGGAACTGGGCTTGCTGCATCACCTGGGCGGTGGCCACCTGGGCTACTTTCAGCTCGCGCACTTCCTTTTGCAGGGCGGTCAGCGATGAAAAATAGCTGCCCATGCTGGCCAGCGCATCGCGCGGCATCAGGGCGGCCATTTGCAGGGGATAGAGGATGGTGCCGGTCACCTGGCGCACGACGGCCAGGGCATGCAAGCGCGAATCGACCATCAGCAGGACAATCGAAATGAATGCGAAAACCGTCACCTTGACCCGAGCGGGTGCACCTTGTTTAAAGAGTGGCGGTGGGCTGTATTCCATGACTTCCAATAATGACGGCGCAAGGCGCCAAGGTCACCGCGCGGGGCGCGCGCCCCGCGTACTGCAACTGCTACAGCGTAATGCGATTACTCGTACGAGAAGATCGAACCCAGCTTGTCCATGCGCTCGAGTGCCATGCCCGAACCGCGCACCACGCAGGTCAGCGGATCTTCGGCCACCAGCACCGGCAGGCCCGTCTCTTCCATCAGCAGGCGGTCGAGGTCGCGCAGCAGGGCGCCGCCGCCGGTAAGCATCATGCCCTTCTCGGCGATGTCGGCGCCCAGTTCCGGCGGGGTCTGCTCGAGCGCGTTCTTGACGGCCGAGACGATGTTGTTGAGCGGGTCGGTCAGCGCTTCCAGGATTTCGTTGGACGAAATGGTGAACGAACGGGGAATGCCCTCGGACAGGTTGCGGCCCTTGACTTCCATTTCCTTCACTTCCGATCCAGGGAAGGCCGATCCGATGGCCTTCTTGATCGCTTCGGCGGTCTGCTCGCCGATCAGCATGCCGTAATTGCGGCGGATGTAATTGACGATCGCTTCGTCGAACTTGTCGCCGCCGACGCGCACCGAACCCTTGTAGACCATGCCGCCGAGCGAAATGATGCCCACTTCGGTGGTGCCGCCGCCGATGTCGACCACCATCGAGCCGGTGGCGTCGGACACCGGCAAGCCGGCGCCGATGGCCGCGGCCATCGGTTCTTCGATCAGGTACACCTGCGAGGCGCCGGCGCCGAGGGCCGATTCGCGGATCGCGCGGCGCTCGACCTGGGTCGAACCGCAGGGAACGCAAATGATGATGCGCGGGGAAGGACGGAAAAATTTGGAATCGTGCACCATGCGGATGAACTGCTTGAGCATCTGTTCGGTGACGGTGAAGTCGGCGATCACGCCGTCTTTCATCGGGCGGATCGCCTCGATATTGCCCGGCACCTTGCCCAGCATCTGCTTGGCTTCCTTGCCGACTGCCTGGATCGTTTTCTTGCCGTTAGGGCCGCCTTCCTGGCGGATCGCGACGACCGAAGGTTCGTCGAGCACGATGCCCAGGCCACGTACGTAAATCAGGGTATTCGCCGTGCCAAGGTCAATTGCGAGATCGTTCGAAAAATAGCTGCGTAAAAAACCAAACATGTGTGTCCTGATGCGCAAACGCTGCGCCTGATCATTAATAGAAAGTCACCCCGCGCGCTATTGTTTTTAGGCTGGGCGCGGTAGTTTATATGCTGCGGCAGACCGTATTCGGCGCCGACAACGCATTAGCCCGCCATTCTACCTTATAATTTGTCGTTTACATGCTGAAAAACCGGTGTTTGCGTGCCTATCTTCGACGCGAGATCGGCGGGATTAGGAAGCTTTTATCCGCTTTAGCGCACTGTTATCCAAATTTCACCATACGCCCATAACATTTTGAACGCGGCCGCACCCGCGCTATTTGCCATGTCCCTGACACTTTCAGACGTAAAACGCATTGCCCACCTGGCCCAGCTGGACATGAACGACGCTCATGCCGAAGTCGCCCTGGGTGAACTGAATGGCATTTTTGCCCTCGCCGAGCAAATGCAGGCGGTCGATACGACGGGCGTCGAACCCCTGTCGCAGCCGCTGTCGGCCTTCCTGGGCAAGCTGCCGCTGCGCCTGCGCGAGGACGTCGTGACCGAGGAAAACCGGCGCGACGACTACCAGGCGAGCGCGCCGAAAACTCAGGACGGCCTGTACCTGGTACCGCAGGTTATCGAGTAAGTTATCAAATAAATACGCATTCAAGAGACCATCCCCCGCCATGCATACAAAAACACTGAAACAGCTGTCCGCCCTGCTGCAGGCCAAACAGGTTTCATCAGTTGAACTGACCCGCCACTTCCTGGCGCGCGCCCAGGCGAGCGACCTGAACGCCTTCCTGCACGTGGACGAACAACTGTCGCTGGCCCAGGCCGCCGCTGCCGACGCGCGCATCGCCGCCGGCGGCGCCGGCCCGCTGACCGGCATCCCGATCGCGCACAAGGACATCTTCGTCACGCGCGACTGGCGCTCGACGGCCGGCTCCAAAATGCTGGGCAATTACACCAGCCCGTTCAACGCCACCGTGGTCGACAAGTTCGCCGCGGCCGGCATGGTCACGCTGGGCAAGCTCAATTGCGACGAATTCGCGATGGGCTCGTCGAACGAAAATTCGGCCTTCGGCGCCGTGAAAAACCCGTGGGACAAGCTGGCCGTACCGGGCGGCTCGTCGGGCGGCTCGGCTGCCGCGATTGCCGCGCGCCTGGCGCCGGCGGCCACCGCCACCGACACCGGCGGCTCGATCCGCCAGCCGGCCGCCTTCTGCGGCGTGACCGGCATCAAGCCGACCTACGGGCGCGTATCGCGCTTCGGCATGATCGCCTTCGCATCGTCGCTCGACCAGGGCGGCCCGATGGCCCGGACGGCCGAAGACTGCGCCCTGCTGCTGAACGACATGGTCGGCTTCGACGAACGCGATGCGACCTCGCTGACACCCGAACAAGGCAATGTGCGCGAAGACTTCACGCGCGAGCTGAACGCACCCTTGAAGGGCTTGCGCATCGGCCTGCCGAAAGAGTATTTCGGCGAAGGCCTGGCGGCCGACGTCGAGCAGGCGGTACGCGCCGCGCTGGACGAATTCGTCAAGCTGGGCGCCACGCTGGTGGATATCTCGCTGCCGAAAACGTCGCTCTCGATTCCCGTGTACTACATCATCGCGCCGGCCGAAGCATCGTCGAATCTGTCGCGCTTTGACGGCGTGCGCTACGGCCACCGCGCGGCCGAGTACAAGGACCTGCAGGACATGTACAAGAAGTCGCGCGCCGAGGGCTTCGGCCCGGAAGTACAGCGCCGCATCATGGTCGGCACCTACGTGCTGTGCCACGGCTACTACGACGCCTACTACGTGCAGGCGCAGAAGATCCGGCGCCTGATCGCCGACGACTTCCAGGCCGCGCTGGGCAACAGCTGCGACGTCATCATGGGCCCTGTGGCGCCGACCGTGGCCTGGGACCTGGGCGACAAGACCAACGACCCGGTGGCCAACTACCTGGCCGACATCTTCACGCTCTCGACCAGCCTGGCGGGCTTGCCCGGCATGTCGATCCCGTGCGGATTCGGACAGGGGGACAAGAACAGCAAGCGCCCGGTGGGCCTGCAAATCATCGGCAACTACTTCGCCGAAGCGAAGCTGCTGGGCATCGCCCACCAGTACCAGCTCGCGACCGACTGGCACACCATGGCGCCCACCGGCATCTGAGAATAAATAAGAAAAGAGAGAATCGTATGCAATGGGAAGTCGTCATCGGTATTGAGAACCACGTTCAACTCACGACCAACTCCAAGATCTTCAGCGGCAGTCCGATCGCCTTCGGCGCCGCGCCGAATACCCAGGCCAGCCCGGTGGACCTGGCGCTGCCTGGCGTGCTGCCGGTCATGAACAAGGGCGCGGTCGAACGCGCCATCCGTTTCGGCCTGGCGGTCGGGGCGAAGATTTCGCCGAAGTCGGTCTTCGCGCGCAAGAACTACTTTTATCCGGACCTGCCGAAGGGTTACCAGATCAGCCAGTTCGAAGACCCCGTGGTCATCGGCGGCGTGGTCAAGTTCGGCTTTGAAAAAGACGGCAAATTCGAAACGCGCGAAATCAATCTGACGCGCGCCCACCTGGAAGAAGACGCCGGCAAATCGCTGCATGAAGACTATGCCGGCATGTCGGGCATCGACCTGAACCGCGCCGGCACGCCGCTGTTGGAAATCGTCTCCGAGCCGGAAATGCGCAGCGCCGCCGAAGCGGTGGCCTACTGCAAGGCCCTGCATTCGCTGGTGCAGTGGCTGGGCGTTTGCGACGGCAATATGCAGGAAGGCTCCTTCCGCTGCGACATCAACGTATCGGTGCGTCCGGTGGGCCAGAAGGAATTCGGCACCCGCTGCGAAATCAAGAACCTGAACTCCTTCCGCTTCATTGAAGAAGCGATCGGCGTGGAAGTACGGCGCCAGATCGAACTGATCGAAGACGGCGGCCAGGTACAGCAGGCCACGCGCCTGTACGACCCGGACAAGAAAGAGACGCGTTCGATGCGCAGCAAGGAAGACGCGCAGGATTACCGCTACTTCCCCGATCCGGATTTGCCGCCCCTGATGATCGGCGACGACTGGATTGCACGCGTGCGCGCCGAGATGCCCGAACTGCCGGGCGCCATGCGCACCCGCTTCGTGGCCGACTACGCGATTCCGGAATACGACAGCCTGATTTTGACCTCGTCGAAGGAAATGGCATCGTACTTCGAAGCGGTGGTGGCCAAGGCAGGAAAAGAGAACGCCAAAGCGGCGGCCAACTGGCTGATGGGCGACGTCGCCTCGACGCTGAACCGCGAAAACGTGGACATCGCCGATTCGCCGGTGGAAGCGTCGCAACTGGCGCTGCTGTTGAAGCGCATCGCCGACGGCACGATCTCGAACAAGATCGCCAAAGAAGTGTTCGCCGCCATGTGGGAAGCAAAATCCGGCGACGAAAACCTGGCCGACGCGATCATCGACCAGAAAGGCCTGCGCCAGATTTCGGACAGCGGCGCCCTGGAAAAAATCGTGGACGAGGTACTGGCAGCGAACGAGAAATCGGTCGAGCAGTACCGCGCCGGCAAGGAAGCGGCCATCAACGCGCTGATCGGCCAGGCCATGAAAGCCTCGAAAGGCAAGGCCAACCCGGCCCAGCTGACCGAACTGCTGAAGAAAAAACTGGCCGGCTAAAAGCAAACCGGGGTCAGACCTCCGACGAGTAATATTACTCGTCGGAGGTCTGACCCCGGTTTGACCCCGGTTGTCTGCCGCTATACGCCGTAGCGGGTGCGGTAGGCCGACACGGCATCCTTGTATTGCGCTAGTTCCGGTTCGCCCTGGATGTAGCCCAACAGGTCGTCCAGGTTGCCGATCGAGATGACGGGAATGTTGAATTCCTTGCTCACTTCCTGCACCGCCGAACTCGGCGACAGTGCGCCATCCTTGCCCGAACGTTCCATCCGGTCCAGCGCGATCAGCACCGCGCATGGCTCGGCGCCGGCGGCGCGTATCATGTCCACCGATTCGCGCACCGAGGTGCCGGCCGAGATCACGTCGTCGATGATGACGACCTTTCCCTGCAGCTTGGCGCCGACGATGGTGCCGCCTTCGCCGTGGTCCTTCGCTTCCTTGCGGTTGAAGGCGAACGAGGTGTTGCGGCCCTTGCCGGCCAGCGCCACGGCGGTGGCCGAGGCCAGCGTGATGCCCTTGTAGGCGGGTCCGAACAGCATGTCGAACTGCACGCCCGAATCGAGCAGGGTCTGGGCGTAGAACTGGGCCAGCTGGGCCAGCGTGGCGCCTTCGTGGAACAGGCCGGCGTTGAAGAAATACGGCGACTGGCGCCCCGCTTTGGTGGTGAAATCGCCAAAGCGCAACACACCCGTGGACACCGAAAACGCGATAAACTGTTGGCGCAAATTGCTCACGTTATTTCCTCATTATTTGAAAAGTGGCTGTATTTTACGCCACCCTCCCCTCTGGAACCATGCCAAAAATTATTTCCGCGAACCTGAACGGGATCCGCTCCGCTCACAAAAAGGGCTTTTTTAACTGGATGACCACGCAAACCGCGGACTTCGTCTGCGTGCAGGAGCTCAAGGCCCAGTTGCCCGACATGACCGAGGAATTCCTCGCGCCCGGCGGCTACCATGGCCATTTTCACTACGCCGAGAAAAAAGGCTATTCGGGCACAGGCGTGTATAGCCGCCTCAAGCCCGACGCCGTGCGCACCGGTTTCGGCTGCGCCGAATTCGATGCCGAAGGCCGTTATGTGCGCTGCGATTTCGGCAAGCTGACCATCATTTCCGTCTACTGCCCGTCCGGATCCGCGTCGCCCGAACGCCAGGAAGCCAAGTTCCGCTTCATGGAAGTGTTCCTGCCGCATCTGCTGGAACTGCGCGCCGAAGGCCGCGAAGTGGTCATCTGCGGCGACTGGAATATCGCGCACCATGAGATCGATTTGAAGAACTGGAAGGGCAACAAGAAGAATTCAGGCTTCCTGCCCGAAGAGCGCGCATGGCTGACCCGCGTGTTCGATGAAGTCGGTTTCGTCGACGTGCACCGCGGGATCGACAAGCGCCCGGAGCAATACACCTGGTGGAGCAATCGCGGCCAGGCGTATGCGAAGAACGTGGGCTGGCGGATCGACTATCACGTGGCGACCCCGGGGATTGCGGCGCAGGCGAAGGAGGTGTCCATCTACAAGGATGAACGATTCTCCGATCATGCACCACTGATCATTCATTACGATATCTGAATGGACCCGCAGGGTGGAAAAGCCCGCAGGGCGCCTTCCACCATGCAGGCGCCACGTTGACGCTTGCGTGGTGGAAGGCGCTTTCGCTTTTCCACCCTACAGGTAACGTGTGCTTTCAAAATGGCGGCGCTGGCCGCTCAGGGGATCGTCAAATGCGATTGCCCTTGCCAGCAGCTTCAACGGCCTGTCGAAGTCGTCAACCTGCAACGGCAGCGCCACCGGATAGAAGGTATCGTTCAATATAGGCGCGCCCAGCGCCATCATGTGCACCCTGAGCTGGTGCTTGCGGCCCGTGTGCGGCCGCAGCCGGTAGTGCGCCACATCCCCGCTCACGCCGATCACGTCGACGATCGTTTCCGAATTCGGCTCGCCCGCCGCTTCCTGCATCCGGAAGAAGGGCGTGCCGTCCACCAGCAGGCTGCGGTGCGTCAGCGGAAAGCGCAGCTGCGGCAGCGGCGCGGCCAGCGCTTCATACACTTTTTCCACGCTGCGCTTCTGAAACAGCGACTGATAGGCGCCGCGGCTTTCTTCGCACGTTGAGAACACCACCACACCCGCCGTCTCGCGGTCGAGCCGGTGAATGGGCGTCAACTGCGGCATGCCCAGCTTGTTCTTGAGCCGCACCAGCAAACTCTGATGCAGGAAGCGCCCGCCCGGCGTGGTCGGCAGAAAATGGGGCTTGTCGACCACCAGCAGGTGCTCGTCCTGGAACAGGATCTGTTCTTCGAAGGGGATAAGCGGTTCCGCGTCCAGCTCGCGGTAGTACCAGACCCGCATGCCGCGCCGCAGCAGGCTGTCCGGCCCCAGCACGACACCGTCACCGTCGACCACATCGCCGCGCGCCATGCGCGCATGCCAGGCGGCCTCCCCCACGTCGGGAAAGCGCGCCACCAGGTAAGGCAGCGCCACGCCCGGCGCTTCGTCGTCCAGCCACAGGTAGCTGGGCGCCACGCCGTCCCGGATGGGGAGCGGCACAACAGCGTTGGCGTCGGCCTGCCTGCCCATTTACTTCATGGCCACCGTGCGGTACGGCGGCAGGCTTTGCAGCGTGGTGCCGCGCGCCTTGGCGTACAGCGGCAGCAGCACATTCATGTGCGCGTTCATCTGCGCGATGCGGCCCTCGCCGCCCGGGTGGGTCGACAGGAATTCGGGCGGCGCACGCTTGTTCAGCGCCGCCATTTTCTGCCACAGCACCACGCCGGCGCGCGGATCGAAACCGGCACGCGCCGCGATGTCCAGGCCAATCAGGTCGGCTTCGCGTTCGTCGTCGCGCGAGTATTTCAGCGCCAGCGCCTGGGTGCCGTATTGCGCCACCGTGTCGGTGACCCGCGGATCGATGCCGAAGTAGGCCGCAACGGCGGCGCCGGTCAGGCGCGCCGCGACACTGGTCACCGCCGTCTTGCCCGTCTGGGCGCGGCCGTGCTCGCGCAAGGCGTGCGCGATTTCGTGGCCCATGATGGCGGCAGCTTCGTCATCGGTCAGCTTGAGCTGGGTCAGGATGGCGCTGAAAAAACCGATGCGCCCGCCCGGCATGCAGAAGGCGTTGATCTGGTCCGACGCGATCAGGTTGACCTGCCATTCCCACTTGGCGGCGGCAGGGTTCCAGCGCACGGTGTAGGGAATCATGCGCTTGGCGATGGTGCGCAGGCGGACCACTTGCGGGTCGTTCGACGGCACCAGCGCGCCCTTCTGGTTCGCCTGGGCCAGCATGGCCGTGTACTGCTGCTTCGACTGCGATTCCATCTGCTGTTCGGATGCCAGCACGCGCAGTTTCGACATGGGCCGGACCTGGATGCCGTCCTGGACCACTTGCGGCTGCGGCTGCTGGGCCGGAACGACGCCGGCGCACGCGGCCAGCGACACGGCGAGGACGAGCTGCTTGATAGTTTTCATGATGATTGCCTTGCTATTGTTTGCCCTGCGTTTTTTTCCGGAGGCGGAACACCGCCAGGCTGCCGCGCAGGTTGGGCAGGAAGGATACCGGCCGGCCGTTCACCAGCGCCACCCTCTCCAGCACTTCGAGTCCGCATTCGGCCGCCAGTTCCTCGAAATCGTAAATGGTAGCGCAACGTACGTTGGGCGTGTCGTACCATTGGTACGGCAGCGATTTGGACACCGGCATGCGGCCCCTGGCCAGCGCCACGCGGTGCGGCCAGTAGGCGAAATTGGGGAAGGAGACGATCGCTTCGTTGCCGACCCGGACAATATCGCGCAGCAGCGCCTCCACATGCTGCATCATCTGCAGCGACGACAGGCACAGCACGGTGTCGAAGGAATTGTCGCCGAAGATGGCCAGCCCCTTTTCCATGTCCTGCTGGATCACGTTGATGCCGCGCCGGGTACTGGCCAGCACTTCGTCGTCGGCGATTTCAATGCCGTAGCCGCTGCACTGCTTCCCGCTCTGAAGGTAGCGCAGCATGGCGCCGTCGCCGCAGCCCACGTCGAGCACGTGCGCCTTCTCAGGCACCCAGTGGGCGATGAAAGCCAGGTCGGGGCGCAGGCTGGACAGGTCTTCGAAGTTCATAGTGCGCTCCAGATGCGTTCGTAATAGGCGCGTACCATGTTCATGTAGCGTGGATCCTCAAGCAGGAAGGCGTCGTGGCCGTGCGGTGCGTCGATCTCGGCGTAGGTCACCCGGCGGCGGTTGCATACCAGCGCCTGCACGATCTCGCGCGAACGGTCCGGCGAAAAACGCCAGTCGGTGGAAAACGAGGCGACGAAAAATTCGGCCGTGGTGTTGGCCAGGGCGCGCGTCAGGTCGCCGTCCACATTGCGCGCCGGGTCGAAATAATCGAGCGCCTTGGTGATCAGCAGGTAGGTGTTGGCGTCGAAGTATTCGGAAAACTTGTCGCCCTGGTAGCGCAAATACGATTCGATTTCGAAGTCGATGCCGAAGTCGAATTTGTAATCGGTTCGCTCCGAGCCCGGCTCGGCGGCGTTGCGCAGCTTGCGGCCGAATTTTTCCGCCATGTCGTCGTTCGACAGGTAGGTGATATGGCCCACCATGCGCGCCACGCGCAGCCCGTTTTTCGGCACCACGCCATGCTCGTAGAAGTCGCCGCCATGGTAGTCGGGGTCCGACAGGATGGCCTGCCGCGCGACGTCATTGAAGGCGATGTTCTGCGCCGACAGCTTGGGCGTGGATGCGATCACCACGCAATTGGCCAGCCGGTCCGGGTACATGATGCTCCATGCGAGCGCCTGCATGCCGCCCAGCGAACCGCCCATCACGGCCGCGAACCTGGCGATGCCCAGCGCATCGGCAAGGCGCGCCTGCGAATTGACCCAGTCTTCCACCGTCACCACCGGGAAGGCGGCGCCGTACGGTTTTCCGGTGGCGGGATTGTTGTGCATCGGCCCCGTCGTGCCGAAGCAGGAACCCAGGTTGTTGACGCCGATGACGAAGAAGCGGTCGGTGTCGACCGGCTTGCCGGGACCGACCATATTGTTCCACCAGCCGACGTTCTTCGGTTCGCCCTCGTAAATGCCGGCCACGTGGTGCGATGCGTTGAGCGCGTGGCAGACCAGCACCGCGTTCGACTTGTCGGCGTTCAGGGTGCCGTAGGTTTCATACACGAGCGTGTAATCGGCAAGCGCACCGCCGCTGGCGAGCCGCAGTGGCTCGGCAAAGCGCATCGCTTGCGGTGTGACTGTTCCAATGGATGACATGTTTTCCAGCTAAAAGTTGAATCGGGTACGTCAGATGGCTTGCAACTGCGCGACCGCGTTGGCGATCGCATTCGGTTCCACGTTGCGCAGGATCTTGCGGGTCAGCGCGGTCACGGCGGTCAGGTCGCAGTTCAGGATTTCCTGCTTGACCGACAGCAGCTGCGCCGGATGCATCGAGAATTCGCGCAGGCCCATGCCCAGCAGCAGGCGCGTGAGCTTGATGTCGCCTGCCATCTCGCCGCACACGGCCACGTCGATGCCGGCCTTTTTGCCGGCCAGGATGGTCATGGAGATCAGCTGCAGGATTGCGGGATGCAGGGGGTTGTACAGGTGCGCCACTTCATAGTCCACGCGGTCGATGGCCAGCGTGTACTGGATCAGGTCATTGGTGCCGATCGACAGGAAGTCCATGCGCTTGACGAACATCGGCAGCGCCAGCGCGGCCGCCGGGATCTCGATCATGGCGCCCACTTCGATCTGCGGGTCGTACTTTTGGCCGGCCTCGCGCAGCTGCGCCTTGGCCTGCTCGATCATCAGCAGCGACTGGTCGATTTCGAAGGCGTGCGCCAGCATCGGGATCAGCATGCGCACCTTGCCGAAGGCCGAGGCGCGCAGGATGGCGCGCAGCTGGGTCAGGAACAGCTGGGGCTCGGCCAGGCAGTAGCGGATCGCGCGCAGGCCCAGGGCCGGGTTCAGGGCCGTGTGTTCGGTCTGGTCAAGCGGCTTGTCGGCGCCGATATCGAGCGTACGGATGGTGACCGGACGGCCCTTCATGGCCATGACGGCCTTCTTGTACTGCTCGAACTGCTCGTCTTCGTTCGGGATGCGGTGCGGATGGCCGGCGCGCCCCATGAACAGGAATTCGGAGCGGAACAGGCCCACCCCTTCGGCGCCCGATTCCAGCGCGCCCGGGCAGTCGTCGGGCAGCTCGATATTGGCCAGCAGCGTGATGGTGGTGCCGTCGCGCGTGATGGCCGGTGTCTTTTTCAGTTTCTGGAGCTTCTTGCGCGCCTTCATCATGAAGGCCTGGCGCGCGCGGTACTGTTCCAGCACCAGCGGGCTCGGATTGGCGATCACCACGCCGGCGTCGCCGTCGATGATGACCCAGTCGTCCTGCTCGATCAGCTGCGAGGCCTGCGACATGCCGACCGCCGCCGGGATATCCAGGCTGCGCGCCACGATGGCCGTGTGCGAGTTCTGCCCGCCCACGTCGGTGACGAAGCCGATGAAGGAGCGGTCGCGGAACTGCAGCATGTCGGCCGGCGAAATGTCGTGCGCGACGACGATCATCTGCGGCTGGAATTCGTCGCCGCTGGCCACGGCCGGGGACAGCTGCGCGCTCCCCATCAGCACCTTGAGCACGCGTTCGGCGACCTGTTGGATGTCGGCCTTGCGCTCGCGCAGGTATTCGTCCTCGATCTCGTCGAACTGGGCCGACAGTTCGTCGATCTGGGTGACCAGCGCCCATTCGGCGTTGTAGTGGCGCGTGCGGATGATGTCGAGCGGCGCTTCCGAAATCATGGGGTCCGACAGGATCAGCGCATGCACGTCGATAAAGGCGCCAAGTTCGGTCGGGGCATCCTTGGGCAGGTCGGTCCACAGGGCTTGCAGGCCGCGGTGCACTTCGGCCAGCGCATCCTGCAGGCGCTTGACTTCGTTTTCCAGCTGCTCTTCGGCCACCAGGTAGTGCTTGACGTCGAGGGCGGCCGGCGTGAGCAGGTGCGCCCGTCCGATCGAGATGCCTCGCGATACCGGTATGCCGTGAAGCGTGAACGATGCCATCGGGAGTCCTGTGTTGTTGCGGCTCGGTTGACGGTCCAGCGGCATTACTCGCCTTCGCCAAACTTGTCGTTGATGAGCGCGGTCAGCGCTTCGACGCATTCCTTTTCGTCGGCGCCGTCCGCTTCGAGCGTGACCCTGGCGCCCTTGCCAGCGGCGAGCATCATGACGCCCATGATGGACTTGGCGTTGATGCGGCGCGCATTGCGGGTGAGCCAGACGTCGCTTTGGTATTTGGCTGCCAGCTGCGTGAACTTGGCCGAAGCCCGCGCGTGCAAGCCCAGCTTGTTGATAATCTCAAGATCTTGTTGAATCATGTTGTCGTCGTCTCTTTCAATCGCACACTGAGCATTCGCGCCGGCCGTCGCCGGCGCCCCTGTTCGGCCAAGCCGCGGCCTTACTGCGGTCCTACCCGAATCCGGTTGTCCACCCTGACCGCGCCGCCCTGGCCACCGGCCAGCGCCATTTCCACCACCACGTCCAGGCTGTCGCGCCGGTAGGTGATCGCGCGCAGCAGCATCGGCAGGCTGATGCCGGCGATGACTTCGACGCGGCCCGCTTCGGCGAGCGAATTGCAGCAATTGGCGGGCGTACCGCCCTTGATATCGGTGATCACCAGCACGCCGTCGCCTTCGTCCAGGCGGGCGATGGCGGTGCGCGCCAGTGCGTTCACTTCGCCCAGGTCCTGGTCGGCCGTGACGTCGATCGCTTCGAAGCGTTCGGTGGGACCACGGAACACGTGCGCCACCGCGGCAATGAAGGCCTGGCCCAGTGGTGCATGGGTCAACAACAAAATTCCTACCATATCAGTTCTGCCTTGCCTGCTGTTCGAGCGCATCGATGAACATGGCGGCTACATCGAAGCCGCTTTGATCGGTAATCTCCTGGAAGCAGGTCGGACTGGTGACGTTCACTTCGGTCAGGCAGTCGCCGATTACATCCAATCCTACCAGTAACAGGCCACGGGCCGCCAGTACCGGGCCCAGGGCCACGGCGATGTGGCGGTCGCGCTCCGTCAGGGGCTGGGCCACGCCCACGCCGCCGGCGGCCAGGTTGCCGCGGATTTCGTCGCCCTGCGGGATGCGCGCCAGCGCGAACGGCACCGGCTTGCCGCCGATGACGAGGATGCGCTTGTCGCCCTTGACGATCTCGGGGATGTAGCGCTGGGCCATGATGGTGTGGCGGCCGTTGCCGGTCAGGGTTTCGATGACCGAGCCCAGGTTCATGCCGTCGGCCTTGATGCGGAAGATGCCGGCGCCACCCATGCCGTCGAGCGGTTTGAAGATCACGTCGCCGTGTTTGGCGTGGAAGGCTTTCAGGCGCGCGCTGTCGGACGACACCAGCGTGGGCGAGGTGTATTGACTGAACTGCGCAATGGCGAGCTTCTCATTGTGGTCGCGGATCGCGCGCGGCTTGTTGAAAACGCGGGCGCCCTGGGTTTCGGCCAGTTCGAGCAGGTAGGTCGCGTAGACGTATTCCATGTCGAAAGGCGGATCCTTGCGCTGCAGGACGGCGTCGAACCCGGACAGGCGCATGGCCTGCTTCGGTTCCGCGACGAACCAGTCGTCGGCGTGGCCGGTGAGCGTGATGCGGGCGATATTGGCTGTCACGACGCCTTCATCGAGCGCCATGTCGCTTTGTTCGAACGCATGGATCGTGTGGCCGCGCCGGGCCGCTTCGCGCATCATGGCGAAGGTCGAGTCCTTGTACGTTTTGAAGCCTGCCAGCGGATCGGCGAGGAAAGCGATTTTCATGGACGTTTCCATTCAGGGTAATGCCCTGATTTTAGCCGGAAACGCCAATGTTGGCTTGGCTCGGCCTGCTAGTACACCTCGGGATTCGGGTCGGTGCGCTCCATTTCGAGCGAAGCGGCCAGCAAACCAAGCCTGGCCACGACCCCGTACACATAAAAACGGTTCGGGGCGGCGGTACCCGGCTTGGCTTTCAGGTCGGGCACGGCGTGCTGCTGCGCGAAGGCCAGCGGCACGTACTGCGAGCCCGGGGCATTCAGGTTCTGGTCGATCCCGCGCTCGGCGTGGATGCGGTAAAACCCGCCCACCACATAGCGGTCGATCATGTACACCACCGGTTCGGCCACGGCATCCTTGATGTTCTCGAAGGTCGGCACGCCCTCCTGGACGATGACGTCGGTCACTTCGACCCCGTCCTTGATGACCGACATCTTGTTGCGCTGCTTGCGGCTCAGGTCGCGCACTTCGCTGGCATCCTTGACCGTCATGATGCCCATGCCGTAAGTACCAGCGTCCGGCTTGACGATGACGAAGGGCTTTTCCTTGATCCCGTATTCCTTGTATTTCTTGCGTATCTTGGCCAGCAGCATGGTGACATTGTCGGCCAGGCACTCGGAACCGCTGTCTTCCTGGAAGTTGATTTCGCCGCATTTGGCGTGGAAAGGGTTGACCATCCACGGGTCGACGTCGATCAGCTTGCCGAATTTCTTGGCCACTTCGTCATAGGCGGCGAAATGGTTGCTCTTGCGCCGCAGGGCCCAGCCGGCATGCAGGGGCGGCAGCAGCGACTGCTCGTGCAAGCCTTCCAGGATGCCGGGAATGCCGGCCGACAGGTCGTTATTGAGCAAAATGGTGCAGGGATCGAAATCCTTCAAGCCCACGCGGCGCCCGTTGGCCGAACGCACCAGGGGTTCGACCACCAGCATGTTTCCGTCAGGCAGCGCCAGCGGCGTCGGCTGGGTGATGTCCGGCGACAGCGAGCCCAGGCGCACATGCAGCCCGGTCTGGCGGAAGATCTGCATCAGGCGCGCCACGTTCTGCAGGTAGTGGGGATTGCGCGTATGGCTTTCCGGAATCAGGAGCAGGTTGCGCGCATCCGGGCAGTATTTGTCGATCGCGGCCATGGCGGCCTGCACGGCCAGCGGCAGCATTTCGGTGGCAAGATTGTTAAAACCACCAGGAAATAAATTGGTATCGACCGGGGCCAGCTTGTAGCCGGCATTGCGCAGGTCGACCGAGCAATAGAACGGCGGCGTGTGCTCCTGCCACTCCATGCGGAACCAGCGCTCGATGGCAGGGGTGGCCGCGAGGATTTTCTTTTCGAGGTCGAGCAGCGGGCCTGTCAGGGCTGTGACGAGGTGGGGAACCATGGAGTAACGTCCTTAAGGCTTCTTCATTCAATGTGAATCGGGTAGATCGGGGCAATACGGCAATTTTAAAGGCTGAAAAGCAAAAAGGCGCCCCGCGGGGCGCCTGGCGCGACCCGCTTGCGCGGGCCGGGGAGTCAGCTGTGATCAGGAATGGTAGGCCGATTCGCCATGGCTCGTGATATCGAGGCCTTCCCGCTCTTCTTCTTCCGGTACGCGCAGACCGATCGCCAGGTCCACCAGTTTGTAGGCGATGAAGGATACCACCACCGACCACACGATGGTGGTGCCGATCGCGGTCAGCTGAATGACGAGCTGGTCGCTGATCGAGTACGTGGCCGACGGCTTGTTGGCGACGTAGTCGAAAATGCCCTGGCCGCCCAGCGACGGTGCCGCGAACACGCCGGTCAGCAGCGCACCCAGGATACCGCCCACGCCGTGCACGCCAAAGACGTCCAGCGAATCGTCGGCGCCGATCAGGCGTTTCAAGCCGTTCACGCCCCACAGGCAAACTATACCAGCGAGCAAACCAATGACCAAGCCGCCCATCGGGCCGACGTAGCCGGCCGCGGGGGTGATGGCCACCAGGCCGGCCACGGCGCCGGAAGCGGCGCCCAGCATCGATGGCTTGCCTTTGGTCATCCATTCGCCGATGACCCATGAGCATACCGCGGCGGCAGTTGCCAGCAGGGTATTGATGAAGGCCAGGGCAGCGATGTCGCCCGCTTCCAGCGCCGAACCGGCGTTGAAGCCGAACCAGCCAGCCCACAGCAGCGATGCGCCGATCATGGTCATGGTCAGGGAATGCGGGGCCATGGCTTCGCGGCCGTAACCGACGCGCTTGCCGATCATGATGGCGCCCACCAGGCCGGCAACAGCGGCGTTGATGTGCACCACGGTACCGCCGGCGAAGTCGAGCGCGCCTTTCTGGAACAGCCAGCCCGCCTTGGCCGTTTCGGTGGCCAGGGTGGCAGCGTCGGTGATGGCGTCAGGGCCGGTCCAGAACCAGACCATGTGGGCGACCGGCAGGTAGCCGAAGGTGAACCACAGGACCATGAAGGCCAGCACTGCCGAGAACTTGATGCGTTCGGCGAAGGCGCCGACCACCAGGCCGCAGGTGATGGCCGCGAAGGTACCCTGGAAAGCCACGAAGATGAACTCGGGAATGACGACGCCCTTGCTCCAGGTGGCGGCATAGGCGAAGGCGCCCTTGGCCGGATCCCAGATGCCGTTCAGCAGCAGGCGGTCGAAGGAGCCATAGAAGGCATTGTTGGCGGTGAAGGCGATCGAGTAGCCGTAGATGCACCACAGCACAATGATCAGCGAGAATACCGTGAACACTTGCATCAGCACCGACAGCATGTTCTTGGTGCGGACCAGGCCGCCGTAGAACAGGGCCAGGCCGGGAATCGTCATGATGATCACCAGGATGGTGGCGATGAACATCCAGGCGGTGTCGCCCTTATGCGGGACCGGGGCCGGCGCTGGTGCTGCGGCTGGCGCGGCGGCTGGTGCGGCCTCGACGGCAGCAGCCGGTGCAACTGCCACCGGTGCCGGCGCGGCGTCGGCGGCAGGCGCGGCCACGGCGGCCGCTTCCGGTTTTGGTGCATCCTGCGCCGCTACGGGCAGCGCGGCACTGAAAGCAAAGGCGAAGGCTGCCCCAGCCAGCCATTTTGTTATAGTTTTATTCATCTGTATTCCCCTTAAAGTGCTTCGTTGCCGGTCTCGCCGGTACGAATACGCACGACCTGTTCCAGGTTGTAGACAAAGATCTTCCCGTCGCCGATCTTGCCGGTGCGGGCCGCGGTTTCGATCGCTTCGATGGCCTGGTCGACGATGGCGTCATCCACGGCAGCTTCAATCTTGGTTTTCGGCAGGAAGTCGACCACATATTCGGCGCCACGATAGAGCTCGGTGTGGCCCTTCTGGCGGCCGAAGCCCTTGACTTCGGTCACCGTAATACCCTGCACATTGATCGCCGAAAGCGCTTCACGCACTTCGTCGAGCTTGAAGGGCTTGATAATGGCGGTAATCATTTTCATACGCAGCCTCGTTTAGAAAGTTTTGGAAAGGGTCAGCACGGCGCCGGCCTTGCCCAGGTTTTTACCGTTCACAGGGCTCACGTAAGCATCCGTATCGGTACCGATCACGGCCAGCGCCAGCGCGGCGAAGCCAAAATCCTTGGTGACGCCAATCTTGTAATCGTTATAGGTGTACACACCGTTGTGGGCCACGATCTGGCGGCCGGCATGCAGGTTCAGCATCAGGCCCTTGGCCACTTCAATGTTGGCGCCCAGGTCCAGGTAGCCGCTGCCCTTGCTGTCGGCGGTGCCGAACAGGTTCGTGGTCGAGTGCGAGTACTTGACGTAAGCCGGACCGAAACCGACCTGGCCATACACTTCGAAGGTGTTGGCGCTCGGAGTGAGGCCGTTCGACGGGTACAGGTAGTACAGGCCGCCGACGTCGTAGCTCACGCCCGAGGTGATTTCACCGCGCTTGCCGGCGTAGAAATCCACTTCCACGTCGCTGTCGCCACCGAAATCCTTGATCCACTTGATGGTCGAACCCCAGGTGCCCACGTAGAAACCGCTTCGATTGTGGGTATAGTCGACGCCACCTTGCAGGGCCGGCTTGACGCGGGTCTGCGACAGGCCGCGATAGCGGTAGTCGGTGGTCACGGCGGCATTGAACGAGAAAGCATGTTCAGGGGCGGCTTCTTCAGCCTGGGCCAGCGGCGCACCCATGGTGGCGAAGGCGAGAGTCAACGCTGCGGCAAGAGACAACTTGGTGGTCATTTTTTTCATGGCGTTTCCCTTAATGGTTTGAACGTGGATTGCTTTTGCGGTTTAAAATCGGTCTGCTGCATAAAGAACTACAGTGTCATTAGCAGAAGTCATGCCAGCCCCAATTTGGCGCTCCCGGACTTGTTTTTGCACGAAGGCGACCCAACTTGCCGCTAATAAACATGAAATACAGGGCACAGCGCCCGGGATTTGGCGAGAATCGCACCATTTTGATGCGCGAACAGCACCATGACGGTGCAGACTAGCATCTACTTCAAGGAACCATGATGGATATGAATAATTTTTTTAATGACTTGCAGGGCAAGATCAACCAGGCCATCGAGAGTTCGCCGGCCAAGGACATCGAGAAAAACGTCAAGGCCATGATGACCCAGGGATTTTCCAAGCTCGACCTGGTCACGCGCGAGGAATTCGACGTCCAGAACCAGGTGCTGGCCAAGACGCGCGCCAAACTGGAAGCGCTGGAAGCGCGGGTGCAGGCGCTGGAAGAGAAACTGGCAAGCCAGAAAGCGTAATCAGGCGGGGCGCCAGCCGAACACCGGCACGTCGGTGTGCCCCTTGAGCGGATGCATGCCCAGGGCATCGAGCTTCCAGGAAGGCCCCAGCTGCCGCGCCACGCTGTCCGAACACACGATGGGATAGCCCACCACCTTGGACAAGCCTTCCAGCCGGGCCGATACATTGACCGCATCCCCGATCGCCGTGTATTCGTGGCGGTCGCTCGAACCCACATAGCCGATCACGGCCAGGCCGCTGTGCAGGCCGATGCCGATCTTCAGTTCCGGACCACCCTCGCCCGCCAGCTCGGCGTTCAGCTCGCCCAGCTCGGCCAGCATGTCGCACGCCGCTTCCAGGGCCGACGTTTCGGGACTGGGCAGCGTATTGGGCGCACCAAAAAACGCCATCATGCCGTCACCGATGAATTTGTCCACCGTGCCGCCGTGGCGGTGCACGATGGCCGTCATGCGGCCGAAATAGCGATTGAGCAACAGCACGACCTGGGCGGCATCCATGGCCTCGCTCATGGTGGTGAAGTTGCGGATGTCGGAAAACAGCACGCACACATGGGTCTTCACGCTCGAGCCGGTGTCCACGCCGCCGGCCAGGATCTGCTGCATCACGCCCGGGCTGACATAGCCGGAAAAGGTGCGCGACAGGCGCTGCCGTTCGCCGAACGCCAGCAGGGCTTGCCAGGCGCTGCGTGCCAGCCCGGCCAGCCAGGCGACCAGCAGCAAGCCGGTGGGCGCGATCCAGGTGCCCTGCTGCAGCAGGACATTGGACGCCACCAGCAGCACCAGCGACAGCAGGACCAGCAGCAGCATCTTGCGCCTGACCGACACCCCGAACCAGAACAGCACGCCCGTCAACGAGACGGCCCACAGCCATGACGCAGGCAGGGTGCCGATGAAGCCGCCGTTGAGCATGCTGCGCATGGCCTGGGCATGGACCAGCATGCCCGGAATCTTGGTCTTGTCCGTTTTCAGCCAGCGCGCCAGTTCGACCGGCGCCCTGACCATGTCCGTGTCGTCCTGCACGGTGCCGATCAGGACGGCCTTGCCCTTGAACAGTTGCTCAAGGCGCGAGGTATAGCCGGCGCGCGCATAGCCCAGCACTTCCTGCAGCGGCTTGTAGACGAATTCATCGCCGAGCTGGTAATCGATCAAGCCTTTCCAGGGACCGGGCGCGCCCATGGCGGCGGCCACTTCGCCCGACAGCGTGTGGGGCGAGCGGTCCGGCTGGCAGTCCCAGCTGGGATCTGGATAGCGCCGGATGCGGCCATCGTCGTCGCTGCACAGCATGGCCGACGCCAGCGCCTGTATCGGCTGCTGCTGGCCCAGGATGGCGGCATAGTCGAGCTGGATATCGCGAAAGCTGCTGCGCTTGTAGTCCCATACCTTGGCCAGCACCAGCGTGCTGCGCTGGCTCGATTGCATCAGCCCCATCAGCAAGGTGCGGTGGTAATCGAGTTCGGGATTGGTGAGCGAGGCCAGCTTGTCGAAGCGGCGGTCGGGCAGGACCAGGTCGAGGCCGATGACGACGGCGCCCGCTTCGCTGACCGTGGTGAGAAATTGCGCCAGGTAGGCGTGGCTGAGCGAGAGCGGCTCGTCGATGGTGTCGAGGAAGGCTTCGTCGATGCCGACCACCACCACGTCGCGCGCTATGGGCTTGGGAAAGTAGTCGCGGTTCAGGGCGAACTGCGCGTCGAGTACGCGGTTGTCGAGCGTGGGCGCCAGCTGCACCAGCGCGGCCGCGAGCAGCAGCACCAGCAGGAAACCGGCGCCGAGCGCCACGCGCGGCGAAGGCAGGGACAGGCGCAAGGCGGCTCGCGGGGCGCCTAGCGCGCCATGCTTTGCGCCACGGCCAGGTCGGGACGCTTGGCGGCGATGGCGCGCCACACCTCGCGCGAGGCTTCGAACATATTGCGCTCACGCAGCAGCGACGCGTACAGCACCCACTCGTCGACCGCGGCATCGGCCAGCGGACGCATGGTCAGCATGGTGCTGGCATCGGCTTCGGTGGCCACGCTGAAGTCGGAACTGGCGCTGCGCAGCTTGCCGTCGGCCGGCGTGTACGACACCGTCCAGCGGTACTGGCCGCCCGGCTGCAGGGCGACATGCTCGGGCAGCGTCCACATGGCCGATTCCGTCGTGCCCTGGGCCACATGGCGTTCCGGCTTTTCGATCACGGTGACCTGGTAGGCATTTTTCCCGTTCGGTTCCCACATGAAGCTGGGCTTGATGCCGAGCAGCACGGTCTGGCTCGATGGCGACACCAGCCGGATGTCCGGCGCCGGTCCGCGCATCTTGAAGGCGGCCGCGCCCATGTTCGGGTTCAGGGCCGCGACCACGACTTTTTCGGCCAGCGAACGGCTGGTGGGCGCGGCGCCTTTGACCGAGGTCACCTTGTCCTGCTCCACCTGCACGGTGGCGGGACCGGCCACCAGGTAGATCAGCTTGGCGCCGTAGTGCGAAAGCGACACTTTCGCGCCGGATTCGACCGTGACGCGTGCGCCCGGCTTCAGGTAGCTGAGCAATTGCAGCTTGCGCACATCGCCCTTGCGCGCGATTTCGCCGGCGCCATGGACGTCGAGCACCATGCCGACCACATCGTCCTGGGCGGCCCGGGCCGGGGCCAGGCAGGCCAGCGCCATGGCCATGCCCAACAGGCCTGCTTTCATATGTTTTGTGGTATTCATGAGCTCTCCCGCTACTGAAATTACAATTTGTTACCAATATGCAAATACTAGCTCTTCGGCCCCTTCAGCGCAACCGGAAACAATGTGTGAGGGATAGTCTACTATCGGTGTTTTGACCTTTCAAAGCCGCAATGAGCTATGTGATCCACGTGTGGGAAGAACCGCGCCCGGCCAGCCTGGACGAAGCCGTCCGCATCGCCTTCGACCTTGGCGAAGACGTGATCGGGCAAAACCCCGGCTTCCTGGTGCTCGCCGGCCGCCTGGTGGCGCGCTACCCGTGCATCACGACCGACCCCGACGGCGTGTGGAGCGACGGTCCGCTGGACGGCAAGACCGAGGAACGCGCCTATGTGCTGGGGATCAGCGACCGGCATGCGCAAGTGGTGGCGTTCGTGGTGGAATGCGCGGGCAAGCTGGGGTTGACCGTGTTCGACATGCAGGCCGGCTGCGCCTGGCTGCCATCGGGCCAGGTGCTGGAAACCGGCGCGCCTGCGCCGGCATGGATAGACCAGCTGAGCCCGATGGACATCCGCGCGGCGGTGCTCGATGGCTTGATGCGGGTGCTGGGGCCGTTCGGCTTCGGCTACGTCACGCAAGGCGAACCGGCATTGCAACTGGCGTATCCCGGCGGCTTGCACCGGATCGTGGTCCCGATCGCCGATCGCCATCCTGTGTATGCATTCAGCTTTACCCTGATGACGAAGCTCGATGCGGTCGCCGCCATCACCGCGGCCGGCTGGGCGACGGTCGACTACGGCTATTTCCACGGCGAGAGCGGCAAGCAATACACCGTCGACAGCCGGCCCGCACTGGCGCTTGCCGTCACCGCCATGAACATCGCCGCCATCGACAAGCTGCTGCCCCTGCTCGATCTGATCAGCGATGTGCCCGGCATGGAAGCGCTTTACAACGCGGCCGGTCCATTCAGCAAGGACGATGGCCATATCGCACTGATACTGGCGCGGCTGGCCGGCAATCCTGACTATGCCGCGATGCGCGCGCCCATCCTGGCTGCGGTGCATCCGGGCAAGCGCGCATTGCGGCGCCTGATCGACTACCTCGACGACTACGATGCCCACCATCCTGCCCCGCCGCCGGCCTGGCCGCAGGACGACGCGGCGTGTTTCATCGCCGACTACGACGGCACGCAATTCGACGAGATCGATGCCAATGCCACGCTGCGCGACGAGTTGATGCACGAAGCCGGTCCGGCGCTGCAGACATTCTCGCTGCGCCTGCTGCGCGATATGTTCCGCGCGCAAGCCAGGGCTTGCGTTGCCGGACAAGATTTCGACTCCCGTGCCATCGCCGCGCTGTCGCTGTCCCTTCTCACGCGCGGCGGCGTGGGCGAGCTGGCGCTGTTTGCCGAAAGCATTCCTGATTCCGCCTTGTCGGTCGGGGCCATGGCGCAGCTGCCCTTCGCGGCCGAACTGGCGGAGTCGCTGCGTTATGCCTGCGAAGAACGCACCAGCAATCCCATGTTTGGCGAACGGACAGTGCAATACGCGGCGCTGGAAAAGTATTTTGCGGCGATTGCCGCGCGCGGGCATGCCTGACGCGTTCGTTTAAGCGCGCGCAAGCCGGGGACGATGGGTTCGCCCATCATCGAATATTTGCATCCCTGCTTTTTCGGAGCATCATGAGTCTTGCCGTATTGCGAAGCCGCGCGCTGGCCGGCATGGAGGCGCTCGCCGTCAGCGTCGAAGTGCACCTGGCCAACGGCCTGCCCTCGCTGACCATCGTCGGCCTTCCCGACGCCGAAGTGCGCGAATCGAAGGACCGCGTGCGCGCCGCGCTGCAAAATGCCGGATTCGACATTCCGAACCGCCGCATCACCATCAACCTGGCGCCAGCCGACCTGCCCAAGGAGTCCGGCCGCTTCGACCTGCCGATCGCGCTCGGCATCCTGGCGGCGTCGGGACAGATCCCCATCATGGAAATCGACCGCTACGAATTCGCGGGCGAACTGTCGCTGTCGGGCGAACTTCGGCCGATTCGCGGCGCGCTGGCAATGACGGTGGCCATGCAGCGCGGCCCCAGGTCCGCGGTCCGGGCCTTCATCCTGCCGCTGGCCAATGCCGACGAAGCCGCCCTGGTGGACCAGGCCGAAATCTACCCTGCCGCCACGCTGCTGCAGGTGTGCGCGCATTTCACCGCGTCCGGCGAGGAAGGCCGCCTGCCACGCCACCGCCCGCGCGACGACGCGCCGGAACCGGCCTATGCCGACTTTTCGGAGGTGAAAGGCCAAAACTTCACCAAGCGCGCGCTGGAAGTGGCGGCGGCCGGCAGCCACAGCGTGCTGCTGATCGGATCGCCCGGCGCCGGCAAGACCATGCTGGCCTCGCGTTTCGCCGGCCTGCTGCCCGCCATGAGCGACGACGAAGCGCTCGAATCGGCGGCGGTGCAGTCGCTGGCCGGCAGCTTCAAGCCCGAGCGCTGGAAAGTGCGCCCCTTTCGCAGCCCGCACCACACCACGTCGGGCGTGGCGCTGGTCGGCGGCGGCTGTGACTTTTCGAAATAAATGCGACGTTTTGGAAATAGCTGCGATAATTGGTTACCGTAAACTATAGTCGCGGAACAGCTCGGCATCGAGCCAGTTCGACACCATCCATTCATGCCATTCCCTTTAAAGCACAAGATTAGGCGCGTTAATTCTGTTATTCGACTCAAGGAGTCGCTCGGCGTGGGCGACGAGACGGTAATTGCGTGGTGGTACTCCGGTTTCTACAAAAACCGCAGCGATCTAACTCAGCCCCACGTTCTCGTTACTTTTCGGAAATTTTCGGACGGCATGTTGTCCGATGACGTCATCCAAAAGCGACTTCCTTTAGTCGCATTGGGCCAGATACGCATCGGCTCGATTTGGCAGGACGATCGCTGCCGTTCTGAGGCCAGCCTCCCGACTGAACGATTCGCCGTGAACTTCGCGCCAGGAAAATGGCGATTTACCTCGTTCGGGGACGCGCAACGTAGGCATGGCCTTCCGCCTTACCCCATGGACGAGCACCGTCTACTGCTGGATAACGACAGAAATTCACTCATTGAATTCGCACTGCCCAATGGAGGCAAACTTATCGTGCCGTCCATCGAATTTTTCTCCCGCTGCTTCGGCAGATCAGGCGAGCTAAAGCGGGTGCTCGCTACCTACCCATGGGACGGGCAAGGCGATACGGCGACAAGCCGACTTTATGCACCGCTCGATACTCCAGAGGAGCCAGGACGGTGGCAAGTCCGTTTGCGTCGGCGACTTCACAATGGTGACGTGGTCTTTCTGGCCCACGCCAAATATGATCCATACACCCAGTTTGTGGCAAAAGGGATCAATGCCAAGCTGGAGGCCAGTTACGACCCGAAAGCCAAGCATCCCGCGTTCGTGGACATTGGCCCCTGGTACGAGGGCCCAGCGGAGCTCAAAGTCGAAGGCATCCCATTTGACAACGGTAAGTCTTTCCTGGCTCTCAGGGTACTGGGAATGAGCGACCCCAAGGGCGGGCTCGTTCTTCGTGCACGTGAAAATAGTCGCGATGCAGAAAATCCCGCGCCGGAAGGGAGCCCGGAAGCCTGGGCTGGAGCTCCAGAGAGGCAACTCCCGAAATATCCCGACATCATCGATTTGACCGGCGACTTCGCGCCAGACCACGAGGCGGGGGCAATTGAGATCCAGGATCCAGTTTTCGAGGTGCTTGGGGAAGTTCGCCAAGTAATCAATGTGAAGCCAGAACAAGCAAAAACAAAAGCCGGCGCCGGCGGGAAAAATTCGGACGTCTCGACGGCTTCCGGCGGCGAGGCTCATGGATCCGGAAAAGGGATCGGCTATGCGTCAATCTACGCGCGGCCTGTTTTTGAATCAAACGGGACGTTGCGTGACATGTGGGATGCCATGGTTCACTTGCAGGCGACGCGACCGGAAGTTGTGCAAGGCTTATCGTGGTTCACCTTTGCAGACGGGTTCAGCACAAGCCCGATACCGAGTTTGATAGCTTTGGAACCCTTTGAGGATGAAGATTTGGCAACAGCGGTTGCCCGACGATTTCCTTTCATGGACCCAACCATACCTTCGCTGCGTGGGGTGCTGGTGGCCCGTCTAAACGTCCCCGGTGGCCCAGCTTACATCGTTGAAATCATGCGGCGGCCCAAAAAGGTCTCTACCGAAGACGGCAAGGTCAAAGACGCAGAAGAGCCGTTCCAAGGGTTGGTTTTCCGACTCACGAATGAAAACCAGTTAATTCCATGGTTGCGCCAATTGTTGGCGCAAATTCGGCACGAAAACGGCGTGTTTAAGCGTCTGACCGGCGCCTGCCCGGGTGTTGCAGAATCCTTTTCGCATCGCCCTTCCAGCAAGCTAGGGCCAGACCGCCTGCCGTGCGAATCGATTGTGTTGGGTGCGCTCGCAAAGCTTTCTAGCCCCATTGTTCGGGTACATTTACATGCATCTGCGAAAGTTTTTGCGCAATCGTCGTCCCCGGATAGTTGACCGCAGGTCATATACGCCCGGCAAGGTCGATGATGCCAATAGTGTCTTGTAATACCGCAATTCAGCATCATATGGTTTAGATAACAAATGCTGTACTTTATTTTGCAAAGGGACACTAATGGCCGCCTTAGGAAACTCGCTTCTGGAAACTGCCGTTGCGCGGGGGCGGATTCGTAGTTCATGGAATGATCGCTTGGCCCATTGGGAACGCCCCGCCAGCACGCATGAGGAAGCAAAGATTGAGCGCGCGGCAGCGCAGGCCAGAGCCATCGTCGCCGCGAATCAGTGGTTGACGACCCGGCAGGTTCAGGTTTTGCCGCAAGGTAGCTACTTTAATAACACCAATGTCCGCTTGGAGGCGGACATGGACCTTCGGATTCTTTTTCCGGAGATCAAAACCGTTTACCTGGATGGATTGGATCCAGCATCGACTGACGAGCGACTTGGCTATTTCAGCACCGGCGAAAAACTAAACGACATCGCAGCCAAAGCGCGGAAGGAACTGGAAACCGATCTGGTATCGTACTACGGTCGCCAGTCGGTTAGCGCAGGAGGCAACAAGGCGATCACAGTCAACGGTTTGAGCGGGACCCGTGTGGACTGCGATCTGGTTCCGGCGTTTCGGCTGCATGTCGTCTCGAAACGTTCGGATGGATCCCCCGGCATAATCGAAGGGGTTGCGATTCTAGGCAAGGATGGATCCTGGACGTTAAACTTTCCTGACCTGCATCACGCAAACGGCAAAGCAAAACGCTTCCGCACTGCTCACCGCTTTAAGAAATGCGTGCGGATGCTGAAGCAGCTGAACTACGAACTAGCGAACCTAGGCGAAATTTCCAAACGCATGCCATCGTTTTTTGTGGAGTGCCTTGTCTATGGCGTGGAAGACGTCTATTTTCTCGTCGAAACGGATGATCGCTATGACCGGCTTAAACGGATCCTAAATCGCATGCTTCCGCTTCTCTACGATGCGGCATGGGTTCAAAATGCAACCGAAATCAATGAAGTGAAGTATCTCTTCCGTGATGGGCAAGCCTGGGACCACAATGGCGCACTAGCATTTGTCAGGGCCGCCATCGCGCGGTTGGAGTCCTGAACATGTGGATGTTACTTAGCCGTCGAGCACAGGTCATGATGATGGTCGGATTGACCATTACTGCCCTGCTCGGTCTGCAGCAAACTTATCAGCTGTTGAATACAGCTGTCCCTACGCCATTCGCACTATCCTCGACCATCGTTTTTGTCATTGGCACCATCCTCGTGGTCATTGCCAATTTTTGCTGGCGCCACTTATGGCGGTGGTTTCCTTTCCTGGGAAAGGTTCTCTTTCCTGACCTGAACGGCGCCTGGAGGGGCGCTCTAAAAACGACCTGGAAAGATGCAAATGGTCAGTCGCCAGATCCGATCACGGTCACCATCCGTATCAGACAAACGCTATTTTCGTTTTCAGTACAGCTCGAAACGCAAGAATCTCGCTCATGGTCCGTGCATGTTATCGCTGAAGCAAATCCGGATGCCGGGCGTTTTCGACTTTGGTATTCTTACAGCAACCAACCCCGAGCTGAGTTTCTTCATCGATCCACGGTACATGACGGTGTTGCAATACTTGAGATTGTGCCGGACATCGACACCAGTGTAATTACCGGGCACTACTACACTGCAAGAAAAACATCAGGGGATATCGACGTTAGGAGGGTTGAAAGTTAACGGTAGCATCACTTTTATTGAATAGCACTTAGTAGTGCCAATTGTGCTCGACGGCGGGGGGCCGGCCGCTTGCCATCACTACCTGAGTGCTGCGAGGCAGTGCTGATGACATGACTGCTGTTACCCCAAGCCTCTCTTTCTAAATGATTTTCCCTGTAAGCGTAGACGCCAGCCCTTGCAGAATCCCGCAATCCTTCGACGCGCGCTCCTGACTGCAGAACGAACGCAGCTCAATCATCTGCTGCTGCAGCGTTTGCAATTCACCCATCCGCCTGCGAATTCCCGCGATGTGGGTATCGAGCAGCGCATTCACCTCACCGCAGTTCTCGTCCGGCGCATCCATTTTTTGTAGTAGCCACCGCACCTCGGCTAGAGTCATATCCAAGGAGCGGCAGTGGCGGATAAACGTGAGCCGTTCGAGATGACCCCTCGCATAGAGGCGGTAGTTGCCAGAAGAGCGGTTCGGCACAGGCAGCAACCCCTCGCGCTCGTAGTAACGTACGGTTTCAACCTGGCACCCGGCGGCCAACGCGAGCTCACCGATTTTCATGTTGCATCCATCCAGCTACCCCATTAGAAAATAAAGTTCTTGACCCTATAGTAGCTACAGGGTATTCAATATGCAATATCGAATCGAAGGAGGCGCCATGTCAGACAGCTGCGGATCCGCCTGTGCATCGCAAAGACCGGTGGACCAGAAATACCGGCGTATCCTGTGGATCGCCCTAGTCATAAACATGGCGATGTTCGGCGTCGAACTCGTCGGAGGCCTGAGCGCTAATTCCGTCTCGCTGCTAGCCGACGCCGTTGATTTCCTCGGCGACGCCGGCAACTACGCGCTGTCATTGTTCGTGCTGGGCATGGCGCCCGTCTGGCGCTCCCGCAGCGCCCTAGTGAAGGGACTGACGATGGGCGTCTACGGCCTTTTCGTTTTGGGGAGAGCTGCCTGGAGCGTCTTCGATGGCGTAGCGCCCGAGGCGCTGACCATGGGGTTAATCGGCATGCTTGCGCTGGCGGCTAACGGTATGGTCGGACTGCTGCTGTACGCGTATCGCGACGGCGACTCGAACATGCGGTCCGTTTGGTTGTGCACACGTAACGACATGATTGGCAATGTCGCGGTGATGCTCGCCGCGTTGGGCGTGTTCGGCACTGGCACCGCATGGCCAGACATTATGGTGGCGGCCATCATGGGCACGCTTGCACTGAGGGCGTCCAATTCCGTCATTGGGCAGGCGCGCCAGGAACTGAAGGCCGGTCAGGTTTCCCTCCGGGCCCAGACCGTATCCGCAAATATTTAGATTTTCTCAAGAGCCCATGGAAATTAACGAAACCGCATTGCTTTTGGGAGTGTTCACTCTCTATTTTTTTCTTGCATTCGTCCTGCCCACCGTGCGCGTGTGGTACCAGACCGGAAAGAATCCTTACGTGCTGCCGATAAGCGACGACGCCTACGGTTTTGTGTCGCGCTGCATGAAGCTGTTGATAGGGGGACTGTTTGTGTATTTCACCGCAAAGCTGTTCTGGACAGGTATGGGGAAGTTTATTGGTGCGCTACCGGGGAGCGGCTTTCGCAGTGTGCAGTCCATTGGATGGTCTCTTCTGGTGGTGGCGATCCTGTTGACGCTTACGGCGCAGTATCAAATGGGGAAATCCTGGTGGATTGGGATCGACACGCACGAGAAGACCGATCTGGTCACGAATGGCTTGTTCGCATGGTCGCGCAACCCGATTTTTCTTGCGATGCGCGTATGCCTGCTCGCCTTGCTTTTGATCCAGCCGAACGCTGTCACGCTCACCTTTTTTTGCGGCGGCGAACTGGTGATGCAGTTTCAGGTCCGGCTCGAAGAAGCCTTTCTGTACGACCAGCACGGCGAGCGATACACTAACTACTGCGCGACAGTGGGGCGGTGGTTGTGAATCGCTCCAGAGTAATATTGTGGAACCTGAAGGCCTCCTTTTCCCCCGTACCCAAGGTCTTTCGATAGAATCGAAAAACAGTGATTAGCTTTTGGATGTAGACCGGTCGTTTGCATCGCCTGCTGGATAGGCTGCGGCGCAAACCGTGTTGCGCCCCCGGCGCTTTGCGGCATATAGCGCTTTGTCTGCTGCTTGTATCAGTGCATTCATTGTTCCCTGTTCGCTAGGCCGTGCGTCAGCAGCACCAACCGAAATTGTGATGAGCTCCTTGGGCACGGCGCCCTTGTTCTCAATATGCAATCCTTCCAATTGTTGGCGGCAAAGATTCGCGATATGAGCGGCCCCTTCGATGGTGGTATCCGGGAGAATAATCGCAAATTCTTCGCCGCCATATCGCGCCACAAGGTCGCCAGGACGATTTAGCTGCTCCGTCAACACGGCGGCAACGCGCCTAAGACATTGATCGCCCCCTTGGTGGCCATAGTTGTCGTTGTAGTGTTTGAAATTGTCTATGTCGCACATGAGTAGTGCCAATGAATATTTGTTCCGCGTTGCGCGTTGCCACTCTACGGCAAGTTGCTCGTCGAACTTTCGCCGATTTGCAATACCGGTTAGCCCATCAAGGCCGTTGAGCCGCTGGAGCATCACGTTTGCTGCACCAAGCCGCTCTTGGCTTACCTGAAGGCAGTGGAAAGCTTCGTCGCGCTCCATATTGGCGAGATAGGCTTTAGAGTGATAACGAATCCTCGCCAAGAGCTCCACGCGGTGCGGCAATTTAACCAAATAATCGTTAGCGCCCTGTAGGAAGCACTGCTCCTTTTGAAGGGCGTCATCGTTGGCGGACAGCACGATTATAGGTACCGATTGCAGCTCAAGGGTTTCTCGATATCGCTCCATCAACTCAATCCCATCAAGAGCAGGCATGACCAAATCCTGCAAGATGACGGTCGGTTGGAACCGTACGGCCATATCGACCGCATGGAGCGGATCTGTAACGTACTCGCTCACAATTCCACTGCCTTCAAGCATCAGATGCAAATGTTCAATGACGATTGGCTGATCGTCAACGATGAGTAACCGTACTGGTTTATCTGCGTTCATAAGTCTAGTCCTTCAGTGTGGCGATTTTTCTGGTAAGTACTTCAGAGGGGCAATGCTGCGGTGCCAAATCGAGAACGATCGCGGCACTTCCACTCCAAAAATTGAACTTGTTGCGTATTCCACGCAAAGTGGCCACCCGTTCCACGCCAAACTGGCCACCCAGT
>JAZKBE010000064.1:0-13229 GCA_040388805.1 Pseudomonadota bacterium
GGGCTCAGCCGCGAGGCAGCTGAGCCCGTGTCCGGATGTCAGACCTGGCCCCCTGCGGTTAGCGTGGGGGATTGGCAAGTTTGCGCTGGCGTTCTTCGCGCGGGGTGTTGCCGAACAGGGTGCCGAAGGCGGTCGAGAAGTGCGAGCCGCTCGAAAAGCCGCACATCAGCCCCACCTGGACGATGGAGTAGTGGGTGTCCAGCAGCAGCTGGCGCGCGCGCTGCAGGCGCAGCTCGAGGTAGTAGCGCGACGGCAGGCTGCCCAGGTATTGCTTGAACAGGCGCTCGAGCTGGCGCCGCGAGATGCCGACCAGGTTGGCGATGTCGTCCGTCGAGAGCGGCTCTTCGATGTTCGCTTCCATCAACGTCACCGCTTCGGTCAGCTTGGGCTGCAGGGCGCCGAAGCGCGCCTGCAAGGCCACGCGCTGGCGCTCTTCCTTGCCGCGCACGCGGTCCACGCACAGGGCTTCCTTGATCTGGGCTTGCACGCCGGCGCCGTAAATCGTTTCGACCAGGGTCAGGGCAAAGTCCATGCTCGCGGCGCCGCCGCAGCAAGTAAGGCGGTTGTCGTCAATTTCATACAGATGCGGTGTGAAGACGGCATGATCGGCGATGCTGTCGACATCCACGTACAGGGCCCAGGGCAGCGCGGTGCGCACGCCGTTGAGCACGCCAGCGTCGGCCAGCCACAGCACGCCCGCCCCTACCCCGCCCCAGAACGGCGCGCTGCGGCAACGCTCGATCAGAACCCGGCTGTTGGCCGGCTTGAGCGAGGCCTGGGCTTCGTCCGCCACCAGCAGCACCAGGTGCCAGTGGCGCTGGGCGTCGGTGGCGAACTTGTCGGGGCTGCGCACGTCCACGTGCAGGCGCGCGGGACCGAGGAACTTGGCGGCCAGGCGCAAGGGCTGGTACAGCCCGGCCCAGGTCAGCGTATCCGCTTCGCCCGCGTTGATCAGCAGCACGCGCAGCGGCTGCTCCTGGGAAAGGCGGGCAAGTTTGGCTAGTGGCATCGGGCGGCGTTTACTCGGGGACGAGTGCGCCGGGTGGCCGGCGCTCGGAGTTCCATTGACTGACTATCATACCGGAGATCAACAGCGCAGCGCCGATCCACCCTCGGCCCGTCATGGTTTCCCCCAGCCAGAAATAGGCGAAAAAGGCCGCGGCGGCCGGCTCGAAAGCGTAGATGACCGCAGCCTCGTTGGCGCTGCTGTGCGCCTGGCCCCAGGTTTGCAGGGAAATGATGGCCGCCGTGCACAGCACGCCCAGGTAGACGATGTTGACCAGGCCGCCGCCCAGCGCGGCCACCGTCTTGTCCCAGTAGGCCTGGCCACCGGAGAGCGGCACTTCCGTCACCAGCAGCCATACCAGCGACAGCACGGCCACGGTGGCGATCTGGGTCGCGGTGATCGTCATCAGGCGGGTGGCGCCGCGGGTGCGCACTTCCATCATCTTGATGTAGACGCCGAAGCACAGGGCGGCGCCCAGCGCCAGCGTGTCGCCGAAACGCCAGGCACCGCCATCCCAGCAAAGGGCCGCAAGCCCCGCGACGGCCAGCGCCAGCGCGGCGATGATGCGGCGCTCCGGCGGTTTGCCTGCAAATACGCCCAATAGCGGGACGATCAGCACATTCAGGCCGCAGATGAAGGCATTCCGGTTCGACGTGGTGAGCGCCAGCCCTTCCACCTGGAACACATAGCAAAAGAACAGCAGCATTCCCAGCAGCACGCCCGACGTCAGGTCGGCCCGCGCCGCGCGCAGCAGGAAGGGCGACAACAGCAGCGCCGCGATGGCGAAACGGGTGAAGACGATCCAGGCCGGCGACAGATTGGCGCTCAGGTCTTTCATGGCGGGAAAGGTCGTGCCCCAGACCAGGGTTACGATGAGCAGGGCGGCAATGCCGCGCAGCTGGTGTGTCATTCGGGACTTTCGAAAGTGTGGCAAATCGGCATCAGCCCGCCATGGTACCCGCGGCGGCGCCAAAACGCGAATGCGGGCCCGGCCAAACCCGGCGCAGGCGGCTATAATCAGTGCCCATGGGGGAACGATACTTAAAGAGTGTGCGCTTGCTGGCCGAATGCCTTCAGGGATTCGAACGCTTTTCCGGCGAAGTCGTGCGCCGCTGCGGCCTGACGCATGCCCAGTTCGATATCATCGCCACGCTGGGCAATACGCCCGGGATGACGTATAAGGAACTGGGTGACAAGACCTTGATCACCAAGGGCACGCTGACCGGCGTCATCGAGCGCCTGGAACAGAAGGGCCTGGTGGCCCGTTCGCGCAGCATGGATGACAAGCGCTCGTTCTTTGTGCGGCTGACGGCCGAAGGCGAGAAAGTGTTCGACGAGGTGTTTCCGGTCGTGGTGGCGCAGGGCAAGGAATTGTTTACGCCCTGGTCCGACGCCGATTTCGAGGCACTCGACGGCAACTTGCGCAAGCTGCGGCAGCTCATCGCCGACCGTTCCACCTGCCCTACAACACAACAACAGAAGGAAGCATCTTGAAAACCACCCTCCTCGACGGCGCCAAGCCCGCCAAGTTCGACAAGTCCATCATCGGCAACCTGCTGCTCAACCAGGGCACGCCCGACGAAGTGCGCCAGGAAAAAATGCTGATCGGCGTGCGCAACGAGGATGGCGACATTTATCGCCTGATTGGCGCCACCAAGGCCAACAGTTTCATGAACGCGGTCGAGGAATTGATCGATCTGGGCCTTGAAAACGAGCTGAACGACGCCGAAGGCCCGCAAGATGGCTACGATGCAATCTTTAGTGAACCCTGAGCCGCAATTGGCGTAGAATAAATTGCTTCGAAGTACGTTTTTGCGACAAAGTTGACCTACCTATAGGAATATGTTTCCAATGGACAGACTTGAAGCCTTCAAAAGTATTGCTGCTCAGGCAACCCGCGGCGAGCTGACGTTTCCCACCAATGTGGATGCGACCCTCAAACTGCAGCGGGCGCTGAACGATCCCGATTGCCACGCCGACGCCGCGGCCCGCCTGGTGCAGGCCGAGCCGCTGCTGGCGGCGCGCACGGTGTCGATCGCCAACTCGGTCGCCTACAACCGTTCCGGCAATGAAGTGACCAATGTGCGCACCGCCGTGCAGCGGGTCGGTTTCCGCACCCTGAACGCGCTGGCCGCCGCCGTCATCGTGCGCCAGCTCGACAGCAAGATCAAGCACCCCGAGCTGCGCAAGAAGGCCGACCAGCTGTGGCAGCACTCGGCCCACGTGGCCGCGCTGGCCCAGGTGATCGCGCGCCGCGTGGCCCATGTCGACCATGAAACGGCCATGTTTGCCGGCATCGTGCACGAAGTAGGCGGCTTTTACCTGCTCTCGCGGGCCGAAGAATTTCCCGGCATCCTGGACGGCGACCCGGAAGACTGGATCGAGCATGGCGAAATCCAGATCGGCCGCTGCGTGTTGCAGAAACTGAATGTGCCGGCGCCGGTCATGGCCGCCATCGAGGAATTATGGACCGGCATGCGCGCCCTGCCGCCGGAAACCCTGGGCGACACCCTGCTGCTGGCCAACGACCTGGCGCCCGTCAGCTCGCCCCTGCACCAGCGTCCGGGCGCGACCAGCATCCAGGCGGCGTCGACCATCGACTTCGTGATCGGCGACGGCACCCTCAACAGCATCCTGGAAGAATCGGCCGACGAAGTGAAGAGCCTCACGGCCGCCCTGCTGTAACTCCTGACAGAGGAGGAAACACCGCGTAGGAAACACCGGGGTCAGACCTCCGGCGAGAAACATTACTCGTCGGAGGTCTGACCCCGGTTTTTTCGTCCGGACAAAAAAATGCCCGCTGGTGAGAGCGGGCGAAGTCCAAAACTAGGGATGTCCTGAAAGAGACAGCCCCACTATAGTCCCGCGTTCAATATAGTTCTGTGCGTGAACACACATAGCGGCGAGATCAGGCCGCCAGCGGCTGCAGCTGCACCTCGGTATGCCGCCAGGATTCGCGCGCTTGCAGCTGGCCGAGCCAGCGCAGGATGTTGGAATAGCCCTTGAACGGCAGCCGCGCGCTCTCCAGGTACATCAGGGGCGCCGCCACCGCGATGTCGGCCAGGGTCAGCGCCTCGCCCACCAGCCACTGGCGGCCCGACAGCTGCTTGTCGAGCACGGACGCATACGCGGCGATGTCGGCCGCGCCCCGTTTCAGCTCGCGCGGATCGGCGTCGCCGTTGCCGGTCATGCCCTTCCAGAGATGTTCCCAGGTCAGCACGCCAATGGCGGGCGCGAAGTGCTGGCAGGCCCAGAACATCCAGCGGTTCACGTCCGCGCGCGCCCGCACGCCGGCCGGGTACAGGGTCTGGCCGGGCGCCTGTTCGGCCAGGTACTGCATGATGGCGCACGATTCCCACAGCAGGAAGTCGCCATCCTGCAGCACCGGCACCTTGCAATTGAAGTTGATCCCGGCCAGGTGCTTGCGGTCGGCCGGGTTCATCAGGTCGACCTCGACCAGGTCGAGCGGCACGCCGAGTTCTTCCGCAGCGATGACGACGCGGCGCGCATTGGACGAATAAGCTGAGTGGTAGAGGCGCATGGCTTGGGGCTCCGGAGTGATTGAAAGAACATCTATCCTAGGAGCTGCCCGCGTCAGTTTTTGTCAGGAGTCTTCGGCAATATCGTGCTCGCGGCGCCAGCGCAGGATCAGGTCGCGCCGCCGTTCCGGGTAGCGCACGTCCGTCACGTCGGCCCGCACGATGCGGTCGATCCGGAAGTGGCGAATGGCGGCGCGCAGTTCGCACCAGGCGGCGAGCAGGCGCTTGCCGTCGAAGAAGGCCAGGGCGAAGGGCCAGACCGTGCGTTCGCTGTCGGCGCCGTGCTCGTCGCGGTAGGCGATGCGCAGCTTGTGCTGGTGGCGGATCGCTTCGCGCGCCGGACGCACGTAGGCGCTGTCCTCCGCCGTGGCCTGGCCCAGCGGCACCCACAGGCTGGTGTCGGCCATGATGTCGCGCAGGTCGTTCGGGGTGGCCGTGGCGATCTTTGCCAGGGCGCTGGCGGCCGCCGAAGCCAGGCCGTCGTCGCCCTGGCGCTTGACCCAGCGCGCGCCCAGCACCAGCGCTTCCAGTTCGTCGGCGGTAAACATCAGGGGCGGCAGGAACAGCCCGGCGCGCATCATGTAGCCGACCCCGGCCTCCCCTTTTACCGGCGCGCCCAGTTCGGCCAGGGTCTGGATGTCGCGGTAGATGGTGCGTTCCGATACCTTGAGCTGTTCGGCCAGGGCAGCGGCGGTCACCGGCCGGCGGTTGCCACGCAGGGCGTCGAGCAGCAGGAACAGGCGGTTGGTACGGCTCACGGGGCTCCCCTCAAAAAAAATGCCGCACAGCGCAGGCTGGACGGCATTCTCGCAAAACAGACGCGCGCTTAAACGACGGCGCCGTCGGTTTCGTCTTTTTCCTTGACCGGCTTGATCAGGTCTTCGCGCTTCACGCCCAGCCACATGGCGATGGCGGCGGCCACGAACACCGACGAGTAGATGCCGAAGCAGATACCGATGGTCAGCGCGATGGCGAAGTGGTGCAGCGTGATACCGCCGAAGAACAGCATCGACAGCACCATCATCTGGGTGCAGCCGTGGGTGATGATGGTACGCGAAATGGTGCTGGTGATCGCGTTGTCGATGACTTCCTCGACACTGGCCTTGCGCTGCTTGCGGAAGTTTTCGCGGATCCGGTCGAAAATGACCACCGACTCGTTGACCGAGTAGCCCAGGACCGCCAGCACGCCCGCCAGCACCGCCAGCGAGAATTCCCACTGGAAGAAGGCGAAGAAGCCGAGGATGATGACCACGTCGTGCAAGTTGGCGATGATGGCCGAGACGGCGTATTTCCATTCGAAGCGCACGGCCAGGTAGGCCATCACGAAAATGATCACCATCAGCAGGGCATTGACGCCGTTCTGCGCCAGTTCCTCGCCCACTTGCGGGCCCACGAATTCGACCTTGCGCAGGTTCAGCACTTCGACGTTGGCGGCGTTGAAGCAGCTGGACTTGACTGCCTTGGCGCCTTTGTCGTCGACCGCTTCAATCTGCTTGGCCGTGCCGCCTTCGGCCGCGCACAAGGCGTTGAACGCCAGTTGCGAACCGGTCGCGCCGGCCACGCCCTTGGTGATCGGCAGGCGCAGCATGACTTCCTGCGCATTGCCGAAACTGGTCACTTCCGGCGCCTCGTAGCCCAGCTTGACCAGCTCGGCCCGGATCTTTTCCTGGTTCGCCGCGTTCGGGTACTTCAGCTCCATCACGGTGCCGCCTTCGAATTCGACCGACAAGTTCAGTCCCTTGTGGAAAAGGAAGAACACGGCTGCCACGAAGGTCAGCGCCGAAATCACGTTGAAAATCAACGCATGGCGCATGAAGGGAATATCTTTCTTGATGCGGAAAAATTCCATCTTGAATCCTGTTTAGTAGGTACTGATTATTTCGTGACCGCGGTGCCGGTGGGCGGCGTCCATACCGTGCCGATCGAGATGCCAGCGAGCTTCTTCTGGCGGCCGTACCACAGGTTGACCACGCCGCGCGAGACGAACACCGCGGAGAACATCGAGGTCAGGATACCCAGGCAGTGCACCACGGCGAAGCCGCGCACCGGACCGGAGCCGAAGGCCAGCAGGGCGATACCGACGATCAGGGTGGTCACGTTCGAATCGAGGATGGTGGCCCAGGCGCGGTCGAAGCCGGCCGCAATGGCCGCCTGCGGCGTGGCCCCGGAACGCAGCTCCTCGCGGATACGTTCGTTAATGAGCACGTTGGCGTCGATCGCCATGCCCAGCGCCAGCGCGATCGCGGCGATGCCCGGCAGGGTCAGGGTGATCCCCGTCAGCGACAGCAACGCCAGCAGGAACAGCAGGTTCGAGGCCAGCGCCACCACGCTGAAGGTACCGAACAGGTGGTAGTAGATGATCATGAAGAGGGCGATCGCGGCAAAGCCGTAGACCGTCGAATACAGGCCCTTGGCGATGTTTTCGGCGCCCAGCTGCGGGCCGACCACGCGTTCTTCGATGAATTCCATCGGTGCCGACAGGGCGCCCGAGCGCAGCAGCAGCGCCAGCTCGTTCGATTTCTCGACGTTGCCCATGTTGGTGATATTGAAGCGGCTGCCCAGTTCTTCCTGGATGTTCGGCGCCGACAGGATGGTGTACTTGCCTTTTTCCTTGAGCAGGATGGCCATGCGCTTGCCCACGCGGGAGCGGGTCGCTTCGCGCATCTTGCGGCCGCCGTCGCCATTCAGGTCAAGGCTGACGACAGGCTGCTGGTTCTGGTCGAAGCTGGCCACGGCGCTGGAAATGTAGTCGCCGGTCAGGATCACGTCCTTGGACAGGACCATCGGGCCGCCCTGGGCCGCGGTGAACAGTTCGGAGTTCAGCGGAATGGTCGCCGTCGATTCGGTACCCGGGGTGATGGTATCGTCGAGCATGCGCAGTTCCAGGGTGGCGGTGCGGCCGATGATGTCCTTGGCGTGGGCCACGTCCTGCACGCCGGGCAGCTGGACCACGATGCGGTCGACGCCCTGCTGCTGGATGATCGGCTCGGACACGCCCAGTTCATTGATCCGCTTGGACAGGGTGGCGATGTTCTGCTTGACGCCTTCCTCGATGGTACGGCGCAGCGCGTCCGGTTTGAGCGTGGCGACCAGTTTCAGGTCGGCGCCGTCCACCGTGTCGGACAGCAGCATGTCGGGCATCTGGCTGGTCATCAGGTCGCGCGCCAGCTGGCGGGTCGCGTCGTCGCGGAACCGGATCTCGATGACCTGGCCATTGCGCTCGATGCCGGCGTGGCGCACATTCTTGTCGCGCAGCTGGCTGCGGATGGCCGACTGGATGCCCTTGATCTTGGTTTCGGCGGTCTCCGCCGCGTTCACCTGCAGCAGGAAGTGCACGCCGCCGCGCAGGTCGAGGCCCAGGTTCATCGGCTTGGCGCCCAGCGCCTGCATCCATTTCGGGGTGTTCTTGACCAGGTTGACCGTGACGATGTAGTCAGGGTCGGCCGGGTCGCGGTTGAGCTCTTTCTCGAGCGCCAGCTTGGCCTTGAATTGCTCGTCGGTGGTATTGAAGCGGGCGCGCACCGAGGTGGTGTTGCCCAGGCCTTCAATGCCGACTTCCCCGGCCTTGATGCCGGCCGACTTGAGCGTCGCTTCCACGCGCTGCTGTGTGTCGTTGGTGATCTTGAGGGTCGTTTTGCCGGTGGTCACCTGCAAGGCGGGCGATTCGACAAAGTAGTTCGGCGCCGTGTACAGCGCGCCGAGCACCAGCGCGATGACGATCAGTACGTATTTCCAGACGGGATAGCGATTCATAGTATTCCAGCGTTCAGATTGAGCAGGCAGGCGGCGCAATGCCGCCCGTCAGGCTTACAGCGACTTCAGCGTGCCTTTCGGCAGCAGGGTGGAGATCGCGTGCTTTTGCACGACGACTTCCGTGTTGGTGGCGATTTCGACGGTGACATAGGTATCGTTGACCTTGACGACACGGCCCAGGATGCCGCTGGTGGTGACGACTTCGTCGCCCTTGGCCAGTGCGTCCATCATCGACTTCTGTTCTTTGGCGCGTTTTTGCTGGGGGCGGATCATCAGGAAATACATGACCACGAACATCAGGATCAGCGGCAGGAAAGTGCCAAGGCTGCCGAACATGCCGGAACCGGCGGCGGCAGGCGCGGCCTGCGCGTAGGCGTTAGAAATGAACACGGTAACTCCAATGTGAGAATAATCAGTTAAAAAAGCAGCGCTGTATTCTAGCACCGGCAGCCGGCGCCAGACCAATTCCAGCTATCTGGCAACGTTATTTCCTTTTGCAAGGGGACTGTCCCAGGTTTCTGGGAAACAGTTCTGTTTCCCAGAAACCTGGGACAGTCCCCTGTCAAAAGGCAAAAAGATCAGGCGCTAGACGCCGCGGGCCCTGGCGGCGTTGAATTCAAGGCGGAAGGCGTGGAAGCGGTCGGCGTCGATCGCGTCCCGCATTTCGCTCATCAGCTTCAGGTAGTAATGCAGGTTGTGGATCGTGTTCAGGCGCGCGCCCAGGATTTCCTTCGAGCGGTGCAGGTGGTGCAAATAGGCGCGCGAGAAGTTCTTGCAGCAGTAGCAGTCGCAGCTTTCGTCCAGCGGCCCCTGGTCGTCCTTGTAGCGCGCATTCTTGATCTTGACGTCGCCGAAACGGGTGAACAGCCAGCCATTGCGCGCGTTCCGGGTCGGCATCACGCAGTCGAACATGTCGATGCCGTTGGCCACGCCCGCCACCAGGTCTTCCGGCGTGCCCACGCCCATCAGGTAGTGCGGCTTGTTGGCCGGCAGGCGCGGGCCCACGTGTTCGAGCATGCGCATCATGTCTTCCTTCGGCTCGCCCACCGACAGGCCGCCAATGGCGATGCCCGGGAAATTGATCTCTTCCAGGCCGGCCAGCGATTCGTCGCGCAGGTGTTCGAACATGCCGCCCTGGACGATGCCGAACAGCGCGTTCGGGTTTTCGCCCTGGGTGAATTCGTTCATCGAGCGCTGGGCCCAGCGCAGCGACATGCGCATCGACTTGGCCGCTTCTTCGGTCGTGGCCGGACGGCCGTCGATCTCGTAGGGCGTGCATTCGTCGAACTGCATCACGATGTCGGAGTTCAGCGCGCGCTGGATCTGCATCGAGATTTCCGGTGACAGGAACAGTTTGCTGCCGTCGATCGGGGACTGGAACTTGACGCCCTCTTCGGTGATCTTGCGCATCGCGCCCAGCGAAAACACCTGGAAGCCGCCCGAATCGGTCAGGATCGGCTTGTCCCAGCCCATGAAGCCGTGCAGGCCGCCGAATTTGTTGAGCACTTCGGTGCCCGGGCGCAGCCACAGGTGGAAGGTGTTCCCCAGGATGATTTGCGAGCCGACTTCCTTCAGTTCGACCGGCGACATGGCCTTCACCGAGCCGTAGGTCCCCACCGGCATGAAGATCGGCGTTTCGATGACGCCGTGGTTGAGGGTCAGGCGGCCGCGGCGCGCGTGCGACAGGCCGCTGGTGTCGGTTTTCAGGAGTTGGAAGTCGAGCATGGCTTTACTTGTTGTCAGTGGTAAGCAGCATGGCGTCGCCATAGCTGAAGAAGCGGTATTCGCTGGCGATGGCGTGCGCGTACGCGGCGCGGATCTCGGCGTAGCCGGCAAAGGCCGACACCAGCATCAGCAGGGTCGACTTGGGCAGGTGGAAATTGGTGATCAGGCGCGTGACGGTCTTGAAGGTGTAGCCGGGCGTGATGAACAGGGCGGTGTCGGCGCTGCCCGCTTCGAGCTGGCCCGATTGCGACGCCGATTCCAGCGCGCGCAGGCTGGTGGTGCCGACGGCGACCACGTCGCGCCCGGCGGCCCTGGCGGCGCGCACGGCGTCCACCGTCGCTTGCGGCACGGTGTACCACTCGGTGTGCATCTTGTGCTCGGCCAGCACTTCCACCCGCACCGGCTGGAAGGTGCCGGCGCCCACGTGCAGCGTGACGTAGGCGAAAACGATGCCCTTGTCCTTCAGCTTCGCCAGCAGGGCGTCGTCGAAATGCAGGCCGGCGGTGGGCGCGGCCACGGCGCCCGGTTCGCGCGAATACACGGTCTGGTAGCGCGTTTCGTCGAAGGCGTCGGCAGTGTGTTCGATGTAGGGCGGCAGCGGCAGGCGGCCGTGCGCTTCGATCAGTTCGAACACGTCGTCGTCGAAGGTGAGCGTGAAAAATTCGCCGGCGCGCTCGCCCACGACGACGTCGAAAGCGTCGGCCAGGCGAATGCGGTTGCCCGGCTTGGGCGACTTCGATGCGCGCACCTGGGCCAGCACGGTGCGGCTGTCGAGCACGCGCTCGACCAGCACTTCGACATTGCCGCCGGTTTCCTTGACGCCGAAAAAGCGCGCCTTGAGCACACGCGTGTCGTTCATGACCAGCAGGTCGCCGGGCGCGAGCTGGTCGACGATGTCGGAAAAATGGCGGTCGACCAGGCGCCGCCCGTCCACGTGCAGCAGGCGTGAAGCGCTACGGTCGGGCAGCGGCAGCTGGGCGATGCGTTCGGGTGGCAGGTCGAAGTCGAAATCGGAAAGCGAGTACATTTGGTAATTCTGTAAAAATGGGTGAGGGGGCCGTACAATAGCGAAGAAGCGCAAGGCAACCCTCTATTTTATCCTAGATGCCCCCCTCGAAACCCAAATCAGCCCCAAAATCGAACGAAAGCAAGCTGGCCAAGCTGGGCCTGCGTACCGACATGGACCTGGTGCTGCACCTGCCGATGCGTTACGAGGACGAGACCAGCGTGGTCAGCATCCGCGAAGCCTGCCTGCGCGGCGGCCACGTGTCGCAGGTCGAAGGGGTGGTCATCAAGAATGAAATCAGCTTCCGCCCGCGGCGCCAGCTGCTGGTCACCATCGCCGATGAAACGGGCGAGCTGCTGCTGCGTTTCATGAATTTCTACGGCAGCCAGGTCAAGCAGCTGGCCGAAGGCACCCGGGTGCGCGCCCGCGCTGAGCTCAAGCATGGCTTTTTCGGCGCCGAGATGGTCCATCCGGGCTACAAGGTCGTCAATGAAGGCGCCCCGCTGCCCACCGCACTGACGCCCGTGTACCCGTCCGGCGAAGGCTTGTCGCAAGCGATACTGCGGCGCGCCATTGCCGACGCCATGCGCCGCGTCGACTGGGCCGATACCCTGCCCCCGGCCCTGCGCCGCTCCATGCGCCTGTCGGACTTCGAACCGGCCGTGCGCCTGCTGCACTATCCGCCCCAGGAAATCGACGCGGGCGCCCTGCTCGATCGTTCGCATCCGGCCTGGGTCCGCATGAAATTCGACGAGCTGCTGGCCCAGCAGCTATCCCTGAAACGCGCCCAGCGCGCGCGCCGCACCAAGGGCGCGCCGGTGCTCAAGGCCGTCGGGGCCCTGTCCGACGCCTTCCTGGGCCGGTTGCCCTTCCAGCTGACCGGCGCCCAGCAGCGCGTGCTCAAGGAAATCCGCAAGGACCTCAAGAACGGCTATCCGATGCAGCGCCTGCTGCAGGGCGACGTCGGCAGCGGCAAGACCGTGGTGGCGGCGCTGGCGGCCGCCCAGGCCATCGACAGCGGCTACCAGGCGGCGCTGATGGCGCCCACCGAGATCCTGGCCGACCAGCACTTCCGCAAGATCGCGGCGTGGATGGAGCCGCTGGGCGTGAAGGTGGCGTGGCTGACCGGCAGCCTGAAGAAAAAGGACAAGCTGGCCGCCACCGCCCTGGTCGAATCGGGCGAGGCGCAGCTGATCATCGGCACCCATGCGCTGATCCAGGACACGGTGCGGTTCGCGAAACTGGGCCTGGTCATCGTCGACGAACAGCACCGCTTCGGCGTGGGCCAGCGCCTGACCCTGCGCAACAAGGGCAGCAATGGCAAGACGCCGCACCAGTTGATGATGTCGGCCACGCCGATTCCGCGCACCCTGGCCATGACTTATTACGCCGACCTGGAAGTGTCGGTCATCGACGAGCTGCCGCCCGGACGCAGCCCCATCGTCACGCGCGCCATCGACCAGAACCGGCGCGACGAAGTCATCGAGCGCGTGCATGCGGCCGCGCTGGAAGGACGCCAGGTCTACTGGGTGTGCCCGCTGATCGAAGAATCCGAAGCGCTGCAGCTGCAGACCGCCACCGACACGCATGCGATGCTGGCCGAAGCCCTGCCCGACCTGCAGGTGGGCCTGGTGCATGGTCGCCTGAAACCTGCCGAAAAACAGCTGGTGATGGATGCCTTCAGCGCCAATGCGGTGCAGGTGCTGGTGGCCACCACCGTGATCGAGGTGGGCGTGGACGTGCCCAATGCGTCGCTGATGGTGATCGAACATGCGGAGCGTTTCGGCCTGTCGCAGCTGCACCAGCTGCGCGGGCGCGTGGGACGGGGAACGGCCGCCAGCGTGTGCCTGCTGCTGTATCAGAGCCCGCTGGGCCAGGTCGCCAAACAACGCCTGATGACGATGCGCGAAACGACCGACGGTTTTGAAATCGCGCGGCGCGACCTGGAAATCCGCGGCCCGGGCGAATTTCTGGGCGCGCGCCAGTCGGGCCAGGCCATGCTGCGCTTCGCGGACCTGGAAACCGACCAGTGGCTGGTGGAACAGGCGCGCGACGTGGCGCACAGCCTGATCGCCGACGCCGTCGACGACGTGGTGGAAGCCCACCTGGCCCGCTGGCTGGGCGGGCGCGAAGAATTCCTGAAGGTCTAGTGTGGTGAGTTAGAAATTCATTGAATAAATGTTTCCGTAGTCTATGCTGT
>JAZKBE010000065.1:0-31637 GCA_040388805.1 Pseudomonadota bacterium
ATCTGATTTCATCGCTATCTCGGCACTGGGCGGGAGGCGTCCATTTCATTCTCCTTCAGGAATCTGGCGCAGACCACGCGCGCACACGGCTGTCATGCAAGCGCCGTGCCATTCCTGCAGGAATTCGCTCTGGCAGGTATATTGCTTACCGTTGAGGGTACAGACCTGGCGATCATCCGTTCAGGCAAGCCAACAACCAGGAGAATCAATGAAGCCGCACCCTTTTCGCCTCAACGCGATCGCCAGCCTGTTCGCCGTCCTGGCGCCGCTGGCGCAGGCAGCCGATCCCGTGGCTGACGTGATCGTCGTCAGCGGCAGCCGTATCGAACATGGCAGCTTCGACCTGCCGGCCGCGATCGACGTCGTCGACGCGGCCCGCATCCGCGACGGCCAGATGCGCGTCAACGCGTCCGAGGCGCTGGTCGCCGTGCCCGGCCTGGTGGCGCAGAACCGCCAGAACTATGCCCAGGACCTGCAGATATCGTCGCGCGGCTTCGGCGCCCGCTCCGCCTTCGGCGTGCGCGGCGTGCGCCTGATCGCCGACGGCATCCCGGCTTCCATGCCGGACGGCCAGGGCCAGGCAGCCACCTTCAACCTCGACATGGCCGAGCGCATCGAAGTGCTGCGCGGACCGTTCTCGGCCATCTACGGCAACCACGCCGGCGGCACCATCGCCCTGTTCACGCGCGACGGCCAGGGCCGTCCCACGGTGGAAGCAAGCGTCGCCGGCGGGAGCTACGGCGCACGCAAGGTGGACGTCAATGCCCAGGGCAGCGAAGGCGGCATCGGTTACGTGGTCGACGCCTCGCGCTTCGACACGGACGGCTACCGCGCGCACAGTGCCGCCACGCGCGAGCAGGCCTTCGCCAAGCTGACGCTGGCGCCGACAGCCACCAGCAAGCTGACGCTGACCGCCAGCGCGCTGCGCCAGGACGACACGCAGGATCCTCTGGGCGTCACCTGGGCCACCTTCGTGCGCGATCCGCGCGCCGGCGAAACCGACGCCACCGACACCCAGTCGCCGCGGCGCACGCTGGCGAACCGCTACAACACGCGCAAGAGCATAGCCCACACACAGGCAGGCCTGTCGTTCGAGCAGCGCTTTGGCGACGACCGCCTGCGCGTGATGGCCTACGCCGGCAATCGCCAGGTGATCCAGTTCCAGGCCTTTTCCAAATTTGTCCAGACCCCGGCCAGCCAGTCCGGCGGCGTGGTCGACTTCGACCGCGATTTCCGCGGCACCGACATCAACTGGGTGGTGGTGCGCAATGCCGCCGGCGGCAAGTTGACCGCGACCTTCGGCCTGGACTACGGTTACTCCAGCGACGATCGCCAGGGCTATGAAAACTTCATCGGCAACGACTTCGGTTTGCAGGGGCGGCTGCGGCGCGACGAAACGAACACCATTGCAAGCATCGACCCGTATGCGCAGGCCGAATGGCAAGGCGGGGGCTGGGTGCTCAGCGCGGGCCTGCGCCACAGCCGCATGAAGGTGACGGTCGATGACCGCTACCTGGGTAACAGCGACGACAGCGGCGGCATCGAATTCCGCCATACGACGCCGGTGCTGGGGGTGCTGTACAAGGTGTCCCCAGTCCTGAACGTGTACGCCAGCGCGGCACGCGGATTCGAAACGCCAACGCTCAACGAGTTGTTCTACTCCGGCTCCGGCGCCGGTTTCAATTTCCGCCTGCGGCCTGCCACCAGCACCCATCTCGAGGGCGGCGTCAAGGCCATGCTGGGCAGCAGCACGCGCATCAACGCGGCGCTGTTCCAGGTCAGGACCAGCGACGAACTGGTGGTCGATGTCGCAAGCGGCGGGCGCACCAGCTACAAGAACGCCAGCAAGACGTTGCGCCAGGGCGCCGAAGTGTCCGTGGACAGCAAGCTTGGCGCAGGATTAAGCGCGAAACTGGCCATGACGGTTTTGCGCGCGGTGTACGACCAGCCGTTCGGCGCGGTCAGGAAGGGCAGCCGCCTGCCTGGCGTGCCGAATGCGAACCTGTTCGGGGAGCTGGCATGGAAGAGCAGCGGCGATGCTCTTGGCGTGGCGCTCGAAGCGATCGCCAGCAGCAAGGTGTATGCCGAAGACGCCAACCTGGAGAAGCCGGCGCCGGGCTTCGGCATTTTCAACGCGCGCGTGCAGGCGAAGCAGGAATTCGGCGGCTGGCAGTTCCGCGAGTACGTCCGCGTGAACAACATCGCGGACAGGCAGTACGTCGGTTCCGTGATCGTAGGAGACGCCAACAAGCGCTTCTATGAAGCGGCTCCCGGCCGCAATGCCATGGCCGGTGTCAGCGCGCAGTACGCGTTTTAGAACCGGTAGCGCGCGCCCAAGGTCACCGACCTTGGCGCGCCGGGGGCGACGAAGCGCACATTGCTTGCGCTGTCCGCAGACAGGGGATTGGGCGAGACGGCGCCGAAAGTCTCATGGCGGCGATTCAATACATTGTTCACGCGCCCATGGAGCTCCCATCCGGCTACCGGCTTCCAGCTGGCCCGCAAGTTCACCAGCCCATAACCGCGCACGCGCAGGTCGGCCGTGTGCGGCGCTTCACCCGCTTCGGGATCGGCCAGCAGTCCGTCTTCATTGCCCTGCGTTCCCAGGCTCGACATCGCCTGCGCGTCGGCGCCCAGCGCCAGCGTGCGCGACAGCTTCCAGTCCGCCGACAGTTTGACCGTATGCTTCGGCAAGCCGGCGATGCGGCTGCCTTTGGCGATCCGCACCGTCCGCACGCCCGTAAATAGATCGCCATCGGCGTCATACTCGGCCTGCAGGAAACTGTAGCTTGCCCTGAACGCCAGCGCGCCCGCGACGACAGTGTGGCTGGCATCGAGCCCCTGGTGCCGGGTGCGCCCGAAGTTGCTGAAGTAGCCAAGCCGGGTGCGCCCCGAACTGAGGAACAGGATGTCATCACGATTGACGGTGCGGTACAGGGACAGCACGCCATGTTGCCAGCGCAGGCCCGCTTCGGCGGTACTGGCCACGACCTGCTTCAGGTAGGGATCGGACTGCAAGCCTACCGGCAGCTGGCAGGGCTGTTCCGGGTCGGCGCAGCCCAGTTCGATCACGGTCGGTACCCGGTTGTTCCGCGCCAGGTTGGCGAACAGGTCCGGTCCGGCACTGTACTCGCGAACGAAGCCGATCGAAGGATTCAATCGCGCATAGCTGAAACTCTCGGCCGGCTGCGGTCCGCGCGCGCTGGTCAGGGTGTTGTTTACCCGCGCGTGGTTGTAGCGCGCCGAGGCGGTAACGTGCATCGCCGGCGCCACCGTCCAGGTGTCGGCCGCGTACAGTCCGAAGGCACGCGAACTGCCCGCCACCGACGATGCCGGCGCGATCCTTGCACGCGGATCCGGCACGACGCCCCGTTCCGGCGTGAGGATGCCGGCTTGTTCGAACTGCGCGAAGGCGACTTCGCTGCGGTCGACGGTGACGCCAAGGTCGATCCGGTGCGCGCGGCGGTGCAGGCTCAGGTTGGTGCTGGCGCCGTGGCTATGCTGGCGCGTGCTGGTGGTATTGAATTCGCCCTCGCCATCGGCGTCGCCCACGTCGCCGTTGACCGTGGCGCGCCGGCTGCTGCGCGCGTAAGCCACGCCCGCCAGTTCGGTATCGCCGTCAAACCGGTGGCGGCCATGGAAGGTTCCCTGCACCAGCCGGTTGCGGGTCAGGTCGGGAAAGGTAAACACGGCGCGCCGGTCTTGCTGGTACAGGCTGTCGGGCAGCAGGCCGTTGCCACGCAGCGTGCTGCGCCCGGCCAGCAAGGACACATGCCAGTCGCCGCGCGCGCCGCTGTGGCCCGCTTTGGCGAACAGGTTGCCAATCCGGCCGGCCGAGTGGTCGCGCCAGCCGGCATCGTCGAACAGGGTCGCCGCGACAAAGGAATGCCAGCCGCTTGCCTGCCGCGCGCCGTGTGAAACGTCGAACCTGCGCCGGCCGGCGCTGCCGGCCGACAGTTCCGCCTCCAGGCCCTGCTGCTCCAGGCCCGAGCGGGTGGTCAGCGCCAGGGCCCCGCCCAGGGTATTGAGTCCGTACATGGGATTCGACCCCGGCACCAGCAGCACGTTGCCGATGGCCGCTTCCGGCACCATGTCCCAGTTGATGACATCGCCGAACGGTTCGTTCACGCGCACTCCGTCCAGGTACACCGACATGCCCTGCGCTGTGCCCAGCACGGGCGACGCACGGAAGCCACGGTAGCTGATATCGTTCTGGTACAGGCTGCCGGAGACTTCATTGACGTTGACGCCAGACAGGTTGCGGGCCATGAAGTCGGCCAGGCTGTCGCTGCGCGACCTGGCCAGCTGGTTCTCGCCGGCCGCCTGCACCGGATACGGCAGCAGCCTGCGGTCGATGCCCAGGCCCGGAACGGGAGCGGCGCCGACGATTTCCACCACGGCCAGCATGACTTCCGTGAGCACCAGGCTCATGGTGTCACCACGGTCACTCCATGCCGGGCGAAGATGGTTTTCAGTTCGCCGCTGGCGGCCAGTTCGTTCATGGCCTGCTGCAGCAGCTTCGCCACGTCGGTATCGTCCTTGCGCACCGCCATGCCGACAATCCAGCCGGATCGCGGCAGGCGCCGGAATCCCACTTCGTGCATAGGGAACCCTTTCGAACCGCGCATGACGGATTCGATTTCCGAACGGTTGGCAAGAACGGCATCGAGCTCGCCCGCCTTCAGTTTATCCAGCGCCTCGGCCGCGCTCGGAAAGATCGTGACACCGTCGCGGAATTTTCCATTGTCCTCGCCCAGGATCACCATCCCCGAGATCGATACCTTTTCCACGCCGATGCGTTTTCCGGCCAGCGAGTCGATCCCCTCGAAGCGTGGAATGGCGCTCGCGCTGCGTACCAGGCGCACCGTTTCGACGTGGTAGGGCGCGAAGATCTCGACCTGCCGGTTGTCGGCCATGAGGCGGCGATCAACCGGAACATGCAGCATGACGTCGGCCGGGCCGTATCCCAGGTAGTGTCCTTTCCAGACCATGTTGCGCAAGTCGTCGTTCAGGTTCTCGCCGGCGGGGAATGGCAACAAGGTCAGGCGCAATCCCAGCTTCTTCGCGAGCGCCTCCGCAAGGTCGATATCGATGCCCGCGCCCTTGTCCGAGAATGGCGCGAACTCCTTGTAGACGGCCACCTTCAGGCTGCCGGATTGCTGGATCCTGTCCCAGCCGGCCCGCGCGGGAAGCGCGGCCAGCACGGTCAGGCAGGCGCAGGCGAGCAAGGCGCCAAAGCGTGGCATGGTCATGGCGGGCCCCTATTTTGTTTCGCGGCGGGTTTCAAGATAGGCCTTGATGGCCCACATGGCTTCCTGGTTGAAGGTGCCCTCGAACGGCGGCATGTAGACCGCGCCGTTGCGCACTTTTCCGCTGCGGACCGAGGCCAGGAAATAGCTGTCCATCTCCTTGTAGCAGGCCTGCTTCTTGGTGTCGACTTTCAGGCCGGTACAGTCGCGGTCCAGCAGGCGCAAGTCAGGCGCAATGCCGCCGGAGATGGCTTCGATGCCGTGGCAGCGCGCGCAATTCTGGTTGTAGGCCGACGTGCCCACCTTGATGGCGGCCTTGTTCGCGCGGTAGGGATTTTCGTCGCGCCATTTCGCTCCCAGCACGGGCAGGCTGGCGGTGTCGACGCTCTGTGGCGTCACGTCGCCGTGGGCGAAGGCGAAAACGGAAGTCAGTACGGCCGCCACGGCGAGGGCGGTGGTGCGGATCGGGTGGTTCATGGTGTCTCCTGCTGTTTTGATGGATAGGTACATCAACAGGAGCAAGCGCCATGCCATGGAAGTCGCGCAGGCAGCCGGGCCCGCGTTGTTCCAGAATGGGACAGGTGTTACATCGCGCCGGGGTACAACTGCGCCAGGGTGCGGCGGGTAGTGTCCGTGACGACGGCGAGGACTTGCTCACCGTCCTTGGCCTGCCACAGGTCCGCGACCCGGGGCAGCGCACTTTCGACTTCGGCCTGCCAGAACGGTGGTGCTTCACCTTCCACGAAATTGCCGCGGCCACGGCCGAAGTGCGCCACCGCCAGATAGCGCAAGATGCTCCCGACCAGGAGCGTTTGCAGGAATTCATCCGCGAACTGGATGGTCGTGCTGTTGCGGTCGGTGCTGGTGTTGAAGCCCCAGGCCGCGCCGGCCATCGTCAGCGCGCCGACGATGCCGCCGACCAGGGCGCCTGCGCCAAAGGTCAGGCCACCCGCCATCAGGTCGGCCGACAGGCCGGTGGCCGCCCCCGAGACCACGGCGCCCAGCAGGCCCGCCTGCGCCTTGTCGACCGGTGCGCGCACCTTGAAGTTGTCGCGCACGCGGGCGTTGATGCGCGGCGCCTCGCCCGGGTCCAGCTGGTGCAGCTGCAGCAGGCTGCGCGTGCATGCTGCGATATGTTCATTGAGCCGTTCGAGCATCACGCCCATGGCCTTTTCCTGGCGTTGCTGGGCGGCGGACTTGCCCAGGCCGACAGCCTGCATGGCCGTTTTCAGGAAGGACTTGTCCTCGGACGGCAGCGGTTCGCTGTCGCGGGCCGCCGCCCGAAGCAGTTCGGCGGTAAGTTTCATCGCTTCGCTGAAGCGCTGCTGGTTGCGGGCCCGCCATACATCGAGCAGGCGCGCGTACCCTTCCCGCTTCGATTCGTCGACGACGTCGCCGACCGCTTCGTAGAACACGCGTTCATGCACCCAGCAACGGGCAAAGGCGTCCAGCGCCAGCACCTTGCGCACGATCGGGTACTGGTCCAGGTGCTGCTGCCAGCGGGCCTGCTCGGCATGCTCCTCGGCCGGCGGGCGCGGCGGACCCAGCTGGTTGAGCAGCACCACGACCGGCTTGCCCAGCCAGTCGAGGATCTTCATTTCGGCGGGCAGGTAGCCGGCGTCGCGCGGCAGCTCGGACGAGTTGACCAGGTAGAGCACCACGTCCGCCGATTCCTTGGCGGTGCGCAGCGCTTGCTGGCTGAGCCAGAACGGCTTGTCGCGGTAGCGGTCGAAGACTTCGCGCAGGAACCAGCCGATCGGATTGCCGGCCATGGACAGGCGGCGAAGCAGCCGCACCGAATCGCCGAAGCCCGGCGTATCCCACAGCGACAGCGTGTCGCCCTGTTCCGTGGCGAGCAGCGTGTGTGATTCGGCCAGCACCGTCACGTGCGCGGCGTCGCGCACTTCGCCGACGTCGACACCAACCAGGGTGCGGGCAAGCGTGGTCTTGCCGTTATTGGTGTGCGAGATCAGTGCGAACTGGATGTGGGTCATGGCTGGGGATGGAGCAGGTTCACGAAGGTGGGGCTGGTGCGGTGGAACTGGCAGAACTGCTGCCACAATGCCCTGCGCTCCGCCACCCGTTCGGCGCCGCTGCGTTCGAGCAGGGCCGATTCGTCGATCAGCACCGAAACGGCGCGCTTCGAATTGCGCACCAGGTGATCGAGGAAGACGCCGTGGTTTTCCTTTTCGGGGGTCGCTGCGAGGTTGAACAGGACCGCCGTGACGTTCGCGTCATCGAGGTTGACGTCGCGCAGCAGGTCTTCCGGCTCGTCGCCGTAGGCACTGGGCGGGCGCAGCATGACGCGCGCCTGGTCGCCGAACAGCATGGCGGCCAGCTGCGACAGGCCCTTGTCGCGCGCTTCGTCGACGGTAAAACTGTATGGCAGGACGCGCAGCACGACCGGACCGCTGACGCCGGCCTGGCCTCCAAGCTTCTTGAAATAGGGATGCTCCAGGTCGAGCGGAAAGTGGCGCTCGAGCCGGCGTGCCTTCCAGTGCGCCACGGCGGCCATGGCGCCACGTGGCAGCACCACCAGCAGGAACAGCGTGGCCGCGTACAGGTGGACCCAGCGCGCGCCGCCCGCCGCGCCGGCAGGAAAGCGCAATGCTTCAATGTCGGCCAGCGAGAACCCCTGCAAAGGAAATACGAAAACGGCCGGCGCGAACAGGACCGACAGGATCGCATGCACTTGCGGCCCGTTGAGGAAGGTGCTTTCCCAGCCCGCGACGTACTGCGAAAAAAAGCCGCGCGCGTAGAGCGACAGGATGGCGCCGAGCGCGAACGTGGCCGCCGACAAATGCATGATGCGGTGGAAGCGGGCGCGATTCAGGCCAGCGCCGAGCTGGCCCCACTGCAGCATGAATTGCGTGACCGCGCCCGCCAGCACGTGCGGCAGCTTGCGCGGCAGCGCCTTCGCCACGCCGCTCATCCAGGCCGGCCCGCTCCATTTCACGCGCATCAGCGGCACCAGCAGCAGGTACACCGCCAAGTTCCAGCCGATGATGCCCAGCAGCGGCGCCGACAGCAGGTCCATGCGGTGCGGATCGCCCAGGCGGTCGAGTCCCGCGCCGAGCATGAGCGCGATCAAGGGCAGCGCGATCGACAGCCCTTGCATGCCGCCGCGCCGCTGCAGCAGCGTCGCGAATACCGGCACGCGCTCGCCGATGCGCTTGAGTATCTGCTCGGCGCGCTGCTGCAGGAAGTGTTCGGCCGTGACGGCCGACTTGCTGTCGGACGCCTGCCACTGCGCCAGTTCGCGCGCACTGCGGCTGGCGTACATGCGGTCGTCGTCGCTGAGAATTTCGCGCTTGACGTCCGCCGTTTCGATCGCCTGCACCAGCACCACGTCGCGCGCCACCTGTTCGTTCATGCTTGCCTTCGTGCCTGTGCCATATGTATGAAAAGACAATGTTTGATGGCCCAATTGTGCCCCACTTTTGCCCTGCACGGGAGCCTCGTGCTATCTTAGCGCCACGAAACATTGCCACCTTTTCATCATTCAGCCCATGTCCCTTCCTCTTATTTCCCCCGTATCCAACCCTGAACTGGCCGCCAGGCTGGAACGCGCGATCGCCACCAAGACCAAGCCGCGCGGCAGCCTGGGCATGCTTGAAACGCTCGCGCGCCAGATCGGCCTGATCCAGCAGACGACTGCGCCTGCGCTCACCCAGGGCACCATCCTCGTGTTCGCCGGCGACCATGGCATCGTGGCCGAAGGCGTGTCGCCCTATCCGCAGGACGTCACCTGGCAGATGGTGGAAAACTTCCTGGCCGACGGCGCCGCCATCAATGTCTTCGCGCGCCAGCACGGCATGGCCTTGCAAGTGGTCGATGCGGGCGTCAATCACGACTTCGGCGCGCGCGCCGGTCTGATCGACCGCAAGGTCGCGCGCGGCACGGCCAATTTCGCGAAGGATCCCGCCATGACCGCCTTCCAGTGCGCGCATGCGATGGCGCACGGGATGCTGGTCGCCGCCGCGGTCGAAGGCAATGTCATCGGCTTCGGCGAAATGGGCATCGGGAACACGACCGCCGCCGCCGCGCTGATGCACAAGCTGACCGGCGTGCCGGTGGCCGACTGCGTGGGCGCCGGTACCGGCCTGTCGGCCGACGGCGTGCTGCACAAGCAGCGCGTGATCGAAGCGGCCGTCGCGCTGCATGCGGGCCTTGCGTCTCCGCTCGACATCCTGGCCACGTTCGGCGGCTTCGAGATCGCCATGATGGTGGGCGCCATGCTGCGCGCGGCCGAACGGCGCAAGGTGCTGCTGATCGACGGCTTCATCGTCACCAGCGCCCTGCTGGTCGCCGCGCGCCTGCAGCCGGCCATCCTGGACTACTGCGTGTTTTCGCACTGCTCGGGCGAACATGGCCACAAGCGCATGCTGAACCATCTCGATGCGCGGCCCTTGCTCAACCTGGACATGCGCCTCGGTGAAGGCACGGGCTGTGCGCTGGCCATGCCGCTGCTGCATTCCGCCGTCAATTTCCTGCGCGAGATGGCCACCTTCGAATCGGCCCAGGTCAGCGACCGGCCCGCATAGCATGCACCAGGTCCGGCTCTTTTTCATCGCGCTGCAGTTCTTTACGCGCATACCGATTCCGCGCTGGGTCGGATTCGAACCGGACTGGCTGCACCATGCCGCGCGCTACTTCCCCCTGGTCGGCGTGGTCGTGGCGGCGGTGGCGGCGGGCGTCTATGCCGCCGCGCTGCTATTGTGGCCGGCGCCGGTCGCCGTATTGCTGTCCACCTGCGCCGCGGTCTACCTGACCGGCGCCTTCCACGAAGACGGTTTTGCCGACATGTGCGACGGTTTCGGCGGCGGCATGACGCGCGAACGCGTGATGGAAATCATGAAGGATTCGCGCATCGGCACTTACGGCGCGCTTGGCGCGGGCCTGCTGGTCGCGCTCAAATGCGCGCTGCTCATGGCCATGCCGCCGGCGACCGCCATCGCCGCCCTCTTCCTTGCCCATCCGCTGTCGCGCCTGGCCGCGTCCGCGCTGATCTGGAAGCTAGACTACGCGCGCGACGAAGGCAAGGCCAAGCCCCTGGCGCAGGAGATGAGCAGCGCCGAATTTTCCATCGCATCGGCCTGCACGCTCATTCCCCTGGCCGGCACGGTGGCGTGGCTGGGCTGGACGGCAGTCGCCGCCTCCATCGTGGCAGCTTTCGCGGCGGCCGCCTGGCTGGCGCTCAAGTTCGTGCGCCGTATCGGCGGCTACACGGGCGACTGCCTGGGCGCCGTCCAGCAGGTCAGTGAAGTGATGGTCTACCTGTGCGTATGCGCCTCCATCTGATCCGGCACCTGGCGCCCGACATTGCGAAAGGCATCTGCTACGGCCGCAGCGACCTGGCTGTGCCCCCCGACGTCCTGGCGCATGCCCTGCCCGCCCTGCGCGCGCAACTGCCGGCCGGCTTGCCAGTCATATCGAGCCCGCTCCAGCGTTGCGCTTCGCTGGCGCGGGAACTGAGCGCGGCGCCCCGCTTCGACCCGCGCCTGGTGGAACTCGACTTCGGCGACTGGGAATTGCGCGCCTGGGACGACATCGCCGGCGTCGATGCCTGGGCCGCGGACGTTGTCCACTACAGACCCGGCGGCGGCGAAAGCGTGGCCGCCATGGCGCAGCGCATCAGCGATTTTTACGATGCGCTGATGTGTGAAAACCTGCCCGCCGCGATAGTCGTCTGCCATGCCGGTGCGATGCGCCTGCTCGCTGCCCGCCAGCGCGGACTGGCCCCGGAATCCATGGCGCGCGAAGCCGCAGAACGGCCCCACGCCATCGGCTACGGCGAGATCATGATCCTCGACTGTGTATAATTGACCCGTTTTGGTGCCCGCGCCCATGTTCATTTGGGTGCAGTTAAACGGGAAACACGAAGCCTTCAAAGCTAACGTGTGCTGCCCCCGCAACGGTAAGCAAGTGTCGCTCGACGAGCGACGAGCCGCCTCGAAAAACCACTGTGCATTGCATGGGAAGGTGAGACGGCCGCACTTGCCAGCCCGGATACCGGCCAGAACAGGTGGAAGTGTGCGGACGGGGATGTTCGCGACGCGGCCGGGCTTCGCAAGTATCCCTGTCAGTCGGTTATCTCAGCTACGCACGCTTCTTTTCAATCTGGCCCACGGGGACGTCGGCCGGTTGCCTGCTAACTGAAGAAAAGTCATGACCTTTACTGTATCCCGCAAAGCGGCGCTGTCGTCGCTCGCGCTAGCCATCTCCTCGTCCTTCGCATTTGCCCAGAACGCCCCTGAAGTCTTTGTCACCGCCACCCGCGCGCCGCAGGCAGCGGCCGACGTGCTGAGCGACCATGTGCTCTTGTCCAGTGAAGACATCGTGCGCTCCGGCGCCGTCACCATCGTCGACCTGCTGCAAAAGCAGCGCGGCATCGAGGTCGCCCGCAATGGCGGCCCGGGTAGCAACGCGTCGGTCTTCATCCGCGGCGCGGACTCCAAGCAGACCGTGGTCCTGGTCGACGGCGTGCGGATCGGCTCGTCCACCTCCGGCATCGCCAACTGGAGTGCCCTGCCGCTGGCCAATATCGACCGCATCGAAATCGTGTACGGCCCGCTGGCCACCATGTACGGCGCAGACGCCATCGGCGGCGTGGTCCAGGTATTCACCAAACGCGGCGCGGGCGCCCCGCAGATGACCGGCGCGATCGGTGCCGGCAGCGACAAGGCGCGCAGCGCCGACGCATCCATTTCCGGCGGCGCCGGCAGCGTCAGCTATGCCTTCACCGTGGCGCGCGACCAGGACGAAGGCTTCTCGGCGACCAAGCCTGGCAGCTTTTCATACAATCCGGACCTTGACGGCTACGAGAAAACCAGCGCCAGCGGCCAACTGGTATTCACCGTGGCGCCTGGCCACGAAGCCGGCGTCCTGTTCATGCGCAGCAAGCTCGATGCGCAGTTCGACGGCGGCGCTTCCGCTTTCGACGTCCGCTCGAGGCAAGACCAGAACAATATCGCCCTGTTCTCGAAACATCGCTTGGCCACCGGCTGGAACCTGAAGCTGCAAGCGTCGCGCGCGGACGACAAGTCGATCAGCATTGCCAATGCCAGCGCTACCGGCACCAGCGCCATCGACACACGCCTGAAGGCCTACAGCGCCCAGAGCGATTTCGCGATCGGGACCGACTTGCTGCAAATGCTGCTGGAACGCCGCGAAGAAGATGCCACTTCAAACTCCAGCGCCGCCCTGAACGTGGGCCGCACCACCAATTCGGGCGCCCTGGCGTACTCGCTCAAGCGCGGCGCACACCTGGGCAGCGCCAGCGTACGCCTGGACGACAGCTCGCAGTATGGCTCCGAAACCACCGGCGCCATCGGCTACGGCTACCGCTTCACCCCTTCGCTGCGCGCCAACGCCAGCGTCAGCACCAGCTTCCGCGCGCCGGCCTTCAATGAACTCTACTACCCCGGCTATGGCGTGGCCAGCAACCGCCCGGAACAGGGCAAGAACGTCGAAGCCGGCCTGGCATGGCACAACGGTAGCCTTGAGGCGACCGCCGTCTACTATCGCAACCGCCTGACGGACCTGCTGGTCAGCACCTCGCGCTGCCCGGTGGAAGTGGCAACCCACCCGTTCGGATGCGCATACAATGTGAACCGGGCCACGCTGTCCGGCCTGTCGGTCGGTGCCCGCGCCAGTTTCGGCAAGCTTGACCTGAACGGCACGTTCGACTTGCAGGACCCGCGCGACGACACCACCGGCAAGCAGCTCGTGCGCCGCGCGCGCCGCCATGCCAACCTGTCCGCGGAGTACAGCATGGGCGCAATGGTGGCCGGCCTTGGCGTGCACCTGTCGGGCAAGCGCTTTGACGATTCCGCCAACCGCAATGCGCTGGGCGGCTATGGCCTGCTGAACGTGTTTGCGTCGTACCGCTTTGCCGAAGACTGGACGCTGATCGGACGCTGGAACAACGCCACCGACAAGCGCTATGAACTGGCCCGTAACTACGCCACAGCCGGATCGCAGTTGTTCGCCGCGATCCGCTACGGCGCAAAATAGGAGACTGTTAGTGCATCCCTTTTTCCGCAACATGCGCCACCGCGCCATTGTCGTCATTTCCGCACTGGCGCTGCTGGCCTTCGCCAGCCTGGTCATGTCGGGGATGATCGGATCGGTGCCGGTGCCCCTGGCCGACATGCCGGGCGCGCTGATGGAGCTTGCCAGCGGAGACAAGGGATCGCTGGCGGCCACCCTGCTCGACCTGCGCCTGTCGCGCGCGCTGGTGGCCTTCGTCACCGGCGCCGCGCTTGCGCTGGCCGGCGTCATGATGCAAGCCTTGCTGCGCAATCCGCTGGCCGACCCCTATGTGCTCGGCATTTCGGCCGGCGCATCGGTGGGCGCGCTGGCGGCGCTGCTGTTCATGTACGCCATGTGGGTGGTCGATGCCGCCGCCTTTGTCGGTGCGGTGACCGTGTCGATGATGCTGTACCTGCTGGCCCGGCGCGACCTGCGTGGCGGCACCGCTGCCGAAGGTGGTTCGTCGGTCCTGCTGCTGACCGGCGTCATTTTGTCGTCGGGCTGCATGGCCATGGTCACGCTGATGCTGTCCATTGCACCCGAGAGCCGCTTGCGCAGCATGATTTTCTGGATGATCGGCGACCTTTCCGGCGCGCCGCTACGCGCCATTCCCTGGGTGGTGCTGGCATTCGGACTCCTGTTCGCCCTGCGCAGCGCACGCTCCCTGAATATCCTGGCCCTGCATGCAGAAGCCGCCGCCACGCTGGGCATCCGCGTCGGCGCACTTCGCAAGGGCCTGTTTTTTGCCTCCGGCCTGCTGACCGCAAGCGCCGTCACCAGCGCCGGCAGCATCGGCTTTGTCGGCCTGATCGTGCCGCACGCCTGCCGCTTTGCCTGCGGCCCCGATCACCGGCTCCTGATTCCGGCCGCAACCCTGGCCGGCGGCGCCTTCCTGGTGCTGGCCGATACGCTTGCGCGCACGGTGCTCGCGCCACAACAGCTGCCGGTGGGTGTCGTCACCGCGCTGATCGGCGCGCCCGTGTTCCTTTACCAGCTTCACAGGTTGCACCGCAAATGATCGCTACCCACAAGCTCACCCTCAAGGCTGGCGCCCGTACGCTGGTCCATCAGCTGGACTGGCAGGTCAACGCCGGCGAGTGCTGGAGCATCATCGGCCGCAACGGCGCCGGCAAGAGCACCCTGATGCGCACCCTGGCCGGTTTGCGCGATCCCGACGGCGGCAGCGTGGCAATCCAGGGCCGTCCGTTGGCCGATTGGCCGCTGGCCGACCTGGCGCGCCAGCGTGCCTTCCTGGCGCAGTCGCGCAGCGACGCCTTTGCCTACCGCGCCATCGAAACCGTGCTGGCCGCGCGCCACCCCTATCATGCCAACCGCTACTGGGAAGGCAGCGACGACGACCGTATCGCGCGCGAAGCGCTGGCTTCGATGGAAGTGCTGGACCTGGCCGAACGCGACGTGCGCACCCTGTCGGGCGGCGAACGCCAGCGCGTGGCGATCGCCGCCATGCTGGCCCAGGACACGCCGCTGCTGCTGCTCGACGAACCGGCCAATGCGCTCGACCTGGCGCACCAGTCCAGCGTCATGCGCCTGCTCACACGCCTGTGCCGCGAACAGGGCAAGACCGCCATCATGATCGGGCATGACCTGGGGCATGCACACCAGGCGTCGAGCCATGCCCTGCTGCTGATGGGCGACGGCGAATGGCAAGCCGGTCCCGCGTCGGAACTGATGCAGGGACCACTCCTGAGCCGCTACCTTGGCCATCCGATCGAAGTGATCACCCACGGGTCGCGCCGCATCTTCATCCCTACCGAGGAATCAGAATGAGCGATATCAACGAGCGCCATCGCGTGCGCATGGAACGCAAGAAGGCCATCATCGACGGGAAGATCGCCGCGGCGCAGAAGGAAATCGGGATCATCATCGTCAACACCGGCAACGGCAAGGGCAAGAGCTCGAGCGGCTTCGGCATGGTGATCCGCGCGCTGGGGCATGGCATGAAAGTGGCCGTGGTCCAGTTCATCAAGGGCGCCATGTCCACCGGTGAGGAAAAATTCCTGCGCCGCTTTCCCGACGAAGTGAGCTTCCATGCCATGGGCGAAGGCTACACCTGGGAGACCCAGGACCGCGAACGCGACATCCTGAAAGCCGGCGAGGCATGGGAAAAGGCGCGCAGCTTCCTGCAGGATCCGGCCATCGGCCTGGTGCTGCTGGACGAACTCAATATCGCCCTCAAGTACCGCTACCTGGATGTGGACACCGTCATCGGCGACCTGCTCGAACGGCCCGACATGCAGCATGTGGTCATCACCGGACGCGGTGCGCCCGAAGAACTGATCGCCATCGCCGATACCGTAACGGAAATGGCGGTCGTGAAGCACGCATTCAAAGCCGGAATCGCGGCGCAGGCGGGTACGGAATGGTAAGGGACGTGCGCGTGCTGCTGGTGACTGCCGCCGCCTCCGGGCAGGGCAAGACCAGCGTCACCGCCGCCCTGGCACGGGCCCTGGTCAAGCGCGGCAAGCGCGTGCGGGTATTCAAATGCGGCCCGGATTTCATCGACCCCATGCTGCTGGAACGCGCCAGCGGTACACCCGTTCATTCGCTCGACCTGTGGATGGTCGGCATCGACCAATGCCGCGCGCAGCTGGCGCACGCCGCCGCCGATGCGGATGTGATCCTGATCGAAGGCGTCATGGGCCTGTATGACGGCACGCCGTCGTCAGCCGACCTGGCGCGCGAATTCGGCATTCCCGTCCTGGCCGTCATCGATGCGTCGGCCATGGCGCAAACTGCCGGAGCCCTGGCGCTTGGCCTGCGCGACTACGGCCCTGTCGACATGGCCGGCGTGATCGCCAACCGCGTGGCCAGCGCCGGGCATGGCGCCATGGTCGCAGCTTCCCTGCGCGGCATTGCGCTGCTTGGCGTCCTGCCGCGCCAGGCGCGCCACTTGCCGGAACGCCACCTTGGACTGGTGCTGCCGTCAGAACTGGGCGATATCGATGCGATGCTCGACGAGATGGCGGACCAGCTGTCGTTCGACGATACATCGTGGGACGCGGTGCGCACCACGCCAATCGACCTGTCCGCGCGCGCCGAACCGCTACCGCAACTCCTGGCGGGCACCACGATCGCCATCGCGCGCGACGCCGCTTTTGCATTCCTGTATCCGGCCAACCTGGATACACTGCGATCGCTTGGCGCCACGCTGCAGTTCTTTTCGCCGCTGGCCGACGAGCCGGTGCCAAACGGCGCGGACGCGGTCTACCTGCCTGGCGGCTACCCCGAACTACATGCGAAGGCCCTGTCCGAAGCCACGCAATGGCAGGTATCGATCCGCGGCGCCCACACGAACGGCATGCCGATCCTGGCCGAATGCGGCGGCATGATGGTACTCGCCGATGCGATCACGGACCAGGCAGGCGCCACCTGGCCGATGGCCGGGCTGCTGCCGGGCCAGGTATCGATGCAGGCGCGGCTTGCGGGCCTTGGTTCGCAAGGGCTGGATACACCGCAAGGACTGCTGCGCGGGCATACCTTCCACTACTCGCGCATGGATACCAGCCAGGCGCCGCTGGCCACCACAGTCAAGCATCCATCGGGAATTGCCGGCGAAGCGGTGTACCGGATCGGATCGATGACAGCATCCTACTTCCACGCCTACTTTCCTTCCTGCCCTGCGGCAGTGGCGGCACTGTTCAAACGGAGCGCGGCATGACAACCACACTGGTGCTTGGCGGCGCCCGGTCGGGAAAGAGCGGCTATGCCGAACGGCTTGCCATCGCATCCGCAAAGGACGTGGTGTACATCGCCACCGCCCACGCCGGCGACGACGAAATGGCGCGCCGCATCGCGCACCATCGCACCAGCCGCCCCGCCGAATGGCTGACGGTGGAAGAGCCGCTGCTGCTTGGCGACGCCATTGCCCGCCATGCCGCGCCGGGAACATTCATCGTGGTCGACTGCCTGACCCTGTGGTTGACGAACCTGCTGTTTTCAAAGGACCCGGGCGACGGCGAGATCGACCTGCCTGCGCAATTCCACGAGCAGCGGGCCAGGCTGCTCGATGTACTTCTATCGGCCGCCGGCGACGTCGCCCTGGTCTCGAATGAAGTCGGCATGGGCATCATTCCCATGGGCGCCGCGTCCCGCTGTTTCGTCGACGAAGCCGGACGCCTGAACCAGGCCGTGGCCGCGGTGTGCGAGCGTGCCGTCTTCGTCGCTGCCGGCCTGCCGCTTGTGCTCAAATGCTGACTGGCCTGACATTGCTGCAGGTGGCGCTCCTGCTCGTTGCAAGCGTGCTGCTCGACTACCTGCTTGGCGAAGCGCGCCGCTGGCATCCGCTGGTCGGCTTCGGCAAGCTTGCAACATTGATTGAATCGCGACTGAACCGCGGCCGCATGCGCTCCGCGCGCGGCGCCGTCGCATGGGTGCTGGCAGTTCTGCCGCTGACGGCCTTGAGCTTCTGGCTTCCCGGTCTGGCCGTGCATGCGGTCCTGCTGTATTTCTGCCTGGGCCTGCGCAGCCTGCGCGACCACAACCTGCCGATCGCCAGCGCGCTCGAACGAGGCGACCTTGCGAGCGCGCGCCTGCTCACGTCGCGCATCGTCAGCCGCGATACGGCTGACGCGAACGACGCCGACCTGGCCAAGGCCAGCGCCGAATCGCTGCTGGAGAATGGCAACGACGCGGTGTTCGGCACGCTGTTCTGGTTCGCCGTCGCGGGCGGCCCCGGCGCCCTGCTTTTCAGGCTCGCCAATACCCTCGATGCCATGTGGGGCTACCGCAACGCGCGCTTCCTGCAGTTTGGCTGTGTGGCCGCGCGCATCGACGACGTACTCAATTTCATTCCTGCGCGCCTGACCGCGCTGTCCTATGTGCTGCTGGCCGACGACCGCAAACGCGCGTGGCGCTGCTGGCGCAGCCAGTCGCCGGCCTGGCCAAGTCCGAATGCGGGCCCGGTCATGGCCAGCGGCGCCGGTGCCCTGGGCCTGGCGCTCGGCGGCAGCGCCACCTATGACGGCATTGCCGAAATGCGTCCACCACTGGGCGAAGGCAGTCCGGCAAATCCAGGCGACATCCGGCGTGCCTGGCGCCTGGTTGAAGCGACCACCATGCTGTGGCTCGGCGTTGCCGGCGCTGTCGCCTTGATAGGGAGCTTGTCCGATGCTTGAACATGGCGGTAACCTGCGCAGCGCGCAAGCACGCTTCGGCCGCGATCCAGCCGACTGGATCGACCTGTCGACCGGGATCAATCCGCAATCGTATCCGGCGCCGGTGCTGTCGGCCGACGCCTGGCACCGGCTGCCCGAAGCCGATCCCGAACTGCTGCGCGCCGCTGCAAGCTATTACGGCGCGCCCCATTTGCTGGCGGTCGCCGGCACCCAGGCCTCGATCCAGGCGCTGCCGCAACTGCGCCCGCCCTCGCGGGTGGTGGTGGCGTCGCCTTCGTATGCCGAACACGCGCACCATTGGGGCTTGCACGGGCATGCACTGCGCGAGGTGCCGTACGACGCACTGGAAGCCGCCCTGCCGGATTGCGACGTCATGGTGCTGTGCAATCCGAACAATCCGACCGGCGCCACGGTGGCGCCGCAACTACTGCTCGACTGGTCCGCGCAGCTGGCGCAGCGCGGCGGCTGGCTGGTCGTGGACGAAGCGTTCGGCGACGTCACCCCCGCCACCAGCGTTGCCGCGTGGAGCAAGCGCCCCGGCCTGATCGTGCTGCGCTCGATCGGAAAATTTTTCGGCCTCGCGGGCGCGCGGACAGGATTTGTCTGCGCGCATCCCGATCTGCTGTCGCAACTGGCCAGCGCACTGGGACCATGGACCGTCAGCGGTCCGGCCCAGCAGGTCTCGTGCGCGGCGCTGCGCGACACGGAATGGCAGGCGCGCACGCGCGTCCAGCTGGCGCGGCAGGAAGTGCGGCTGCGCGTACTGCTGGCAGAACGCGGCATCAGCACGCATGGTACCGCGCTGTTCCAGTGGTGGCCGGAACCTCGTGCGGAAGCGTTCTGGGAACACATGGCACAACGCGGCATCTGGGTACGCCTGTTTCCGCAAGCTGCGCGCGGCATACGGCTTGGACTCCCGCGCGACGAAGCGGCATGGCAGCGGCTCGAAAACGCACTCGACGAATGGACAACACGATGAAACGACTCACCCTTGCGCTGGGAGCACTGCTGGCGTCGCATGCCCACGCGGCCATCACCGTGCAGGACGACGACGGCAATACGGTCACGCTGCAAAAACCCGCGCTGCGCGTGATCGCCATGGCGCCGCATGTGACCGAGATGGTGTACGCGGCCGGCGGCGCCGACCGCATCATCGCGGCGGTCGACTACAGCGACTTTCCCGAAGCCGCCAAACGCCTTCCGCGCGTGGGCAGCAACCGCCAGATCGACATGGAGCGGGTGGCGTCGCTCAAGCCCGACCTGATCGTCATCTGGATGCACGGCTGTTCCGAACGCCAGATCGAACAGATACGCGCATTGGGCATTCCGATGTACCACAGCGAACCTAAAAAGCTCGACGACATCGCCGGCAACCTGGTCCGCATCGGAAAGCTGATGGGCACCGAAGCGGTGGCCGATGCGGCAGCAGCGGACTTTCGCAAGCGCCTGGGCGCGCTCGCGGCGCAGTATGCGCACCGGCCGCCCGTGCGCACCTTTTACCAGGTGTGGGACAAGCCGCTCTACACGCTCAATGGCGGCCATATCGTCAGCGATGCGCTGCGCATTTGCGGTGGCGTGAATATCTACGCGCACATGAAGGTCACCGCGCCCGTTGTCAACGTGGAAGCGGTGCTGCAGGAAGATCCGGAAGCGTTGATCAGCTCGGGCGAGATCAGCGCCGAGGAAGGCGGCGTGGCGATCTGGAAGCCGTACACGATGCTGACCGCGGTCAAGCGCAACAACCTGTTCCGCATCAACGGCAACCTGCTCAATCGCGCGGGCCCGCGCATGGTGGCCGGCACCGCGCTGATGTGCGAATCGCTGGAACTGGCGCGCCTGCGCCGCAAGACGCCATGAACTTCCCCTTCCACACACTGATGGTGCAGGGCACCACCTCGGACGCCGGCAAGAGCACGGTCGTCGCCGCGCTATGCCGCTTGCTGAAAAACGAAGGCGTGCGCGTGGCGCCGTTCAAGCCGCAGAACATGGCGCTCAACAGCGCAGTCACGTCCGACGGCGGCGAGATCGGCCGCGCGCAGGCGCTGCAGGCTATTGCCGCCGGCGTCGCGCCGCATACCGACATGAACCCGGTGCTGCTCAAGCCATCCTCCGACACCGGCGCCCAGGTTGTCATCCACGGCAAGGTGCGCGCGGAAATGAATGCGCGCGACTACCACCAGTACAAGACCGTGGCCATGGCGGCGGTGCTCGAATCGTACGGCCGCCTGCGCGGGCAGTACGACGCCGTGCTCGTGGAAGGCGCCGGCAGCCCTGCCGAAATCAACCTGCGCGACCGCGACATCGCCAACATGGGTTTCGCCGAAGCCGTCGATTGCCCGGTGATCCTGGTGGCCGACATCGACCGGGGTGGCGTGTTCGCCCATATCGTCGGCACCCTCTCCTGCCTGTCGCAAAGCGAACGGGATCGCACGATCGGCTTTGTCATCAACCGCTTCCGCGGCGATATCGCCTTGCTTGAACCTGGCCTGGAATGGCTGGAGCAGCAGACCGGCAAACCTGTGCTGGCGGTGCTGCCCTACCTGCACGGCCTGTTCCTCGATGCCGAGGATGCGGTGCAGCCCGTGCAAGCGTCGCGGGGCGCGTTCAAGGTGGTCGTGCCATCGCTGCCGCGCATGAGCAACCATACCGATTTCGACGCGCTGCGCGTGCATCCCGACGTCGACCTGCAATTCATCCGTCCCAATGAAGCACGGCCGCCCTGCGACTTGCTGATCCTCCCGGGCAGCAAGAACACGCGCGCCGACCTGGCTTTCCTGCAGGCCGAAGGCTGGGACGACTACATTGCGCGCCACCTGCGCTATGGCGGCAAAGTGATCGGCATTTGCGGCGGCTTCCAGATGCTGGGCACGAGCGTCGCCGATCCGCGCGGCGTGGAAGGACCGGCCGGCGAATCGGCGGCGCTTGGCCTGCTCGATCTGCGCACCGAACTGACGGCCGGGAAAACCCTCGCGCTGGCGCACGGCGCCTGCGCCTTCGCCGACGCATCGGTGACGGGCTACGAAATCCACATGGGCGTTTCCACCGGGCCGGCGCTGGACAGACCCGTGTTCCGCATCGACGGGCGCGACGAAGGCGCGCGCTCCGGCGACGACCAGGTGCTGGGCAGCTACCTGCACGGCCTGTTCGACACGCCCGCTGCCTGCAACGCACTGCTGCACTGGGCCGGTTTGGCCGGCGGGCGCGCGGTCGACACGGCCGCCCGGCGCGAAGCGAGCCTGGAGCGCATCGCCGAGGCCTCGCGCCCGCTCTTCGACGCGCTCTGCAAATTTTCAGGGAAAAACAACAGTGGTAGTAAAACTACGTAAACAATTTGACTTCAAAATACGTGAAGAGTAGATTCTGTCTACGTTTCAGCGAGCATCTTTATTTTTTGGTAGTGAAAATACATAGCCCTGCTTGAATCGCACGGCTGCGAGGTGGCGTCCGACCCGGACCGCCGCGACGCAGGCGCTCGCGCAGAACACTGCGTAGTCCCGTTCCATCATCTGACGTAAGAATCCCCGGCGCTGTCGGGCAGCTCCCGCACGCCCCTATCAGGAGAACGACACATGCACCTTCGTAAAAAGCCGCTGGCCCTGTGCCTCGCGGCCGCCTTCGCCACCGCCTTGTCCACGCCCGCGGCCACGCAGACGATTCCGGCAGCCCACGTGTACCACAACCACATGCCCAATTTCTGGCCCTTCTATGCGGTCGACGTGCTGGCCAAGTACAACGCCACGCCCACCGGCGGTCCGATCCGCTACACCTACGACGGTGAAGTGATCAACCTGAAGACCAATCCGCCGGCCGGCTACAGCTACTACCTGCCGGCTGCACTGGGCGGCACCATCATGCCGCACGACGACCTGGCGGCCTACTACACGCCCGATGCAAAAACCGGCGCCTACCAGTACTGGCCGATGCAGGTGGCGAACGAGATGCAAAGCTGGTCCTCGTCCAAGGGCCAGGTGCACGTCACCATGTCGGGCGCCGTGATCAACAATGTGCAAAGCCTGTCGACGCTGCAGAACGTGCCCGGCTACTCGAACCCGAACTGGGGCCAGGCCTGGGCCAATACATTCAACAACCTCAAGACCACCAACAACTTCCGCACGCTCGATACGATCCACTTTACGGGCCACCACACCATGGGACCGCTGGTGGGCCCGGACTACTTCCTGAAGGACCTGATCTACCAGAACGTGACGCTGGCCCAGCCCCACTTTTTGGGCAGCAGCTTCGTCGCATCGAAGGGCTATTTTCCGACCGAGCTGGGTTTTTCCGACCGCCTGATTCCGGTGCTGGCCAAGCTTGGCGTGCAGTGGTCGGTGCTGGGGAATAATCACTTTTCGCGCACGCTCAAGGACTACCCTTACGCGACCTACGACGCCACCGGCGACACGCTGACGTCGCCGCCGAACCGCGCGGACCTGCGCAACACGTCGACCGTGGGCAGCTGGGTCGCGGCGGGCATGGCGCATGAGCAGCAGAACATCGTGAACAAATTCCCCTTCGCCTCCACGCCGCACTGGGTACGCCATGTGGATGCCGCCACCGGCGCGGTCAGCAAGCTGGCCGGCGTACCGGTGAGCCAGAACGGCTCCTGGCTGGAAGGCTGGGAAGGCTCGGTCACGGTGGACGAAATCGCACCGTATGCGGCCCTCGAACCACGCCAGTTTTTCGTCGTCGCGCATGACGGCGACAACTCGGGCGGCCGCGCCGGCGCGCTCAGCACCTGGCAGGCCGGCCACAGCTCGACCTGCACCGGCGCCGGCTACTGCATGGGCATCGACGAATACCTGAAGGCAAAGCCGATTCCGGCAGCCGACGTGCAGCACGTGCAGGACGGGTCCTGGGTCGATACGCGCGATTCTTCGTCCGACCCCACCTGGTACCACTGGCGCCTGCCCTTCCTGATCTGGAAAGGCCAGTTCACCGAGTTCAATCGCGTCAATGGCCTGAACCTGGCGCCCAAGACCAACCTGAAAGGCCTGCAGGAAGGCGCTACCGTTTCCCTCGAATACGGCTGGCACTACCTCGAACGCAATTTCGCCCTGCTGCAGGCGGCGCTCAATTACGCCAAGACGGCCGAACAGGTGTGGCTGGACGCGCACCCGAACCACTGGAAGCCGGTCAGCACGCTCGACAACCAGGTCACGCACAGCGGCAACCAGCTCAATCCCTGGATGATGTCGTACCCGGTCAAGGGCAACCCCGGCGCCGACTATGCGGGCGGCGCCAACCCCGCCGAACTGGCGTGGTATTTCATGCTGCCCGCGATGGATTCGGGCTTCGGCTACTACGATGAAAACAAGGACGACAGCGTCAAGCCCACGCTGGCCTTCAACAATTCGCTGGCCTTCTCGAAACCGTACGTGCAGGCCAACCTGGCCAGCGACCGCACCGGTCCATCGGCATGGTGGCCGCAGCGCTATCCCTACAATCCGGGCTCGGTCAACGGTTCGAAGGCGGAAGGCTGGACCGTGCAGCACTACAGCCGCGACTTCGCCCTGTACACCTATGCCTACGACGTCTCCGGCATCACCAGCGCGCGCGCGATGGTGCGGGTCCACGCCAGCAACAACATCGACGCCACCGACGACACCTACAAGGTCTACGACCCAGCGGCCATGTCCGGCCAGCCCGGCCTGTCGATCACGCCGTCGAAAGTGGGCGCATGGCTGCCGTATAACATGCAGGTGCGCGACCTGCAGGCGGACATGAACGGCGTGGCCTGGAACGCGGCCACGCGCGACACGCTGGCCGTGCTGCCGGCGCAGGAAATCGGCGACCTGTACTACGTGTATCTGTCGGACTTCCGCAACCAGCTGCTCGACTACTACATCGAGCTGACCGACGCCAAGGGCAATGTCACCAAGACGGAAATCCAGCAGGTATTCGTTGGCGCCGGAAAGTACCGCGCCACCGGCACCGGTTCGGGCTACGTCGAGGACATCAACGGCACCGTCAATGGTGTCTATCCATTCCTGGTCATCGACAGCACCGCGCCAGGCGCGCCGGGAGCGATCACGCAGTCCGCGCTGACCGACCGTTCGGTCACGCTGTCGTGGACCGCGTCGACCGACAATGTGGCCGTGACCGGCTACCGCATCTATCGCAACAATGTCCTGGTTGGCAGCAGCGCCACCAGCACCTTTACCGACAGCGCGCTGACGCCATCGACCGCGTACAGCTACACCGTGCTTGCCTTCGACGCGGCTGGAAACCAGTCGGCGATGGGACCTGCTGCAGCGGTGACCACCAAGGCGCCGGACACGGTGACGCCGAGCGCGCCTGGCCAGCCTGCGGCGGCGGGCATCACGTCGAGCAGCGTGAACCTGAGCTGGACCGCGTCGACCGACAATTATGGCGTGAGCGGCTACCTGGTGCGGCGCGACGGGGCGCAAGTCGGCGTTGCGGGCGGCACCAGTTTCGCCGACAGCGGGCTCAATCCGGCCACCGCATACAGCTACACGATCGTGGCCAGGGATGCCGCCGGCAACCTGTCGCCGGCATCGCCGGCGCGCTCGGTGACCACGGCGGCCGGCAACGTGGCCAAGGTCTACTACAAGCTCGGTTCCGGCTGGACCATGGCCAATATGCATTACGCACCGACCGGCGGCACCTGGACCGCGGTGCCCGGCGTGGCCATGCCGCTCGCCTGCGCGGGATGGGGCATGCTGACGATTAACCTGGGCAGCGCCACCGGCCTGACGGCTGCATTCAACAACGGCGCCGGCACCTGGGACAGCAAGGGCGGCGCCAACTACGTGCTGGGCACCGGCGTATCGGACGTGCAGAACGGCGGCGTGAGCACGGGCGTCAATCCATGTAATGTGGATACCGTGGCGCCGGCGGTACCGACCGGCCTTGCCGGCACGGCCTTCGATGCCAACACCGTCAGCCTGGCGTGGACCGCCGCGACCGACAATGTGGGCGTGGCGGGCTATTACGTGTTCCGCAACGGCGTGCAGATTGCCAGCGTGGCCAGCGGCACCAGCTACACCGACAACACGGCCGCGCCGTCGACCACCTACAGCTATACGGTGAAGGCATACGACGCCGCGGTCAATGTGTCGGCAGCGAGCACCGCGGCCAGCGTGACCACGCCGGCCATCGTCGACACCCAGGCGCCGACGGTGCCCGGCGCGCTGGCCGCGTCCGGCGTCTCGGCCACCGCGGCCACCGTCAGCTGGAATGCGTCGACCGACAACGTCGGCGTCACCGCCTACCTGGTCTTGCGCAACGGCGTGCAGATCGCGACGACCGCCGCGACCAGCTACAACGACAGCGGCTTGACCCCGTCGACCGGCTACAGCTACACCGTCAAGGCGCGCGACGCGACCGGGAACACATCGGCCGCCAGCAGCGCACTGCCGGTGACCACCACGCCGGCCGGCGGCAACAGCGCGACCGTGTACTACAAGAATACGGCCAACTGGGCGACGGTCAATATCCACTACGCGCCAACGGGCGGCAACTGGACCGCCGTTCCCGGCACCGCGATGGCCACCGCCTGCACGGGCTGGAAATCGAAACAGGTGGCGCTGGGTGCGGCGACCGGTTTGCAGGCGGTGTTCAACAATGGCGCCGGGACCTGGGACAACAAGGGCGGCGCCAACTACGCGCTCGGCACCGGCCTGTCGGCCATCAATGCCGGCGTGGTGAGCCTGGTCGACCCGTGCAGCGGCGACGATGCCATCGCACCGTCGGTGCCGACTGCGCTGGCCAGCAACAATGTCAGCGCATCCTCGGTCGGCTTGAGCTGGACCGCGTCGACCGACAATGTGGGCGTGACCGGCTACCAGGTGCTGCGCAATAATGTCCAGGTCGGCAGCGCGGGCAGCACCAGCTACACCGATAGCGGCGTGGCGCCCGTCACCAGCTACAGCTACACCGTGCGTGCCTTCGATGCGATGGGCAATGTGTCGGCCGCCAGCAGCGCGCTGGCCGTCACCACGGGCGGCTCCGGATGCCAGGTTCGCTTCACCACGGCCAATGCGGCCACGGTGAGCGGGCAGAACCTGCGCGTGGTGGGCAACCAGGCCGCCATCGGCAGCTGGGCGCCGGCGAACGGCTTTGCCCTGGCCATCCAGGGCAGCGGCGCCAATGTGCCATGGAGCGGCACCGTCACCCTTCCACCCAACACGACGATCCAGTACAAGTACGTGAAATGGAATGGGACGGCGGCCGTCTGGGAAAGCAACCAGACGAGCACGTCCGGCAACCGGGAATACACCACGCCGGCCAGCTGCAGTACGGTCATCGACCGCAACGATGGCAATTTCAAGTTCTAGCGCCAGTGTTGGAAATGCGCCCCTGCGGGGGCGCATTTCGATAATTTCCTCGCGTCAAAATCTCGGTCAGCGCATAATTGCAAAATGGAATGACCGAATTGTGACGAGAGTTACTCATGAGAATCCCGTGGTTCCTGGCGCTGGCCGGGACAGTCGCTTCGGCGGCCGCGCAGGATCCAGCCGCCCCGCTTGAAACGATACACATTTTCGGCACCGGCCAGACGCGCCAGGTGCACAACATCACGCGCGACGACCTTGCCGGCGCCCTGCCCGGCACCAGCCCCCTCAAGACCCTGCAAAAACTGCCCGGTGTCAGCTTCCAGTCGGCCGACGTGTTCGGCGCCTACGAATGGTCCACGCGACTGAGCGTGCGCGGCTTCAGCCAGGGCCAGCTCGGCTTCACGCTGGACGGTATCCCGTTGGGCAACATGAGCTACGGGAACAACAATGGCTTGCACATCAGCCGCGCCATCAGCCCTGAAAATATCCGCCAGGTCGACTTGTCGCAGGGCGCGGGATCGGTCGGGACGGCATCGACCAGCAACCTGGGCGGCACCGTGCAGTTCTTTTCCAGCGACCCGCTGCCGCAGGCGGGCGCGGCGGCATCGCTGACGGTGGGCAGCAACCACACCCGGCGCAGCTTTGCGCGTGTCGATAGCGGACTGTTCGGCAGCGGGACGTCGCTGTATGCGAGCGCGCTGCGCCAGCATGCGGAAAAATGGAAAGGCAGCGGGCCGCAGGACCTGGGCCAGTTCAACAGCAAGCTGGTGCAACGCTTCGGCCGGCATCGCCTCAGCGCTTTTTATAATTATGCGGACCGCAGCGAGAACGATTACCAGGACTTGTCGCTCGACATGCAGCAGCGCCTGGGCTGGGAATGGGACAACTATGCGCCCGACTGGCAACGGTCGCTCGATGCCGCGCGCGGCGTATTCAGCGGCGCCGTCAACAACGTCGATGACGCCTATTTCACGGCGCGCGGATTGCGCAAGGACCACCTGGCCGGCGTGGCGCTCGAGCTGGAAAGCCTGGACGCCGCCCTGCGCGGGAAAGTAAGCACATACTATCATCGCAATGAAGGCCAGGGACACTGGTATACGCCCTACCAGGCGTCGCCCTCGGGCATTCCCATCGCCATTCGCACCACGGAATATGGGGTGCGGCGGCATGGGGTGCTGGCCGATGCAAGCTGGACCTGGTCCGGGCACAGCATCAACGGTGGCGCCTGGCTCGAGCGCAATACCCACGTATTGACGCGCAATTTTTACGCCGTGAGCGGCCCGCAGGATAGCAACCGTTTCCTGCGCGATCCGTTCGCGACGGGCTTCATGCAAGAGTTCCATGTCCGCACCGTGCAGTTCTACCTGCAGGACACGCTGCGCTTGCTGGACGACAGGCTGACGGTCAACGCCGGGATCAGGCATCCGAGCGTGACCATCGTCGCTGACAGCATCAATCCGGCGCGCGCCGCCGGCAGGCTCAAGGCCGGCAAGAAATTGCTGCCGCAATTGGGCCTGAACTACGACCTGAACCGCAACGATGAAGTGTTCGCCTCCGTGTCGCGCAACCTGCGCGCCTTCGAGGCTGGCGTGTACGGGCAATTCTCGCAAAGCCAGGAAGGCTTCGACGAGAACGGTGCGCGCCTGAAACCGGAAACGTCGACCAGCATCGACCTTGGCCTGCGTTTCCGGCGCGGCGCGCTGTCGGGCTCCGTGGCGATCTACAGCGCCGACTTTCGCGACCGCCTGCTGAGCGTGGCGACCTGTCCGGGCGTGGTGGGCTGCCCGAACACGGTGGTCAACGTGGGCCGGGTTGCCACCAGGGGACTGGAATCGGCCGCCAGCGTGGTGCTGGCGCGCGGATGGACCTGGTTCAACGCGCTGACGGTGAACCAGTCGCGCTACCGTTCGAACTATGTCGACAACGGCGCCGTGGTGCCCGTGAGCGGCAAGCACGTCGTCGACACGCCGCTCTTGCAGGCGCACTCGGAACTTGCCTTCGACAACAAGCAATGGTTTGCCAAAGCGGGCGGCAAGTACACGGGCAAGCGCTACTACACCTTCATCAACGATGGCAGGGTCGGCGCCTACACCGTGTGGGATGCCAGCGCCGGCTGGCGCCACAAGGGGCTGACGGTCCAGGTGCACGCGAACAACCTGTTCAACAAGCGCTATTTCGGGACCATCGGATCGAACCAGTTCACCACTTCGGATCCGCGGGGCAGCTTCGCCACGATGCTGACCGGCGCGCCGCGGGAACTATTCATCACAATCAGCGGGAAACTGCCCTGAGGGGAGTGCTACACTTGCGTGATTGCTAAGGCAAAGTGAGTTTCGACAATGAACATCTCCGGCCCGCGGTGGCTGCTTCTCGTACTGGCGTTCAGCTTACAGGCTGGCATCTGCCATGCGGCACGCCTGGATGTCCCCGGCGCGCCGGCCGCGCCGCTGCACATTTCGATCTGCGACGACGAGAACGAATGGCCGCCCTACTCTTATTTCCAGCGCGTGGACGGCAAGAAGACCGGCGTCCTGGCCGGCTACGCGGTGGCCGTCATCGGCGAGATACTGGGCAGCCGGCATATCACGCACAAGATCGAGATGATTCCCTGGCCACGCTGCCTGGCGGTGGTGACGCTCGGCCAGCGGTACGCGATGGTGCTGAACATGTCTTTCAACGCCGAGCGCGAGCGGAATTTCCTGTTTTCCCGGCCGTATTACGCGACCACGGCCTATTACTACTATTCCAAGCGCAACCATCCGCAAGGCTTGCAGATTGCCAGGCCGGCCGACCTGCACAAGTACCGCGTGTGCGGCGTGCAGGGATACAACTACGAAGGTTACGGGATGAAGCCGGGAGAAGTCGACCAGGGCGCCAAGGGTTTTGCCCAGCTGATCAGCAAGATGAAGCTGGGCCGCTGCGCCCTATTCCTCGAGAAAGATGAGGTCATGAACGGTTTTGCCGCGATCGGCAAGAACTTCCTGGCCGACCCGGATATCGGCAAGGCGCCGCTGCCCGGCATGAAACCGAACCTGTTCTATTTCGCGGTCTCGAAACGCTTCGAACGCGCCGAAGAATTGCGCGCCATCATAGACGAGGAGTTGATCCAGATGGAGGCGAACGGCAAGCTGGGCGAGATGTGGAAAAAGGCCCACGCCGCGGCGTCCGGAAAGTCGTAAAGCCGGCCTGGCTTCATCCCTGAATCGGGGAGTTCCATCGCGAATTCCGGTGTATTTATCCCTTCTCCCATCCTCGCCTTCCGCGCCTGGCTTACCTTGCATGATCGCACTAGCGCTCACGCCAAGGAAACCAGATGCACACTCAAAAGATCCTGATTGCCCTCGCGGCAGTCGCCCTGTCCGGATGCGGCCCCGGAAAGCCGGCACCGCGTACCCCGGTTGTGCCCGATGCGCCGACAACCGCCAGCCGCGGCACGCTGCTAGGACCGGTACAAAAAGTCAGTTCCCTGCATGGAGAAAGCCTCGCTGCCAAGACCCGGGAATTTGGTGGATGGGGCGCCTTCGTCGCCGGCATCGCCTCGCCTTCGCCGTGCGGGGTGGACCTCTACTATTTCAAATACAGTACGGTCGGCGCCGCCAACGAGTCCACCACCGCCACGGGCGCCATCATGGTGCCGGGCGGCACAGCAGAGAAATGCGGTGGTGCGAGGCCCGTGATGCTCTACGCGCACGGTAACACGCGCCGGCAAGACGCCAACATGGCCGACATGCGGCCGGATGCACCGCTCGGCTACGAATCCTACCAGCAAGCCATGATGTACGCGGCCGCCGGCTATATCGTCGTAGCCCCGAATTACGCGGGGCACGATACGTCCAGCCTTGGCTATCACCCGCACCACATCGCGGACCAGCAATCGAAGGACATGATCGACGCACTGTCGGCGGCGCGGTCGGCCTTCGCCGGATTGGCGGCGAGCGACAACGGAAAACTGTTCCTGACTGGATTTTCCGAAGGTGGTTATGCGACCATGGCGACGCACCGCGCGATGCAAGCGGCCGGCATCGCGGTGACCGCCTCAGCGCCCCAGGCCGGCAATTTCGCGGAAGCGGCAATGTACGAAGCCCTGCTCGCCTCGACGTCCTCGCTGGCAGACATGAGCAAGCCGGATTTCGAAGCCATGGTGCGTTTCGTGGTCAAGATCACAGGCTGGCAAAAAGCCTACGGCAACATCTACAGCAACCCGTCGGAATTGTATCCCGCCGCCTATGCCGACAAGATGGAAACCATGTTTCCCAGTGTGCTCAGGCCGAGCGAGCTGAAGCCGAAGATGCCAGGCTTCCTGCTGCCGAACGACATGCCGGGTGTGTCGGGGCTGAGCGTTCAGCAGCAGTTGTCGTTTGGCCCGCCGGAGAACAGCCTGTTCAAGAGCAGCTACCTGGCCAGGCTGATGGCCGATAAAGCAGCCATTCCCTGCGATGCCAACGCTGCAGATGCTCCATTGGCATGCGGCGCCACCCATCCGATGCGCCTGGCCTGGTTCAAGAATGACCTGAGGACCTGGGTGCCGCGGCAGCCGATGCTGATGTGCGGAGGGAATCGGGACCCTGTCGTCAGTTTTCAGAATACGAGACTGACCGATGCCTATTTCAAGGCGCATGGCGTGCGGCCGGGCGTGGTGACGGTCGTCGACGTTGACAGCGCGATCGGCGAGAACGACTTCTACGGCCCGGCGAAGCGCACCTTCCAGCGCGTGGAAATGGACTACATCACGGACACCGGAATGACCAACGTGACTTCGGACTATCACGGATCGTTCGCGTTCCTGGCATGCAGCCAGGCCGCCCGCGACTACTTCAAGCAGTTCTAAGGCAATACTTTCCTCTCAACCGGGGTCAGACCTCGGCGGAGGAACATTACTCGCCGGAGGTCTGACCCTGGTTGGGAAATGTGGACGAAAAAAA
>JAZKBE010000066.1:0-29375 GCA_040388805.1 Pseudomonadota bacterium
CCTTGGACCCCCTGGTCCCAAACCAGGTGCGCTACCGGACTGCGCCACACTCCGAAGACGATATTATACTGCGCGGGCGGCGCGACGTCAACTTTGTGGCGGCAACTGGGTTGAACCCACTGCCGCCACTACCCTTCCGTGGGTCCCCGCTTTCGCGAGGACGATGTGGTGGTAGGCGTCAGGCGACTTTGTCGGCGATGCGGCGGGCGGTCGATTCGGCCTGGTCGGCGTTCTTGGCTTCCACCATCACGCGGATCAGGGGTTCCGTGCCCGACGCGCGGATCAGAACCCGGCCGGCGTCGCCCAGTTCGCGTTCGACGGCTTCTTTTTCGGCCACCATGGCTGGATTTTTCGTCCAGTCGAAGCCGGCAGGCACTTTAATGTTGATCAGCGTTTGCGGGAACAGGGTCAGCTCGCCGCAGCACTGTTCCAGCGACTTGCCGCTGCGTTTCAACGCGGACAACACTTGCAATGCGGACACGATACCGTCGCCCGTGGTGTGCTTGTCCAGGGCCAGCAGATGGCCGGAGCCCTCCCCGCCGAACAGCCAGCCGTTTTCCTGCATCACTTCCAGCACGTAGCGGTCGCCCACCTTGGCGCGCGCGAAGCCGATGCCCAGTTCCTTGAACGCCACTTCCAGCGCCATATTGGTCATCAGTGTGCCCACGGCGCCGGCCACCGGGCCGGTCGACATGCGGTCGCGCACCATCACGTACAGCAATTCGTCGCCATTGTAGATGCGGCCCTTGCTGTCGCACATGACCAGGCGGTCGGCGTCGCCGTCGAGCGCAATGCCCAGGTCGGCACGGTGCTCGAGCACGGCAGCCGACATGGCTTTCGGCGCGGTGGCGCCAAAGCCGGCATTGATGTTGAAGCCGTCCGGCGTGGCGCCGATGGCGATGACTTCCGCGCCCAGTTCGTGGAACACGTGCGGTGCGATGTCATACGCGGCGCCATGGGCGCAGTCGACGACGATGCGCAAGCCGCGCAGGTCCAGCTCGTTCGGGAAAGTGCTCTTGCAAAATTCGATGTAGCGGCCCTGCGAGTGCTGCAGGCGCTTGGCGCGGCCCATTTTTTCCGGCGACACGCAGGTCATCGGCTGGTCGATCATTTCTTCGATTTCCGATTCCACCGCGTCGGCCAGCTTGGTGCCGTGTTCCGAGAAAAACTTGATGCCGTTGTCGTGGAAAGGATTGTGCGAGGCGGAAATGACCACGCCGGCCGACAGGCGCAGTGCGCGCGTCAGGTAGGCCACGGCCGGGGTCGGAGTCGGGCCGGCCAGCAACACGTCGACGCCGGCGGCGTTGAAGCCTGCTTCCAGGGCCGATTCGAGCATGTAGCCAGAGATGCGGGTGTCTTTGCCGATCAGCACGGTCGGACGGCCGGACGCGGCATTGCTGGACTTGGCCAGCACTTTGCCGGCAGCGTGGCCAAGGCGCATCACAAAGTCAGGGGTGATCGGCGCTACGCCGACCAGTCCACGGATACCATCGGTGCCGAAATATTTACGTCCCATGTTCGCTCTTTATTTTAAGTTTGGTGAATATTAGCAGCTTGCCACACTTTAACGGCATCAACCGTTTCGACTACATCATGTACCCGGACAATTCTAGCGCCATGCGCTATCGCAGCCAACGCGCCTGCAATGTTTCCGGCCAAACGTTGCTCGACCGGTTTGCCGGTAATCGCGCCAATCATCGATTTGCGCGATACTCCGGCCAGCACGGGCAGGCCTACCGCGTCGCGGATCTTGCCGATATTGCGCAGCAAGGCGAAATTGTGCTCGACCGTCTTGCCGAACCCGAAACCGGGATCGATGCAGATGCGTTCGCGGTCGATGCCGGCCGTCACCATGGCGTCGACCCGTTCGCGCAGGAAATCAATCACTTCGACCACGACGTCACTGTAGTCGGGGTGTTGCTGCATATTCTGCGGCGTGCCCTGCATGTGCATCACGCACAGTCCGCAATCGCTGTCCGCCACCGCTTCCAGGGCGCCCGCTGCGCGGAAACCGTTGATGTCGTTGATCATGTCCACGCCAGCCAGGATGGCTTCGCGCATCACGGCCGGCTTGAAGGTATCGATCGACAGCGGCCGGCCCAGGTCGCGCAGGGCGTACAGGACCGGCATCACGCGCCGCAATTCTTCGTCCAGCGGCACGCCGGGCGCGCCGGGACGGGTCGATTCGCCGCCGATGTCGATCATGTCGACACCTTCGGCGATCATTTCCTCGGCGCGCGACATGGCGAATTCCAGCGACTGGAAACGGCCGCCGTCAGAAAAGGAGTCCGGGGTCACGTTCAGGATGCCCATGACGAGCGGCTGGTGCTCGAGCTGGAAGCCGAAACGGCCGCATTGAAGGTAGTGTCGCATGTGGTGTGAAGTGCGATCGGACATGAAAAATGCCGCTCAGTTGTTGCCAGAGCGGCATTATATACTGCGCTACGACCTGGCGATTACGCCGGTGCGGTCGCGTTCGGCGATACGTCGTCCTTGCCGCTGTCACCAGGCGGCGTGCGCTTGGCAGGCATGCCCGCCTTCGGTGCGCGCGGGTCGTTGCCAGCCATGATGTCGTTGATCTGGTCGGCGTCGATGGTTTCCCATTCCAGCAACGCGCGGGTCATTTTTTCGACCTTGTCGCGGTTTTCTTCGAGCAGGCGGCGGGCCAGCGCGTACTGGCGATCCAGGATGGCGCGAATTTCCGCGTCCACCTTTTGCTGCGTTGCTTCCGAAATGGTCTTGGTGGCGCCGCCGAAGAAGCCTTCGTTTTCGCTGTCTTCGTAGACCATCACGCCCATGCTGTCGCTCATGCCGAAACGGGTGACCATGGAACGGGCCAGCTTGGTGGCGCGCGAGAAGTCGTTCGATGCGCCGGTCGACATCTGGCCCACGAAAATCTCTTCGGCGATACGGCCGCCGAACAGGATCGAGATTTCTTCGAGCATTTTGTCCTTGTAGCCGGACAGCTGGTCGTGTTCCGGCAGCTGCCAGGTCAGGCCCAAGGCGAAGCCGCGCGGCATGATGGTGACCTTGTGCACAGGGTCGGCCTTCGGCAGCAGCTTGGCGATCACGGCGTGGCCGGACTCGTGGTAAGCGGTGTTGCGGCGTTCTTCTTCGCGCATGACCATCGATTTGCGCTCGGGACCCATGTAGATCTTGTCCTTGGCATCTTCGAAGTCCATCATTTCCACCAGGCGCTTGCTGCGGCGCGCGGCGAACAGGGCTGCTTCGTTGACCAGGTTGGCCAGGTCGGCGCCCGAGAAGCCAGGCGTGCCGCGGGCCAGGATGTCGGCCTTGACGTCGGTGGCGATAGGCACTTTGCGCATGTGCACGTTCAGGATCTGTTCCCGGCCGCGGATGTCCGGCAAGCCCACCATGACCTGGCGGTCGAAGCGGCCCGGACGCAGCAGCGCTTTATCGAGCACGTCGGCACGGTTGGTGGCAGCGACCACGATGACGCCGGAGCTCGCTTCAAAACCGTCCATTTCGACCAGCAGCTGGTTCAGCGTCTGTTCGCGTTCGTCGTTGCCGCCGCCCATGCCGGCGCCGCGATGGCGACCGACAGCGTCGATCTCGTCGATGAAGATGATGCAAGGCGAATGCTTTTTCGCGTTTTCGAACATGTCGCGCACGCGGCTGGCGCCGACGCCGACGAACATTTCCACGAAGTCGGAACCCGAGATCGAGAAGAACGGTACTTTGGCTTCGCCGGCAATGGCGCGCGCCAGCAGGGTTTTACCCGTGCCCGGCGGTCCGACCATCAGCACGCCGCGCGGAATGCGTCCGCCCAGCTTCTGGAACTTGGTAGGGTCCTTCAGGAAGTCGACGATTTCGTTCACTTCCTCCTTCGCTTCGTCGCAACCGGCGACGTCGGCGAAGGTGACGGTGTTGTTGGTTTCATCCATCATGCGCGCCTTCGACTTGCCGAAGGAGAACGCGCCGCCCTTGCCGCCGCCCTGCATCTGGCGCATGAAGAACACCCACACGCCGATCAGCAGCAGCATCGGGAACCACGAAATGAAGACCTGCTGCAGGAACGATGGCTCTTCTGCCGGCCGGATGTCGAATTTGACATTGTTTTCGCGCAGGTCGCCGACCAGGCCGCGGTCGAGGCCGCTGGCGGTGGTGCGCACCTTGGTGTCGTCGGTACGCAGCGCGGTGATGCTGCTGCCCTCGATGACCACTTCCTTGATGCGGCGCGCTTTGACTTCGTCCAGCAAATCGGAATAAGCAATGGGCTTGGTGCCGCCGGTGGTACCGCTGCCGCCTTCAAAATTCTTGAACAGCATGAACAGCAACAAGGCAACAACCACCCAGATGGCCGATTTGGAAAACATATTATTCACGAAAACTCCTTCGATGCAGGCGCATCTTTTACCGATTTCTAGAACGCCGATTTTACTCGTAATAAGCTGGAGGTGCCACGCACGCCCGGCTCAGGGACTGAAAAAACCACTGAAAACATATACATATGGCCGCATTCTTGGCCAAATCGCATGCTTTTTACAGCTTTCCCAATCCTGATGTGCGGCCCGAACGGTCAAATATCAAGGACTGAATCGTCCTCGATGCCGTGATTCTTTGTGGCGGGGTTCTTGACGCCCTTCCCTACCAGGAATATTTCGGACGACTTGTCGCGGCTGGCTTTCGGTTTGATCTGTTTGACGATCTTAAATTCACTTCTGAATTTTTCGACAATCTGGCTGAAACCCATGTCCTTGAAACATTTCACGACCAGGGCCCCGCTCGGCTTCATGTGGAATTGGGTGAATTCAATTGCCAGATCGATAAGATGCTCCATGCGCGCCGAATCGGCGGTCGGAATCCCGGACAGGTTGGGCGCCATGTCCGACAGCACCAGGTCGCATTTGCGGCCGGCCAGGATGGTGTCGAGCTGGCGCAGCACGCGTGCTTCGCGGAAGTCGCCCAGGATGAAGTGCATGTCGGCGATCGGCTCCATGGGCAGCATGTCGAGCCCGATGATGGTGCCGTTGATGCCGCCGCCGTCCTTGCCGGCCAGCTTGCGCCGCACATACTGGCCCCAGCTGCCCGGGGTGCAGCCAAGGTCGACGATGACCTGGCCGGACTTGATCAGCTTCTCGCTCTCGTCGATTTCCTTGAGCTTGTACGCGGCGCGTGCACGGTAACCCTCTTTCTGCGCCAATTTGACGTAGGGGTCGTTTATATGGTCGTGCAACCAGTTTTTATTAAGTTTCTTTGCCATTCGCGTAGAATACTGCCTTTAAAGGATTAACTAAAAATATTATGCAAAAACTTACCCCCGTCGAGCGCAGCGCACTGCGCGCTGAAGCCCATGCGCTGAAGCCAGTCGTGATCATTGGCGAAGCGGGTCTGACCCCAGCAGTCATCAAGGAAATTTCCGGCAGCCTCGATTCGCATGGCCTGATCAAGGTCCGCGTATTCGGCGACGACCGCGAAATGCGCAACGAGATCTACGAAAACATCTGCACCGAACTGCAAGCCCACCCGGTTCAGCATATCGGCAAGCTTCTGGTCATCTACCGCCCGAAAGTCGAAGTGGTGAAAGAGCGCAGCAGCAAGTCCGGCAAGGGCATGCGCGAAGTGACCATCGTCAAGGCCAGCGCCAGCGGCACCAAGCGCCCTAGCGTGACCAAGGTCATGATCAAGGGTAACGAACGCGTCACCGAAGGCGGCACCATCAAGCGCGCCAAGCCGCGTCAGAAAAGCACCAAGAAAAGCGTGCTGGGTAAATAAGTTGGCTGGATGCGGAACGCGCTCGCGTTCCGCCTTACGATTTATTCCGGATTACCAGGTAAAGCGACATCACGCTCTGGGTCAAGTACACCACCATCGACAAGCCGTGCAGCATGCCAAACCGGCTGCGGTCCCCTGCTGCGCGCGCTTCGGCCATCAGCGGCCACAATCCCGCATAATTCACCAGCACGCACGCCAGCATGCCCAGCACGATGATGCGCAAGGTGCGCTTCGTTTTCGCGTCCAGGTCCTGCGACACGGCCAGCACGCCCATCAGCAGCACGCCCATGCCCGCCGACAGCCAGGCTTCGCTGCGCAGCATGGCGCCGGCCAGCGTGCCCGCCAGCGCCTTGTCGGGCAGCGTGGCGAACAGCGTGGGCGCCACCAGGTAGCCCACGGCCAGCAAACTGCCCGCCCACAGCGCGACCAGCAGCAGCCGTGCGCGGATCACCAGCATCAGATGTATTTCACTTCCAGGATTTCGTACTCGCGCGGGCCGGACGGCGCCTGCACTTCCACCACGTCGCCGGCGTACTTGCCGATCAGCGCGCGTGCGATCGGCGACGTCACCGATACCTTATTCAATTTCAGGTCGGCTTCGTCCAGGCCCACGATCTGGTAGGTCACCTTCTGGCCGTTGTCCAGGTCTTCCAGGTCGACGGTCGAAGCGAATACCACGCGGCCTTCGGCGTCCAGCGTGGCCGGATCGATGATCTGCGCCGCACCCAGCTTGCCTTCCAGTTCCGCGATGCGGCCTTCAACGAAAGCCTGGCGCTCCTTGGCGGCGTCGTATTCGGCGTTCTCGGACAGGTCGCCGTGCGAGCGCGCTTCGGAGATGGCGTCGATCACGATGCGGCGCTCCTTCGTTTTGAGCTGGTGCAGCTCTTCCTTGAGGAGTTCGGCGCCGTATTTGGTCAGTGGGACGGATGAATTCATAATGTGTTCGCGTTTCTGCTGAAAAAGTGAAAACCACAGAGGCACGCGACCGGAGCCGCGCAAACTCTGTGGTTAAAGGTACTGCCAAAGCTTAGTTTAGTGTTTTATGCAGGCCTTGTAAATCGTACACGCGCAACTCGTCGAGATGACGCATGCCTTCGACGGCGGCTTCCGCACCCGCTATTGTAGTGTAAGTCGTGACCCGGGCCGCCAAAGCGGAAATCCGGATCGCGCGCGAATCGACAATGGCGCTGCGTTTTTCTTCGACCGTGTTGATCACCAGGGCAATCTCGTGGTTCTTGATCATGTCGACCACGTGCGGACGGCCTTCGATCACCTTGTTCACGGCCTGGCAAGGAATGCCCGCCGCGTTGATGACCGCAGCCGTTCCCTTGGTCGCGACGACCTGGAAGCCCATCTCGTGCAGGTCGCGCGCTACCTTGACGGCGCGCGGCTTGTCGGAGCCCTTCACCGACAGGAACACCTTGCCCGATTCAGGCAGCTTGACACCGGCGCCCATCTGCGACTTGACGAAAGCTTCGCCGAAGGTCATGCCAACGCCCATGACTTCACCGGTCGACTTCATTTCAGGGCCCAGGATGGTGTCCACGCCCGGGAATTTCACGAACGGGAACACGGCTTCCTTGACGCTGAAGAACGGCGGAATCACTTCCTTGGTGATGCCCTGCGACGCCAGGGTCTGGCCCACCATGCAGCGCGCGGCGATTTTCGCCAGCTGCAGGCCGGTGGCCTTGGACACGAAAGGCACGGTACGCGATGCGCGCGGGTTCACTTCCAGCACATACACGGTGTCGCGCATTTCGCCGTCGCGTTCCTGCTTCTGGATCGCGAACTGCACATTCATCAGGCCCACCACGTTCAGGCCCTTGGCCATCAGCGACGTCTGGCGCTTGAGTTCATCAATGGTTTCCTGCGACAGCGAATACGGCGGCAGCGAACAGGCCGAATCGCCCGAGTGCACGCCAGCCTGTTCGATGTGCTCCATGACGCCGCCGATGAAGGTGGTTTCGCCGTCGGAGATGCAGTCGACGTCCACTTCGATGGCGTCGTTCAGGAAGCGGTCCAGCAGTACCGGCGAATCGTGCGATACCTTGACCGCTTCGCGCATGTAGCGTTCCAGGTCGCGCTGCTCGTGCACCACTTCCATCGCACGTCCGCCCAGCACGTACGAAGGACGCACCACCAGCGGGTAGCCGATTTCCTGGGCCAGTTCGATGGCTTCGGCTTCGGTGCGCGCGGTGCGGTTAGGCGGCTGGCGCAGGCCCAGCGTCTGCAGCATTTTCTGGAAGCGCTCGCGGTCTTCGGCGGCGTCGATCATGTCGGGCGACGTGCCAATGATAGGCACGCCATTGCGTTCCAGGTCCAGCGCCAGCTTCAACGGAGTCTGGCCGCCGTACTGCACGATCACGCCCACCGGTTTTTCGAGGGCGACGATTTCCAGCACGTCTTCCAGCGTCAGCGATTCGAAGTACAGGCGGTCCGAGGTATCGTAGTCGGTCGACACGGTTTCAGGATTGCAGTTGACCATGATGGTCTCGTAGCCGTCTTCGCGCATGGCCAGCGCCGCGTGCACGCAGCAGTAGTCGAATTCGATACCCTGGCCGATACGGTTAGGGCCACCGCCCAGCACCATGATCTTCTTCTTGTCGGAAGGGTTCGATTCGCACTCTTCGTCGTAGGTCGAATACATGTACGCGGTGTCGGTCGAAAATTCGGCCGCGCAGGTATCAACCCGCTTGTACACCGGGCGGATGCCCATGGCGTGGCGCGTTTCGCGCACTTCGGTGTCGGTCACGCGCAGCAGGAAGGCCAGGCGGCGGTCCGAAAAGCCCTTCTGCTTCAATTTGTACAGGGTCGGCTTGTCCAGCGCGGCCAGGGTCTGGTTGTCCAGCCACAGCTCGATGTCGACGATTTCCTTGATCTGGATGAGGAACCACGGATCGATGTGGGTCAGCTGGTGCACTTCTTCCAGCGTGAAGCCCTGGGCAAAGGCGTCGCCCACGTACCAGATGCGGTCCGGGCCAGGTTCGCCCAGCTCTTCTTCGATTTTTTCGCGGTCGCGGGTTTTCTCGTTCAGGCCGTCGACGCCCACTTCCAGGCCGCGCAGGGCTTTCTGGAACGATTCCTGGAAGGTGCGGCCAATGGCCATCACTTCGCCCACCGACTTCATTTGCGTGGTCAGATGATGGTCCGCTGCAGGGAATTTTTCAAACGTGAAGCGCGGCACCTTGACGACCACATAGTCGATCGACGGTTCGAACGACGCCGGGGTTGCGCCGCCGGTGATTTCGTTGCGCAGTTCGTCGAGCGTGAAGCCGACCGCCAGCTTGGCCGCCACTTTCGCGATCGGGAAGCCGGTCGCTTTCGAAGCCAGCGCCGACGAACGCGACACGCGCGGATTCATTTCAATGACGATCATGCGGCCGTCGGCCGGGTTGATCGAGAACTGCACGTTCGAACCGCCCGTGTCCACGCCGATTTCGCGCAGCACCGCCAGCGACGCGTTGCGCATGATCTGGTATTCCTTGTCCGTCAGCGTCTGCGCCGGCGCCACGGTGATCGAGTCGCCGGTGTGCACGCCCATCGGGTCCAGGTTTTCGATCGAGCAGATGATGATGCAGTTGTCCGCCTTGTCGCGCACAACTTCCATCTCGTACTCTTTCCAGCCGATGAGGGATTCCTCGATCAGCAGTTCCTTGGTAGGCGACGCTTCCAGGCCGCGCTTGCAGATGGTTTCGAATTCTTCTTCGTTGTAGGCGATACCGCCGCCCGTGCCGCCCATGGTGAAGGAAGGACGGATGATGGTCGGGAAGCCCAGCTCGCGCTGGACGGTCCACGCTTCGTCCATCGAGTGCGCCACGCCGGAGCGCGCCGAACCGAGGCCGATCTTGGTCATCGCTTCCTTGAACTTGGAGCGATCCTCGGCCTTGTCGATGGCTTCGGGCGACGCGCCGATCAGTTCCACGTTGTACTTGGTGAGCACGCCGTTGTTGTGCAGGTCGAGCGCGCAATTGAGCGCGGTCTGTCCGCCCATGGTCGGCAGGATCGCGTCAGGACGTTCCTTGGCGATGATGCGCTCCACGACTTTCCAGGTGATCGGCTCGATGTAGGTCACATCGGCCATTTCCGGGTCGGTCATGATGGTGGCCGGATTGCTGTTGACGAGGATGACCTTGTAGCCTTCTTCGCGCAGCGCCTTGCACGCCTGGGCGCCGGAATAGTCGAATTCGCACGCCTGGCCGATGATGATCGGGCCCGCGCCAATAATCAGAATACTTTTAATGTCACTACGTTTTGGCATGTTATTTTTTCTCCGCGGCTTGCATCAGGCTGATGAAGCGGTCAAACAGGTAACTTACGTCGTTCGGTCCAGGCGATGCTTCAGGGTGGCCCTGGAAGCAGAAGGCAGGCTTGTCGGTGCGGGAAAAGCCCTGCAGCGAACCGTCGAACAGCGACACGTGGGTCACGCGGCAGTTGGCCGGCAGCGTATTGGCGTCCACCGCAAAACCGTGGTTCTGCGACGTGATCATGACCTGCTTCGAATCGAGGTCCTGCACCGGGTGGTTGGCGCCGTGGTGGCCGAATTTCATTTTCAGGGTCTGCGCGCCGGAAGCGAGCGCCATGATCTGGTGGCCCAGGCAAATGCCGAAGGTGGGAATGCCACGCTCGATCAGTTCCTTGGCAGCCGCGATGGCGTAGTCGCACGGAGCCGGGTCGCCGGGGCCGTTGGCCAGGAAGATGCCGTCCGGGTTCAGCGCGAGCGCGTCGGCGGCGCTGGACTGGGCCGGCAGCACGGTGACCTTGCAACCGCGTTCGGTGAGCATGCGCAGGATATTGCGCTTGACGCCGAAGTCGAAGGCGACCACGTGGAATCGGGGGGCCGCCGAGGCATCGGTGAGCTTGCCGTAGCCTTCGCCCAGCTTCCATTCGGTCTCGGTGAATTCGTAGGCCGTGGTGGTCGACACGACCTTGGCCAGGTCCATGCCCGACAGGCCGGGAAAGGAGCGCGCCAGTTCCAGCGCTTGCGCCGCCGACGGCTCGTTGCCCTGGGTGCCGACCAGGATCGCACCGCTTTGCGCGCCTTTTTCGCGCAGGATGCGCGTCAGCTTGCGGGTGTCGATATTGGCGATGGCGACGATGCCTTCGGCCTTCAGGTAATCGGACAGGGATTGGGTGGAGCGGAAGTTCGATGCCATCAGCGGCAGGTCACGGATGATCAGGCCTGCGGCATGGACTTTGCCGGATTCGACGTCTTCGGGATTGACGCCCGTATTGCCGATATGCGGATAAGTGAGCGTGACGATCTGGCGCGAGTAACTGGGATCTGTCAGGATTTCCTGGTAGCCCGTCATCGCTGTATTGAAAACGACTTCCCCGGTGGTGTGACCGGCGGCGCCAATGGAAATACCTTTAAAAACTGTTCCGTCTGCGAGCGCGAGAATGGCTGGAACGGCGGGGCCAGAAAAAAATGGCGGCAAGGGCAACTCCTGATAAAGTTACCGTAGCTGCGCCACGTCAGACCGACAACCATGGACCCCGAGCCTTGCTGCGCTCATGGATACGGTGTCATTTTGAATGAGGGATGGTGGGTAGTCGCTACGGTATGTGTGTGATTGGCTAAACCTCCGAATTATAGCGCAAAGCGGCCTTCCCGGCAATCGCCCCCGGCACGATTCCGGCACATATTTACCTGTTTTGCTGGACAACTTAGTTGCCCATCGATACATTATTTCCTGAATAGCTTAATCAATCGATATCAGGGAACGCAAATATGTCCACCTTTGGCAGAGACACACCGATGGACCGCCCCAATCCGGGCGGGCGCGCGGCGGTATTCGTACCACGGACGGATGCCGAGGAAGCGGTCATTGAAGTATTAAGGAATGGCTCGGGGATGGTCGGCTTCGGTAATGCCGATGGCTCGGTGACCGTGTACTTCGAAAATAACAAATTCAACGATTCGTCCCTGCACTCGTGGCAGAACAAATGCTTCAAGGCATACGACCGCATGGTCAAGCGCTCGCCGACCGTCAACAAGCTCAGCTGTGACGCCGCCAACCTGGAACAAGTGGGCTTCATCGAAGGCCCCGAGATCCTGGTGCGCAATATGGCGGCCCTCTTGGAATGGCTGCAGCGCAGCGGCGCGGCCGATTCCGCCCCGGAAGGCCCCGAAATCCACGCCTGATTTCCCATATTCATTTTTGGGACAGTCCCAGGTTTTGATATTCATTTTTGGGACAGTCCCAGGTTTTGAGGAAAGGGATTTGTTTCCTCAAAACCTGGGACTGTCCCCATCAAAACCAACGGATTTGTTTCCTCAAAACCTGGGACTGTCCCCATCAAAACCTGGGACTGTCCCCAAATAGGAAAATGGGAGAGGTCCCTATAGGGAAAGGATTACTTGGCCAGGCCCAGTGCGGCGATGCCGGCCTTGGCAATCTGCGCATCCTGGTCGGACTTCACGCCCGACACGCCCACCGCGCCAACCACGTGGCCGTCCACCAGCACCGGCACCCCACCCTCGAGCATGCCTTCGACGTAAGGCGCGGTCACGAACGCGGTACGCCCGTTGTTGATGATGTCTTCGTAGACCTTGGTCTCGCGCCGGCCCATGGCCGACGTTTTGGCCTTGGCTGGCGCAATGTGGGCCGTCAGGGGCGCGGCGCCGTCGAGACGCTGCAGCGACAGCAAATGGCCGCCGTCGTCGACGATGGCAATCGTCACCGCCCAGTCATTGGCCAGCGCTTCAGCTTCCGCGGCTGCGGCGATTTTCTTGACGTCGTTGGCGGTCAGTACGGATTTGGTCAGCATGGAGTGTCCTGTTCTTTTGTTGTGAACCGGCATTCTACGGCCGCCAGGCGGCCCCGCGATATCGCCGGCGCTATACAAACTATGGCTGCTGGCGCGCCTTGAGCTTGGCTTTGATTTGCGGCATCACCGCCGCCGCGGCCTGTTCGCCCGCCAGGATGGCCAGGTTGCGGCCGGCGAAGTCGTTGCCGCCCATCTTTCCTAGCGCCGGCTGGATCACGATGTCCGCGTCCTTGAGCTCGTAGTGGTTCAGGCGCTGCCCCATGATGCTGAAGGTTTGCAGCAGCACTTCGAGCGAGCTCACCGCCGCCTGCGCGTCGGTCTGGGTCGAGATATTGACCGCGATGATGAAGTCGGCGCCCATTTCGCGCACGAAGCGCACCGGCACCGGCGCCACCAGGCCGCCGTCCACATACGAACGATCGCCGATCCGCACCGGCTGGAACAGGCTGGGTACCGACGACGATGCGCGCACCGCTTGCCCCGTGTTACCGCGCTGGAACAGGATCGGCTGGCCGCTGTTCAAATCGGTGGCCACCGCGCCGAAGCGGATCGGCAGCTTTTCCATGGTCACGTTCTTGACGGCCTTGTTCACATAGCTTTGCAGGGCCTCACCCTTGAGCACGCCGGACGACTTGCCGAACAGCGGCAAGGCCCAGTCCGAAATCGTGGCCTCATCCATTTCCATGGCGATCTTTTGCAGCTTGAAGCCGTCATTGCCGGCGGCGTACAGCGCACCGACCACGCTGCCGGCGCTGGTGCCGACCACGATCTCCGGATAGATGCCCTGCGCTTCGAGCGCCTTGATCACGCCGATGTGCGCGAAACCGCGCGCGGCGCCTCCGCCCAGGGCCAGGCCGATCTTGATTTTCTTGGGAGCCGGCGGCGGAAGCAGCGGGGTCACCACCACGGGCGGCGGCAGAACGGGCGCCGGCGGCGGGGAGCCGCACGCGGTCAGCAACAAGGCCAGGGCGATCAGGGAAATGCGATACGAATACATATATTTGTAATAAGGAATAGACGGACGCGATTGTACCCGCAATCGTGGTTTCGGCACCGCGAAGTGAAACTACACATAAATTGCGCGCAAGTTGACACCCATTCCACTTTAGAACAGGATTTAATCATCACTAAATCATTAAATTAGTAGTAATGCTACACAAACAAAGGAGGTGCACACGAGCAACTAATTATTTCCCGCATTGCCAGTGAGTCAAAAAAATAGAAGAACTCAAACGGAGACAACATGCATTCAATTAAGAACACACTCGCCCTGTCCACCCTGCTGGCCACGGCCAGCATCCCTGCCCTGGCCCAGACCAACGGCACCATGCTGCAATACTTTGACTGGGACTCGAACGGCGACGGCCAGCACTGGGTCCGCGTCAAGAACGCGGCGCCGTCCTGGGCCACCAAGGGCATCACCGCCTTCTGGCTGCCACCGGCCTACAAGGGCGGCGCGGGCGCTTCGGACGTCGGTTACGGCGTCTACGACCTGTTCGACCTCGGCGAATTCAACCAGAAAGGCAGCGTGCGCACGCGCTGGGGCACCAAGGACCAGTACATCCAGGCCATCGACGCCGCCCACCTGGCCGGCATCCAGGTCTACGCCGACATCGTCCTGAACCACAAAACCAGCGCCGACCTGACCGAATGGGTCACCGGCGTGCGGGTCGACAAGGCCAACCGCAATGTCGAATACTGGGGCGACGTCTCGCTGCAGGTGTGGACCAATTTCACCTTCCCCGGCCGCCTGCAGGCCAACGGCACCCTCAAATACAACAATTTCCGCTGGAATTGGTACCACTTCGATGGTGTCGACTATGCGCAGAACCTGGGTTCGGACGGCTGCACCGACTGCCGCATCTACAAGTTCCGCGGCGTCGGCAAAGGCTGGGACCCGCTGGTGAGCACCGAAAACGGCAACTACGACTACCTGATGGGCGCCGACCTCGACTTCCAGCACGCGGACGTCAAGTCGCACCTGAAGGATTGGGGCGTCTGGTACACCAACTTCGCCAAGCTCGACGGCTTCCGCATCGACGCCACCAAGCACATCACGTCCACCTATTTCAATGAGTGGCTGTACCACGTGCGCCAGGCCACCGGCAAGACGGGGGCGTTCGCGGTCAGCGAATACTGGTCCAACGACATCAACATCCTCAACAACTACGTCAACAGCGTCAACAGCACGCCAAACGACAAGATGTCGGCCTTCGACGTCCCCCTGCACAGCAAGTTCCAGTCGGCCGCCAACGCCAACGGGCTGTTCGACATGGGTTCGCTGTTGACCAACACCCTGGCGTCATGGCAACCGTCGCGCGCGGCCACCTTCGTGGACAACCACGATACGCTGGACGGCCGTTCGCTCTCGTCCAAGGTGCAGGACTGGTTCAAGCCGCTGGCCTACGCCACCATCCTGCTGCGCCAGGCCGGCTATCCAACCGTGTTCCTGGGCGACTATGAAGGGGTGCCGGGCAAGGTGGCCAACCACAGCTGGGTGATCGACAAGATGCTCACCGGGCGCAAGTACCACGCCTATGGCACGCAGCACGACTACTTCGACAACAGCGACGTGGTGGGCTGGACCCGCGAAGGCGACGCCACCCACTGGTACGGCCTGGCCGCGCTGCTCAACGATAACCGCTCGGCGGGGGGATCGAAGTGGATGTTTGTAGGGAACTCGCATGCCAACCAGTGCTTCGCCGAAGTCACCGGCGCGGTGGCGGGCACGATCTGCGCCAATGCCACCGGCTGGGCCAACTTCACGGTGCCGGCGGGCAAGGCCGCCGTATGGGTGCGCAGCGGGAAGTTCGGCCGCGATACCGGTTAGGCTAGACCGACACCGCGAGGCGTGGGGCGTCGATGGCAATCGACTCGGGCAGCGTCACAATGAAATTGCTGCCCTTCCCCGCCTCGGATTTGATGGTCAGCGTGCCGCCGTGGCGCAGCAGCACGTGCTTGACGATGGCCAGACCAAGGCCGGTGCCCTGTGTTTCGCGCGAGCGACTTTTGTCGACCCGGTAGAAGCGCTCGGTCAGGCGCGCGATGTGGGTCTGGTCGATGCCGATGCCGGTGTCGGATGCCACGAATTGCGGCCCGTCCGGCCCGTTCTGCCAGCACAGGTGGATGGTGCCGCCCGGCGCCGTGTAGCGCACCGCGTTCGACGCCAGGTTGCCGAACGCACTGCGCAGCTCTTCCGCGCTGCCCTTCACGTCCGGCCCGTTCACGCTGGACGTGACGGTATGCTTGCCGCCCGATAGCGCGCGCGCTTCCTGCACGATTTCTTCGATCAAGCCGGCGATATCGACCCGCTCGGGGCGCAGCGGATAATCCACCGACTCCAGGCGCGACAGGGTCAGCATGTCTTCGATCAGGCGCTGCATGCGGTGTCCCTGCTCGGTCATCAGCTTCAGGTGCGACAGGCGCGTGGCGGGATCGAGGTCCATTTCGCTCGAGGCGATTTCAAGGAAGCCCACGATCACGGTCAGCGGCGTGCGCAGTTCGTGCGACGCGTTGGCGATGAAGTCGCGCCGCATCTCCTCGATGCGCTGGTTTTCGGTGGCGTCGTGCGTCACCAGGATCTGGCGCCGGTTTTCAAACGGGATGATCTGGCAAATCAGCTTGCGGTCGCGCAGGCTCAGGGTCAGCGGCTGCTCGTAGCGTCCAAGGACGATGTAGTCGATGAAGGCCGGATGGCGAATCAGGTTCGTCACGCGCATGCCCTTGTCGCGCTCCAGGGTCAGGCCCAGGTGGCGTTCGGCGGCCGGGTTGCACCATTCGAGGAACAGCACGTCGTCCATAATGGCCACGCCGTCCGGCAGCAGGCGCATGGCCTGGCGAAAGCGCGCCAGCCATTCGGTCAGCTCCGACTGGTTGCGTTCGTCGTCGCGGCGCAGGCGGTACAGGCGCGAAAAAATATTCGTCCACGAACCCCAGCCGTCGGGCAGCCGGGTGCTGTGCGGTTCGTCCAGCCAGTCTCCCAGCTGGTGCAGGTAGTTCAGCTGGATCACCAGCAGCGTGATCACGGCCAGCAGCGCCACGCCCAGTCCCCAGGCGATGCCAAACAGCCACCAGAAAATACCGGCGCCGGCCAGGATGAAAGCGAGGCGCAGTACAGCCGGGATCCAGAATAATAATTTCGGATTCATGAAGTCCGCTTCAGCGTTTATTTTTCAGACAGCATATACCCAACGCTGCGCACGGTCTTGATCAGGCTTTCCGATTCCTTGAGCGCCTTGCGCAGGCGTAGCACATGCACGTCCACGGTGCGCTCTTCGATCACGGCATGGTCGCCCCACACCTTGTCGAGTAGCTGGCTGCGCGAAAACACGCGTTCCGGATGCGCCAGGAAGAATTTCAGGAGCTTGAATTCGGCATGGCCAATGTCGATCTTCTGGCTCTCGATCGACACCGTGCAGCTGATCGGATCGAGCGAGACCTTGCCCGCGCTCATCACGCTTTCCGCATGCTCGGGGCTCTTGCGGCGCAATAGCGCCTTCGCGCGCGCCATCAATTCCTTCGGCGAGAACGGCTTGGTGACATAGTCGTCGGCGCCCGTGTTCAAGCCCGCGACCTTGTCTTCTTCCATGCTCTTCGCGGTCAGCATGATGACCGGGATGTTCTGGAAATTACGGTCGGCGCGGATCCGCGCCAGCAGGCGCAGGCCGGTCTGGTCGGGCAGCATCCAGTCGAGCAGGATCAGTTGCGGGGCGCCGTGGATGATGAAATCCCAGGCGTCGGCCACGTTCTGCACCGAGCGCACGTTCCAGCCGGTCTCGCGCAGCGAAAACGTCACCAGCTCGATAATGGCCGGTTCGTCTTCGACAATCAGGACGGTCGTCTTATCAATAGCCATCGAATTATGCTGCTGGCGGCAAGTCGGGAATCGGTGCGGCCGGCTTGGTGTGGCGGATGTCCTTGCCCTCGACCACATAGATCACGTATTCGGCGATGTTCTTGGCATGGTCGCCGATGCGTTCGATCGCCTTGGCCACCCACAGGGTGTCGAGCGCCGACGAAATGGTGCGCGGATCTTCCATCATGAAGGTGATCAGGTTGCGCATGATCATGCGGAATTCGTGGTCGACCACGGCATCCTGGGCGATCAGCTGCAAGGCCTGCTTGCCGTCCAGGCGCGCGAAGGCGTCCAGCGCATCGTGCAGCATGTCGGACGTGGCGGTGGCGATGGTGCGCACCATTTCGTAATGGTTGATGCCGACCGCGCCGCGGCCGTGCAGGCTTTTCGAGGTACGCGCGATCTTGGACGCTTCGTCGCCGATGCGTTCGAGGTCGGTGATCACCTTGATGGTGGCCATCACGGTGCGCAAATCGTTCGCGGTGGGCTGGCGGCGCACGATCAGGTGGCTGCAGGCGTCGTCCAGCTGCACTTCCAGCTGGTTGACCTGGTCGTCTTCGGCGATCACGCGGTCGGCGCGTTCCACATTACCGATGCGGAAGCACGTCATGGCGTCCAGGAACTGGGTTTCGACAATGCCGCCCATCAGCAGCACCTTGGAGCGGATGGTTTCTAATTCGTGGTCGTACTGCTTGGATGAATGCTCGCCTATCATTGCTGCTCTCCGTCTCTTGATATTCTTGGATCAGCCGAAACGGCCGGTAATGTAATCCTGCGTCTCTTTGCGCGCCGGATTCATGAAAATCTGGTCGGTCTCGCCGAATTCCACCAGTTCGCCCAGGTACATATAGGCGGTGTAGTCCGAGCAACGCGCGGCCTGCTGCATATTGTGGGTGACGATGGTGATCGTGTAATCCTGCTTCAGTTCGCTGATCAGCTCTTCCACCTTGGCCGTCGAGATCGGATCGAGCGCCGACGTCGGCTCGTCGAGCAGCAGCACGTCCGGTTTCACCGCCACGCCGCGCGCGATGCACAGGCGCTGCTGCTGGCCGCCCGACAGCGACAGGCCGCTCTTGGAGAGCTTGTCCTTGACCTCGCCCCACAGCGCGGCTTTTTTCAGCGCCCATTCCACGCGCTCGTCCATTTCGCCCTTCGACAGGTCTTCGTACAGGCGCACGCCGAAAGCGATATTGTCGTACACCGACATCGGGAACGGGGTCGGCTTCTGGAACACCATGCCGACTTTGGCGCGCAGCATGTTCACGTCCTGGCCCGGGTCGAGGATGTTGCGGCCGCGGTACATGATCGACCCTTCGGCGCGCTGGCCGGGATACAGGTCGTACATGCGGTTCAGGGTGCGCAGCAGGGTCGACTTGCCGCAGCCGGACGGGCCGATGAAAGCGGTGACCTGCTTTTCATGGATATCCAGGCTGACGTTGGTCAGGCTTTGCGTTTTACCGTAGAAAAAGTTCAGACCGGAGATTTCGATCGTCTTGTTCTTTTGCGAAACGGTAGGAATCGGGATAGGCATTGGCGTCATGTCGGTTATTGTTGGATTAATTCGGGGTTTTCTGGCTGAACACGGTGCGCGACAGGATATTGAGAAGCAGCACGGTAAAGGTCACGATCAGGGCGCCTGCCCAGGCCAGTTCGCGCCAGTTGTCGTACGGGCTCATGGCGAACTGGTAAATCACGACCGGCAGGTTGGCCATAGGCGCATTCATGTTGGCGCTGAAGAACTGGTTGTTCAGTGCTGTGAACAGCAGCGGCGCGGTTTCGCCGGCGATGCGGGCCAGGGCCAGCAGCACGCCGGTGATCACGCCAGCCTTCACGGCGCGCAGGCGCACCATGGTGGCCACTTTCCAGCGCGGCGCGCCCAGGGCGAAGGCCGCTTCGAGCAGGCTGTTCGGCACCAGGCGCAGCATGTTGTCGGTGGTGCGCACCACCACCGGTACGGCGATCAGGGACAAGGCAATCGAGCCCGCGTAACCGGAAAAGTGATTCACCTTGGCCACGTACAGCGCGTACACGAACAGGCCGATCACGATCGATGGCGCCGACAGCATGATGTCGGTCACGAAGCGGGTGACCTGGGCAAACCAGTTGCCTTCGCCGTATTCGGCCAGGTAGATGCCGGCCAGGATGCCGATCGGGGTGCTGACGGCGGTCGACAGGCCGACCATCATCAGGCTGCCCAGGATGGCGTTGCGCAGGCCGCCACCGTCGCTGCCGGGGGCTGGCGTGTCGGCGGTGAACAGGAACAAGGTCAGGCCGTCGACGCCCTTGATCAGCAAGGTGGTCAGGATCCACAGCAGGAAAATCAGGCCGATCGACATGGCGAACACCGACAGGGCGATGCCCACGCGGTGCACGAGAAGGCGTTTGCGGTAGACGGGGTTCATTTCACACCTTCCCTGCGGGACATGCTGGCCAGCATCAGCTTGGCAGCGGATAAGACGATAAAGGTAATGGCAAACAGGATCAGCGCCAGCGCGAACAGCGACGATACGTGCAGGGCCGATTCGGCTTCGGCAAATTCATTGGCCAGTGTCGAGGAGATGCTGTTGCCAGCGGCGAACAGCGACCAGGACAGCTTGTTGGCGTTGCCGATCACAAAGGTGACGGCCATGGTTTCGCCCAGCGCGCGGCCCAGGCCCAGCATGACGCCGCCGACCACGCCGGTCTTGGTGTAAGGCAGCACGATCTTGCGCACGACTTCCCACTTGGTGCAGCCCAGCCCGTAAGCGGATTCCTTCAGCACGGCCGGCACGATCTCGAACACGTCGCGCATCACGGAAGCGATGAAAGGGATAATCATGATCGCCAGGATCAGGCCGGCGGTCAGGATGCCGATGCCCATCATGGGACCGCTGAACAGGTGGCCGATGCCGGGCACATTGCCCAGCGTGCTTTTCAGCAGCGGCTGGACATGGTCGGCGAACAGCGGCGCGAACACGAACAAGCCCCACATGCCGTAGATAATCGACGGCACACCGGCCAGCAATTCGACCGCGGTGCCCATGGGGCGACGCAGCCAGACCGGGCAGATCTCGGTCAGGAACAGGGCAATGCCGAAGCTGACCGGAAACGCGATCAGCAAGGCGATAAACGAGGTAGCCAGGGTGCCGACGATGGCGATCAAGGCGCCGTACTGGTCGTTGACGGGATCCCATTCGACCCGGGTAATGAAGCCGGGGCCGAATTCCTTGAACGCCGGGATCGCGCCCATGATCAACGAAATGATGATGCCGATCAGGACAAACAGCACCGATGCGGCGAACAGCATGGTGGTCTTGTGGAAGATGAAATCCTGGATGCGCTGATTGCGCATCGTGGAATGCATGGCAGCCTGTTCAGCATCAAGCGGAACAGGCTTCATCAGGTCGATCGCCGAGGCTGGGTTTGCACTCATAGAGTTCTATCTTGTGGTCTGTAGGGTGGAAAAGCGGAGCGCCTTCCACCTCGATCATGGTGGAAGGCGCTTCGCTTTTCCACCCTACGCAAGTTTCTGCGTAGGGTGGAGGCGATTTACCAGATTGCTTTGCCCGAAGCGTCTTTCAAGTTGGCTTTCCATGCATCGGCCACCAGCTTGGTGACCGTGTCCGGCAGTGGAACGTAGTCCAGTTCGGTGGCAGCTGCGTCACCGTTCTTGAACGACCATTCGAAGAATTTCAGGACTTCCTTGCCCTTGGCGGCGTCAGCCTGCGACTTGTGCATCAGGATGTACGACACGCCGGTGATTGGCCACGAAGCCTTGCCAGCCTGGTCGGTCAGCACGATGCCGAAGCCCGGGGTCTTGGCCCAGTCGGCCGATGCTGCAGCTGCCTTGAAGGCGTCGTCGTCCGGGTTCAGGAAGACGCCATCCTTGTTTTTCAGCTGGGTGTGCGCGATCTTGTTCTTCTTGGCATAAGCCCATTCGACGTAGCCGATGGCGCCCTTGATACGCTGGACGTTGGCTGCAACGCCTTCGTTACCCTTGCCGCCTACGCCGGTTGCCCATTTGACGGCAGCGTCGGCGCCGATCTTGGTTTTCCACTCAGGGGAAACTTTCGACAGGTAATCGGTGAACAGGTAGGTGGTGCCCGAACCGTCGGCGCGGTGCACGACGGTGATGTCGTCGGCCGGCAGTTTCATGCCTGGGTTCAGTGCGGCGATTTCAGGTGCATTCCACTTGGCGATCTTGCCCAGGTAGATGTCGGCAACGACCGAACCGGTCAGCTTCATGGCGCCAGGCGCGATGCCGTCCAGGTTGACGATGGTGACCACGCCGCCCATGATGGCCGGGAATTGCATCAGGCCAGCTTCTTCCAGCTCTTCCACTTTGAGCGGCTTGTCGGACGCGCCGAAGTCGACGGTCTTGGCCTTGATCTGCTTGATGCCAGCGCCGGAACCGACGGACTGGTAGTTCAAGCCGTTACCGGTGGCCTTCTTGTAGTTTTCCGCCCACTTCGCGTAGATCGGGTAAGGAAAGGTCGCACCGGCGCCGGTCATGTCGGCGGCGATGGCGGTGGACATGGCTGCAAAAGCCGATGCACCAACTACGATGGATGCTAATAACTGTTTCACTCGCATATCAATTCCTTGGTTGGGGTTGACGACCAGGACCTTGGGGTTCCGGTTGATGCTGCGCAGTCTAGCCCGCGAATATGACACGTTTATGACATGGTCAAAATTACCTGTAATTCGCGTTTTCCCCGGGCATGATACTCTTGATCCGGCAGTTTTGATATCACCGAGACAGGCCCTGTCACCGACTTGTCATATTTCCTAACTACACTGAAGGTGCACTACTCACCCTGAATGCCTAGACAAAAATACAAGATGAAAACAGCCGCAGCGTCCGAAACGTCGAAATCCGCCATTTTCCTGGACCGCGAACTGTCGCAGCTGATGTTCAATCGCCGTGTGCTGGCCCAGGCCGAAGACAAGGCCCTGCCCCTGCTCGAACGGCTGCGCTATCTATGTATCGTCAGTAACAACCTGGACGAATTCTTCGAAGTGCGGGTGGCCAGCCTGCTGGCCCAGGGCAATCTGGCCGAAAACCCGCCCCTGGCCGCCACGCTCGATCGCATCTGCAATGAATGCCACGACCTGGTCCGCGAGCAATACAACATCCTGAACACCGAAGTGCTGCCCCAGCTGCAAAAGGCCGGCATCCACCTGGTGCGCCATACCGACCGCAATCCGGCGCAGCGCGCCTGGGTCAAGGATTATTTCGAACGCGAGGTGCGGCCCCTGCTCACCCCGATCGGACTCGATCCTGCCCATCCGTTTCCGCTGGTCGTCAACAAGAGTCTCAATTTCATCGTGTCGCTGTCCGGGAAGGACGCCTTCGGCCGCGGCACCGGCATCGCCATCGTCAAGGCGCCGCGCGTGCTGCCGCGCGTGATCCGCCTGCCGGATCACTTGTCGACCCATGGCATTACCTTCTGCCTGCTCTCGTCCGTGATCCACTCGCACATCGAAGACCTGTTCACCGGGCGTGAAGTGATCGCCTATTCGCAGTTCCGGGTTACCCGCGACAGCGACCTGTGGGTGGACGAGGAAGAAGTCAAGAACCTGCGCCAGGCCCTCAAGGGCGAGCTGCAGGGCCGCCAGTTCGGCACCTCGGTGCGCCTGGAAGTGGCCAAGAACTGCCCGCCCGAGCTGTCGCAATTCCTGCTCGACCAGTTCAATCTCGACGCCAGCCGCCTGTACGCGGTGGACGGGCCCGTCAACCTGGTGCGCCTGACCGAACTGCTCGATCACGTCAAGGAGCCTACCCTGCGCTTCCCGCCGTTCGTGCCCGGCCTGCCGCCCAAGACCAGCAATACCGACATCTTCGAGCAGCTGCAAAAGCATGACATCCTGCTGCACCACCCCTTCCAGTCCTTCCAGACCGTGGTCGACTTCGTCCGGGTGGCGTCGCTCGACCCGGCCGTGGTGGCGATCAAGCAAACCATCTACCGCACCGGCATGCATTCCGAACTGATGGAAGCGCTGATGGCGGCCGCGCGCAGCGGCAAGGAAGTGACCGTCATCCTGGAACTGATGGCACGCTTCGACGAGGAAGCCAATATCAACTGGGCCGACAAGCTGGAACAGGCCGGCGCCCAGGTCGTGTACGGCGTGGTGGGGCTGAAAACCCATGCCAAGATGGCCCTGGTGATCCGGCGCGAAGAATCCGGCCTGCAGTTCTACGCCCACCTGGGCACCGGCAATTACCACCTGACCACCACCCGCTTCTATACCGATTTCGGCTTGCTGACGGCGCACCAGGCCATGTGCCGCGAAGTCAACGAAGTCTTCATCCACCTGACCAGCCTGACCAAACCCGGCAAGCTCACCCACCTGTGGCTGGCGCCGTTCGCCCTGCAAAGCGAGATTATCAAGGCCATCCGCAACGAAGCCAGGATCGCCAAGGCCGGACGGCCGGGCCGCATCATCGTCAAGATGAATGCCCTGGTCGACGAATCGGTCATCCGCGCCCTGTACGCTGCTTCGCACGACGGCGTGAAGATCGACGTGATCGTGCGCGGCGCCTGCACGCTGCGCCCGGGCGTGAAGGGCCTGTCCGAAAACATCAAGGTGCGTTCGATCATCGGCCGCTTCCTGGAGCACAGCCGCATCTACTACTTCCGCAACGAGCTCAAGCACGATGTCTACCTGGCCAGCGCCGACTGGATGAGCCGCAACCTGTTCCGCCGCATCGAAGTGGCGTTTCCGGTGCTCGACAAGAACCTGAAAAAGCGCGTGCTCACAGAAGGATTGAACCCCTACCTGAAAGACAACTCGAACGCGTGGGAACTGGAAGCAACGGGCCACTATGTGCGGCGCCGTGCGCGTGGCAAACAGGCCGTGTTTTCTGCCCAGCAGCACCTCATGGAATTGCTGGGGACGCCGGCCGAATCAAGCTAAGGAGGAACAATCATGGATCTGATCTTATGGCGGCATGCCGAAGCATTCGATGCCGAACCAGGCGAGGACGACATGGAACGCGCCCTCACCCCCAAGGGACAAAAGCAGGCGCGGCGCATGGCCGAATGGCTCAAGTCGGTGTTGCCGGAAGGCTGCCGCATCCTGGTGAGCCCGGCCAGGCGCACCATCCAGACGGTGGAAGCGCTCGAGCGCAAGTACAAGATCATAGACGAACTGGCGCCGGGCGCCGACGCCGAAGACATCCTGGACGCGGCCAACTGGCCCAACGCCAAGGAACCGGTGCTGGTGGTCGGCCACCAGCCCACGCTGGGCCAGGTGGCGGCCGTGCTGCTGTCGGGCCAGCCGCAGGACTGGGAAATGAAGAAGGCGAACGCCTGGTGGCTGGTCCAGCGCGACCCTCAGGATGCCTACAGCGTGTACCTGAAGGCCGTCATGGCGCCGGACCTGATTGTGAAATAGCGCCATTGCTTGAAAATCGCAAACGACCTGCTAAAGTTTAGTTGTGTCAACTCTAGGGAGGAATCGCTCAACGGCGATTGACCGATCATGTTAAGCATGTTCGTTATTGCCATTTTGGGAGGTATGGTCGGGCTAGTGCTGTACGAACTGATCGAAGAAGTTCGCGGCGGGACCCACCAACTGCATGACCGCTATCACGAATAGCAGACGGCCTTTTCAGGCCACATAACAGGCGGCGAGGCCCATTGGGCGCTCGCCGCTTTCGCATCCGTGGTTGGTCCACCTTGCAACATTGGACAGACCACACTAGAATCAGCATCGTGCCACTCTTTCAACTCACCTAGCTCACTCATGAAGAAATCTCCTGCGCATCACGAAGCGGCACCGGCCGAACCGCGGCTGTACCGTGTCGTCGCCAACCGCATCCAGGAGCTCATTCGCGAGGAAAACATCAAGTCCGGCGAGCGCCTGCCGTCGGAACGCGACCTGGCAGCCAAGCTGGCCGTCAGCCGCGCGTCGCTGCGCGAAGCGCTGATCGCCCTGGAACTGGGCGGCATCGTGGAAGTGCGCGGCGGCTCCGGCGTGTACGTCAGCGAGCAGCAGGAAGCCCAGGCCGACGTGCCGGAAATCGGCCCCGGCCCCTTCGAAGTGTTGTCGGCACGCCGCATGATCGAAGCGGAAATCGCCGCCGTGGCCGCCAAGATGGCCACCGATTCGGCGGTCGACGCGATCCTGGTCGCCGTGCTGGAGATGGAACGCAACCACGACAACCGCAGCAGCAACGAACAGGCCGACCGCAATTTCCACCTCGCCATCGCCCGCGCCACCGGCAACAGCGCCATGGTCGGCGTGATCGACTACCTGTGGAACCAGCGCGGCAGCCTGTGGCACAAGCTCAAGGAGCACTTCCAGACCGAGGAATTGCGCCAGCAAACCCTGATGGATCACCGCAAGATCCTCGAAGCGATCGCCTCGCACGACGTGGCGGGCGCACGCGGGGCCATGCGCGCCCACCTGGAACGCGTGACCAGGACCTTCTCGCGGGGATAACTGGCAAGTCCAGATTGCGCAATTGGCCTGACCAAAGTAGAATTGGTTGGCCATCACTGCCATAGGCTTGTCCATGTTCCGCATCCTCGCACTGCTTTTCATCCTGCTGCACCCTGTCCTGGCGGCGGCCAAGCCGGTGCGCGTGATCCTCGTCGGCGATTCCACCATGGCCAGCCGCACCGGCTATGGCGATGTGCTGTGCGAGCGCTTCCGTCCCGACACCACCTGCATCAATGTCGCCCGCGGCGGGCGCAGCTCCGGCAGCTTTCGCAAGGAAGGCCGCTCGGACCAGGTGCTGGGCATGCTCAAGTCTCCGGGGCCGTTTGGCGCCACCTATGTGCTGATCCAGTTCGGCCACAACGACCAGCCGGGCAAACCGGGCCGATCGACCGACCTGGTGACCGAGTTCCCTGCCAATATGGCGCGCTACGTGACCGAAGCGCGCGCGCTGGGCGCCGTGCCGGTGCTGGTGACGCCACTGACGCGGCGCAGCTTCAACAACGCCTGGCTGAAGGACGACCTGGCGCCCTGGTCTGCCGCCACGCGCGAAGTCGCACGCAAGCACAGGGCCATACTGATCGACCTGAACCGCCTCAGCGGCGCCGCCGTGCAGGCCATGGGATCGCAGGAAGCCGATACCCTGGCGCAGGAAGGCGCGTTCGACCACACCCACCTTGGGCTGAAAGGCGCAGGCGTCTTTTCGGGCATCGTCGCCGGCGAGATGAAACGCCTGTTCCAGGTGGCGGTGGATGGCGAAGTGCCTTACCAGGTTGTAGCGCGTCAGGAAGCGCCGGCCGATGGCTGGGGCGCGGGCACGCAGGGCGGCGCGCGCGCCAGCGAACATGTGTACGTGGTGAGCAATCCAGCGGAGCTGCGCGACGCCGTGGCGAAGGACGCGGGCCAGCCCAAAATCATCCGCGTGGCCGGCATCATCGACATGCGCGGCGAACAGCCGTTTGCCAGCACCGCCGACCAGGATGCGCGCGGCACCATCCGCATCAACAGCAATACCACGCTGGTCGGGCTGGGCGCGCACGCCGGCTTTGTCAACGCCAACCTGCAGGTGGTGAACGCGGAGCAGGTCATCATCCGCAACCTGCACTTCCAGAATCCTTGCGATGTGGGGCCGGTGTGGGATCCCAACGACGGTTCGAAGGGGAACTGGAATTCGCAGTTCGACAGCATCGTGGTGTCGGCCTCGCGCCATGTCTGGATCGATCACAACAGCTTTACCGATGCGCCCAGGACAGACGACCAGTTCCCGATCGAGAACGGCTTGCGCAAGCAGTGCCATGATGGCGCGCTCGATATCAACCGGGGGTCGGACTTTGTTACGGTGTCGTACAACCACTTTGCCCTGCATGCGAAGAACATCCTGATTGGTTCGAGCGACCGGGCCGTGGACGACGATGGCCACCTGCGCGTCACCTTCAACAACAACTACTTCGACAACGTGGCCGAACGCGCGCCGCGCGTGCGCTTTGGCCGGGTCCACCTGTTCAACAATTACCATGCGGGCGACCGCAAGCATGCCATCTATCGCCACCACTACAGCATTGGCGTGGGCAAGCAGGCCAACATCATCTCGCACAACAATGCCTTCGACGTGGCCGGCGCGAAGAACTGCGAAAGCATCGTCAACCATTTCGATGCGGCGGCCTTCTTCGAGGACAGCGGTTCGGTGATGAACGGCGCGCCGATGGCGGCATGCGCGCTGGCCAGGCCCGCGCAATGGACTGTGCCATATCCGTATGCGCTCAAGCCGGCGAAGGCGGTGGCGGCGCACGTGACCGCCAACGCAGGTGCGGGGAAACCGCTCACGCTGGCCAACGCGGTTGTCGCTTTGAGCCCGGTGACGCAGGCGCCGCGCGACACCCTGCTTCGCATTACGTTCGAACGCCCTCCCCGGCTTGGCAGCACCGGTGCCGTGCGCATTTTTCGCCAGGCCGACGGCAAGCTGGTGGACACCATCACCGCAGGCAGCCAGGTGGTCGCCATCGGGCACGCCGGCCTGGATGCGAGGCGCTATGTCAACCATGCACCGATCAGGGTGCGCGGCATGGACGTGGTGATCCAGTCCGGGAAGCTGGCCTATGGCGAATCCTATTTCGTGACGGTCGATCCGGCCCTGCTTGGAAAAGTCGGACGCTGGGCCTTCCGGACCGCGCCAGCGCCGAAATCATTCACGGTCGATGACGATGGCGAGGCAAGCTTTCGCACACTCCAGGGCGCCATCGATCACGTGGTGGCGAACTTCGGCAAGGCAGAACCGGTGACCATCGACGTGCGCAACGGCCAGTATGAGGAACTGCTCTTCATCCGCAACAAGGATAACCTGACGATTCGTGGCGAGAGCCGCGACGGCGTGGTGATCCACGCAACCAATAACGACGGCCTCAATGGCGGTTCAGGCAGCAGCCAGGCCGACGGCACGGCTGCGCCCACAGGCGGGCGCGCGCTGCTGCTGATCGAAGCGTCGGACCTGCTGACGCTCGACACGCTCACGCTGCGCAATGACACGCTGCGCGCCACCAGCAAGGGATCGCAAGCCGAGACGCTTCACTTCAACAATCCGACTGGGCGCATGGTCGCGCGCAATGCCAGCTTCTTCAGCGAGCAGGATACGATCCAGGTGAAAGGCTACTCCTGGTTCTACCGCACGCTCATCGCGGGCAATGTCGACTTCATCTGGGGCGCGAACCGTGCTGCGCTGTTTGAAGAAAGCGAGATCCGCACGGTGGTCGACACCTCCATGCGCAATCCAGGAGGATGGCTGGTGCAGGCACGCACGGTATCGGCTGGCGACAAGGGTTTTGTTTTCCTGAACAGCCGGCTCACGCATGGGCCGGGCGTGGCCCAAGGCAGCACCTTGCTGGCCCGCAGCGGAGGCAAGCCGGCCATGTGGGACAACGTGGCCTTCATCAATTGCAGCATGGACCAGCACATTGCGCCGGAAGGCTGGGCGCGGCAGCCGGCACCAAATCCGGGATTGGGCTGGCGTGAATTCGGCAGTCGCGACTGGGAGGGAAAGCCGATCAGTCGCGCGGCGCACCTGCTTACTGAGGAAGAAGTGGCACGCCATTTCGGGAGCCGGGCTGCGATCCTGGGCGGCTGGGCGCCTTCGCTTTAAAATGCAGTCGTTCCGGCGCCAGGCGGCACTCGAACCCGGAGAACTGATGCTGATAAGTGCCTATATGTATTCTCGAAGTGTCGTCACAACCGTCTGTTTCCGCCCCGTTGCCGACATTCGGATAAGCTGAGCATTTACACCGTGACACTGGCAACCGAACAATTTTTTACAAGTCCCGTTACCTCGGCAAAGAATTTCGCCATATCAAAGTTTTTTGGCTTTCGCTTCATGTTGTCGACGCGAGCGATAGCCATAAGCAAAGCTTCCGAAAACTTTTCGAACTGCTCTTCTGCTGATAGATCTTTTACATCCGGCCAATTTAGCTGGCCTACCGAAAGCAGCAATTTCAACTTCGGACGATAACTGGTGTATTGCGCCATCGACGAAAAGAAGTCACCCCAGCCCTCTAAGGAAGCGCTGATCAATTGATGTTTCTTGCGTCGCGTCCGAATTTCGAGC
>JAZKBE010000067.1:0-17112 GCA_040388805.1 Pseudomonadota bacterium
CTAGAAAAATACTAGCGAAGAGCTCGTGTCCGCATGTCAGGCCTGGCCCCCTGCGAAACTTCATTGACACGGGAAATTTTTCCGACTATATTGGAGTTTGATTGGAAGCGTTTCCACTTGTGGGGGGCGCGGGGTTCCGGTCGTCTTCCGTCGGTACATTGGCCGGCGCCTCTCCCTCTCGGAGGCGCCGGGTTTTTTCGCATGCCATCGATTTCTTGCAGCCTGGCAGGAAAACGGGTAGGGTGAAAAGGCGATGCCGCGCACGGCCGCACCGGCCCTGCGTTTGACACCCAATTTCATTGAATGATATAGTCAGTCGCTCATATTGGAAACCATTCCAATCGCAAGCCTGCAGAGACCGGCTTACTCAGGAGACAAGATGTACAAAGGAAGTCAACTCGGCGCGGCGGTCCTGCTCGCCTGTGCCAGCATGGGCGCGAGCGCCGCCGATCCCAAGCCGGAAGTGATCCACTGGTGGACGTCGAGCAGCGAAGCGGCCGCCGTGCGCACCATCGCCGACGCTTACCGCAAGAATGGCGGCGTCTGGGCCGATACCGCCATCGCCGGGGCCGACCAGGCGCGCGCCGTGGCGATCAACCGCATCGTCGGCGGCAATGCCCCGATGGCCGCCCAGTTCAATACCACCAAACAATTTACCGACCTGATAGAGCAGGGCATGCTCAACAACGTCGACGACGTGGCCCTGCGCGAAGGCTGGGACAAATTCCTGCCCGAGCCGGTGCTCAACGTCATTCGCGTCAAGGGGCATTACTACGCGGTGCCGGTCAATATCCACATGCAATCCTGGATCTGGTATTCGAAAGCCGCCTTCAAGAAGGCCGGCATCGCCGCCGAGCCGGCCTCCATCGATGAATTGTTCGCCGCCCTCGACAAGCTCAAGGCCGCCGGCCTGGTGCCGCTGGCCCATGGCGGCCAGGCCTGGCAGGAAAACATCCTGTTCCTGGCCATGCTGGCCCACGTCGGCGGGACCGATCTGTACCTGAAAGTGCTGCGCGACCGCGACGTGCGCAGCATCAATTCGGATGCCTTCAAGAAGGTGCTGCTGACCTTCAAGCGCTTGCAAAGCTATGTCGACACGGGCGCCCCCGGGCGCAACTGGAACGACGCGACCGCCATGCTCATCAGCGGCAAGGCTGGCGTGCAAGTCATGGGCGATTGGGCCAAGGGCGAGTTCTCGGCCGCGAAAATGAGCGCGGGCAAGGAATACGGTTGCATCGCCGGCTTCAACGCGCGTTCGCCCTACCTGATCCAGGGCGACGCCTTCGTGTTTCCGAAAACGAGCAATGCGCAGCAAATCAAGTACCAGAAGCTGCTGGCCAGCACCATCGTGGCCCCGACCACCCAGGTCGCCTTCAGCAAGCTGAAAGGCTCGATCCCGATCCGCGGCGACGTCGACGCCTCGTCCATGGACGAGTGCGCGCGCAAGGGCTTGGCCATCATGAAGGACCGCACGCGCCACGTCGGCATCGGCGAGGTCTATCTGTCGCCGGACCAGAACGGCGCCATGCAGGATGTGCTGACCGCCTTCTGGAACACGAAAATGCCGGTCGAGAAGGCGCAAAAGGGCATTGCGGCCGCCTTGCGCGACGAGCAATAAGGCTTGCGGTGGGGCCAGAAGCCCTACCGCTTGTTAATCAGCACGGTCTTGCAGTATCCTTGGGCCTTTCCAACCTTTCAAGATCAGGCGCGTGGCAACTCTCAAAGATGTAGCACAGCTGGCCGGCGTCGGCCTGGGAACCGCATCGCGTGTGGTCAGCGGCAAGGGATCGGTGTCGCCCAAGACCCTGGCCCGCGTGCGCAAGGCCATTGCCGAACTCGATTTCCAGCCATCCCATGCGGCGCGTTCGCTCATGTCGGGCAATTCGCAAATGGTGGGGGTGTACATCCCTTACCTGGCAGGCACCTTCTACACCCCCATCCTTCAGCTGATTTACCGCGAACTGCGCTCGGCCGGCCTGAACATGGTGGTGGGCTTCGGTATCGGCAACGCCGACGAACGCCAGCAGGCGGTCGAAGGGATCGACTTCCTGAACCAGCGCGGCTGCGACGGCGTCATCGTCATGAGCAACGCCCTGCGCGAGGAAGACCTGGCGGCCCTGGGGCCGCGCGCCAGCCGCATCGTCCTGCTCAACCACAGCCTGCCCGGCATGGAAGAGCGCTGCTTCACGGTCGACCACGCCCTGGGCGGGCGCATGGCGGCCCGTTCGCTGCTCGAGCGCAAGCACAAGAAGATCGCCGTCATCGCCGGCCCGCGCAGCGCGCTCGACAATGTGGAGCGTATTGATGGCTTCATGGCCGAGCTCAAGGAAAGCGGCATCGATACCGACAAAGTCTGGCTCAAGGAAAGCAATTTCGCGCCCGAAGGCGGCTGGGAAGCGGCCGAGGAGCTGCTCGCCTCGGGCCGGGAATTTACCGCCGTCTTTTGCGCCAACGATGAAATGGCCATGGGCGTGCTGTCCTACTTCCAGCAAGCCAAGGTGGACGTGCCCGGCAAGGTGTCGGTGCTCGGCTACGACGATACCCACAGCGCCGAATTCACCGCGCCGCGCCTGTCGTCGATCCACATGCCCTGGCTGGAAATGACCAAGAACGGGCTCAATTGCCTGCTCAACCAATGCTACGGCATGGACCGCCCCTACACCCACGATTACGCCGTCAGCCTGACGTTGCGCGCCTCGCTGGACAAGGCGCCATCTTCGCGCGCAGCAAAATAAGAAAAAACGCAGTGTTAACCGCTCATGGGCGGTTTTTTTTGTGGTAAAGTGGAAGCGATTCCAATTTCTCGGTGGGCAACATCGACGCCCTCGATACTTTCATGACCAATAGTCACAATGCACTGCCAGATTCCCTGCACCGCGCCCATTTCGGCGCCGATTTCCAGTGGGGGTGCTCCACCTCCGCGTTCCAGATCGAAGGCGCCGCCAGCGAAGACGGCCGCGCCGACTCGATCTGGGATACCTTCTGCCGCCAGGGCGGCGCCATCCGCGACGGCTCGGACGGCAAGGTCGCCTGCGACCACTACCACCGCTGGCCAGAGGACATGGACCTGGGCAAGTCGCTGGGCTTGAATGCCTACCGCTTTTCGATTTCCTGGCCGCGCATTTTCAGCGCGCCGGGCGCTGCCCCCAACGAAGCGGGGCTGGCCTTCTATTCCGACCTGGTCGACGGCATGCTGGCGCGCGGCCTGGTGCCCTGGGTGACCCTGTACCACTGGGACTTGCCGCAATACCTGCAAGACCAGGGCGGCTGGGCCAACCGCGATACCGTGGCCGCCTTCGTCCACTATGCCGACGTGGTCAGCCAGCGCCTGGGCGACCGCGTCAAGCACTGGATGACCCACAACGAGCCATGGTGCACGGCCATCCACGGCAACCTGGACGGCATGCACGCGCCCGGCATCAAGGATGTGCCGACCGCCTTGCAGGTGTGCCACAACGTGCTGCTGTCGCACGGCCTGGCGGTGCCGGTCATCCGCGCCAATGTGCCGGACGCCAAAGTGGGCATCGCGCTCAGCCTGCACCCGGTGCAAAGCGCCAGCGGGTCCGATGCCGACCTGGCGGCGGCCCAGCGCCACGACCAATTCCGCAACCGCTGGTTCCTCGATTCCCTGCACGGCCGCGGCTATCCGGCCTTGCCGCTGCAGATGCTGGGCACCGCCGCGCCCGTGGTGGAAGCGGGCGACATGGACGCGATTGCCGTCGCCACCGATTTCATCGGCGTCAATTACTACTTTCCCGAAGTCGTGCGCGACGCGCCGGACGGCGGTTTCCTGCGCACCGAAGTGATCAAGCCGGAAGGGCGCCAGCGCACCGATTTCGGCTGGGAAGTGGCGCCGGAAGGCTTGACCGGCTTGCTCGAACGCATACATCGCGAATACCAGCCTGCCGTGATGTACGTGACCGAAAACGGTTCCTCCTACGATGACCATGTGAATGCCGACGGCGAAGTGGACGATGTAGCCCGCCGCGACTACCTGGTGCGCCACCTGGCCGCCGTGCTGGCCGCGCGCCAGAACGGCGTGCCCGTGAATGGCTACTTCGCCTGGAGCTTGCTGGACAACTTCGAATGGTCGGAAGGCTATCTGCGCCGCTTCGGCCTGGTGCATGTCGACTTTGATACGCAGAAACGTACCTTGAAATCGAGCGGAAAATGGTACCGCTCTTTCCTCACCGAAGCGTGAACACGGGCCTGCCCATGCTAGTATTTCTGCAAAGGAGATACGGTCATGGGCGTTCAACTCGATCACTTCATTGTGCCGTCGCGCGACAAGGTCGCGGCGGCCAGACTGCTGGCTGACATTCTCGATGTGCCGTGGGCGCCGTCATCGTTCGGCGTGTTCGCCCCGGTTTTCCTCAACGACGGGCTGACCCTGGACTTCATCGATACCGATGAAGCTTTCCCCGTCGAACACTATTGTTTCCGCGTCGACGAGGACCAGTTCAAGGCCATCCTCGGGCGGCTCAAGGCGCTCGAGATTCCCTGGCGCAGCGACGTGCGCGGGCCGGTCGACATGCAGGTCGGCACCGCCTTCGGCGGCCAGAATGTGTACTGGAACGAGCCCGACGGGCACCAGTGGGAAATGCTCACGGTCAGCTATGCCCGTCAGCCCCCGGGCTCGATCACCGATCCCTGAACAGCACCTGTCCATGTCCTTACAATGTTGGTAGAATGGAAATCAATCTTCACATACCCTGGAAACCTATGGAACCCGTCGCCGCTCAAACCCACGCCAATATGCTGTTCTGCAGCGCCTGCGGCAAACAGATTCACCAGTCCGCGACCGCCTGCCCGGGCTGCGGCGCCGTCCAGCGCGGTGCCACCATCAACGGCGGTCCGGCCGAATCGGACAAGCGCATCGTGCCGGCGCTGTTGCTGTGCTTTTTCCTCGGCTGGCTGGGCGTGCACCGCTTTTACGTCGGCAAGGTGGGCACCGGCATCCTGATGATCCTCACCTTCGGCGGCCTGGGCCTGTGGACCCTGATCGACTTCATCATGATCGTCATCGGTTCCTTCCGCGATGCGGAAGGCAAGCTGCTCAACCAGTGGACCTGATCCCGGCGCCACGCCCATGAGATTGCCCCGGCGCTTCGACCGCGCCCGCGAAGTGCTGCGGGTACGCAGCCAGCTCGAGCGCGACGGTTTCCCGCGCATCCAGATGTTCATGCTGGTCTCGCTGACCGGGCTGAGCGGACTGGGAGCATCCTTCCTGATGCTGCAGGCTGGCGTGGCCGGCATGGCGCTGCGCTACACGCTGGCCATGGGCATTGCCTATATCGTCTTCCTGCTGCTGTTGTGGTGCTGGCTGCGCGTGCGCGCCGACGATTTTGTCGACGCGGCCGACCTGGTCGAAGTGGTTCCCGATTTCAGCAGCGCATCGTCGTTCGGTGGCGGTGGCGGCAGTTTCGATGGCGGCGGCGCCAGCGCCAATTTCGATACCGATATCAGCGATTCGCCCGTCAGCGATGCGCTGGGCGCGGCCGGCTCGGCCGACGAAGCTGCCATTCCGATCGCCATCGTGCTGTTTGTGGCGGCCATCGTGCTGTCGTCGCTGTACGTGATTTACAGCGCGCCGGTCCTGTTCGCCGAAATGCTGGTCGACAGCATCCTGTCGGCCAGCCTGTACCGCCGCCTGCGCGGACTCGACGCCAACCACTGGATCGAATCGGCCCTGAAACGCACCATCTGGCCCTTCGTGCTGACCACGCTGGTGGTGGCCGCCGCGGGCGGCGTCATGGGCCATTACGTACCGCAAGCCCATACCGTGGGCGAAGTGCTGCGGGCCTGGATGGCTTCCTAGAACATCAGGCCGCCGCCGCGCCGGAACAGGGCGATGTCGACATAGCGCGACATGTTCTGCCCGCTGTCGGGCGAGACGATCATCATGCCGCCCAGGTCGATCGAAGTCTTGCCGCTGGCCATGGCCTGCAGGCTGCCCGGGCCGTTGCCGATGATCTTGACCAGCGTCTTGGCCACGGCGAAGCCTTCCAGCGTGACCGAGGACACCGGCTCGTCGCGGAATTTCTTCATCATGTCGATGTGCTCGGACTGCAATTGCGACACGGCGCTGCCGGGGTTGGGCACCACTTGCGAGAACACGGTCCATTCGGTGGCCTTGGTGCCGGCGATTTCGCCCAGCGTTTCCAGGTTGATCAGCGAGGTGCCGGCCACGAAGGTGCTCGGATCGCGCTTGCGGAATACTTTCAGGAACTGGGCCGAGCCGACCGTGTCGGCAATGGCAATGACCAGCTTGGCGCCTGCCAGGCGCTGCGCTTCGGCGTCGAGCACGGTGCCGGAACCGATTTTCGCCGTGCCGGTCAGGGTCATGCCGCGTTTCTTGATTTCAGCGGTGAGGAACTGGTAGGCGCGGGCATGCTGGGGCGTGTCCTGCAAGGCGATGCCCACCTGCTTGATGCCCAGCTTGTCGAAGTAGGACAGGATGAACAGGAATTCGCGTTCGATGCTGGGGCGCCAGAACAGCACCCGCGCGCGCGGCGCCGAGGCCGAATCGGCCAGCGGGGCAAACAGCACATGGCGCGATTCGGCGAAGGCAGGCGTGTTCAGCGTGGCGATGGCAGCTTCGGCGCCGATGCCGCCCATCAGGTAGTCGGCATGGTCCTGTCTGATCAGGCCGCTGACGATGCGCGCCGATTCGGCTGCTTCGCCGCGGTCGTCGCGCACCACGTAGGCGATCTTGCGGCCGGCCAGGCCACCCTTGGCGTTGATGCTGTCGAAATAGGTCGTGATGCCCGCCACATAGTCGCGCCCGATGCTGCCGTTGGGGCCGGACAGGTCGATGGCCTGGCCGATGACGATAGGATTGCCGGCCGCGTTGGCGAGCGCCGTCAGCAGCAAGGATGCAAGCACAATGAAAATTCGGAACGACACGCGCAACTCCCAGTGAAGAAAGCCAGATCGTAACGACACTGTGTGACGAGATGATGACGACGCGATATAGTGGCGCATGACTTCCCATTCCCACTCCCATTCCGAGGACAGCGACGACGACGCGCTGGTCCGCGAACTCGACTTCGAACGGCGCGGCATCCACCTGGTCAAGCTGGAGGGCCGCGTGTTCGTGCGCTTTGCCGGCGAAGTGGAAGAGGGCGGCATGATCGTCCCTTACAACCTGGTGCCGGCCTTCGGCGTGCTGGCCAAGCCCAGCAAGTGGCGCAAGTTCGACCGCGAAGCCAAGCGCAAGCTGCTGGCCGAACGCGTGACCGCGCAAGCGATCGACCAGTTGCACCAGAGCGTGCGCGTGTTCGTCGACGATATCGCCGCACGCTGCGAAGACCTGAACATGGACGCTGCCGTGTTTCTTTCCCAGCTGTTCGAACTGTCCACGTCCGAACCGGCGGCCCACGTGTTCGACCGCATCGAACAGCGCCTGGCGCACGCGGTCGAACGCGAACAGGAAGAACGCCACGCCGCGCGCACCAAGCAAAGCATCAACCTGGCCGAATACCCCGATACCTTCGAAGTGGCGCGCCGCATGCCGCGTAAATTCATCGCGCTGCTGGGGCCGACCAATTCCGGCAAGACCCACCGCGCCATGGAAGCGCTGGCCAAGGCTGGCAGCGGGGTCTACCTGGCGCCGCTGCGCCTGCTGGCCCTGGAAAACTTTGAACGCTTGCAGGACATGCGTCCGCATGGCAAACCCTTGAAAGTGAGCCTGGTCACCGGCGAGGAAAGGCGCCTGGCCGAGGGCGCCACCCACGTCGCCAGCACCGTGGAAATGCTCGACAGCCGCACCATGGTCGAGGTGGCGGTGATCGATGAAATCCAGATGCTGGCCGACCGCGACCGCGGTGCCGCCTGGACCGCTGCCGTGTGCGGCGCGCCGGCGTCCGTGGTGTACCTGGTCGGCGCACCGGAAGCGCGGCGCGCGATCGAAGCGCTGGCCGAACGGCTGGAATGCCCGCTGGAAGTGCACCTGCTCAAGCGCATGGCGCCGCTATCGATGGAAAGCACGGCGGTGCGCAAGCTGCGCAACCTGCAGCGCGGCGACGCCGTCATCGCCTTTTCGCGGCGCGAGGTGCTGATGTGGCGCGACATGATTACCGAGATGGGCTTGTCGGTGGCCACCGTGTACGGCAATCTGGCGCCCGAGGTGCGGCGCGCCCAGGCCGAACGCTTCCGCGACGGGACCGCCGACATCGTGGTCGGCACCGACGCCCTGGCGATGGGCCTGAACATGCCGATCGCGCGCATCGTCATGACCACCACGGTCAAGTTCAACGGCGTGGACGAGGAGGAAATTCCGGCCGCGCTGGCGCGCCAGATTGCCGGGCGGGCAGGGCGCTACGGCGTGCACGAGGAAGGCCATGTGGCCGGCTTCGACGACGATACCCATGAAGTGATGCGTGCATTGCTGAAGGAAAAAATCACGCCGCTCAGCGCCACCGGTTTTTCGGTCGCGCCTTCGCTCGAACACTTGCACCGGATCGCATCGGTCACGGGCGAGACCTCGCTGGCCAAGCTGCTCAAGCGCTTCATGCACAATATCGACGTGCCGGACGGCTTCTTTTTCCCGCGCATTACCGACGAACAGGCCGAACGCGCAATCTGGCTCGATACCTTGCCGCTGTCGGTGGCCGAGAAATTCATGCTGTCGCTGGTGCCGGTATCGACCAAGGTGCCGTCGCTGCAGCGCGCCTGGGAGCTGTGGTCGCAGGCGCTGGCGAAAAAGAAAGTGACGAAACTGCATCCTGAGCAGGGCGACCAGCACTGGCGCAACCTGCAGGAAGTCGAAGATACCTGCCGCCTGTATTCGGCCTACGCCTGGCTCGCCTACCGCGAACCGGAATACTTCCCCAGCGTGGACCTGGCCCAGGAACTGGCGCGGGCGGCGTCCGAGCGCGTCGATTCCATCCTGCACGCCCAGAACGCCGCCGCCCGCAAGCGGCACGACAAGAAGTTTCGCTAAGGCTTGAAAAGCACTTGACCTTCCCCCTGTGGGAAGGCTTACATTGCGGTCTTTCGGAACCATTCGCCAGGAATATCATGAAGTTATTGCAATCACTCTCGTGCGCCATCTTGCTCGCCGTTTCCGCCTTCGCATCGGCTTCGTCCGTCATGACCGATGGCGAAATCAGGAAAGTCGACAAGGACGCCGCGACCTTGACCATCCGGCACGCCGAATTGAAGAACCTGGGCATGGCGCCCATGACCATGGTGTTCCGGGTCAAGGACAATGCCATGCTGGGCAAGGTCGCCGCCGGCGACAAGGTGCGTTTCGTGGCTGAGAAGGTCAATGGCGCACTGACCGTGACTGAGCTGGAAAGCGTCAAATAATGCGACGAGCAATTGCCGCGCTGTTGCTGTCGCTGGCGGCCAGCGCCGCCATGGCGCACGCTGACATCAAGCAGTCGGTTCCGGCGCAAGGCGCCGTGCTGAAGGCGCCCATCCAGGAAGTGAGCATCACTTTCAATGAAAAAGTCGAAGCCATGTTTACGTCCGCGACGCTGAGCACCGATATCGGCGTGCCGGTCCAGACGGGAAAAGCGGCGCTCGATCCGGCCAATCCGACGATCCTGCGCATGGCGGTCCCGGTGCTGGCGTCAGGAAAATACGTCATCAAATGGAACGCAGTCGGCCATGACGGCCATCGCCGCACCGGCATGATCCGCTTTTCGGTCAGGTAAATGGACGCGGCCGGCCTTCTTCAGCCGGTATCGGCCTTTTTCCTCAATGCCGCGTTCGCCTGGATGTGCGGCAGCTGGTTTTCACTGAACACCATCCATCGGCCGGCTGCGCTGGCCTGCCTGCTCTCGACACTGCTGTCCCTGTGGGCGGCGGCCGCCGTCATGGCCGGGACCGGGCTGGCGCCGGCGGCAGTCCTGTTGCCGCACATGCTGGTCGATACCGCCTACGGCCGCGCCGGCCTTGCCGGCATCGCCGCCATGCTGATCCTCATGATCGCCGGCCGCCGCTCGATGCCGCTGGCGGGCTTGCTGCTGCTCGGCTTTGCCTTCAGCCGGGCGCTGGCCAGCCATGCGAGCGGCAGCGCGGGCATCCTGATCGCTTGGCTGCACCTGGTGATGATGGGCTTGTGGCTGGGTCTCGTGGCAGTGGCAGCCTGGCTGGCGCTGACCGATTTGCGCCGCCTGTCCAGTGCGGCAACCGTCGCGCTGGGCGGTATTGTGCTGACGGGTTTCTTCAATGGCTGGCAGCGCCTGCAGGCGCCGGCGCAATTGATCGACCATCCGTATGGCGTCGTGCTCTCTGTCAAGCTGGGCTTGTTCCTGCTGGCGGCCGCGCTGGGCGCCTACAACCGCTTCGTGGGATTTCCCGCCGCCGCCAGCGGGCAGGGGACGGGGAGGGCCACACTGGTCCTGCGCCTCGAGTCGGTCGTATTGCTGGCGGTCCTTGCGGCGGCGGCCGTGCTGGCCACGCAAGAACCGCCCGCCTGACTACACGGCTATTTCCGCCTTGCGCTCGGCAATCTGCTGGCCAAGCATCTTCAGGTCCAGCCCGGCCTTGCGGGCTTTCGGGAATATTTCTCCTTCTTCTTCCTTGACGTGGTGCTCGATCAGTTCGCCCAGCACCTTGACCTTGGCGTCGAACAGGTCCTCGGTCGATTCCATGGCCATGATCTGGGCGATCAAGTCCTTGGCGGAGGCGTGTTCGACCACCGCTTCATCGGTCAGCGTGTCCTTGTCCTTGCCGCCGGCGGCGCGGAAGGCCGGATAGAAAATTTCTTCCTCGGCGGTGGCGTGTTTGGTCAGTTCGGTGCAAATCTCGGTGGCGAGCTTCTTCTTGGAAACATGCGCGCGCTCGCCCAGCCCTTCATATTGTTCGAACATCGCCTTCACGTGCTCGTGGTCTTCCTTCAGCAGCGCGATGGCGTCCGTGGCCCCCGTCGCGGCAGCAGCGTTGTCCGGCGTGGTACGGGTGGTCGTAGAGGTGGTTCTCATGTCGTGTGCTCCTGGTGGGGTCGATTGCGGAAATGTCATGCTAGGCGAACCGATTCCTGGTTGCAGTAGGTGCACGAGCAACAATCTCGTAGGACGGAAGCGCACACGCGCTATGTGCTTGACCGAACCGTAGAAACCTTCCCCGTCAGATATACTTGCTCTACAAGATCAATTACCCTAGTCAAGGCAACAACAGTGGATCAATCCAGCAAGCCAGCAGACCGACTCCGCGCAACCGCATCGCGGTATGCCAGCGCCATCAGCCTTGCCCTGCGCGAGCGCTATGGCCACGCACGCGCCTACCTGATGGCCAAGCCGCTATACCAGCGCGTCATCCTGCTCATGCTGTGGGGTCTCGCCAGCCTGCTGGGGCTGATGCTGGTGTATGTACTGATCCTCATTCCCGTCACGCCCGGCATCAAGGACTTGAAGCAGGCGCGCGCCGCCAAGGCAAGTACCATCGTGTCCGCCGACGGCAAGCTGCTGGCCGATTTCGAACAAGGCTTGCAGGAACGCGTCAAGCTGGACCAGATTTCCCCGCACGTGCTCACGGCGCTCGTGGCCACCGAGGACCACCGTTTCTACGACCACTCGGGCATCGATTTCCGCCGTACCATCGCGTCCGTGGTGTACACCATCGGCGGCGACGCCCAGGGCGGTTCGACCATCACGCAGCAGCTGGCGCGCAATATGTTTCCCGAAGAGATAGGCCGCTCGCGCAGCATCAACCGCAAGCTCAAGGAAATGATCACGGCGCTCAAGATCGAGGCGACCTACAGCAAGACCGAGATCCTGGAAACGTATTTGAACACGGTGCCTTTCCTGTACAACACCTTCGGCATCGAAAGCGCCGCCCGTACCTATTTCGACAAGCCCGCGTCCAAGCTCGACATTCTGGAAGCGGCAACCCTGGTGGGCATGCTCAAGGGAACCAGCTACTACAATCCGGTGACCAGTCCCGAGCGCTCGGTACAGCGCCGCAACGTGGTGCTGGGCCAGATGCGCAAGCACGATATCCTGGACGAAAAACGCTACCAGCTGCTGCGCAAGCGCCCGCTTAAACTGCACTTTTCGCGCCAGGCCGAACGCATCGGCAGCGACACCCATTTCACCGCGCACGTGCGCAAATGGCTGATCCAGTGGGCCGACGAGAACGACTACAACCTCCAGCTTGACGGGCTGGTGGTGCACACGACCCTCGACTTCGGCTTGCAGCAGGCGGCCCTGAAGGCGGTCGAGCGCCAGTCGACGGCCTTGCAGGTGATTGCCGACGTCGAATGGTCCCAGGCCGACAGCGGGTCCTCGTCCTCGGCCGGCTCGTATGCCGGCATGCACCATTCCATCAAGCCCTTCGAGTATTTCTGGCGGTCGAAAGTGGGCCTGGTCAACGCCTTCGTGCGCGAGTCGCCCGAATACAAGGCCGCCATCGAAAAGGGCGAGGCCGCGCCCGAAGCGCTCAAGCGCCTGAAAGCCGATGTCAATTTCATCGCCCAGCTGCGCCGCACCAAGACGCGCCTGGAAACCGGCTTCGTGGCCATGGACCCGGTCTCGGGCGAGGTCAAGGCCTGGGTCGGCAGCCGCGACTTCCAGAAGGAACAGTTCGACCACGTGGCCCAGGCCCAGCGCCAGCCAGGTTCCACTTTCAAGCCCATCGTCTACGGTGCGGCGCTGGAAAGCGGCATCTCGAGCGACAAGATGTACCGCGACGCGGTGGTCAATATCAAGGCCGGCGACGGCACCATGTGGCGCCCGACCGACATGAGCGGTTCCACCGGCGACGACATGTCGCTGCGCGATGGCCTGATTTTTTCGAAGAACACCATCACCGCGCAAGTGATGCAGGACGTCGGCCTGCCCGGCATCGTCAAGCTGGCGCGCGACCTCGGCATCAAGGATAGCAAGCTCGCTTCGGTGCCGTCGCTGGCCCTGGGCACCAGCCCGGTCACGCTGCTGGAAATGGTCAACGCCTACAGCAGCATTGCCGCGCAAGGCGAATACCGCAAGCCGGTATTCGTCAGGAAGATCACCGACCGTTCCGGCAAGATCATCGCCGAATTCGGCGCCGACACGGCGCAGCGCGCCATGTCCACCGAGTCGGCCGTGCAGCTGATCGACATGATGCGCGGCGTGGTCAACCGCGGTACCGGTACGGCGGTGCGCTACCGCTTCGGCATCAGCGGCGACGTGGCGGGCAAGACCGGCACTACCCAGAACAATGCCGACGGCTGGTTCATCATGATGCATCCGCAGCTGGTGGGCGGCGCTTGGGTGGGCTTCAACGACAACCGCGTGACCATGCGCAGCAATTACTGGGGCCAGGGCGGACACAATGCCATCCTGGTGGTGGGCGACTTCTTCAAGGCCGCGCTGGAGGCCGGCAAGATCGACGCCGCCGCGGCCTTCCCCGGGGCGCCGCGCCGTCCGGAGCCGGTGCAAGAGGCAGAGGAACCGATCGACATCAACGAAGAAGCCGGCGAAATGCAGCAGGACGGCGTGCCCGCGCCCGTGGCGCCGGTCGAAGAACTGGAAGAGGAGGAGCCGCCGCCCGAGGAAGTCGTGCCGGTCCCGCCGCGGGTGGAAACTGTCATCCAGTAGCTTTCTGATGTTGCTTTAGGGTAAATACGATATCATCGGCGTTTCCCCGCGGAGACGCTTGCATGAAAATGACGCTTTACAAGGTACTGGGTGTGGAGGCCGACGCCGATGCGCATGCCATCCATGCGGCTTTCGTGCAGCGCCAGGCCTTGTTCGACAGCGGCAATTTCGACCGCAACGAGTGGGTGCTTGCCCGCGAAGCCTACGCGGTGCTGTCCAATCCCGACAAACGGGCCATGTACGACGCTTCGCAGCGCCCGGCCGCCATGCTGGCCCAGCCGGTGATGGCGGACCACGAGGAACCAGGCCCGCGCATCGACTGGCGCCTGGCCGGTGCGCTTGGCCTGGCCGCCATCCTGGGCGCGGTCCTGTGGTTCAAGAATCCCGAACCGGCCCCGGCGAGCGCCGCCAGCCATTCCCCGATCCCCCAGAACTTGCCGGTGCGGGAAGTGGCCGCGCCCGTGCATGCGCCGGCAGCGACGGACCTGGGCAGCGAAGAACTATTCTCCCGCCTGGCGCCCAGCATCGCCCGGATCAATGTGCGCGACCAGGACGGACGCAACATCGCCGTCGGCAGCGGCGTCGTCATCGACAAGAGCACCGTCATTACCAATTGCCACGTGGCGCTGGCCGGTCCGCGCCTGTTCGTGACGCTGCAGGGAAGAATGCATGAGGCGCGCTTGAATGTGTCGGACAAGTCGCACGACCTGTGCAGCCTGGACTTGCCGATCGCGACAGCCATCCCGGTTGCCATCGGCTCGTCCGACAGTGTGCGCACCGGCCAGAAAGTCATCGCCCTGGGCGCGCCGCACGGCCTGGACCTGACCATCAGCGAAGGCATCGTGTCCTCGGTCCGGCGCCTGCCGGTGGGCAATTTGATCCAGACGACGGCGCCCGTGTCGCCGGGCTCGAGCGGCGGGGGATTGTTCGATGCCCGGGGCATCCTGGTCGGCGTCGTGACCTTCCAGTTCATCCAGGGACAGAACCTCAATTTCGCCGCGCCGGCCGAGTGGATCGGCAGCATGCGCAACTCCAACGGCACCTTGATGTCCGAGGGCTTCACGCCCACCGAGCGGGGCGACCAGGGTGCTGGCGAATCGCGCCTGGCGCGCCCGGCCGACCAGGTCGTGGGCAGCTGGAATTGCCGCGATGCGGTGGGCGGCAAGACGGCCAGGGTCGATTTCCTGCCCAGCGGCCGGGTCGACATGCTGGTCAGGAACAGCCAGGTTCCTGCGGCCTGGTACCTGATGAATGGCCGCCTCGGGATCGCGATGTCGCGTGGCACGAACGCATCGGTGGAAGAGTTCTCCGCGCAAAAAATCATCCTCGGCTTCGGCGCCGGCTTCCGCACCGTTTGCGAGCGCGAACAGGCAGGCTAGGGCGCCAGCAGGAATGCGCTGCGCGGCGCATGCACAGCAGTCGTTCCAGTTTCATCCTTGAGGTCCACCCCTGACAGGCCGCGCAGACGCGCTTGCGTGAGCAGGTAGTGCAGGCGATAGGCCGCTTCCGCGTAGCCCAGTCCCGCCGGGCGCACATTCGAAATGCAGTTGCGCGCGGCGTCGCTCAAGCCGGGCGCCGGTCCCCACGTCATGTACAGGCCCATGCTGTCGGGCGAACTGAGTCCCGGGCGTTCGCCGATCAGCACCACCACGGCGCGTGCGTTGAGCAGGGCGCCGACCTGGTCGCCGATCGCCACGCGGGCCTGGCGCACCACCACCAGCGGCGCCAGCGTCCAGCTGTCCTGCGCCAGGCGCGCTTCAAGCGCGTCGAGAAAAGGCATCGCATTCTGTTCGATGGCCAGCGCGGACAGGCCGTCGGCGACGACGATGGCAAGGTCGCACGATGGCGCCGCCGTCTGCGCCAGCAGCGCGCGCGAAGCTTCGTCGAGTACGCGGCCCAGGTCCGGGTGCTGCAGGTAAGTGGCGCGGTCGGGGCAGGCGCTGTGCGCGACGATGAGTTCTCGTCCGGCCAGTGCTTTCGGATCGAGTTCCATGTGCACCGCGTCGCGCGCCTGCGCATGCGCCAGCTGGAACGCCAGCTGCGCCGACGTGGGCACGCTGACGCCGGCGCGGCCGAGGGCGATGCGGGCCTGGGTCAGCTGGCGCAAGGCTTGCCATGGATTGGGAATGACGTTCATGCGCGCAGCAGGGCCTGTTGAAATTGCGGCGGCAGCACCGGGGTCAGACCTCCGTCATGGAATATTCCGCTGGCGTGCAGCCACTGTTCGAATTCGGGCGCCGCGCGCAGGCCCAGGACCTGGCGCACGTACAGGGCATCGTGGAAGGACGTGCTCTGGTAATTGAGCATGATGTCGTCAGAGCCCGGCACGCCCATCACGAAGTTCACGCCCGCCGCGCCCAGCATGGTGAGCAGCACGTCCATGTCGTCCTGGTCCGCTTCGGCGTGGTTGGTGTAGCAGACGTCGCAGCCCATGGGCAGGCCAAGCAGCTTGGCGCAGAAATGGTCTTCCAGGCCGGCGCGCACGATCTGCTTGCCGTCATACAGGTATTCGGGACCGATGAAACCGACCACCGAATTGACCAGCAGCGGCTTGAAGGCGCGCGCCACGGCGTAGGCGCGCGCTTCGCAGGTTTGCTGGTCCACGCCATGGTGGGCGTTGGCCGACAGCGCGCTGCCCTGGCCCGTTTCGAAATACATGACGTTCTCGCCCACGGTGCCGCGCCCAAGCGCCAGGGCCGCGCTGCGCGCTTCGGCCAGCAGCGCCAGGCTGATGCCGAAGCCCTTGTTGGCGGCCTCGGTGCCGGCCACCGACTGGAACACCAGGTCGACCGGCGCGCCGCGGTTGATCGCTTCGATGGTGTTGGACACGTGGGTGAGCACGCAGGACTGGGTGGGGATCTGGTACTGGCTGATGATCGCGTCGAGCATGGTGACCAGGGCCACCACCTGCGGCACATTGTCGGTGGCCGGGTTGATGCCGATGACGGCGTCGCCGCTGCCATACAGCAGGCCGTCGAGGATGCTGGCCGCAATGCCCGTGGCGTCGTCGGTCGGGTGGTTGGGCTGCAAACGCGTGGCCATACGGCCTTCCAGGCCCAGGGTGTTGCGGAAGGCGCTGGTGACGCGGCATTTGCGCGCCACCAGCACCAGGTCGGAGATGCGCATGATCTTCGACACGGCTGCCGCCATTTCGGGCGTGACGCCGGGCGCGATGCGGGCCAGCATGGCGCTGTCGGCGGCGTCGCCCAGCAGCCAGTTGCGAAAGTCGCCCACGGTCAGGTGCGCGATGGGAGCGTAGGCCACGGCGTCGTGGGAATCGATGATCAGGCGCGTGACTTCGTCGTCTTCGTAGGGGATCAGCGGCTCGTTCAGGAAGGTGGACAGGGGCAGGTCCGCAAGCGCCATCTGCGCGGCCACGCGTTCCCTGGCGCTGCCCGCGGCCAGGCCCGCAAGCTGGTCGCCCGAACGCGCGGGCGAGGCCTTGGCCATCAAGTCCTTCAGGTCGCGGAAGGAAAAGCTCACGTGCGGCTCCAATCTGGAAATGGAAGGACGGGCGGGTTTTCTGCCACACTAGTGTAGTGCGTCACAAATAACAAGACTTATAATATATTCGCGTGTATCC
>JAZKBE010000068.1:0-69598 GCA_040388805.1 Pseudomonadota bacterium
AATTTTCGATCAGCATACCCCCTGTAGGTGGGTCAATTTTCGGTCAGCGTCAACAGCAAGGCTCGCTCCATGAGTGCAGCTTGTACGGCCTGGGCTGGCTGGCGATTGATGAGTGCGGCGGCAAACTCGACATGAAGGCGACGACCCGGCCATCCAATGATTGGCTCGACCCGCCCAAGCCGATTGAAAACAAATCGTCCAGTACGCCACGTGTACCTACGGCGATGAAAAAGGCTGATTTAGGTACACCACGTGTACTAGGCGCATGACCAAATAGGCCCTTTAGGTACGCCAGGTGTACTTAAACGGGCTGATTTGCCGCTCTGTCTAGTACGCCACGTGTACACCTCTATAGATTTACCATCTCCATACCGGAAACAAGGCACGAGGATGGCAACGACCAAGCGAGAGGCAGGAACATCATGACAATCACTACCAAGCGCAAATCGACCGCGCCAGCACCAGCGCCAGCGAAGACCAATGTGCTGACCGTCACAGAAGAGGAAGGGAAAACCCGCGAGCGCCAGATGGCAGAGCTCGGACTGTCGTCCACCATTGCAAACGCGATGACATCTGCCACTTTCGCCAAGGGGGCATTTGGTGTGCTGAATTTGGCTGAAGCCGTCGGGGTGATGAGGGAAAAGATCGCCTGCGTAAAGGCCGGTGACTTATCCGATGTGGAAGCGACATTGACCGCGCAGGCGGCGACGCTCGACACCGTGTTCAATGAGCTGGCGAGAAGGGCCGCGCTAAACATGGGCGAACACCTTACCGCGACCGAAACCTATCTGCGGCTGGCGTTCAAGGCGCAGGCGCAATGCCGCGCCACGCTGGAAACGCTGGCTGAAGTGAAGTATCCCAAAGCGGCAACCTTCGTCCGCCAGCAAAACGTCGCGTATCAGCAGCAGGTGAACAATGGCGGCGATAACGCGACCAATACGCGCGCACCCGCGCACGGAAAACCATCAAATAAATCGGACAACGAACTATTGGAGGCGCAGCATGGCGAACGGATGGACACCGGAGCGACGAGCAAGGCAGGCGACGCTGATCCGCACCTGGAGGCCATGGGAGAGGTCTACAGGGCCTAAGACGGCGGCAGGCATAGCGCGCAGCAGTCTCAACGCAGACAGACCCGAGTCGTTCACTAGACGGTTGAGGGAAATAAGGCTGGAAGTCGCTTTACTGGTATCGCAGGCAAAGGAAGTCAGTAATTTATTAAAGTGACCTTTGGTGACCTTTGGTGAGCTTGGGGCAGTATTCGTTAGGGCCGTCCGGATGGGGTCGGCAGCCGAATAGAAGCTATGCCGGCAATAAGCTTGTGACCGTCGAGTACAATTGGCAGCAGTCGGCCACAAGCGGTCATCCATGTGGCACGCCCGTTGTGACTTAATGATGCGCTTGAAATTGAGGATTTCGTACAGTGACCGAGAGAATGAGTCCGCCAGTAGCACACAAAGAGTGGACATCCCAGTTGCCAACGTGGCCCCCGCTTATCATTCCCCGCTCGACCTCGTGCCATTCTTTTCGAAGAGCCAGCCGCCGACGAGCACCGATGCAAGCATGGCAGGCAGAGTGAGCGCTGCGACCAGCGCCACTTCGGCGAAATCAATTCCAGACAGAGCAAGCCACTTCGCGGATTGTTGTGACGCTATGACCCACCAGATGCACCCGGAAGTCAGGACTGCGCCCGTGAAGCGAAGGCCGGCACGGCGGGCGATGAAGTAAATGAACACAGCGCTCGTGCCAGCTGCTAAGTTCGAACCAATCATTACCAAAGGACGTAATGGTGCCCCGGGCTTTGCCTGCAGCGCCTCGGAGAGAAACGGGATTGGAACAAGAGCGAGCACGACATAGGACAGGAAAGTATAGACTGCCCCGGCAATGTAGCCGCATAAAAGCACACGCGCGAGTGTGGAGGGGAAGTAAGCTTGAGGGGGATTGGCCATGGGCGTCGCAAACTCGGCTCCAGAAAGACTGACTGAGTAAGAGCAGCCGCGCGCCGCCCCATGTGTGTAGGCACCAATGCCTCGTCGTGCGAGGCCTTTGTATACGGTCCTTGGATAATTCTGCTCCTTTCCAACCTAGAAGTCCAGTCGGTTACTTAGATCGAAATTGGGGGATTCCCATAGTAGGCGTATTCGTCTACATATTCAGTTGCCAGTCATATGGTTGCGTTTGTTCGGTGCCCGAGTGGGAGCGAAAAGGCCATCGGAAAAAAGTGACGTTTCTTGAGCTTATCGACATAGAATTTTGGGCGGGCGCCCTGTTAATCCGCAGGTCCCTGGCTCGAGTCCAGGTCGGGGGGGGCTGAGAAATGGTCAACCTACCTCGACAACTTTCAGATCTACCATTTGTATGGAAAATTCCATGAATGCGAGCGTCGGAAATGGGGCGTAAGCGGCCTGTCACTGCGCACGATTCGTTAAAGTAATCGTGATCTAGTACAGCGCTAGGAATAATTTTTGCATCCATGTTTGCATCCATACTTTGATCTCAACAATGGGAGATTCAGCAAGCACAAGGCTTACTTGCAACAATCATAGTCCACCTATCCCAAGGACATGGCAAACGTCGACAATGTTTGCCTGAAAACCCCTAAGAATTCAAACGCTTGGGGGTTTTTTTACGTCTGCCCAGCGGCGCCGCGCGCTCAGCTAGGCAAAATTTGCGTGATATCAATCGGCCTCCTTTCCCAACGGATACCATCAACCTTACTGCATTGAAGGCGAGAAGGAGTGGACATGGCCGGGCTTCCCAAAACAAAAGCGCGTCGCGATCGCGGCGTTGCAGCCGTCGAGTTTGCGATCATCCTGCCGCTCATACTTGTATTACTGGCATTTCCGGTTTTTTTCGGACGGGTGTTCATGTTCTACTCCGTCGCGCAGAAAGCGGCACAAAACGCGGCGCAGTACATTGCCACGGTGCCCAAAGTGGAAATGCACGACAGCAATAAAGCCGCCGCGGCAAATGATGTGGCGAAGGAAATTATCCGGCTCACGATGGGGGAGGTCAACGCTGGTTCGGGAGGGATAGGCATTCAAGTCGATTGCGACGATGGGGAATGCGGCACCGGGGAAGTGCCCACCGAAATCCTGGTGAATATCCGGCTGGTCCTCTACGATGACTACTTTGCCTTCCTCACCTATTCGATACTGGGCGACGGGCCTCTTGTGATCAATGCCAATGCGAAAGTGAAATATCTCGGCACCTGACAGGGCGCCAGGGAGCGCCGCCGCGCCCTCCTGTTGTACACTGCGCCGATGCATCCAGAACTGTTCACCCGCGCCTGGAAATTCGCGCTTTTCTCCGCCATGCAAGGCGCCTTGTGCCTGGCGCTTGCCCTGCTGGCCGGCTTGCTGCAGGTACTGGCCGATACCGCGCCCGGCAAGGTCAACGAGTTTGCGGGCCTGCACCTGGTCATCGGCTTGTGGCTAGCCCCCATCTACTGGCTCCTCGCGACGCAGGCACACCTGTATTTCTACCTTCGCCGCCAGGCACCGGCGCGCCATATCCTGTCCTGTATCGCATCGGCTTGCGTTGTCCTGGCCGGCTCGGTCCTGATGATCTGGCTGGCGTCGCACGACGGCGCCAGGCCGCAGCAGGGACTGGCTGGCGCCCGTGCAACGCCCGTCCTGCTCGATGTTTGACATAAAATAACTTAGTGGATATATGTAACGCTTCCATGCGACATTGACCCGGGAGCGGCGATCATTTCATTATCGACAGCAAGCAAACGACGGCTGGCTGCCGGCATGCTGTGTGCGACAAACGCCTTCGCTGCGCGTGGCGAGCCGGTGCCCGCCGATGCCTTGTTCGACATGCCGCCGGCCGACTTGCTCAACACCTCGGTCTCGACCGGCGTGCGTTTCGGCGGTCAAACCCTGGCCGATTCCTCGCTCTCGGTGGTCAGCCTCGGCGCCGAGGACTTGCGCACCGCGCACGGCGGCAGCAGCGACCTGAATGTGGTGCTGCGCGACCTGCTGCCCTCATTTCATTTCCTGTCCGAACCCCTGACCGAACTGTTCGCGGTGCTGGCCCACCACCTGCACCTGCCCTTCCTTGAACCGGACCCGGACCCGCATGCGCCTGCCCTGCCCGCGGTCCACGCCCACTTGCTGCAGGCGCTCGACGATGCCGTGCGCGAACTCAACAGTGGCAAGATCGACCAGATCCTGCTGGCGCTCGAAGTGCATGCCCCGGCCGCCGCTGTTGTCATTCGCACCATGGTCAGGGACTTGCGCTATCAACAACTGAGCGCCGTGCTCACCCGGGCAGCCCCGCGCGCCGAACCGGGTTGACCGCATCCTGTACACAAATTGCACGTTGCCGCACAGAACTCTATTGCGATTTCCTTGAAAATCGCTCATCCTCAAACGGCCCGGCATGCATTATTTCGAAACCGCCAGTTTCGAATTGATAAAAACGACAAAGGTATCACGGTGACAAGAGACAAATTTCTCAGGCCGAAAAATGCTGGCGAACACGCGCATCGCGTCGAGCTGGGCAGCGCCATCGACATTTTCCAGGGCTTGACCGACGCCGAGACCCCGCGCGCGCTGTTCGACGCCATGCTCGCCCTCGCCCTCGATTACAACCACGGCCCGGACGCCTACCTGGTGCTGCGCGACGGCGCCGCCTGCCACGTGGCCGCCCACGCCGGCCCCTGCGACGGGCGCACGCCCGGCAGCCGCCTGCTGCCGCCAGTCCTGGCCCAGGCGCTGGCCGGGCACGACGCCGCCACCCACGCCCACGCCACCATGGTCGAAGGCGAGGAGCTGATCAGCATCCTGATCGCGCTGACCGGCGCCACCGGCCTGCAGCACGGCTACCTGTGCCTGGTCCAGGAAGAAGTGCCCGCGCCCGAAGCGCTGCACACCCTGACCCTGATCGCCGCCTGTGGCGCCACCCTGCTGGAAAAACTGCTGGGCGACGCCGCGCGCAAGGCCGGCTTCGACGCGCGCCTGGCGCTGGCCGACCACCTGTCCGACGAACGCAGCTTGCTGCGCACCCTGATCGACAACATGCCCGACCAGATCTACGTCAAGGACACCAACGGCTGCTTCGTCATCGGCAACAAGGCCGCCGCCGACTGCATCGGCGTGGCGGGCCCCGAAGACCTGGTGGGAAAGTCGGACCTGGAACTCTTCCCTGACGAATGCGGCAAGCGCTTTTTCCTCGACGAGCAGGCCATCATGCAGTCGGGCGATGCCATCGTCGACCAGCTCGAGGAAAACGTCAACCAGGCCGGCGTGCGGCGCTGGTTCTCCACCACCAAGGTCCCTCTCAAGGATGCCGCCGGCCGCGTGATCGGCCTGGTCGGCATGTCGCGCGACGTGTCGCTGCGGGTCGCCGCCGACGACGCCATCCGCCTGCGCAACCGGGCCATCGAATCGTCCTACGACGCGATCGTCATCACCAGCTGCCTGCAGCCCGACAACCCGGTGGTGTATGCCAACCCGGCCTTCGAGCGCATCACCGGCTTCACGCCGGACGACGCCAGGCAGCTCGACATCGCCGCCCTGCTCGAAGACGCCGACCACGACGAAGCGGCCGGCGCACTGCGCCAGGCCATGCGCAGCCAGTCGGAAGCGCGCGCGGTGCTGCAATGCCGCCGCAAGGACAGCGGCAAGTTCTGGAACGAGGTGCGCCTGGCGCCGGTGCGCGACCGCAGCGGCAATGCCACGCACCTGGTCTACACCATGAGCGACATCACCAAGGCGCGCGATTCGGAAGAACAGCTCGAACGCCTGGCCAGCCACGACGCCCTGACCGGCCTGCCCAACCGGCGCATGCTGCTCGACCGCCTGTCGCAAGCCATCGCCATGGGCGAACGCGGGCACTTCGTGGTCGCGGTGGCCTTCATCGACCTGGACCGGCTCAAGCACGTCAACGACAACTTCGGGCATGAAGCGGGCGACGCCCTGCTCAAGACGGTCGCCGACAGGATGGCCCACTGCACCCGCAAGTGCGATACGGTGGCGCGCCTGGGCGGCGACGAATTCGTCCTCATCACCCTGCATAACACCATCCTGGCCGGCAATGCGCCTTCGCGCCCGGCGGGCGAAGGCGGCTACCATTCCTATGTGAGCGACATGCTGGCCAAGGTCCAGCATGCGCTGTCCGAGCCGGTCACACTGGGTGGCGAACCGTTCACCATCACCTGCAGCGTGGGCGTGGCCATCTACCCGCAGGACGGGCACGATGCCGAAACCCTGATCAAGCACGCCGATGCCGCCATGTATTCAGCCAAGAAGAATGGCCGCAACCGGATCAAGTTCTACGCCGGCGATCCTTTACCTTAGGCTTCCTATTGCAGTTTTCCGTAAAATCGCTCATCCTCGAATCGGAAAACTACACATCGAGGCACGGCAGTGGCAAAAAATACATCCAGCAGTCCGCAGGACACCCACCGGGTGGAACTATGCAGCGCGATCGATATTTTCCAGGGCTTGAACGGCGCTGCCACGACCGCCGTGCTGTTCGACGCCATGCTCGGCCTGGCGCTCGACTACAACCAGGGGCCTGACGCCTACATCCTCGTGCGCGACGGCCATGCCTGCCGAGTGGCCGCGCAGTCGGAACCGTCCAGCAGCGCGAGCGACGGCAGCCCGGACTTGCCGGCGGCGCTGACCCTGGCGCTGGCCGTGTACGACGCCAGCGCGCCGGCCAGCGTGGTCCATGACAGCGGCAAGGTCACCATCCTGGTGCCGCTTACCGGCACCACCGGCCACCAGCACGGCTTCCTGTGCGTGATCCAGGCCGACCCGCCCGCACCGGAAGCGCTGCATACCCTTACCCTGATCGCCGCCTGCGGCGCCACCATGCTCGACAACCTCACCGGGCTGCCCAACCGGCACCTGCTGATGGACCGGCTGCGCCAGGCCATCGCCATGGGAGAACGCGGCAATTTCGTGGTGGCGCTGGCCTTCATCGACCTTGACGGCCTGACCGAAGTGAACGACGTGTACGGCATGGCGGCCGGCGACTTGCTGCTGCGGACCGTGGGCGACCGCATCATCGGCTGCACCCGCAAGTGCGACACGGTGGCGCGCCTGGAAGGCGGAAAATTCATCCTCATCACGCTGCACAATACGATCCTGGCACCCAGCGCGCCGGAGCGGCCCGCCGGAGAAGGCGGCTACCATTCCTATGTGAGCGACGTGCTGGCCAAGATCGTCCGCGTACTTGCCGAACCGCTCATGCTGGCCGGCGAACCGTATGTGGCCACCTGCAGCATCGGTGTCGGCGTCTATCCGCAGGCCGGACACGATGCCGAGACCCTGCTGCTGCACGCGGAAGCGGCCATGTATTCGGCCAAGCGCAATGGCCGCAACCGCATCAAGTTCTACGCCGGCGATCCCTTGCCCGGATAGCCGTCGAGCAGCGTGCTGTGCCCGGGAAAACTCATGCGGAAAATGCGCAGCAGCGTGGTGCCGAACTGGCGGCTCAGCGACCCGGTGTTGTACGGCAGGCCGTAGCGCACGCACAGCGCCTGCACGCGCGGGGCGACGTCGGGATAGCGGTTGCTCGGCATGTCCGGAAACAAATGATGTTCGATCTGGTGACTCAGGTTGCCGCTCATGATGTGAAACAGCTTGCCGCCGCCGATATTGCAGGAACCCAGCAACTGACGGATATACCAGCGCGGGCGCGTTTCGTTTTCCACTTCGGCCTTGGTGAAGGTGTGCACGTCCATCGGGAAGTGGCCGCAGAAGATGATCAGGTAGGTCCACAGGTTGCGGATGATGTTGGCCACCGCGTTGGCGCCGCACACATACAGGAAAAAGGGACCTGCCAGCAGCGGGAACAGGATGTAGTCCTTCAGGACCTGGCGCAGCATTTTCTCGCGCGTTTTCAGCCACATCGGGCGCAGGCTGGCCCAGGTAACGCGGCCCTTGGCCACGCGGCCCAGCTCCAGCTCCTGGATCGCGATGCCCCATTCGAACAGGATCGCCAGCAGCAGCGCCCACAAGGGATTGAACAGGTTGAACGGCTTCCAGCGCTGGTAGGAAAACATGCGCAGCAGGCCGTATCCGCCCACGTCCGCGTCCTTGCCGAACACATTGGTCCAGGTGTGGTGCTTGACGTTGTGCGAATGCTTCCACTGGTCCGACGGACACACGTGGTCCCATTCCCAGCTGCCCGACTGGATCGCCGGATCGCGCAGCCAGTCCCACTGCGCATGCGAGATATTGTGGCCGATCTCCATGTTCTCCAGGATCTTGGCGCAGCCGAGCATCAGGGTGCCGAGCGCGATCGCCGGCCAAAAGGTGGACCATGCCGCGAAGGCATGGCCCCATTGCGGCAGCAGCGCCAGGCTGGCGTAGATGACCAGGCGCCCGGCCAGGGCCATGCTGCGCTGGACCTTGATCAGGCGGTGGATGTAGCGCGCGTCGCGTTCGCCGCGGCTGTCCATGACTTCGTTGCGGATCGCTTCGATTTCGCGCCCGAATTCGGCGATGGCCGCGCTCGTCAGGTGGGATGGTATCGGCATGGTGATGTCCTCGGTTTGTTCAGAGCGCCAGTGCGGCATCGCCGACGGCAGTGCAGACGCACACCTGCACGGTGTCGCCGGCTTCGGTAATAAGAAAGCCGGTGCGGGTGTCGCGCACGCAGCCGCTGACCAGGGTGGTATTGCAGCCATGGCAGATGCCCATGCGGCAGCCATGCGGCGGATTGAGGCCCGCGTCTTCGGCCAGGCGCAGCAGGCAGGTGGCGCCGTCGGATGGCGCTTCGACCTGGCTGCCCATGAAAAACACCTTGCCCCGGGTGACGCCGTCGGCCGGCGGGCTGGCTTCCTTCGCGTGAAAGCGTTCCACATGCAACTGGCGCGCCAGGCCGGCCTGGTCCCAGTGCGCTTCGACGGCGTCGAGCAGGCCGGCCGGCCCGCAAGCCCATACTTCGCGTTCACGCCAGTCGGGGCAGGACTGCTCCAGCTGCGCGGCGCTGAAGTGGCCGTCGCCGTCGCGGGTGAAGAAGGAATGGAGCTGGTAATGCGGCTGGCTCGCCGCGACCTGGCGCAGCTCGGCGCCGAAGATCACGTCCAGCGCATGCGGCGCGTAGTGCATATGGGCGATGTCGGGAATGACGTCGAATTCGCCCAGGTAGCCGCGCAACATGCTCATCACCGGCGTGATGCCGCTGCCGGCGGTGATGAACAGGGGGTGCACCGGCATGGCGTCGGGCAGCACGAATTCTCCCTGCGGCTCGCCCAGCGGCAGGTAGTCGCCCACCTTGACCTTGCGCGCCAGGTGCTGCGACACGCGTCCGCCATCGATGGCCTTGACCGTCACGGTGATGCAGCCGTCGGCGCGCGATGGCGCCGACGAAATCGAATAGGTGCGCGTGTGGCGCTTGCCGTCGACCGGCACGCCAAGCCGCACGAACTGGCCGGCCCGGTGGTCGCGCCAGCCGCGCCCGGGCCGCAGGGTCAGGGTACGGGTGTCGCCGGTGTCGTCCCAGACGCCCTCCACGCGCGCCTTGAGCACGTGGCGCGTCCACAGCGGATTGACCAGCTCCAGGTAGTGCGAGTGGCGCAGCGGGTAGGCGAACATGTCGGCCAGGTTGGTCAGTGCAGCACGGACGTTGGTCATTTTGGGCAGGCGATTGAGGTAACAGCCTGCATTGTGTACACTTGTACACCGAGAGTCAAGAATGCGGCGCGTGTTTAGAAGCTTCCCTCTCTTTGGCGCGGTGTACAATCGCCGCACACCTGTACACACAAGCACAAAGCCATGCCTGACATTGACCCCGACCTGCAGCGCAGCGACACCCTCACCCGCACCGAGCGCAAGTCCGTCACGCACAAGGCGCTGCTGCATGCGGCGCTGACGCTCGTTGGCGAAGGGCGCAGCTTCAGCAGCATCGCCCTGCGGGAAATCGCGCGCCAGGCCGGCATGGCGCCGAATGGCTTCTACCGCCACTTCAGGAACACCGACGAACTGGGACTGGAGCTGGTCGAGGAAATGGGCATTACGCTGCGCCGCCTGCTGCGCGAGGCGCGCCAGGTCGACCTGGCGCGCGGCGACATCCTGCGCCGCTCGGTGAAGGTGTACCAGGACTATGTGAAGGCGAACCGGTTGCAGTTCATGTTCATCGCCAGCGAACGCTCGGGCGGCAGCCGCATCCTGCGCCTGGCGATCCGCAACGACGTCACCCACTTCACCAACGAAATGGCGCAGGATTTCCGCGCGCTGGGGCTGTACAAGGAACTGCCGACGGCGCGATTGCAGATGGTGTGCGGACTGATTGTCATGACCATGCTGGCGGCGGCCACCGACATCCTCGACCTGCCGCCGGGGCAGGCCATGCTGGAACACGAGATGGGCGAGAACTTCGTCAACCAGCTCAAGATTATCCTGCTGGGCGCGCAGAAATGGAAGGAAACGCCGCGCTAGGCTAGGCTTGTTCGCCGACGTCGGCGTCGTCGGCGAGGGCATAGTCGCCGCGCTCGCGCGCGGCCAGCACTTCCTGCGACTGCTGCATGAACGATTCCGGGACCAGCACCCGCACGCCGCCCATCGCGGGCAGGATCAGCTGGTCCGCCTGGGCGTGGTTGGCGTCGGCCACCACGGCCGGAATGCCGGCGGCCACCAGGCAACCCTGGGCAAGATAGGCGTCAATCGGGATCAGGTATTGGGCGACCATGAACAGGTCGCGTCCAGGGATGGCTTCGAGGTCCATCGGGCTTACCAGCGCTCCATTCAGCACGTCATCCATTGCGGCTCCTTGGCTTATCGGGCGGTATGGAATTCATACTACCACGCCAAAACCTCAGATTACGCGCTGTTCCGTCAATGTGGCGACCGCGTCGTCGCTCCAGCCCCAGTCCTTGAGCACCGCGGCACTGTGCTGCCCCGCCTGCGCGGGCATGCCGCCAATTTCCGGCACCGTGCGCGAAAAGCGCGGCGCCGGCGCCGGCTGGGTCACCCCGCCAACGTCAACGAAGGTGGCGCGCGCCACATTGTGCGGATGACGCGGCGCTTCTTCCATGTCCAGCACCGGGGCGAAGCAGACGTCGGTCCCTTCCAGCAGCGCGCACCAAGCGTCGCGGCTGCGGGTGGCAAATACGGCGGCCAGCTTCCCGCTCAGTTCCGGCCACTTGCCCTTGTCCATCTGCGCGTTGAAGCTCGCATCGTCGATGCCGGCCAGCTTGAGCAGCAGCGCATAGAACTGCGGCTCGATGGCGCCGACCGAGACAAACCTCCCGTCCGCGCAGGCGTAGGTATCGTAAAAGTGGGCGCCGCCATCGAGCAAGTTCGCTTCGCGCTGGTCGGTCCAGGAACCGTAGGCCTTGAAGCCGTACATCATGGCGCCCAGCAGCGCGGCGCCGTCGGTCATGGCGGCATCGACCACCTGCCCCTTGCCCGACTTGCGCGCTTCCAGCACGGCGCATACCACGCCGAAAGCGAGCATCATGGCGCCCCCGCCGAAGTCGGCCACCAGGTTCAGCGGCGGCGCCGGCGGTTCACCCGCGCGGCCCATGGCGTGCAGCATGCCGGTCAGCGCCACGTAATTGATGTCGTGCCCCGCCGCCTGCGCCAGCGGGCCGTGCTGGCCCCAGCCGGTCACGCGGCCATACACCAGCGCCGGATTGCGCGCATGGCAGGCTTCCGGCCCCACGCCCAGGCGCTCCATCACGCCGGGACGGAATCCTTCGATGACGATGTCGGCCTTGCCGATCAGCTGCAGCAGCACTTCCTTCGCCGCTGGCTGCTTGAGGTCCAGCGCCAGCGAACGGCGCCCGCGCGCCATCACGTCGTACTTGGTGCCCAGTTCCGGAAAGGGATTGCTGGCGCCGGGCGCGAGCTTGCGGTCGATGCGTATCACTTCCGCGCCCATATCGGCCAACATCATGGCCGCGAACGGACAGGGGCCGAGGCCCACCATTTCAACGACGCGGATTCCTGCCAGTGGTCCTGTCATGCCATTCCTTACAGTGAACGTGCGATGATTTCTTTCATGATCTCGTTGGCGCCGCCATAGATCCGCTGCACCCGCGCGTCGACATACATCTGCGCGATCGGATACTCGAGCATGTAGCCGTAGCCGCCGAACAGCTGCACGCACTGGTCGATCACCTTGCACTGCAGGTCCGAAATCCAGTACTTGGCCATCGATGCGCGCACCGTGTCCATGTCGCCATTGATCATGTCTTCGATGCAGCGGTCGATGAAGATGCGGGCGATGGTCGCTTCGGTCTTGATCTCGGCCAGCACGAAACGAGTGTTCTGCATCTCGATCAGGGCCTGGCCGAAGGCCTTGCGCTCGCGCGTGTGTTCCACCGTCAGCGCCAGCGCGCGTTCGATCGACGCCACGCCGGCCACGCCGAGAATGGTGCGCTCGTACGGCAGCTCGGTCATCAGCTGCACGAAGCCCTTGCCTTCCACGCCGCCCAGCACGTTTTCGAGCGGCACGCGGGCATTGTCGAAGAACAGCTCGCAGGTGTCCTGCCCCTTTTGGCCGACCTTTTCCAGGATGCGTCCGACCCGGAAGCCCGGATTGTCTTTCGTTTCCAGCAGCAGGATCGATACGCCCTTGGCGCCGGCGGCGCTGTCGGTCTTGACCACGACCGCGATCAGGTCGGCCATGTAGCCGTTCGAGATGAAGGTCTTGGAACCGTTCACGCTGTAGCCTTCCGCGTCCGCCACGGCGGTGGTGCGGATGCCCTTCAGGTCCGATCCGGCGCCCGGTTCGGACATGGCGATGGCCGCGATCATCTCGCCGCTGGCCAGCTTGGGCAGGTACTTGAGCTTCTGCGCTTCGGTGCCCTGGTTCAGGATGTAGTGCGCCACGATGGCGTGCACGTGGATGCCGAAGGACATGTCGCCCACGTAGCACAGCTCTTCGAACACGATGGCCTGGTGCGCGAAGGTGCCGCCCGAGCCGCCGTATTCGTCCGGAATGTCGGCGCACAAAATGCCCATTTCGCCGCCGCGCGTCCACAGTTCGCGGTCCACGTGCTGCTGCTTGCGCCAGCGCTCCTGGTGCGGCACCACTTCGCTGTCCACGAAGCGGCGCACGGCATCACGAAAACCTTCCAGTTCGGCCGTCATCCACGGGGATTTGACGATCGCTTCCATCATGCGCTCCGGTACATGGTGACCACGCAGGCGCCGCCCAGGCCCAGGTTGTGCTGCAGGGCCACGCGCGCGCCGTCCACCTGGCGCGCGGCTGCGGTGCCGCGCAGCTGGTGCGTCAGTTCATAGCACTGGGCCAGGCCGGTGGCGCCCAGCGGGTGCCCTTTCGACAGCAGGCCGCCCGATGGATTGGTGACCACCTTGCCGCCGTAGGTGTTGTCGCCGTCGCAGATGAATTTGTAGGCGCCGCCTTCCGGGCACAGGCCCAGTGCTTCGTAGGTGATCAGTTCATTGTGGGCGAAGCAGTCGTGCAGTTCCACCACGTCCAGTTCGTCCGGGCCGATGCCGGCCTGCGCATACACCTTGTCGGCGGCTTCGCGGCTCATGTCGTAGCCGACCACTTTCATCATGTCTTCCGAATCGAAGGTGCTGGCGCGGTCGGTGGTCATGGCCTGTGCGGCGATGTAGACGCTGGTATTGAGATTGTGTTTTTTCGCGAAGTCTTCCGACACCAGCACCGCGGCGGCCGCGCCGCAGGTGGGCGGGCAAGCCATCAGGCGCGTCATCACGCCGGGCCAGATCATGGGCGCGTCCAGAACGTCCTGGGTGGTGACTTCCTTGCGGAACAGCGCCAGCGGATTGTTCACGGCGTGGCGGCTGGCCTTGGCGCGGATCCGGGCGAAGGCGTCGAAGGGGGTGCCGTATTTTTTCATGTGCGACAGGCCGGCGCCGCCGAAGTAGCGCAGCGCCAGCGGAATCCCGGGCATGCCCACCAGGCGGTCGGTGACGGCATCGAAGGGGTCGAACGGGCTCGGACGGTCGGTGAACACGCTGCCCAGGGCGCCGGGGCTCATTTGCTCGAAGCCGAGCACCAGCACGCATTCGGCCGCGCCGCTGGCAATGGCCTGGCGCGCCAGGTACAGGGCTGTGGAGCCGGTCGAGCAGTTGTTGTTGACGTTGACCACGGGGATGCCGGTCATGCCGATCTGGTACAGCGCCTTCTGCCCGCTGGTGGAGTCGCCGTACACATAGCCGGCGTAAGCCTGCTCGATGTGGTCATAGGACAGGCCCGCATCGTCCAGCGCCTGGCGCCCTGCCAGGGCACCCATCTGGTCGTAGGGGGCGCTGGCGCCCGGCTTGGCGAACGGGATCATGCCCACGCCCGATACGAATACTTTGCGGCTCATGCTGCCTCCTGAAAGAGTAACCCAGTGTAGATTGCTAAAATAGGTCAATCGACCTAAAGTGCCGATTATAGGTCAACTGTACTATTTTGAATAGTCCCGTGCGATAATTGCGCTCATGCCCGACACATTGACAAGTTCGCTGAAACACAAGCCGTCCTCGACCACGGAAAAGGGACTCGGGCGCGCGCACGACATCCTGCATGCGGGGCGCACCCTGCTGGCCGCCGAGGGCTATGCCGGCCTGTCGATGCGCAAGCTGGCGGCCGAGGTGGGCATGAGCTTGTCGAATGTCCAGCATTACTACGGCAGCAAGGATGCCCTGCTCGAAGCCCTGCTGCTGTATACGATGGACCTGTTCCAGAAAAACATGGATGCGATTTCGGCGGCCATGACCAGCGCCACCCGCATCGAGCGCTTCCTGTCGACCGCCGACATGTTTCTGGAAGAAATTACCGATCCCGTCACGCACGCGATCTTCTTCGAACTGTGGGCACTGGCCTCGCGCAACGAATTCGCGTCGCGCCTGATGGACAAGATGCTGGCGCGCGAACGCAAGGCCATCTTTCACCTGATCCGCGGCCTGAACCCGGACATCGACGACGACGAATACATGCAGCGCGCCATCCTGATGGTTGCGCAAATCGAAGGCTTGATGCTGTTCCGCCTGAACAAGGGCACGCGCCACGCCGAATTCATGGCCGTGCGCGCGTCGGTACGCAAGGCATTGCTCGGACTGGCGACGACGGTTTGAACCGGCGCCCAGCCATTACTGGTCGCGCCGGTCGCGCTGGCCGGCAGCATGCCCAGGCATATTATTGAACAGTTGACGTGAAGGCCGGCGCGACCGGCAGCAGATGACGCCGCTCGTCGAGCAGCGCGAACACGGCATCCTTGGACAGCACGTACTGGTCCAGCAGCGTGTCCTTGATCGATTCGATGACGGCCTTGTAATCGCCGATCGCGCGCAGGGTGTAGCTGTAGAGCTCATCGGCTTTTTCTTCCACCTGGCGCACCGTGTGTTCGCCGCCCGCTTCGTTCCTGAGCTGGGTGTAATCGATTTTCGAGCGCGAATACATCGACAGGCGGTTGACCATCAGGTTCAGCATCTTGGTGGCCTTCTCGATATCGTTCTGGCTGCCCACTGAAATTCCGCGCGCGCCGTAGAACAGCTCTTCGGCCGCGACGCCGCCGTACAGCTGGATCACATCCTGTTCCAGCTCTTCGAGCGTGCGCAGCGACACATCGTCGCCCGATTGCAGCACATAGCCCAGCGCGCCCAGCTTGGACACCGATTCGGTGCTGATCTTGAGCAGGTGCGACCTTTCCTTGACCAGCGCCAGCGACATGCCCTGGCGCAGGTAAGGGTCGATCTGCATGAAGAAGTGGCCCAGCTCGTGCAGGGCCACGCGTTCGCGCTGCTTGTGTTTTTCGGCCGTGGTGGCGCGGTCGGTCAAGCCCAGGGTGGCGCGCTCGAAGGCGCGGAACATGAGCTCGGTATTGATGATGGTCTTTTCCTGGATCGAAATCATGCTGGCGCGCTCGACCACGGTTTCCAGCAGCGCCGGACTGAGGTTGGCGGTCATTTCGGCCACCTGGCCCAAGTCCAGGTCGTTCCAGTCCACCAAGCCTTCCTGCTTGCGGCCCAGGAAGCTCTTGAGCAAGGCGCCCCGCTCGCCCTTGTTCGGCAGGCGGAAATTGATCTTCACCGAGAAGCGGCGCAGCATGGCCTCGTCCATCTCGGACGAAGCATCGTCGAAATTCGAGGCGACCACCCAGATCACGCCCTGTCCCTTGTCGCTCTTGACCCCGTCAAGCAGGCCGAGCAGGGTATTGGCGGTATCGTCTTCCCATTTCTTTTCGCCGCGGCCGCGCGGCATGAACAGGGTTTGCGCTTCGTCCAGGAAAATGATGCAGCTGCCGCGCGCGCACGCCTTGCGGTACAGGGCATTCAAGGCCTTGGAGCCGCCGCCCACATAGCCCGATTCCAGCGCCGAACCGGAGGCCTGGATCAGCGGCACATTCAATTTCTTGGCCAGGTAGCCCACCAGCTTGGTCTTGCCGGTGCCGGCCGGGCCGGTCAGCATGACATTGAAGGGCTTGTCGATATTGTGCGACTTGTATTCGCTGCGGTTGCGGATCATGTCTTCCAGGTGCAGCACTTCCTGCTTGATGTCGTCCATGCCGATCAGGTCGTCCATGCTGCCCTTGAGCTTGTCCGGAGTGATCACGGCGGCGCTCATGCCCATGCCGGGCACGCCGAACTTGAGCGCATAGATGATCAGGCAGATCAGGAAGATGTCGAGGGCGTGCCGTTTCAGGAAGGCGCCGGCTTCGGCGGCGGCGGCGTTCTGGCCTTCGTCGAGCAGCACCGCCTTGTGCGAAGCGAGGAAGTCGTCGCGCGCGATCGAATACGGAATTGCGTTCTTGAGCAGGACTTCGCGTTCCAGGCTCAGGTGCGAGGTGCTTGGCACTTTGACCACGTGCAGCTGCTGCTGGCCTTTATATTTGAATACATAGCGCGGCGATTCCGACAGCGGCCTGGCCACCAGCAGGTATTCGAGCCGGCCCTTGTCGGCCGCCAGCGCGGTGATGCGCGAAATGTCCTGGGAATGGACGACCGGCAGCGGGTCTTGCGGCACGTCCGAATTGTAAATGGCCATGCCGGCCACCAGGACGAGCAGGAGTCCGGCGACGATGCGCACATAGACATTCTTGAAAGCGATCTGGAGTTTGGCGAGGCTGGGCATATCGGTGCTCGATGAAAAAAACGGCAAGAGGTGACTGTTTTGCCATCATTTTAGTGCTTGAAGGCAATGGAGATAGGAAACTATACCGTCAAAAAAAACCAAGGCATAGCCTGGACCGGTGAAAAAATTTTGCGGCGCAACACCTCTGATCAAGTCGACAATCGAAAGCCTTGTCCGCTTGATAAACATGCGCCGGAATCGGCGCAAAACCTTGTGTTCGTAACAATTCGTATCAATGGTTGAGTCTGAACGACCTTCATTAGATCATCCTTAAACCAGCCAAAAAGGACCTCCGCCATGAACCGCCTCCTGCACTTCTTCCACGCTTTGTTCGGCCCCGCCGAGGAAGACCACCTGATGGGCGCGATCGATTTGTCGGATATCCCTTATTGCCTCGGCCTGCTCTCGAGCAAAGACGACTGACGCTTTTTCCTCCCTGCACGAAAATCGTCGAAGTTGAATTCCGGCAGTCAATTAAACGCAAATAAATGGCGCGTTCAATTGAATCTGCATTGGAAAGGCGGAATGACCATGCTTAAATAGTAAGCCCGGTATGATGTTTGTGGCCAGATTTACTGCACTGCAACAATACCAGCACCAAAGGAATGGATCGTGAAAAAAATTGCACTGACGCTTGCATGCGCCCTGGCCATGGGAGCCGCCCTTCCCGCCAGCGCCATCGAAGTCCTGTCCAACGACAGCGCCGTCATGCGCCAGGGCGCGCTGGTGCCCGCGCTGGCGACCGCGCCCGGCAGCAACCTGCTGCCCAGCGCCCAGCTATCGGAATTGCCGGAGCCGGAAGTGTTCGCCATGATGCTGCTGGGGCTGGTCCTGATCGGCTACCGCGCCAGCCGCGAAAGCGACGAAACATTCAAATAAAGCCATCCGCCCACAAAAAATCCCGCACGCAGCGGGATTTTTTTTGCCTGGCGCCGGCCTCAGTCGATCAAGCCTTCTTCGCGCAGCGCCTGCTGGACCGCCGGGCGCGCACCGATGCGCCGCTGGAAGGCCAGCACGCCAGGATAGCCGGCCAGGTCGAGCTTGACGGTGCCGGCCCAGTTGGTGACCACGAACAGATAGGCGTCGGCCACGCTGAACTTGCCGCCGTGCAGGTATTCCTTGCCTGCCAGCTGCTGCTCCACATAGGCATAGCGCTTGGCCAGCGCGGCGTGCGCGCCGTCCCTGACTTCATCGCTGGCCGCGGGATTGAACAGGGGACTGTAATTCTTGTGCACTTCGGTGCCGATGAAATTGAGCCAGGAGAGCACCTGGTAGCGTTCCATCGTGCCGGCGGCCGGCACCAGCTGCTTGCCCGGCACCTGGTCGGCCAGGAACTGGACGATGGCCGGGCCTTCGGTCAGCACCAGAGCGCTACCCGTGTCGAGCGCCGGCACATAGCCCTTGGGATTGATGGTGTTGAAGTTGGCGCCGGACGCGGTGATCTTGCTGCGCAGGTCGACCTTTTCCAGGGTAAAGGGAAGGCCGGATTCGCACAGGATGATATGGGGCGACAGCGAACACGCACCCGGGCTGAAGTACAGTTTCATGATGCTCCTTTGATGGCGGTCGCAGACCATGCCGAGAGTACAACAGAATCAGGCGATTTGCTTGGTTCGCCTCAATCCGGCTCAGATATGGGCGCCGGTCGATTGCGGGTGCGCATCCGGCCGCGTGCTGCCATGGGCATCCGGCACGCCCTCCTGCGGCGTCACGCGCGGAATGCGCAAGGTGAAATGGGTGCCCTGCCCCAGCGTGCTGCTGACCGTGATGGTGCCGCCGAATTGCTTGGCGATCAGGTTGTAAACGATGTTCAAGCCCAGGCCCGTGCCGCCCTGCCCGCGCCGCGTCGTGAAGAAAGGGTCGAAGATGCGGTCCAGCACATCTGGCGCGATCCCCTTGCCATCGTCCTTCACGTGCAGCTCGACGATATCGCCGTCGAGCCGGGCGCTGATCTGGATTTCGCCCGGGGTGTCGATTTCAAAGGCGTGCTCGACGCAGTTGAGCGTCAGGTTGGTGATGACCTGGGCAAAAGCGCCCGGATAGCTGTCGAGGGTAATTTCCGGCGGGCAGTTCAGGGCCAGGCGGATCGGCGTCTTCTTCAGTTTCGGCTGCAGGCTGGAGACGATTTCTTCCACATATTCCTTGAGCCCGAAGGGGCGCCGCGCTTCACTGGTCTGGTCGACCGCGATCTGCTTGAAGCTGTGGATCAGGTGCGCCGCGCGGTAGGCATTGTTCATGATCAAGCGCGCGCTTTCGCTGGCCGTGTCCAGGTAGCGCATGATGTCCGACTTTTTCAGGCCGGTCGTGTTGACCGCGGCCTGGATATCGTCGGTGGCCGCCTTGAGCACCGAGGCGCTGGTCAGGGCGATCCCGACCGGGGTATTGATTTCGTGCGCCACCCCGGCCACCAGGCTCCCGAGCGAAGCCAGGCGCTCGGCCTGCAGCAGCGACTCCTGGGTCTGGCGCAAGTCTTGCAGCGCCTGGGCGGTTTGCTGGGCCGAACGGCGCGCCGCGTCTTCGGCTTCGCGGATGCGCAGGATGGTCGACTTCAGGCGGCGCTGGATCTGGTTGAAGCCGCGGATCACGTCGCCCAGTTCATCGTGCCGGTTCTCGGGCAACTCCTCGACTTCGTCGGTGCCGCGGGTGGCCAGGTCGAACAAGCCGTCGCGCAGCTGCTTGAGCGGCTCGAATACCACGCGCAGCGACAGCGACAGGGCCAGCACCAGGAAAATATCGAGCAGCAGCACTTCCACCACCTTGCGCACCAGTTCGGACGCGAGGGCGGCATCGATCTGGGCGCGGCTGAAATTGATGACCACCTTGCCCACCGAGACCGGCTTGATGGACGCGCTGGCCGAGCCGCCATCCTGGAAAATGAGGGTCGCTTCGACGGACGAGCCGGTCGGTTCGGGCGCTTGCCCGACCGACACCAGCTGGCCGTCGGACGCGCGCAGCTTGCCGGCGAACAAGCCGACCGAGGTATCGTAGACGCGGATGGACACCACTTCCGGCGGCAGCATTTCGGCCTCGACGATGCTATCGACCTTGGATTTGTCGAGATCCCACAATGCCGACGGCAAGCTGATCTGCAGGCGGGTGAGCACGCCCTGGCGCAGGCGCTGGTTGCTGGCCTCCAGGTCCTTGCCCAGCGAGTATTGGGTGTAGCTACCGGAGATCGCCAGCACCAGCGTGACGATCACTACAAAGAGTAGTTTTAGCCGGTTTTGAATACTGAACATCATTCCCCCGTTCACGTGCATGCCTCGGCCTTGTGCCCCCAATGTACGGGAAGGCATGCGGGTTGGCAAGAAAACTAACGTCAAGTAAAGAATCGCGCCGGCTGCACAGCACGGTTTTGCGATGGTAAGATCGTGCAATTACAGAGGGAGGACTGCCATGAGCGCAGCTTACCAGCATCTGGCGCTGTCCGAAGTCAAGCCAGGAATGATCTTGTCCGACGAATTGCTCGACAAGCAGGGCCAGGTCCTGTTACCGAAAGGCGCGGTCCTGAACGCGAAAACCATCGCCCTGCTGCCCGGCCATGGCATCAGCGTGCTGGCCGTGGTGCGCGACGACAGCGCCGACAGCGCCGCCCTGCCCGACCCGTCCGCGCTCGAACACCGCGTGGCGGTGCTGTTCCGCAAAAACGAACTGGACAACCATGACGACTGGGCCACCGGCATCCTGCGCCGCTACGTGACCGACTACCGCCTGGGCCGGGAGATCGAAGAATGAGTACTATCGTCTTGGACGACATCGTCAGTAAGCTGCAGGACTTGCCATCGCTGCCGGCCGTGGTCATGGAACTGCTGAGCAGCATCGACCAGGAAGACGTGGATATTTCCGTGCTGGCCAAGAAAGTGTCGCACGACCAGGCGCTGACGGCCAAGACGCTGCGCCTGGCCAATTCCTCGCTGTACGGGCTGCAGGTCAAGGTCACCACCATCCAGCAGGCGATCACCTTCCTCGGCTTCCAGACCACGCGCAACCTGATCACCGCCGCCGCCGTCACCGGCTGCTTCGCCCAGGGCCAGTGCCCGGGCTTCGACGACAAGGCATTCTGGCGCCATTCGATCGCCAGCGCCGCCTGCTGCAAGGTGCTGGCGCGCCGCATGCGCTTCAACCAGGACTACGCCTTCACCGCCGGCCTGCTGCACGACATCGGCCGCCTGGTGCTGGTCAGCAGCTTTACCGCGCAATACCGGCAGGTGATGGAATACCGCAAGGCCAACGATTGCTATGTGCGCGAAGCCGAGCAAGCCGTGATGGGCGTCGACCACGTGGTGGCCGGGGTGGCGCTGGCCGAGCACTGGAATTTTTCCGACACCATGAAAATGGCGATCACCTACCACCACGACCCGGACGCGCCGGGTGCGGGTTTGCTGGCCACCATCGTGCACGTGGCGAACGCCATCGTGCACGCGCTCGACATCGCTGGCGAGGAGGACGACCTGGTACCTGCCGTGTCATCGGCAGCCTGGACCGCACTGGGCCTGAACGAAGAAGCTTACCTGCACGTGTTCCGCGAAACCGAACTGCAGTTCGAGGAAATCACGCTGGTCCTGATGGGCTAGATCGGGCGCGATGCCCGCCCCTGCACGCCGGTGCAAAGGCGGAATCGCCCGCAATCAGTGCGCGTAATTGCCGGTCGTCGAAGCGGGCTGTTCAGCTGCCTTGTCTTCCGGTTTCGGACGGCCCTGGGCGTCCGACAGGCGGTACTTGGTGCGGCGGTCGCCCATCAGGTCGCGCAGGTCGCGGATGCTCATGCCGGTCACTTCGTGCATGCGGATCAGCAGCGATGCGCCGACCGGCAGGCGGTGGTGGCGGATCTTGCTGATGACCGGTGGCGCAACTTCGAGCATGCGCGACAGGGCCGCGTCATTTTTCAGTTGCATTTTGCCGAGCAGGATGTCGAGCAAGTGATTGGGATTGTAACTTTCCTGTGATGCCAGAGCATGATGTGCCATGATTTACCTCGTGGTGTGTTGGTTGAAATAATGCCGTTTACGAACTTTATTTAAAGACCATGTTTCGTCTAAAAAAGTTCCCGGAACATCGCCCCTGCGGCATGATTTAACAGATATGCGTCTGTCTAAATGCTTCGAAACGCGCCCGGCTCGTATGCGCTGTGCGCCACTCGCCTCCAACCACGCCAGCTCCGAACAACTTATGAGACTCATATGCCTTAAGTACAACTTACTCACACATATGCGTCATTGTTCGAAATCAAGCTATCTGTTGGAAAGCTTGTCACATAGTCATTTCAACACATGGGGTTAATTTGTGGCGCACGCAAGAGATTTCTTGAAGCGGCCGCGCGCGCGGGAATTCCTCGCGGAACCCGTTGATTTACAAGAGGAAATACTTTTTGCCGGGGGTTCAGGCCGTGGTATTGATGTTGCGGCCGACCCCGGTGGGCTGGGGCTCTTGCGGCTGCACCGCCGCCTTGGCCAGGTCCTGGCGCGTCAGGAAGGCTTGTTCGGATGCCTGGCGCGCTTGCTGTTCCTGCTGGGCCTGCGCGACCTGGCGGGTTTGCCGGGCCGGCGCCGGGCGCGCATCGACCGCTTCGGGTATCTTGCGCTGCTGCGGCGCCTGCTGGACGCGCTGCTCGGCCGTGGCGCGCGACACGATGCGCGTGCTGGCCGCGGCCGTGCCGCCCGATGCTGGTGTGATCGCGTCTGCCATGAGAGTCCCCTGCGAATGTTTGCTAACAGCCCATAATCTTACTTTAGAGATACTTTGCCGGACTTCAATATTTAAATGGCAAGTTCCTTGCTTATTTTTCGGGCAGCCCCGCCCCGGCGATTTACGGTAAACTGGCGGCCCGCCCTGTCCTTCTCAGCGCTCGCGCAGAAACGCCCATGCAGAAAAAAGTATTTATCAAGACCTTCGGTTGCCAGATGAACGAGTACGACTCGGACAAGATGGCCGATGTGCTCGGCGCTTCCGACGGCCTGGTGCGCACCGACACGCCGGAAGACGCGGACGTGATCCTGCTCAACACCTGTTCGGTGCGCGAAAAAGCGCAGGAAAAAGTCTTTTCCGACCTGGGCCGCCTGCGCGAACTGAAGCTGCTGCGCCCCGACCTCCTGATCGGGGTGGGCGGCTGCGTGGCCTCGCAGGAAGGCGCGGCCATCGTCAAGCGCGCGCCCTATGTCGACATGGTGTTCGGCCCGCAAACCCTGCACCGCCTGCCGCAGCTGATGCGCGACCGGCGCGCCAGCGGCGCCGCCCAGGTCGACATCAGCTTCCCGGAAATCGAAAAATTCGACCACCTGCCGCCGGCCAAGGTGGACGGGGCCTCGGCCTTCGTCTCGATCATGGAAGGCTGCAGCAAGTATTGCAGCTATTGCGTGGTGCCCTATACCCGCGGCGAAGAAGTCTCGCGCCGCTTCGACGACGTGCTGGGCGAAGTGGCCGGCCTGGCCGCGCAGGGCGTGAAGGAAATCACGCTGCTGGGCCAGAACGTGAACGCCTTCCGCGGCGCCATGGCCGGCGGCGACGTGGCCGACTTCGCCCTCCTGCTCGAATACGTGGCCGACATCCCCGGCATCGAACGGATCCGCTTCGTCACCAGCCACCCCAAGGAATTCACGCAGCGCCTGATCGACGCCTACGCGAAAATACCGCAGCTGGTGAACCACCTCTACCTGCCGGCCCAGCATGGCGCGGACAAGGTGCTCGGCGCCATGAAGCGCGGCTACACCGGCCTCGAATACAAGTCCATCATCCGCCGCATCAAGGCCGTGCGACCGCAAATGTCGATCTCGTCCGACTTCATCGTCGGCTTCCCCGGCGAAACCGAGGCCGACTTCGAGGCCATGATGAAGCTGATCGAGGACGTCGGCTTCGACACCAGCTACAGCTTCATCTTCAGCAAGCGCCCCGGCACCCCGGCCGCCAGCCTGGAAGACGACACGCCGCACGAGGTCAAGCTGGCGCGCCTGCAAAGGCTGCAGGCGGCGATCGACGCCAACACGCGCAAGTACAGCGCCGCCATGGTCGGCAGCGTGCAGCGCATCCTGGTCGAAGGCCCGTCGGTCAAGGACCCGGCCGACCTGCAGGGCCGCACCGAGAACAACCGCGTCGTCAATTTCTTCGCGGGCAGCAATGCCGCCGCGCTGCACGGCCAGATGGCCGACGTGCGCATTACCGAGAGTTTTAACTACACGCTGCGCGGCGAACTCGTCGCCAGCGCGGACACGATCGCCAAAGCCAGTTGAAAAACAAGACCCCCATCCAGCCCGAATACTTCATCCCCGAGCCGCTCGACAACACGCGCCTGGCGCACCTGTGCGGGCCGCTCGACGAAAACCTGCGCCAGATTTCGGCCGCGCTCGACGTCACCATTTTCCGGCGCGGCGAAAAATTCATCGTCAGCGGCAGCAATGCCGTGCAGGCGGTCGAGATCCTGGAGCGCTTCTACGCGGTCGCCAACAAGATCGTGCCGATCGAGGAAGTGCAGCTGGCCCTGGTGGAACAGCGCACCGGCCTGCGCTCGCCCGGCGCGTCCGACGCGCCCTCGGTCGAGCACCTGCCCGACATCGAGATCAACAGCCCGATCCTGAAAACCCGCCGCAGCGACCTGCGCGGCCGCACCCCGCACCAGATCGCCTATCTGCGCGCCATCCTGGAGCACGACATCGCCTTCGGCGTGGGCCCGGCCGGCACCGGCAAGACCTACCTGGCCGTGGCCTGCGCGGTCGACGCGCTCGAGCGCGATGCGGTCAAGCGCATCATCCTCACCCGTCCCGCGGTCGAAGCGGGCGAACGCCTGGGCTTCCTGCCGGGCGACCTGGCGCAAAAGGTCGATCCCTACCTGCGCCCGCTGTACGACGCCCTGTACGACCTGCTCGGCTTTGACCGCACCCAGAAAATGTTCGAGAAACAGGTCATCGAGATCGCCCCGCTGGCCTATATGCGCGGGCGCACGCTGAACCACGCCTTCGTCATCCTGGACGAAGCCCAGAACACGACGGTCGAACAGATGAAGATGTTCCTGACCCGGATCGGCTTCGGCAGCAAGGCCGTGGTCACCGGCGACGTCACCCAGGTTGACCTGCACAAGACGCAAAAGAGCGGCCTGATCGACGCCGTGACGGTGCTCAAGGACGTGCGCGGCATCGCCTTCACCCAATTTAGCAGTGTCGACGTGGTGCGCCATCCGCTGGTGGCGCGCATTGTCGACGCCTATGAAACCGCGGCCGAACTGCAGGAACTGGTCGCCCAACCCATCGTCAAACATGTCCGCAAAAAATAAACTCACCCTCTCGGTCCAGTACCCCGACACCCGCCTGCAGGCCTCGGTCACGCGCGCCACAGTGCGGCGCTGGGTGCAGGCGGCGCTGCTGGCGCCGGCCGAACTGACGGTGCGCTTTGTCGACGCCGCGGAAGGGCGCATCCTGAACCGCGACTACCGCGCCAAGGATTACGCCACCAATGTGCTCACCTTCGCCTACAACGAAGGCGAACAGGTGGCCGACGACGAACCGACCCGCGCCGACATCATCCTGTGTGCCGACGTGCTGGAAAAAGAAGCGGCAGAGCAGAACAAGACCGTCGAGGAACACACGGCCCACCTGGTCGTGCACGGCGTGCTGCATGCGCAGGGCTATGACCACGACGACGACGCCGAGGCGGCCGAGATGGAGCAGCTCGAGCGCGAGATCCTGGCGGCGCTGGGCTATTGCGACCCGTACGCGGAAAAATAGCGGCAATTCCGCTTAAAAAACGGGCATTTGCGCTTTTGGTGTATCCTATGCCCATCGCAACAACGGCTCACGCCAACTATGCCCGAGCACTCTTATGACGTCCGCACGGACGCCAAGCAACACCGGTCGCTGTTTGAACGCCTGACCGCACTGATCTCCCCCGAGCCCGAAAACCGCGCCGAGCTGCTGGAAGTCCTGCACGACGCCCATGAACGCAACCTGATCGACGCCGACGCGCTATCCATGATCGAAGGGGTGTTCCAGGTCTCGGACCTGTCTGCACGCGACATCATGGTCCCGCGTTCGCAGATGGACGTCATCGACATCTCCAAGCCCATCGAAGACTGGATGCCCCAGGTGCTGGCCACGGCCCACTCGCGCTTTCCCGCCATCGAAGGCGAACGCGACAAGGTGATCGGCATCCTGCTGGCCAAGGACTTGCTGCGCTACTACGCCGAAGAATCCTTCGACGTGCGCGACATGCTGCGCCCCGCCATCTTCATTCCCGAATCGAAACGCCTCAATGTGCTGCTGCGCGACTTCCGCGCCAACCACAACCACATGGCCATCGTGGTCGACGAGTACAGCGGCGTGGCCGGCCTGATCACCATCGAAGACGTGCTCGAACAGATCGTCGGCGACATCGAGGACGAATACGATTTCGACGAAGAAGAAGACAATATCCTCTCGATCAAGGAAGGCCAGCTCGGACCGCGCTGGCGCGTCAAGGCCCTGACCGAAATCAGTCAGTTCAACGAACAGCTGGGCACCACCCTGCCCGAAGACGACGTCGACACCATCGGCGGCCTGGTCGCCAGCCACCTGGGACGCATGCCGCACAAGGGCGACCTGTTCGACATCGACGGCCTGCGCTTCGAGGTCCTGCGCGCCGACGCGCGCCAGGTGCACGTGCTGCTGGTCGAAAAACTGCCGCTGGCGGAAGACGAACGCGATTGAAGCTGCGTAGCCGCGCCGTCCCGCCCGACCCCGCCCTGCGCGCCCCGCGCACGACCGCCCTCCCCATGCTGTTCGCCGCCCTCGCCGGGGCGGCCAGCGTGTTTTCGTTCGCGCCTTTCGGCTGGTGGCCGCTCCAGGTCCTGGCCCTCGCCTTCCTGTTCTACCAGGTGGGCATGGACACCAATATCAAGCGCAGCACCCTGATCGGCTGGGCCTTCGGCTTCGGCTGGTCGGTGGCCGGCATGCACTGGCTGTACATCACCATGAACCGTTTCGGCCACATCCCCGGCCCGATGGCGGTGGCCGCGGTGTGCCTGTTGGGCGCCTACATGGGCCTGTTTTCGGCGCTGGCCACGGGCGTGTCGACCTGGCTGCGGCGCCGCTGGTCGCTGCCGGTCATGAGCTTCCTGCTGCTGGTGCTGCCGTTTTCCTGGGGCTTGTCCGAATGGATGCGCGGCTGGGTCATGACCGGCTTCCCCTGGGTCGCCTCGGGCTACGCCCACAATGCCAGCCCGCTGGCCGGCTACGCGCCGCTGGTGGGCGTGTACGGCATCGGCGTGATCGTCGCCGTATGCGCCAGCTGCATCGTCATGCTCACCCAGCGCGCGCGCTGGACCGGCGCCGGCCTGCTGGCGGCGACCATGGCGGCCGGCTTCGGCCTGACCTTCATCGCGTGGACCCACCCAGAAGGCCGGCCGATCACCGTGCGCCTGTTGCAGGGTAACGTGCCGCAGCAGCAAAAATTCGACCCCGAACACCTGGTCCGCACGCTCGACCTGTACCACGCCATGGTGACCGAGGCCCCGGCCGACCTGATCGCCCTGCCCGAAACGGCCATCGTGCGCCTGCCGCAGTTCCTGCCGCCCGGCTACCTGGACGCGCTCAAGGATTACAGCGCCAAGACCGGCAGCCACCTGCTGTTCGGCATTCCGCTCTCCGACGGCCCCGACCAGTATGCCAACAGCGTGGCCGGCTTCAGTCCGTCGGGCCAGGGCTACCGCTTCGACAAGGCGCACCTGGTGCCCTTCGGCGAATTCGTCCCGGCCGGCTTCCGCTGGTTCGTCGACATGATGAAGATCCCGCTGGGCGACATGACGCGCGGCGCCGAAGTGCAGGCCCCGTTCGCGGTCAAGGACCAGCTGGTGCTGCCGAACGTGTGCTACGAAGACGTGTTCGGCGAAGAAATCGCCCTGCAGCTGCGCTCCATGGCGCGCCCCGCCACCATGCTGCTCAATGTGTCGAACCTGGCCTGGTTCGGCGAATCGGTCGCCATTCCCCAGCACCTGCAGATTTCGCAGATGCGCTCCATCGAGACCGGCCGCCCCATGCTGCGCGCCACCAACAGCGGCGCCACCGCCGTCATCGACGGGCGCGGCAAGATCGTCCAGGCCCTGCCCAATTACACGCGCGGCACCCTGGCCGTCACCGTCCAGGGCACCGGCGGCATGACCCCGTTTATTCATCTGGGGAACTACAGCATGCTGATGCTGGCGGCGCTGGCCTTCGCTGCGGCGTGGATTTCGGGCCGGAAGTACGCAAAATCGCGCCAAAAATGACATTTCCAGCCCAGAGCGCCCTCAAAACCCGCTAAAATTGGTCGTTTTAGCAAACTCACTTCGTTCGCGCCGTCACCGCGCGGCGCTACCCAAGATGCTCACATTCCAACAAATTATCCTGACCTTGCAATCCTACTGGGACAAGCAGGGTTGCGCCCTGCTCCAGCCTTACGACATGGAAGTCGGCGCCGGCACTTTCCACACCGGTACCTTCCTGCGCGCGATCGGGCCGGAGCCCTGGCGCGCGGCCTACGTGCAGCCGTCGCGCCGCCCGAAAGATGGCCGCTACGGCGAAAATCCGAACCGCCTGCAGCACTACTACCAGTACCAGGTGGTACTCAAGCCGGCCCCGGAAAACATCCTCGACCTGTATCTCGGTTCGCTCGAAGCGCTGGGCCTGGACCTGCAAAAGAACGATGTGCGCTTTGTCGAAGACGACTGGGAAAGCCCGACCCTGGGCGCCTGGGGCCTGGGCTGGGAAGTGTGGCTGAACGGGATGGAAGTGACCCAGTTCACCTACTTCCAGCAGGTCGGCGGCCTTGACTGCAAGCCTGTGCTCGGCGAAATCACCTACGGCATCGAACGCCTGGCCATGTATTTGCAGGGCGTGGAAAACGTGTACGACCTGGTGTGGACCGAGTGGGAAGAGAACGGCGAAACCAAGCGTCTGAGCTATGGCGACGTATACCACCAGAACGAAGTGGAGCAATCGACCTACAACTTCGAGCACGCCAACACCGACCTGCTGTTCGCGCAATTTGCGAACCACGAATCGGAAGCGAAGCGCCTGATCGAACTGCAGCTGACGCTGCCGGCCTACGAGCAGATCATGAAGGCCTCGCACAGCTTCAACATGCTCGACGCGCGCGGCGCCATTTCGGTGACCGAGCGCGCCGCCTACATCGGCCGCGTGCGCACGCTCTCGCGCCTGGTCGCGCAAGCGTATTACGACTCGCGCGAAAAGCTTGGATTCCCGATGGCCCCCAAGGCGCCTGTTGCCGCCTGACCGAATAGAAAACTGAACATGAACCACACCTTACTCGTCGAACTGCTGACCGAAGAACTGCCACCGAAGGCATTGGCCAAACTGGGCGCCGCTTTCGCCGCCGGCATCACCAACGGCCTGAAATCGCGCGACTTCCTGGAAGACGGCAGCGTCTCCACCGCGTATGCCACGCCGCGCCGCCTGGCCGTGTCCATTAGCGGCGTGCGCGCCACCTCGCCCGACAAATCGGTGCGCGAAAAAGTGCTGCCGGTGTCGGTGGCGCTGGACGCCGACGGCAAGGCAACCGCGCCACTGGCCAAGAAGCTGGCCGCCATGGGCCTGGCAGACCTCGATATCGCCGCCCTCGAACGCGCCGCCGACGGCAAGGCCGAGAGCCTGTTCTACACGCGCAGCGTGGCCGGCAGCGCCTTGCAGGCGGGCCTCCAGGGCGCGCTGGAAGAATCCGCCGCCAAGCTGCCGATTCCAAAACTTATGAGCTACCAGCGCCCCGACGGCAGCACCGTGCAGTTTGTGCGCCCGGCCCACAAGCTGGTCGCGCTGCATGGCGAGACCGTCGTGCCACTGACGCTGCTCGGCCTTGCCGCCGGCAACACCACGCTGGGCCACCGCTTCCTGTCCAAGGGTAGCGAGATCGCCATCGCCCATGCCGAGTACTATGCGGCCACGCTGGAAAGCGAAGGCAAGGTCATCGCCAACAGCACCACGCGCAAGGAAAAAATCCGCGCCGCGCTGCTCGATAAAGCCGGCGCCGACCAGGTCCTGATGCCTGAAGCGCTGCTCGACGAAGTGTCGGCCCTGGTCGAATGGCCGGTGGTCTACGAGTGCCACTTCGAGGAAGAATTTTTGGCCGTGCCGCAGGAATGCCTGATCCTGACGATGCAGACCAATCAAAAGTATTTTGCCTTGACCGACGCCGCCGGCAAGCTGCGTTCGCGCTTCCTGATCGTGTCCAACATCGCCACCGCAGACCCGCAAGCCATCATCGGCGGCAACGAGCGCGTGGTGCGTCCGCGCCTGTCCGACGCCAAGTTCTTCTTCGAGCAGGATAAAAAGAAGACGCTCGAAGCGCGCCTGCCGCTGCTGGACAACGTCGTCTACCACAACAAGCTGGGCACCCAGGCCGCGCGCTCGAAGCGCGTGGTCGCGCTGGCGAAAGACATCGCCGCCACGCTCGGCTACGACACGGCGCTGGCCGAACGCGGCGCGCTGCTGTCCAAGGCCGACCTGCTGACCGACATGGTGGGCGAATTCCCCGAGCTGCAAGGCATCATGGGCACCTACTACGCGCGCCACGACGGCGAGCCGGACGAAGTGGCCCTCACCGCCACCGAACACTACCAGCCGCGCTTTGCCGGCGACACCCTGCCGACCACCAATACCGGCACCGTCGTCGCCCTGGCCGACAAGCTTGAAACCCTGGTCGGCATCTGGGGCATCGGCCTGCAGCCTACCGGCGAGAAGGACCCGTTCGCGCTGCGCCGCCACGCCCTGGGCGTGCTGCGCATGCTGATCGAAAAGCGCATGGATGTGTCGATCACGCAGTTGCTCGCCTTCGCCGGCAGCAAATTCAGCGGCATCGCCGGCTTCACCGATCCGGTGGCCGACGTGCGCGCCTTCATGCTGGACCGCCTGCGCGGCATCCTGCGCGAGAAAAACTTCACGCCGAACGAAGTCGAAGCCGTGCTCACCGACGACCTGGACCGCCTGCACGATATCGTCGAACGCCTGGACGCGGTGCAAGCCTTCGCCGCCCTGCCGGAATCGGCATCGCTGGCAGCGGCCAACAAGCGCATCACCAACATCCTGAAAAAGACCGATGCGGCCATCGGCGACGTCAATGAAGCGCTGCTGCAGGAAGAGGCCGAGCGCAATCTGTTCGCGGCCGTCCGGCGCGTGCGTCCGGAAGTCGACGCGGCTTTCGCAAAGCGCGACTTCACCGGCACCCTGAAAACCCTGGCCCAGCTGCGCGACGACGTCGACGCCTTCTTCAATGGCGTCATGGTCATGGCCGAAGACGCGGCGCTGCGCAACAACCGCCTGGCGCTGCTGTCCATGCTGCACTCGATGATGAACCGCGTGGCGGACATCTCGAAACTGGCAGCTTAAGGAAACCGCGCATGAAGATGATCATCCTGGACCGCGACGGCGTGATCAACCACGATTCGCCGGCGTTCATCAAGTCGCCGGCCGAGTGGATCCCGATTCCGGGTTCGCTCGAAGCCATCGCGCGCCTGAACCAGGCCAACTACCGCGTCGTCATCGCGTCGAACCAGTCGGGCATCGCGCGCGAACTGTTCGACATGTCGACGCTCAACGCCATCCACCAGAAAATGCATGCGGCCGCGCAGCAGGTGGGCGCCAGCATCGATGCGATTTTCTTCTGCCCGCACGCCGCCATCGACAATTGCGACTGCCGCAAGCCCAAGCCGGGCATGTTCGACGAAATATCGAAACGCTTCAGGGTGGGCCTGAAAGGCGTGCCCACGGTGGGCGACTCGCTGCGCGACCTGCAGGCCGGTTTCATCAGCGGCTGCGTACCCTACCTGGTATTGACCGGCAAAGGCCAGAAGACATTCGAAACAGGCGGCCTGCCGCCCGGCACCCAGGTCTTCCCGACACTGTCCGCCATGGTCGACGCCATGCTCAAGGCGCCGCCCGCCTCCCCCAACCTGCCGTCCTGACATCCGGCCCCGGAGACTGCTTTGCACAACCTGAATCTGTTCCTGCGTTCCCTGCTGTTCATGACCATCATGATTGTCGCCACGATCATCTGGGCCATGGTCTGCTTCCTGGCCGCGCCGCTCCCGTACAACAAGCGCTTCTGGGTCACCTCGCGCTGGAACGTCTTCATTATCTGGTGCGCCAAGGTCATTTGCGGCATCCGCTACCAATTCAAGGGCTACGACAACCTGCCCGACGCGCCGGCCATCGTGCTGCCGAAGCACCAGTCGGCATGGGAAACCATTTTCCTGCTGCCGAACATGACGCGCCCGCTGGTCTACGTGTTCAAGAAAGAGATTCTGTATATACCATTCTTCGGATGGGCCATGGCGATGCTGCGCATGATACCGATCGACCGCAGCCAGGGAAAAAACGCCTTCAAGCATGTGGTGGCACATGGCAAACGCCGCCTCGCGGACGGACAATGGATTATCATGTTCCCTGAAGGGACGCGCATCCCGGTGGGACAGGCTGGCAAATATAAAAGCGGCGGAACACGGCTCGCGATAGAAACCAACACGGTTGTCATACCGATCGCGCATAATTCAGGTGAATGCTGGCCCAAGAAGTCCTTCCTGAAACGTCCCGGGGTGATCACGGTCTCGATCGGCAAGCCGATCTCGCCGGATGGCCATACTCCCGACAGCATGATGCATGAGGTAGAAAATTGGATAGAATCAGAAATGCGCGTCATTTCGCCCCACGTCTACAGCGCTGGCTGAGCGAGATCGGCGCCCTGATCCGGGCGTCTTCGCCGCAGCAGAACTTGACCTCGCCGAAAATCAACGACTCGCAACTCGAACTATTCGCACAGGATTTCTTCGCGGCGCTGGAACCGGCCGCAAAACCGTCGACTCCTCCGCAGCCGCTGTTCAAGGCGCCGCCCCCGGCGCCGAAAATTGTCCTGCCTACCCCGCCGCGCGCGCCCGACGGCCCGCCGCTGCGCCGCATCCAGCTTGGCCCCCATTGCCTCGAATTCGAATTGCGCCGCTCGGCGCGCCGCTCGATCGGCTTCATGATCGACGACGACGGCCTGCGCGTGACCGCGCCCCGGCGCATCACCCTGGCCGAAATCGACAACGCCATCCGCGCCAAGCAGCGCTGGATCATCGCCAAGCTGCTCGAACGGGGCGAACGGCGCGCCATGCGCCAGGAAAAGCCGCCCATCGAATGGGTGGACGGCGCCGAACTGCCGTTCATGGGCGGCGACATCACGCTGCGCCTGCAGGGCGCCGCGCGCAGCCACTGCCGCTTCGACCCGGTGCTGCGCGAACTGGCCGTCGGCGTGGTCCCCGGCCTGGAAGAATGGCAGCTGCAGGAGCGCGTGCGCCTGTGGTTCCAGGAAGAGGCAAAGCGGGTGTTTGCGGAACGGCTGGACCTGTATGCGGCGCGCCTGGGCGTGACCTACACTTCGCTGACGCTGTCCTCGGCGGGCACGCGCTGGGGTTCATGCACGGTGGACGGGCATATCCGCCTGAACTGGCGCCTGATCCATTTCGCCCTGCCGCTGATCGACTACGTGGTGGCGCACGAACTGGCGCACCTGCTGGAAATGAACCACAGCCCGGCCTTCTGGGCCCAGGTGGAATCGGTGTATCCGGACTACGACGGCGCCAAGACAGCCCTGCGCAAGCGTTCGCAGGAACTGCCGGTGCTGTTTACCTAGCCGCCCTGACCGCGACCGCGAAGCAGTCCATGGCGCCGGCCTGGCTGGCCGACAGGCAGCGGAAGGGGATGGGCAGGGTTCCGCGCGCCAGCACCAGCATGTAGCCGCAGGAATAGCGCCGGATGGCGCTGACGTCGCCCCAGGGCACCAGGGTCACCCCGGTGCCGCTGCTGCGGATGATGCCGTGGGCGTCGATGGTGAAGTCGTACACGTGGCGCCCGCGCCCCTGGAGCACGAAATGCAGGGCCGCGGCCGCGGTGCTTTTGCACAGCAGCCACCAGGTGGCCAAGCGGCCGATGCGGCGCCGGCGGATGAGAAAGCCGGCATGCTGCCACATGAAGCTGGTGTATTCGAGCAAGGTGTAGCGTACCGAGAAGCTGAGCTGGTCCTGCGCCGTGGCCGCCACGCTGCCGGCGCCCGCCGTGCGGCCGGCGGGGCCGCCGGCGCTTTCGCGCCGCATGGGGCCCTGGTCCCCGTGCTTGCCGTAATTCGACCTTGTCATGACGCTCCCCGTTTTTTATTGTGGAGTCATGGTACCAGCGGTCAGACAATTAAGTGTCGCAGCAAACCAACTGTGCGCGCGGTCGCGCCGCGATGGTGGTTGGCAAATTTGCTGGCGCGGGCCCCCATGGCGTCGCGCGCCTCGCGATTCACCAGCAGTTGTGCGGCCTGATTAACCAACCCGGTTGCATCCGCAACGCATAGCGCCCCGCCGGACGCGATCGCGTCCTCGGTCACCAGCGCGAAATTGAAGGTGTGCGGGCCGATCAGCACCGGTTTCCCCAGTGCACAGGCTTCGATCAGGTTCTGCCCGCCCAGGGGCAGCAGGCTGCCGCCGATGAAGGCGGCGTCGCAGGCCGCGTAATAGGCGAACATTTCGCCCATCGAGTCGCCCACCACCACCTGCGCGTCCAGGACGGCGCCGGCGAGCGCCGAGCGGCGCGCCACCGACAGGCCGCGCGCCGCGGCCAGCGCCACCACGTCGTCGAAGCGCTGCGGATGGCGCGGCACGATCACCAGCAGCGCCTTGTCGAGCGACGCCGGCTTGCGCAGCCAGGCGTCGAGGATCATGGCTTCTTCGCCGTCGCGGGTGCTGGCGCACAGCAGCACCGGGCGACTGCCCATCTGCGTGCGCAGCCAGGCGCCGGTCTCGAGGGCCGCGTCGGGCACCACGACGTCGAACTTGATGCTGCCGGTGATCTCGACTCGGGGCGCGCCCAGCGACACGATGCGTTCGGCGTCGGCCTCGGTCTGGGCCGCCACCAGGGTGATGCTGTGCGCGGCGTCGCGCATCAGGGCGCCGAAACGGCGTCCGCGCCGCAGCGAACGCTCCGACAGGCGGGCATTGACCAGCGCCACCGGCACCGCGCTGCCGCAGGCGGCGATCAGGTTGGGCCACACTTCGGTCTCCATCAGGATGCACAGGCGCGGCTGGAAGTGGCCGATGAAGCGCTTGATCATCCAGGGAATGTCGTAGGGCAGGTAGGATTGCACGAGGCGCTCGCCATGCCTGGCGAACAGCGCGCGGCCGGTGGCGCGCCCGGTCGGGGTCATGTGGGTCAGCACGATGCGGCTCTCCGGGTAGGCCTCCAGCAGGGCGTCGACCAGCGGTTCGGCGGCGCGGGTTTCGCCCACCGACACGGCATGCACCCACAGCGTATGGCGCGCGGCGCCGCGCGGGCCGTACCAGCCCAGGCGCTCGCCCAGGTGCTGGCGGTAGCCCGGCTCCTTGCGGCCGCGCCACCACAGGCGGGCCAGCACCAGCGGCATGGCCAGGCACCACATCAGGGTGTAGACGGCGCGCATCAGGGCAGCAGCCTGCGCACGGCGGCCAGCACCTCGTCCGCCGATGGCGGCGCGCCCTTGTCGCCCAGGTTGATGATGCGGGGCGACCAGTTGCCCTCGGTTTTCCATTTGGGCGAATCGGCGTAGATCTCCACGGTCGGGCGCAGGAAGGCGGCCGCGATGTGGGTCAGGCCGGTGTCGACACCGATCGCCAGCGCCGCATTGCGCGCCAGCGTCACGGCCGCGTCCATCGACAGCTTGGGCAGCACGCGCGCGTTGGGCAGGCTGGCGGCCAGGTGTTCCGCTTCCAGTTTTTCGGACGGCGAACCCCAGGCCAGCAGCACTGGCATGGGCGCGAGCGCGCGTCCGGTGGCGATCCAGTTTTCCGGCGCCCACTTCTTGGCGTCGCGCGCGGTGCCGTGGAAGAAGACGGCGTAGTCGACGATGGGCATCCAGTCGGGCCGGTTGGCCGTGTCCGGGCCGGGCAGGCCGAAATCGGGCGCGCCGGCGGCGCTGTAGCCCAGGGCGGCCGCGGCCACCATGCGCCCGCGCGCTACCGCATGGGTGCGCGGATCGAGTGCGATGCTGCGGTTGTGGAACAGGCGCGAAATGCCTTCGTAGCCGGAGCCTTCGCTGCCGTTGGCCAGGCCGACCTTGTGCCTGCCGCGCGCGGCGCCCATGATGATGCCGGTCTTGAGCAAGCCCTGGGTGTCGAACACGTAGTCGTATTCCTGTTCGCGCAGGGTGCGGAAAAACGCCCTGATCTCGGCGCGCGTTTCCTTCTTGCCCAGGTTCTTGCGCCAGCGGCGCAGCCCCCACGGGATGATCTTGCGCACATGGGGATTGAGGCGCACCAGGCTGACGTAGCCCTCCTCCACCACCCAGTCGATATTGGCGTCGGGATGGTGGCGCAGCAGGTCGGCCACCATCGGCAGGTTGTGCAGCACGTCGCCCAGCGACGAGACGCGCACCAGCAGGATGTTCATCAGAACGGCAGGTCCGCGTCGGCCTTGGCGGCCGTGATCACGCGCCGGAATTGGCCCTGGATACGGGCCAGCGCGGCCGGGGTTTCGGCCTCGAAGCGCATCACCACCACCGGGGTCGTGTTCGACGAGCGGGCCAGGCCGAAGCCGTCCGGGTATTCCACGCGCAGGCCGTCGATGTCGATGATGCGATCCGATCCCGGGAAGGTGGCGTTGGCGCGCAGGTGATCGATCAGCGCCACGTTTTCGCCTTCATTCAGGTGCAGGTGCAGTTCGGGCGTGCTGTCGGACATGGGCAGCGCGTTCATCAGGGCCGAAGGGTCTTCCACCCTGGTGAGCAGCTCGAGCAGGCGCGCGCCCGAATACAGGCCGTCGTCGAAGCCGTACCAGCGGTCCTTGAAGAAGATATGGCCGCTCATTTCGCCGCCCAGCGGGGCGCCCGTTTCGCGCAGCTTGGCCTTGACCAGCGAATGCCCGGTTTTCCACATCAGGGGACGGCCGCCATGCTTGCTGATCCAGGGCGCCAGGTGGCGCGTGCATTTGACGTCGTACAGGATTTCGGCGCCCGGATTGCGCGACAGGACGTCGGCCGCGAACAGCATCATCTGGCGGTCGGGATAGATGATCTGGCCATCCTTGGTGACCACGCCCAGGCGGTCGCCGTCGCCGTCGAAGGCAATGCCGATTTCGGCGTCGGTCTCCTGCAGGCAGCGGATCAGGTCCTGCAGGTTTTCCGGGTGGGCCGGGTCCGGATGGTGGTTCGGGAAGGTGCCGTCGACGTCGCAGAACAGTTCGATGACGTCCAGGCCCATGCCGCGGTACAGGTCGCCGGCGAAGGCGCCGGCCACGCCGTTGCCGCAGTCGACCGCGATTTTCATCGGGCGCGCCATCTTCACGTCGCCGATGATGCGTTCGAGGTAGGCAGCGCGGCTATCGTGGGTGCGGCAGGCACCGGGTGCGGCGGCGTTCGAACCGTCATGTTCGACGATGCTGCGGTACAGGGCGGTGATGGTCTCGCCGTGAATCGCTTCGCCGGCCAGCACCATCTTGAAGCCGTTGTAGTCCGGCGGGTTGTGGCTGCCCGTGACCATGATGCCCGATGCGGCCCCCAGCACATGGGTGCCGTAATAGACCATCGGGGTGGCGACCACGCCCAGGTCGATGACGTCGGCGCCGGCGGCCTGCAGGCCTTCGGCCAGCGCGGCGGCCAGTTCCGGTCCCGACAGGCGGCCGTCACGGCCGATCACCACCGTCTTTTCTCCCTTGGCCAGCGCCGCCCTGCCGAAGGCCTGGCCGATCTTGAACGCCACGCTCGCGTCGAGCGTCTTGCCGATGATGCCGCGAATATCGTAGGCCTTGAAAATGGTAGGGGAGACAGGAAGCATCGGTAGGTACCTTAGAAAAACCGCGGGGGAAAGGGGGAAAGGACAGGGCAAAACAGGGTGATATTGTAGCGGCAAGCGGGGCTGTTGTGAATTGCGGCCCGCGGATCTTGCCGCTACTGCATGGCTGGCAGCCGATGCGTGCCGCTTATACGCGCAGCTTGTCGATCGATTTGCCGCCGTCGACCCATTCCTTGACCCATTTCGGCTGGCGGCCGCGGCCGGTCCATTGTTGCGATGCGTTGTCAGGATGGCGATAACGGACAGCCACGGTGCCCGTCTTGGCGCGGATGCCGGTGCCGATCAGGTCTTTCAGCGGCACGCCGACGCTCTGGGCGATGGCCAGGATCTGCTCGCGCGCTTTCGCCACTTCCTGGTGCTCGCGTTTTTTCATTTCCTGCTTGATTTGATCCTGCAGGTTACGCAAATCGCCAACCGACATATTAGACAGATCCATCATTATTCCTTAAGAGAGGGTTTATCAATAAGTGAAATCTCACCAATTGTCGCAATATACTACAACCGCGTATTATTGCTAGTCCTTCTTGCGCAGAATGAGCCAGCGCGGTGACTTGAATCGAACGATACGCGCATACAGCCATACATAGCTGACGATAAACAATAAACAGAAAAATATCAATACCGATGTATTTTTCCAGAACACCGTGGCCGGAATAACCGCCATCAGGGAAAACATCCACAGATACGGCGAGGTACGGGAATTGCGGCGCATCAGGGCGCGCGCTTCTTTCCGGCCCACCGCCCATTGCACAATGCGCCGGAAAATCAGGCTATGCAGATGTATTCCGTCCGGCATCGTCGGGGATTTACCGCGCAGAAACATTCGACGATAAGCGGAGAATAAAGTTTCAAACGCCGGATAAATCAGGAGCAGTGCGGCATACCATGTTGACACCTGGGGATTACGCATAACCAGAAGCAATGTCAGCTCGCCCAGCATGAAACCGATAAAATACGCGCCGCCATCGCCGAGGAATATCAGGCCGACCGGATAATTCCAGATAAGGAAGCCGGCGGTGGCGCCCGCCACCATCAGCGCCGCCACCAGCACGAATACATCGCCGACCTGCCAGGCCACATAGCCGAGCGAAATGAGCATGCAGATGGTGACCACGCTGGCCAGGCCATTGAAACCGTCGATGATATTGATGGCATTGGCGATGCCGGCCACCGCCAGTATCGTCAGGGGCAAGGCAACCCACACCGAGAGTATCCACCAGGTTCCCATGGGGAAATCGATCCGGCCCAGTTTGGCATCGACCAGGAAATAACCGAGCAGGGCCGCGGCCATGGTCAGCAGCAGGCGCCGGATGGCGCTGACATTGCCGGTATAGTCTTCGATGATGCCGCCGACGAAGGCGATCGAGGAACACAGCATCAAGCCCAGCAGCCAATTGGCCATGGCCGGCACGCGCCAGATCGAAATGCCGGCGCTGATCACCATGGCCATGAAAATCGGCAAGCCGCCGATCCGGGCTACCGCATGCGTATGGACTTTCTGGACGCTAAAAAAATCGACATCGAGCGCCGGGCCGTGGAGCCTGGCCTGCTTGATGACCAACAAGGTCAGCAGGGAAGATGCGACGAAGCTCACGAGGAATGAAAACATTATTATTCTTAGTTTGCTGATTCACGGGCAGGCTCGTGCCCCGGCCGGGTGGAAGTCGCAATGGCTGAGTAAAGTAAGGGTAGGCGTGATTGTACTTGAAACGCCGTCACTTCCTTAAGGCTTCTGCCTGTAAATACTTCACTCCGATTGTATGCAGAGCGACAATGCCTCATTCCAGGCAGGAAGCCTGCAAAAGCGCTGCACCAGCTTGTCCGAGCACAGCACGGAATTGGCGGGCCGGGTGGCCGCCACCGGGTAATCGGCGCTGGCGATCGGCGTGACGCTGCAGCTGGCGCCCGTGGCGGCCACGATGGCCTCGGTAAAGCCGCACCAGCTGGTCCGCCCCTGGGCGGTGAGATGGTAGACGCCGCTGTTTTCTTCCCACCAGCCTTCGCCCCGGCACCTGGCCTGGGCCAGGATCAGGGCCGTGGTGTCGGCAATGGTGCGGCTCCAGGTGGGCGCGCCGTGCTGGTCGCCGACGACGCGCAATTGCTCGCGTTCGCGCGACAGGCGCATCATCGTCAGCAGGAAATTCTTGCCGCGCATGCCGTACACCCAGCTGGTGCGCAGGATCAAATGGCGCACGCCCGAGGCGGCAATGGCCTGTTCCCCGGCCAGCTTGCTGCAGCCATACACATTGAGCGGCCCGGTCGGATCGGTTTCCACATAGGGGCCGGCCTTGGCGCCGTCGAACACGTAATCGGTCGAATAATGCACCATGGCCGCACCCAGCCTGTGCGCTTCGATAGCCATGACGCCGGGCGCGTCGGCATTGATGCGCCGTGCCAGGTCCGGTTCGGACTCGGCCCGGTCGACCGCCGTGTAGGCGGCCGGGTTGACGATCAGGCCCGGCCGCAGGGTGCGCACCACGTCGCGCACCTGGTCCAGGTCGGACAGGTCCATGCGGTGACGGTCCAGCGCCACCACCTCGCCCAGCCCCTGCAGGCTGCGTTCGAGTTCATGGCCCACCTGGCCCGACGAGCCGGTCAGCAGTATTTTCATGGGAAAGTCTCGGCGTCGGCCAGCAGCTTGCCCTGGCTATCCTTGCTCGAGAGCATGGGCGCGCCGGTGAGCGGCCAGTCTATGCCCAGGTCCGGGTCGTTCCACAGGATGGAACGTTCGTGTTCGGGCGCCCAGTAATCGGTGGTCTTGTACAGGCATTCGGCCGTGTCGCTGGTGACCACGAAGCCATGCGCGAAACCGGGCGGCACCCAGATCTGGCGCCGGTTCTCAGCCGACAGTTCCACCCCTACCCAGCGCCCGAAAAAGGGCGAAGCGCGGCGCATGTCGACCACCACGTCGAAAATGGCCCCGGCCACCACCCGCACCAGCTTGCCCTGGGGCTGGCGAATCTGGTAATGCAGGCCGCGCAGCACATTGCGGGCCGACTTGGAATGGTTATCCTGCACGAAATGGGCCGGCACCCCGGCCAGTTGCTCGAATGTGCGGGCGTTGAAACTTTCAAAAAAGAATCCGCGGTCATCGCCGAACACCTGGGGTTCGAACACCAGCACTTCGGGAATCGCGGTAGGCGTGACTTTCATCAGAAAACCTTGTCCTGTAAAACTTGCAGCAAATATTGGCCGTAACCATTTTTCTTGAGCGGCGCCGCCAGTTTTTCCAATGCGGCGGCATCGATATAACCCTTGCGGTAGGCAATTTCCTCGGGGACGGCGACTTTCAAACCTTGCCGTTTTTCAATTGTGGCGATGAATTGCGATGCATCGAGCAAGGATTCATGGGTGCCGGTATCGAGCCAGGCCATGCCGCGCCCCAGGACTTCAACGTTCAGCTCGCCTAATTCCATATATGCACGATTGACATCGGTAATTTCCAGTTCCCCGCGCGCCGACGGCTTGATCGCGGCAGCGATATCGCACACCTGGGTGTCATAGAAATACAGTCCGGTCACCGCATAATTCGATTTGGGCTGGAGCGGCTTTTCCTCGATCGAAACCGCATGCTGGTCCTGGCCGAATTCCACCACGCCATAGCGTTCCGGATCGAGCACGTGATAGGCGAATACCGTGGCGCCATCGGTCCGGCTATTTGCCATGTTCAATTTCTGGTCAAGCCCATGACCGTAGTAAATATTGTCGCCCAATATCAGCGCCGAAGGATTATCCCCGACGAAATCGCGGCCGATGATAAAGGCTTGCGCCAGCCCGTCCGGCGAGGGCTGCACCGCATAGGTGAGCGTAATGCCCCATTGCGCGCCGTCGCCGAGCAGTTCGCGAAAGCGGGGTGTATCCTGCGGCGTGGAAATAATCAGGATGTCGCGTATCCCCGCCAGCATGAGCGTGGTCAGGGGATAATAAATCATGGGTTTGTCGTAAATCGGCAGCAACTGCTTGGAAATGCTCATGGTGATCGGATACAGCCGCGTGCCGGAGCCGCCCGCCAGGATGATGCCCTTGCGTTCCATTGGTTTGATCATTGCTGCGACTCCCGGTTGGCATAATTCTGTTTGACCCAGCTCATATAGGCGCCGGACTGGACGTCGGCCACCCAGGCCTGGTTGGCCAGATACCATTGCACCGTCTTGCCGATGCCGCTGGCGAAGGTTTCGGCCGGTTTCCAGCCCAGTTCGCGTTCCAGCTTGCCGGCGTCGATCGCATAGCGCCGGTCGTGGCCGGGACGGTCGGTGACGAAGCTAATCTGGTCGCGGTAGCTGGCGCCCTGGGGCGCGGCGCGGTCGAGCATGTCGCACAGGGTGTGCACGACCTCGAGATTGGCCATTTCATTCCAGCCGCCGACGTTGTAGACCTCGCCCGGGCGCCCGCCTTCCAGCACCCGCCGGATGGCGGCGCAATGGTCGCCCACGTACAGCCAGTCGCGCACCTGCATGCCGTCGCCGTAGATCGGCAGCGGCTTGCCGGCCAGCGCATTGGCGATGATCAGCGGGATCAGCTTTTCGGGAAAATGGTAGGGACCATAATTGTTCGAGCAATTGGTGGTCAGGGTCGGCATGCCGTAGGTGTGGTGGTAGGCGCGCACCAGGTGGTCGGACGCCGCTTTCGATGCCGAATACGGCGAATTGGGCGCGTAGGGCGTGGTTTCGGTAAACGGCGGGTCGTGCGGGCCGAGCGAACCGTAGACTTCATCGGTGGAGACATGCAGGAAGCGGAAGGCCGCCTTCCCTGCCGCGTCCATGCCGCTCCAGTAGCTGCGCGCCGCTTCGAGCAGCGTGAAGGTGCCGTTGATATTGGTGCTGATGAATTCGCCCGGTCCGAGGATGGAACGGTCGACATGGCTTTCGGCCGCGAAGTGCACGATGGCGCGCGGCCGATGGGTGGCGAACAGGCCGACCAGCAGGTCGCGGTCGCCAATGTCGCCGTGCACAAACACGTGGCGGCGGTCGCCGTGCAGCGACACCAGGTTGTTCAGGTTGCCCGCATAGGTGAGCTTGTCGAGGTTGACGACCGGCTCGCCCGACGCCGCCAGCCAGTCCAGCACGAAGTTCGCGCCAATGAAGCCGGCGCCACCAGTCACAAAAATCATTGCGCATCCTGCCTGTTTGTGGAGTTCAGTCACAATTCTATGTGAAACTGCACCTTACTCGTAAATTAATCGGTCCACGCATGAAAACATACGCCATCGGCGACTTGCAGGGCTGCGCCCACGAGGCGCAAGTCCTGCTCAACCGGATTGCCGACGACGCCGAAGGCGAACCGCGCATCCTCTTCGTGGGCGACCTGATCAACCGCGGGCCTGCATCGCTGGCGGCCCTGCGCCGCGTGGTGGAACTTGAACAGGCCAGCGGCGGGCGCATCGACGCCCTGCTCGGCAACCACGACCTGCACCTGCTGGCCGTGGCGGCCGGAGCGCAGGCGGCGTCGCGCTCGGACACCCTGGACGAGATCCTGGCCGCGCCCGACCGCGACGCGCTGATGGACTGGCTGCGGCGCCGCCCGCTGGCGCTGATGGCCTGCGGCCACCTGCTGGTGCACGCCGGCGTGCTGCCGCAATGGAGCGCGGCGCAAGCCATGCAGCTGGCCGGCGAGGTGCAGGAGGTCCTGCGCGGCCCCGGCTGCGCCGACTTCCTGGCGCAGATGTACGGCAACGAGCCGGACCGCTGGGACGACGCGCTGACCGGCACCGCGCGCCTGCGCTGCATCGTCAACGCCATGACCCGCATGCGCCTGTGCACGGCGGACGGCGTGATGGACTTCAAGGAGAAGGAAAGCGCCACCGCGCCTGCGGGCTCGAACCTGATGCCCTGGTTCGACGTGCCTGGCCGGCAAAGCGCTGGCACGCCCATCGTGTTCGGACACTGGTCGGCGCTGGGATTGCTGATGCGCCCGAATGTGCTGGGCCTGGACAGCGGCTGCGTGTGGGGTGGAAAACTGACGGCGGTATGCCTGGACGACCATTCGCTGCTGCAGGTCGACTGCCCCGCATACCAGCAGCCGGGCAGGAAGAAGCCGCGCTAGCTGCTTAACGTCCCAGGGCGGTGGCGATGGCGTCGTGCGCCGCGGCGGCCAGCTCGCGCCGGTGCGTGCCTTCGATCGGCGCCAGGCAGGTCAGTTCGGCGCGGATGAAGTCGGCCTTCAGGATGGCGACCATGCTGGCGGCGAAGGTCATGTCGCCGATGAAGTCCACGGCCGGGTGCAGCGCGCCGTTGCGGTCGAAGTAGCGCACCGCGTAAGGCTGGATGGGCACCTTCGCATCGACCGCCGCCTCGAACAGGTTCGAATGAAAGGGCAGCACCGTGCCCTGGGGGGCCGTGGTCCCTTCCGGGAAAAAGGCCACGCGCTCGCCGCGCTGCAGCGCCGCCACCATGCCCTTGAAGATATGGCGCAGTTCGCGCCGGTTGCCGCGCGCGATGAACACCGTGCCCGCCTTGTCGACCAGCCAGCCAAGCACGGGCCATTCACGGATTTCGGACTTGGCCACGAAGCGGCTGGGATGCATGGCATTGATGACGAAGATGTCGAGCCAGGACACATGGTTGGCCACGATCATGGCATGGGCCAGGGCGGGCGCGCCGCGCGCATGGGCGAAGCTGACGCCGCAGATGCCGAGCAGCTGGCGCGAGTATCGCGCCACGAAGCGGTCGCGCCGTGCCGAGCCTATCCAGGGAAAAACCAGCGCGCAGGTAAACAGCCCCGCGAACAGGTGGAGGAAGACGCGCGACAGGCGGAAGGCCAGTTTCAACGCTGGAAGGCGATGCGGCCGGCGACAATGGTCGCCTTCACCTGCCCGGCCAGCTCATATCCCAGGAATGGCGAGTGCTTGCCCTGGCTGGCCAGCGCCGACGGTTCGACCACCCAGCGCGCCGCGGGATCGAACACCACGATGTCGGCGGCAGCGCCCACACCCAGGCGTCCCGCGGGCAGGCCGGCAACCCGCGCGGCATCGGACGTGACCTTGGAGATGGCCAGCGGCAGCTGTTCGCCGCCCCACTTCAGAGTCAGCGCCAGCAGCAGTTCGAGGCCGGTGGCGCCGGGCGAGGCTTCGCCGAAGGGCAGCAGCTTTTCATCGTCGTCGACCGGCGTGTGGTCCGAGCAGATGGCGTCGATGGTGCCGTCCTGCAGGCCGGCGCAAATGGCATCGCGGTCGCGCTGGCTGCGGAACGGCGGCGTCACGCGCGCGTTCGAATCGAAGAAGCCGATGTCGGCGTCCGTCATGTGCACATGGTGCACGCCGACGTCGCAGGTGACCGGCAAGCCTTCCTTCTTGGCGGCGCGCACCAGTTCCAGGCCGGCCGCAGACGACATGCGGCACAGGTGCACCCTGGCGCCCGTGGCGCGCACCAGTTCGAACAGCGTGTGCAGCGCGATCGTTTCGGACATGACCGGCACGCCGGACAGTCCCAGGCGCGAGGCCAGCGGACCGGCGTGCGCGATGCCGCCCTTGCCGATGTGCGCATCCTGCGGCCGCACCCAGACGGTGTAGCCGAAGGTTTTGGCGTACTGCAGCGCGCGCAGCAGCACATTGGTGTCCTCGATCGGCACTTCGGCCTGCGAAAAGCCGATGCAGCCAGCTTCCGTCAGTTCGGCCATTTCGGTCAGCGCTTCACCCTTCAGGCCCATGGTCAGCGCGCCCAGCGGATGCACGTGCGCCTGGTTCAACTTGCTGGCGCGGTGCTTGAGCATTTCAACCAGGCCCGGCTCGTCGAGCACGGGGTCGGTGTCGGGCGGGCACACCAGGGTGGTCACGCCGCCCTGCATGGCTGCCTGCATTTCGGACTTGAGCGTGGCCTTGTATTCGTAGCCGGGCTCGCGCAGCCGGGCCGACAGGTCCACCAGGCCAGGGGCGACCACCAGGCCGGTGGCGTCGAGCGTGGTATCGGCCGCAAAACCGGCCGGTGCCTTGCCCAGGGCCGCAACCTTGCCGTCGACCACAAACAGGTCCTGCACCGCGTCGATGCCGTTCGCCGGGTCGATCACGCGCCCGTTCTTGATATGGAGATTCATCGCTGCGCTCATCCCTGCGTTCCTGCCAAAATGCTCATCACCGCCATGCGGACGGCGATCCCGAAAGTTACCTGCGGCAGGATCACGGCCTGCGCGCCATCGGCCACGGCCGAATCGATTTCCACGCCCCGGTTCATCGGCCCCGGATGCATGACGATCGCGTCCGGCTTGGCCAGCGCCAGGCGTTCGGGCGTGAGGCCATAGCTCTTGAAGTATTCCTGGGCCGACGGCAGCAGCGCGCCGCTCATGCGTTCGTTCTGCAGGCGCAGCATGATGATCACGTCGACGCCCTTCAAGCCTTCGTCCATATTGGTGAACACGCGCACGCCCATCTGTTCCAGCCCGCCCGGCAGCAGCGTGTGCGGGCCGATGGCGCGCACTTCCGGCACGCCCAGCGTGGTCAGGGCGTGGATATCCGAACGCGCCACGCGGCTGTGCAGGATGTCGCCCACGATGGCCACGGTCAGGTTGGTGAAGTCCTTCTTGTAGTGGCGGATGGTGTACATGTCGAGCAGGCCCTGGGTCGGGTGCGCGTGGCGGCCGTCGCCCGCGTTGACCACGTGGACATGGCTCTGCTTCGTGTCGATCAGGTGCTTGGCGATCAGGTAGGGCGCGCCCGATTGCGCGTGGCGCACCACGAACATGTCGGCATGCATGGCCGACAGGTTGTCGATGGTGTCGAGCAGCGACTCGCCCTTGCTGGCCGACGAGGCCTGGATGTTCAGGTTGATGACGTCGGCCGACAGGCGCTTGGACGCGATCTCGAAGGTGGTGCGGGTACGCGTGGAGTTTTCGAAGAACAGGTTGAACACGCTCTTGCCGCGCATGAGCGGAACCTTCTTCACTTCGCGGTCGGAGATGCCCACGAAGCTCGATGCCGTATCGAGGATATGGTTGACGATGGACTTGGGCAGGCCCTCGATCGAGAGCAGGTGCTGCAGTTCGCCATTTTTATTCAGTTGCGGATTAAGCATGGTCTTTTTCTATGGTGAGCGTGAATGTGCCGTCTGCAGCGCGGGCCAGGGCCAGCGACTGATCCTGTTCCAGCGTGACCTTGATGGCCACGAAATCGGCCGCCACGGGCAGTTCGCGCCCGCCGCGGTCGGCCAGCGCCGCCAGCATGATGCGCGCCGGCCGGCCGAAGTCGAACAGCACGTTGATCGCCGCGCGCGTGGTGCGGCCGGTGAACAGCACGTCGTCGACCAGCACGATGGTGGCGCGGTCGACGTTAAAGCCGATATTGGTCGGCTTCACGTCCGGATGCAGGCCCTTGCGGGCATAGTCGTCGCGATAGAAGGAGACGTCGATGGAGCCGTAGCGCTGGCTCATTCCCAGGTCGGCGGCCAGCCGTTCGGCCAGCCAGGCGCCGCCCGAATGGATGCCCACGATGGCGGCATCCTGCACACCCTGCAGGCCGGCGCGCACCTGGGCCAGCAGCTCCCGGTACAGTGCTTCGGCGTCGAAGTCGTTAGTTGAAGTTGGCATGGTCGTCAAAGTATTGTTGCAAAATTATGGCAGCCGCTTTCGCGTCGATCACCTCGCCGCGTTTGGCCTGGATGACCGCCGACGAATAGCGCTCGTCGACCAGGTGCACCGGCAGCGAAAAGCGGCCGTGCAGCTGGTTCGCGAAGCGCCGGCAGCGCAGGGTCATCTCGTGTTCGGCGCCGTCGGGATGGAGCGGCTCGCCCACCACCAGGCAGGCGGGGCTCCACTGCGCGATCAGGTCGCCGATCTGCTTGAAGCGTGCTGCATTGTCGATCGCCTTGACCACGGCCAGCGGCTGCGCCTGGCCCGTCAGGGTATTCCCCATGGCGATGCCGATGCGCTTGATGCCGAAGTCGAATCCGAAAACAATGTCAACCACGGGCGCAACCATTACGCATGGCCGGCCTCGGACGCGAGCATCATGGGGTCGATACCGAGCAGCTTGATGGCCGCGTTGTAGCGTTCTTCGATGGGAAGGTCGAACAGGACATGGGCGTCGGCGCCGACGGTGAGCCAGCCGTTGCGACCGATCTCGTCCTCGAGCTGGCCCGGGCTCCAGCCGGCATAGCCGATCGATACCAGCAGGCGCTGCGGCCCTTCGCCGTTGGCCACCGCTTCGAGCACGTCGATCGAGGTGGTGAAAGCCACTTCGTCGGTGACGGTAAGCGACGACGAATAGCGCGCGCCGGGCGAATGCAGCACGAAGCCGCGGTCGTCCTGGACCGGTCCGCCGAACATGATGGGCTCGTTCACCACTTCGCTGTGCAGGCCGTCGGCCAGCTTCAGCTCGATGCGCTCGAACAGGATTTCCATGGTCATGTCGGTGGGCTTGTTGATGACCACCCCCAGCACGCCCTTGTCGTTGTGTTCGCAGATGTACACGACGGTCCCGCCGAAAATCGGGTCCTGCATCGACGGCATGGCGATCAGGAAGTGGTTGGCAAGGTTGAGCGTGGTGGCGGACGACGAAGCGAAGCCCTGCGCGAACCCCGAGGCGTCGTGCGCCAGGCCGGGCATGGGCGGAGCTTTGCTGATTTTGGCTTTCTTCATACGCGTCACTCTCTCTTGCTCGCTCTGTGAGGTTTGCTGCTAGTATTCCGGCTACAAATATGGACTTTTCGATAGTTTACACTGATTTGGGGCGCCCACCATCGACAAGCGCCATCCGGGCGCAGCCTATAACGATCGTAGTCATGAAAAACTGACCGTATCTTGACCGTACGCACAACAATGAAACTGAGCAAGACTCTCCTGTGGTTCCGGCGCGACTTGCGTGCTTTTGACCACGCCGCCCTGCATCACGCGCTAACATCGTCCAATGTCGTCTATTGCGCATTCATTTACGATGCCGACATCCTAGACGCCCTGCCGCGCGCCGACCGCCGCGTCCAGTTCATCCATGCCAGCATTGCCGAGCTCGACCAGGAACTGCGCCAGCTGGGCGGCTACCTGATCGTGCGCCATGCCAGCGCGCGCGTGGCCATCCCGGCGCTGGCGGCCGAACTGGGCGTCGACGCCGTACTGACCAATGGCGACTATGAACCGCAGGCGATTGCCCGCGATCGGGCCGTGGCCGACGCGCTGGCGGCCGCCGGGCGCCGCTTCCACAGCTTCAAGGACCAGGTCATCTTCGAAAAGAGCGAGGTGCTGACCCTGGCGGCGCACCCCTTCTCCGTGTTCACCCCGTACAAGAACGCCTGGCTCAAGCGCATGGCCGCCGAACCCGCGTGCCTGGATCCCTGGCCCGTCGAAGCGCATGCCGCGGCGCTGGCCCCGGCCCCGTGCGCATCGAGTTTGCCGGCGCTGGCCGATATCGGCTTTGACGCGGCCGACTGCCCGGTACCGGCCGGGATGTCGGGCGCCAGCGCGCTGTTCGAGGATTTCATCGGGCGCATCGCGGCCTACGGCGAGGCGCGCAACTACCCGGCCGTCAAGGGGCCATCCTACCTGTCGGTCCACCTGCGCTTCGGCACCCTGTCGATCCGCCACCTGGTGCGCACCGTGAACAGCATCGTCGCCAACGGCGCCGGCGGCGAAGGCGCACCGGTATGGCTGTCGGAACTGATCTGGCGCGAGTTCTACGCCATGATCCTGTTCCATCACCCCCACGTGACGGAACGCGCCTTCAAGCCGGCCTACGACGCCATCGAATTTGAAACCGGACCGGATGCGGACGCCCTGTTCGCCGCATGGTGCGAAGGGCGCACCGGCTATCCGCTGGTGGATGCGGCCATGCTGCAGCTGAACCAGACCGGCTACATGCACAACCGCCTGCGCATGGTCACCGCCAGTTTCCTGGTCAAGGACCTGGGCATCGACTGGCGCCGGGGCGAGGCGTACTTCGCGCTCAAGCTCAATGACTTCGACCTGGCGTCGAACAATGGCGGCTGGCAGTGGGCGGCGTCCACGGGCTGCGATGCGCAACCCTACTTCAGGATCTTCAATCCGGTGACGCAATCGGAAAAATTTGACCCCGAGGGCAAGTTCATTCGGCGCTACCTGCCGCAACTGGCGGGCCTGTCGGACAAGCAGATCCATCTGCCCCCGGCGACGGCGGGCTACCCGCCACCCATCGTGCAGCACGACGAAGCGCGCAAGAAAACGCTGGCGCGCTACGCTGTCGTGAAAATACAGGCATAAAAAAACGCCCCGTCCATTCCTGGTACGGGGCGTTGTCGGGTCAGACCGACACCGGCATCTCTCGCTTGAGCAGGCCCGATATCGCGGCCAGCAGCATGTCTTCCTGGAAGGGCTTGCCGAAGTAGGCATTCACACCCAGGTCGAGCGCGTAGTTGCGGTGCTTGTCCGCGGTACGCGACGTGATCATGATGATCGGCACAGCGGCGGTGCTGTCATTGCCGCGGATATTGCGCGTCAAATCGAAGCCGTCCATGCGCGGCATCTCGATATCGACCAGCATCAGGTCGGGCACGGTTTCCTGCAGGTGCTCGAGCGCGTCCACGCCATCCTTGGCCAGCATGACCTGGTAGCCTTCGCGTTCCAGCAGGCGCTGGGTCACTTTGCGCACCGTCAGCGAATCGTCCACCACCATCACCACGTAGTCGCGGGCACGGGTCGCTTCCGGCGCCGCCGTGGATGCGGCCAGCGCGATGGCGGCGCGCGGCTTGAGCTGCGGATGCAGGTCCAGGTGGTGTGACAGCGCCACAGGATTGAGGATCAGCACGATCTCGCCCGAACCGAGCACCGTGGCGCCGGCAATGCCGATCATGCGCGACAGCTGCGGACCGATGTTTTTAATAACGACCTCGCGGTTGCCCTGGATGTCGTCCACTTGCACCGCCAACCGGTCGGTGCCGTTTTTCAGCACCAGCACAGGGCAGGAACGCTGCACCATCGGGTGGGCGTCCATGTCACCGAGCAGGTTGGGCAGGAAGTGCAAGGCAACCTTCTGGCCCTGGAAGGTGATGAAGCCTTCCTCGCGGGACTGGTTCAGCACTCCCTCTTTGATCTGCAATACCTGTTCGACCAGGATCGACGGCAGCGCATAGGTCTTGGTGCCGCTGGTGGTCAGGACCACCTGCGTTACCGCCAGCGTCAGCGGCAGGTTGATGGTGAATTTCGCGCCCTTGCCGGCAGTGGTCGCAATCGATACGCGGCCACCCAGGGCCTGCGCCTCGGAACGGACCACGTCCATGCCCACGCCGCGCCCGGCCAGCTCGGTGAGCGAGTCGGCGGTCGAGAAGCCCGGTTCGAAAATCAGGTCGGCGGCTTCGCTGTCCGACACCTGCGCGTCGGCGGCGATCAGGCCATTCTGTTTCGCCTTGGAGCGGATGCGGTCGAGGTCAAGTCCGGCGCCGTCGTCGCTGAACTGGATGACCACCTCGTTACCCTGCTGGCTGACCTGCACCAGCAGTTCGCCCACGTCGGCCTTGCCGTTGTCGCCGCGCCGTTCGCGCGTTTCGATACCGTGCACGATCGAGTTGCGCAGCAAGTGCTCGAACGGCGCCGCCATCTGTTCCAGAACGGAGCGGTCAATCTCGACCGAACCACCGCGGATATCCAGGTTGACCCGTTTGTCGATTTCTTTCGCGGTCTGGCGCGCCACGCGGAACAGGCGCTCCGACAGGCTGGCGAACGGCACCATCCGTACCCGCATCAGATCCTGCTGCAGGTCGCGCGTCAGGCGCGATTGCACGGTCAGGTCGTCGGTGGCGCCTTCGACGGTACGCGTCAGGCTTTCATGGAAGGACGCAACGTCGTTCACGCTTTCGGCCATACCGCGCGTCAGTTCCTGCAGGCGGGTAAAGCGGTCGAATTCGAGCGGATCGAATTCGCGTTCGCCGGCAATCGACATGCGCGACGCGATCTGCGATTCGGCCTGCATCTCGACTTCGCGCAGCTGGCGGCGAAGGCGCGACAAGTTTTCCGAGAAGTCGAGCAGCGACGCCTTCAGAGTCGATACCTGGTTTTCCAGCTTCGAACGGGTGATCGATACCTCACCGGCCTGGTTGACCAGGCGATCGAGAATGTCGGCACGCACGCGCACCAGCGGTGTGCGGGCCTGGGCGGCATGGGCATCGTCCACGGTTGCCGGTGCGGCAGCGCCAGGCGCGGCGCCCGCTACGGCGGCCGCCGCTTCCGGAGCGACCGGGTTTTGCAGTTGTTCGAACAGCAGCAGCGCATGGTCGTAGTTGGCCATCAGTTCGTCGAACGCGGCAGGCGTCGACGTTCCGGCGTGGACCATGTTCTCGATCTGCGTTTCGATCTCGTGCACGTGCTGACCAAGGCGCATGGCGCCCGCCATCCGCGCACTGCCCTTGACGGTGTGCAGGATACGCAGCATGCCGTTGACCGGCGTCACGTTCGACGGTGCGCTCTGCCACTTGCGCAGGCCATCGCCCAGTTCGGGCAGCAAATCGGTTGCTTCCTCGAGGAAGACCGGGAGCAGGTCGGCATCGAGGTCGTCGCCGAACGGCACATCGGCGACGGCTTCCACCGGTGCCGGCGCAGGCGCAGGGGCCTGGACTGGCGCCTGGTAAGCGAGTACCGGTTCCGGCTCGGAAATCAGTTCAGGTTCAAGTTCTTCGTCTTCCGCTTCGGCTTCGATCACCAGTTCCGGCAGCGCGATGACTTCGCTCTCAGGTTCAGGTTCAGGTTCAGGTTCAGGTTCAGGTTCAGGTTCAGGTTCAGGCTCGGGGGCAGGCACGTGTTCCGGCTCGGGAATGTCGAAAACCTCTTCGGCCAGCATCGCCGGCTCTTCTTCCGCGACGATTTCAGGCTCAGGCTCGGCGATCGCTTCGATCACAGGCTCGGCGATCGCTTCGATTACCTCAGGCTCAGGCTCAGGCTCCGGTTCCAGTGTCGCTGCTTCCGGCGGCGCTTCAGCGACGATGCTGTCGAGCGTATCGGCAAACAGGTTGTCCAGTTCTTCAGGCAGCGGCTCGGAAGTGAGCTCGGAACTGTCGGCGCCAACATAGCTTGCCGACTCCTGTTCGACCAGGCGCACACGCAAGGCGTTCAGGCGCGCCACCAGTCCGGGTTCGGCCGGGCACAGTTCGCCGAGGGCGAAGAATTGCAGCATTTCGCGCGCCACGTCGACGGTCTCGTCGAGCAGGTCGCGTTCGGCGTCAAGCAGCACCGGCGCGGGAGTATCGAGCGCCATTTCCAGCGCATGCGCCACTTCGCACAGCGCGCTGAAACCAACGGTGGCGGACGTGCCGGCGAGCGTATGCGCGGCCTTCAGCGCTTCCGGGGTCACCAGGCGCTGCGGCTCGTGACGCCATTCGCTGAAGTCCTGGCCAAGCAAGCGTACCAGTTCGTCGGTTTCGGCGAGGTAGATGTTATACAGCGGCAGCGGGATCTCGAGTTCGCCGATGCGCTTGGTGTTGTCGTCGGCCGGCGGCGCGGTGCGCGAAATGCCCGGGAATTCGATGACGTTGCTCGTTTCGGCCAGCGCTTCGACCACTTCCGGTTCGGTCATCTCGATGACTTCCGGCTCGGCCTCTTCTTCGACCGGCGGCTCGATGATCTCCACCGGCGGCGGCGCTTCGGCGACCACCGGCGCTTCCTCTTCGACCAGCACCGGCTCGTCCAGGAGAGGCAGTTCCTCTTCCTCTTCGAACGGCAGCGCCGCGATGATTTCTTCCTCGGCGACCGGCTCGGCTTCCAGCTCTGGCGCTTCCAGCTCTGGCGCTTCCAGCACTGGCTCTTCCGGCACTGGCGCTTCGACAGGCGCTTCATCAATGACGACCGGTGCTTCGACAACGGCAACCGCCTGCATGGAGAAGGTTTCGCCTTCCAGCATGCGGGCGGCGGCCGCTACCAGCGCTTCGCTGCTGCGCGCCGAGCTGCCGGTGGCAACCAGTTCCTGGACCCAGGCACTCATGTCGACGGCGGCCCAGTCCAGCAGCGCCAGCAGGTCCGGCGTGGCGGCACGGCCTTCGGACAGCCACAGGTTCATGACTTTTTCGACGTAGGCTGCGCCCTCGCCGAAGTTGTTCAGGCCCACCATGCGTCCACTGCCCTTGAGGGTGTGGAAGGCGCGGCGTACAACGGTGATGGTTTCCTGGTTGGTCGGGCCGGCCTTCAGGACCGGCAGGGTCGAGGTGACCAGCGCCAGCACTTCTTCGGCTTCCATGATGAAGATTTCGAGCAGTTCGGCTTCGATCTCGCCTTCGACCAGGACCGGCGGCGCGGTCATCGCCACCGGGGCGGCCGGTGCAGGCGCTTCGGCCACGACCGGCGCGGCCACTTCGACCACCGGTTCCGGCTCGGGCACCGGCTCCTGCTCGAACACCGGCTCGGTGACGGCAGCTTTTTCAAACGGTACTTCGCGCAGCATGCCTTCGGCGCGGTCGAACGAGAACCGGTCCTTGGCTGCTTCGAAATTCTTGGCCAGCATGTCGACGAAGAAGCCCAGCGCGCCGATGTTCTGGGCGATGTTCTGCAGCGAGGCAGCTTCCAGTTCCGGATTGCCTTCGGCGGCGGCCAGCGCACGCACGGCTTCCTTGACGTGCAGCGCGGCGCGCATGGCGTCGTCCTGGTCCAGGATGGCGACCGCGCCCTGCAGCTGGTGCAGCACCGGGTCGATCTGGGTCAGGGTGGGACGCTTGGAGCCGTCCGCATAGTAATCGTCGAGCACCTTTTCGACCTGGCGCAGGCCGTTCTTCATTTCGGCAGCGAGCACCGCGACGGTGTGGTCCTGCTGGATCTGGCGCGACAGGTCGCCCTGCCACTGCGGTGCATCCGGCGGCGTCTGGCCGGCGGCCAGCGCCAGCAGGCGTGCGCCCACCACGTCGGCGTGGGCGTCGAAGTCTTCCGGGAGCTGGCGGATCTGGTCCAGGCCATGCTCGACGAACAGCATGGCGGTGGCCATCTCCAGGCTGTACATTTCATTGCGGCCCGAAGCGATCGAATCCTTGGTCGCCTTGACCATCTGGCGCAGCAGGCGCGCCAGCGCCGGGGCGCCGATGCGCTCGCTGGCGGTGGCCATGGTGCCCATCAGGTTTTCGAATTCGGCTTCCAGCGCCGGGTCGATTTCGGCGGCCAGGCGGTCCCACGTGTGCTTGGACTGCGCCAGCGCTTCCTTGGCCGTTTTCAGCGCTTCCGGATCGATGCGGCCATAGCGTTTCTTGTCGTAGTCGGCCGGTACCACGCCTTCCAGGCGGTACGCCTTGCGCAAGGCCCAGGCGGTCGGCGACGGGTTCGGCGCGGCGGCGATGAAGAACAGCGCGTCGCGCATCATCACTTCCGGCAGGCTGCCTTCGCCCTGCGACAGGCGGCGGATCTGCAGGTTGATCAGGCCGAACAGCTGCTTGATGTACAGGTCGGACGTGAGCTGGCGGTGCGCCACCAGTTCGGCGAAGCTTTGCATCGCCAGCCAGAAGGTGCGCGCGGGCGCCTCGGTCTGGCCCGCGGCGATCACGCCGATCGCTTCCTGCATGGCAAGCGCATTGCTGCGCTGGGCTTCAGGGTCGGCATTTTTCAGGAAAGGCAGCAGCGACTTTTCGAAACGCGCGCGGCAGGCCGCGTAATCGGGCTTCGACGGCGGCTGCACCTGCGGCGGCAGCGTGGCCACCACCGACAGGTCGGGGAAGAACAGGTCGGCGGGATGGATCCGCGCCGCGCCCAGCATTTCCTGGATGGCGCGGTAATAGGGGAACAGGCGCGCCGGTTGCTGGGGCGCGCCGGACAGCAGCTCTTCAAGGTATTCGATGACCGACTGGTACACCGCACCGACCACTTGCGCATTGGCCGCGCTGCAAGGCAGCAGGCTGTCGCGGAAGCGGTCGAGGGCATCCTCGGCAGCCTGGGTCATGAGGCCGACACCGTCGACGTCGACCATTTGCAGGGCGCCGTGGGCCTGGTGCAGATAGGCTTTCGCATGCTTCAACGAACTTGCCTGCGCCTCCTCGGTGCGCTCCGACGCTTCCGTCAAAGCAGTATTCGATCGGCCCAGCGCATCGCGGATTTCGCCCATCACCCAGGACAACGGTCCCGTGTCGAATTGCGGCGCGTGCGAAAAATCAGTCATGGTCATGCTTACCTTGATAAATCAAGCGAGTACGCTTACGCGGTTACGCGGAATCGCGACACCGAATTCTTCAGTTCCTGTGCGAGCAGTGTCAGCTGGCGAATCGAGTTCGCCGTCTGCTGCGTACCGTCCTGCGTGCTCTCGGTCACCGACAGAATATGTTGAATGTTGGTCGCCACATCGTTCGCCGATGTCGCTTGCAGTTCCGTTGCGAAGGAGATGCCCTGAATCAGTTCCGCGAGGCGGTTCGACACGCTCGAGATCTCGTTCAGTGCGGCGCCCGCGGCATCGGACAGTTTTGCACCCTCGACCACACCCTGCGTCGATTTTTCCATAGCGGCCACCGCGTCGTGGGTGTCGGTCTGAATGGTACGGACCAGCGCGCCGATCTGCTTTGCCGCGCCGGCGGAACGTTCCGCCAGTCGCTGAACCTCTTCCGCAACCACCGAGAAGCCGCGACCTGCTTCACCGGCCGATGCGGCCTGAATTGCCGCGTTCAGCGCCAGCACGTTGGTCTGTTCGGTAATGTCGGAAATCAGCTCGGTGATCTCGCCAATCTCCTGGGACGATTCGCCCAGTCGCTTGATGCGTTTCGACGTTTCCTGGATCTGCTCGCGAATTTCGTGCATGCCCTTGATCGCGTTTTCCACCGCGGTCGAACCTTGCAGCGCCGCAGCCACCGACTGGCGCGCCACGTCGGCCGATTCGTTCGCCGATTTCGATACATCGGTAATTTCGCTCGCCATTTTCAGAACCGTGGACGACGCATCCTGAATCTCGCGCGACTGCTGCTCGGTTGCCGACAGCAGGTCGGTCGAAATATTCTGCGCGTTGGTCGATGCCGACGTCACCTGCTCGGCCGTCGTGGTCACCCGCTCCACCAGGCCGCGCAGTTCTTCCACCGTGTAGTTGACCGAGTCGGCGATCGCGCCGGTGATGTCTTCGGACACCGTTGCGTGCACGGTCAAGTCACCGTCCGCCACTTCCTGCAGTTCGTTCATCAGGCGCAAAATAGCTGCCTGGTTCTGGTCGTTGGTCGCTTTCGCTTCTTCTTCCTTCGATACCGCCAGCTGGCGCATCGCGTCCGCTTCCTGGCGGCGAACTTCAGCACCGCGGGCACGGGTACGGGAATCCTGCAGCATGACCTTCGAGATCGCGCCGGCGACGGCCAGCGTGAACAGGGTCGATCCGACCATAATCCACAGCCAGATACCGAAGGAATCCTGCTCGGTACGGAACTGGGTCTGCACCGCCGTCAGCTGCTTCTTGACTTCTTCGTTCTCGTAAAAGATCGACAGTTCGGCGCCTTTGGCCGCAGTAAATTTCGCCAGGTTGTCGAGCACCGACTTGACCAGGGTGAGATAGGTGTCGAACTTGTTCTTGATTTCGAGGAGCAAGGCACGCATTTCCGGATCGCGCACGGCGGCCAGCTGCATCGTCTCGTTCCCGTTCAGGAAGCCGTCGATGGTCGCCTTGAAGGTGGTGGTGTCGCGGCCCAGCTGAAACGCCGTTTCGGCACGGATACCGCCGGAGGTCAGGAATTCGCTGGCGCTGCGCGAGAGGCGCTGGGTCAGCATGGTCAGGCGGCCAATGGCGGCCAGTTCGCGCGGGGTGGCGCCTTTCTGGACCTTCTGGTTCAGCAGTTCCTCGGTCATCGACAGCAGTTCCGGCGAGAGCGTATCGAGCTGTTTCAGGGTCTTTTCGAAGCCGGTCAGTTCGGGCTTGGTGCGCAAGATGGTGCCTGCGGCATTGTCGGTGCTGCCCCATTTTTCCTGCGCGGCCTTGAGCATCTTGTTCATGCTGGCCGGCGGCGTCGGGATGGACTGGCCGGCGAAGGTACCGCCCTTCATCAGCAGGTTCAGATCCTTGTTCAGCAGGATCCGGCTTTCCTCGAGCTGGGCGAAAGCCTCGACGTTACCCTGGATCGCGTTAGGCGCCGCCTTACCGATACGCTGGGAATGCATCAGCGCGTCGGACGCGATCTGCGTCTGCGCGGACGCATCGGCGTTTTTGGACGCGTTCATCACCAGCGAGAGAATGGTCAGCACGATGCCCGCGCCGAACACCATCATCAGGATCCGCAGCTGGCGCGGCAGCGACAGGTGGCCGATGAACGGCAGTTCCATTTCGGCCGCCGGTTCGTCGGTCGTGGCGACCGCGCTCCCCTTCTTGCGCCGGATCAGGTTACTGAGGCTGAGCTGCTCGGCATTGTCGTCGGCCGCCTCGGTCGTCGCCGGCAAGGCGGACTCGGTGACCGGCCCTTCTTCTGGCGGCGGCGCTGGCGTGGCCGCCAGTTCAGGTCCGAATTCGGTGTCGGGCGCAGCCAGAACGCCTACGTCGTCACCACCCTTAGGGGACAACCCCAATGAACTTTTCCAAGCAAATCCCATTACAGCTCCCAATCCCAAGAGGTATAGACCGTCACTTATGAACGTGACTTAAAAACCAACGTGCAAAAACCGTGTATCGCGTACCAGTGCTGCCAGGTCCAGCGGTGTCCATTCATTGGCGTCGGCGTCCCGCAGCCGATCGCCGCTGGCCTTCATGTCGCCCGCGTGGCGCAAGCCGTACACGCGCGACACCAGCAGGCCGCAGTTGAAACCGAGGCCGGTGGCGAAAGTGATGATGCGGCTGTCCGAGCCGGTGGCCGTTTCGGCCTGGCCGAAGTAGCGCGCCAGGTCGATCACGCTGATCAGGTTGCCCCGGATGTTGGCCAGCCCGAGGTACCAGGGCTGCGTGAGCGGCACCACGGTCACGGGGGCCACCGGCACGATCTCGCCGGCCTGGGTCAGTTCGAGCAGGTAGCGCTCGTTGCCGATCATGACGCCCAGCTGGTTGATGCGCGCGCCCGTATTGCTGCGGGCCGCCTGCATCCGTTCGAGCAGCTGCACCTGGTACTCGCGCAGGCGGGTACGGCGGCTGGCGCCATCAGGCTTGACGTGCGTTTCCTGCACGGTCTGGACGGCTGTCATGGTGTCAGGCGTCGAGCGCGGCGATTTTCGCCAGCAGCAGTTCCGGATCGACCGGCTTGACCAGGTAGTCGCGCGCGCCCTGGCGCAGGCCCCAGACGCGGTCGGTTTCCTGGTTCTTGCTGCTGCAGATGATGATGGGCACGTCCGCCAGTTCCGGGTCCTTGGCGATCGAACGGGTCACCTGGAAGCCGTTCGCTCCCGGCATGACCACGTCCATCAGGATCAGGTGCGGCTTGTCGGCCTTGATCTTGAGGAAGGCTTCTTCGCCGTTTTCGGCGGTGGTGACGGTGAAACCGTTCTTGACCAGGATGTCGGTCAGGTAGTAACGCTCGGTGGGAGAGTCGTCGACGATGAGAATTTTGGTAATGGCCACGTGGCTCTCCTGGTATTTATTTTGAAATTGTTTCGGCAGTATGCTCGCGAACCGCGGCAAGCAGGCTGTCTTTGCTAAAAGGCTTGGTAAGGTAAGCCGAGGAACCGACCATGGCGCCGCGCGCGCGGTCGAACAAGCCATCCTTGGATGACAGCATCACCACGGGCGTATTGTGGAATTTCGCGCTTTTCTTGATCAGGGCGCAGGTCTGGTAACCGTCGAGCCGCGGCATCAGGATGTCGCAGAATACCAACGACGGGTGATGGTCGTTGATCTTGGCGAGTGCATCGAAGCCATCTTCGGCCAGTACCACTTGATATCCAGCTTGCGTCAGGAAGATTTCTGCGGAACGGCGAATGGTGCTGCTATCGTCGATCACCATGATCTTCAAGACTGTCGGTTGCGATGAAGTTGTCATATTCAGATTTACTCGGCAGGAATTGGAACGATACCATAGGGCAAGTCGCTTGTGCGATATCTGTTGCATGAATTCAACTTTAGTCTACAAAACGACGACACTTGTTATCAAGCCGCCATGTCGACTGTTATATCTCCGTCATTTCGAAGTCGTCTTTCCTGGCGCCGCACTCGGGACAGGTCCAGTTCATGGGGACGTCGGCCCAGCGGGTGCCGGCCGGGATGCCCTCGTCGGGCGAGCCGGCGGCTTCTTCGTAGACCCAGCCGCAGATCAGGCACATCCAGGTCTGGAATGCCGGCGCCGGCGCGCCGCTTGTTTCTTTACTACTCACGTTGGCGATCCTTCTATCTAGTAAAATGACGAATCAGGTATCTTAATCTACCCTTCGTGCAAAACCAAACATCTCCCCTCATATTGACATTCGGCGTCTCCGATCCGGTCGGCGCCACCGGGATCCAGGGCGACCTGGCCAGCTTCGGCGCGCTCGGCTGCCATGGACTTTCGGTCACCACCGGACTCCTCATCGCCGATAGCGCCCGCATCGAAGACATGCAGGAAGTCGACGCCGACTGGGTGGTCGACCAGGCGCGCCTGCTGCTCGAGGACATGGCGGTGGCCGCCATCAAGGTGGGCGCCCTGACTACCATCGAGCAAGCGTCGGCGATCGCCGAAATCGTCTCCGATTACCCCGACGTGCCCCTGATCCTCGACCCCTTCCTGTCGTCCATGCCCGATTCCGGCCTGGCCGACGACGACATGCTGATGGCGATCCGCCAGATCCTGGTGCCCCAGGCCACCGTGCTGCTGCTGTCGCAGGTGGAACTGGCGCGCATGGCCGAAACCTGGCGTGAAGGCGGCGGCGACATGCTCGAAGCGGACGTGGCCGAACTGACCGGCATGGGCTGCGAATTCGTGCTCGTCACCTGCACCGGCGCCCAGGGCGTGCGTTCGAACACCCTGTTCGACGCCGACGGCGTGGTCGACATCCTGGGCTGGCAGCACCTGCCCGGCCCCTTCACGGGCGCCGGCAGCACCATGTCGGCCGCGCTGGCCGCCTTCATGGCGCGCGGCGCCGAACCGAAGGAGGCGGTGCAGGCCGCCCAACTGTATACAGCAGGCGCGCTGGCGCATGCCCAGCGCTTCGGCATGGGCAAGCTGGTGCCGAACCGTTTTCATGTCATCCCCCATCCAGAATCGAGCAATCCATGAGCACTCCAGACACTTCCCGCAACGACACGCTGTTCGCCCGCGCCCAGAAAACCACCCCGGGCGGCGTCAATTCGCCGGTGCGCGCCTTCAAGTCCGTGGGCGGCACGCCGCGCTTCATCACGCGCGCCGAAGGCCCGTATTTCTGGGATGCCGACGGCAAGCGCTATATCGACTACATCGGTTCCTGGGGCCCGGCCATCGTCGGCCATGCCCATCCCGAGGTGGTCAAGGCGGTCCAGGATGCGGCTGCCCGCGGCCTGTCCTTCGGCGCCCCGACCGAAGGCGAAATCCTGATGGCCGAGGAAATCTGCCGCCTGGTGCCGTCCATCGAGCAGGTGCGCCTGGTCTCGTCGGGCACCGAAGCGACCATGAGCGCCCTGCGCCTGGCGCGCGGCGCCACCGGGCGCGACAAGATCGTCAAGTTCGAAGGCTGCTACCACGGCCATGCCGATTCCCTGCTGGTCAAAGCGGGCAGCGGCCTGCTCACCTTCGGCAACCCCACCTCGGCCGGCGTGCCGGAAGACTTCGTCAAGCACACCCTGGTCCTGGACTACAACAATGTGGCCCAGCTGGAAGACGCCTTCGCCTCCATGGGCGACACCATTGCCTGCGTTATCGTCGAACCGGTGGCCGGCAATATGAACCTGATCAAGGCCACCCCGGAATTCCTGCGCGCCATGCGCACCCTGTGCACCAGGCACGGCGCCATCCTCATTTTCGACGAAGTCATGTGCGGCTTTCGGGTGGGGCTGGGCGGCGCCCAGGAACTGTACGACATCGCGCCCGACCTGACCGCGCTGGGCAAGGTCATCGGCGGCGGCATGCCGGTGGCCGCCTTCGGCGGGCGCGCCGACCTGATGCAGAACATGGCCCCGATCGGCGCCGTCTACCAGGCCGGCACCCTGTCGGGCAATCCGGTGGCGGTGGCGGCCGGCATGACCACCCTGAAACTGATCCAGGAACCGGGCTTCTACACGCGCCTGGCGGCCCAGACCGCCAAGCTGGCGGCGGGGCTGGCCCAGGCGGCCAGGGATGCCGGCGTCATCTTCTGCGCCGATTCGGTGGGCGGCATGTTCGGCATCTACTTCAGCGCCGAGGTGCCGACCAGCTATGCCGAGATGATGGCGGGCGACAAGACCCGCTTCAATGCCTTCTTCCACGCCATGCTCGACGAAGGCGTGTATTTCGCGCCGGCCGCCTTCGAAGCCGGTTTCGTGTCGGCCCAGCACGACGACGGCGTCATCGACGAGACCATCGCCGCCGCGCGCCGGGCATTTTCCCGGATCAAGTGATGTCTTTGCGCAACCGTGACAATTGGTTACGGTTGGGGCCATAGAAACGTGCAATGATTGACCGTCAGCACTTCCTGGAACGGTCATGTCCTCCCCCTCTCTTGCGCGGCTGCGGCCGCTTTGCCTCGGCATCGCCGCCGCGGCCGCCCTGGCCGCCTGCGGGCGCGCCGGCGACCCCGCCAGCACCGCGCCGCATGCGGCGACCGGCCAGGTCAGGCCCGTCACCAGCGCTGCCGTGTCGCGCTACGCGGCGGCCCGCTTTGCCGACCAGGTCAGCTTCGGCGCCACCCCGGCCCTGATCGACGACATCGCCAGCAAGGGTTTCGAAGGCTGGATCGATGCCCAGTTCGCGCTGCCCGTGGTGCCGATCAACGCCGCGCCGATCAAGCTGGACAGCTCGAACTCCTGGCCCTACGCCTCGCGCGTGCTGCACGAAAAAAACCTGGTCGCGCCCGACCAGCTGCGCCAGCGCGTGACCTGGTCGCTGTCCCAGTTCATCGTGGTCTCGATGCGCAAGATCAATCCCTACGGTGGGCTGCAATACGCCAACCTGCTGCAGCAGCATGCGCTGGGCAATTACGCCACCCTGATCGAGGAAGTCAGCCTCAGCCCCGCCATGGGCGAATACCTCGACAACATCCAGAACCGCCCGACTTCGGACGAATGCCGCAGCTGCGCGCCGAACGAGAACTACGCGCGCGAACTGATGCAGCTGTTTACCGTGGGCGTGGTCAAGCTCAACATCGACGGCAGCGTCCAGCGCGCGCCGGACAAGACGCCGCTTGAAACCTACCAGCAGAAAGATGTGCAGGAACTGGCGCGCGCGCTCACCGGCTGGACCTACGGCACCGAATCGTTCGGCGACGACCAGGGCCGCTACGAAGGCAAGCTCGTTCCCGACAGCTGGGATGCGACCCACGACAAGGGCGCCAAGACCGTGCTGGGCACAGTGATTCCCGCCGGCGGCAACGCGGCCCAGGACTTGAGGGCGGCCGTCGCCGTGCTGGCCGCCCACCCCAATATGGCGCCCTTCGTCAGCATCCGCCTGATCCAGCACCTGGTCACCAGCGATCCGACCCCGGCCTACATCACGCGCGTGGCGAGCGTCTTCAACAACAATGGCCAGGGCGTACGCGGCGACATGAAAGCCGTGGTCAAAGCCATCCTGCTCGACCCGGAAGCACGCCGCGGCGACGTGCTGGGCGCCGACTCCCATGCCTTCGGCAAGATGCGCGAACCCTTCCTTTGGTACACCGGCCTGCTGCGCGGCATGGGCTGCACCACGGCCTTGAAATGGAACGATGGCGGCATCGCCAACGTCGACCAGATGCCCTACAACCCCGAAAGCGTGTTCAGCTTTTACGCACCGACCGACCGCGCCCCGGGCAGCAATCTGCTGGCCCCCGAACAGCGCCTGCTCAATGCCAGCGAACTGTCGAACCGCCTGGGCGGCATGACGATCAACAAGGAAGCGAGCGCCATCGCCGCCGGCTGCGACAGCGCCGGTTTCGCGCGGGCGTTTTCCACGTCGCCGCAAGCGTTTGCCGACCTGGTCAGCGAACGCTACTTCCGCGGCGCCATGCCGGTCGTGCTGCGCCAGAACCTGATCGACCTGGCGCCCGAAATATGGGGCGACACCCCGCATGAAAAGGCGGCGCGCCTGCTGCTCTATGCGCTCGCCACCCCTTACTATGGAGTGATACGCTGATGGACCGCCGCCACTTTTTGCGCCTGGCCGCCGCCACGCCCGCGCTCAGCCTGCTCAGCTCCACCCAGGCGGCCACCGGCGACTACCGCGCCCTGGTCATCCTGTTCCTGGGCGGCGGCAACGACGGCCACAACTGCCTGGTGCCCACCGACGGCGCCTACACCGACTACGACACCGCGCGCCCCGGCCTGGCGCTGCCCAAGGCCAGCCTGACGGGCCTGCCCGGCACCAGCGCCGGCCACAGCTTCGCCCTGCATCCGTCGCTGGCGCCGATCGCGCCCCTGTACAGCCAGGGACGCATGGCCTGGATCGCGAACGTGGGGCCGTTGGTCAAGCCGGCTACCGCGCGCCAGGTGATCGATCACAGCGTGACCGTGCCTTCCTTCCTGCTCTCGCACAGCGACCAGGTGCTGTGGCAGCAGGGCTGGACCGGCGACGCCGACCAGAGCGGCTGGGCCGGACGCGCCCTCGAGCTGCTGCCGACCGCCCTGCGCAACGGCCAGAACGCGGTCACCATGTCCAACAACCGCTGCCTGGTGCTGGGCAAGAGCAGCCCGGTGGCCTACCTGTCGGCCTGGGATTCGCGCTACTGGGGATCGGCCGACCTGGCCCAGCCCGAAACGCCGGCCGCGCAAACGCTCAACCGCATGGCGCGCTGGCAGTTTGCCAACCAGTACGAAGCGGAATACGCGCGCACCTTCGGGCGCAGCGTCAGCGAATCGACTATCTTCACCAGGGCGGCCATGAACGCGCCCGCCCCGGCCGGCAATTTCGCCGACAACGAGCTTGCGCGCAGCCTCAGGAAACTGGCCACCCTGATGCCGGTGTTCAAAACCATGGGGTACAAGCGCCAGGTCTTCCTGGTCCAGTGGGGCAACTTCGACACCCATACCTACCAGCGCGGCACCAGCGACAACAGCCAGGACAGCCAGTTGCTGGTCATGGCCAATGCGCTGGCGGCCTTCGACACGGCGGTGCAGGCGGCGGGCTTGGACCAGAACGTGGTCACGCTCAGCATGAGCGACTTCGGGCGCACCTTGTCGCCGGCGTCGGGCGGCGGCAGCGACCACGCCTGGGGCAACAACTGGTTCGCCATGGGCGGCCCCGTGTCCGGGGGCCAGGTGCTGGGCACCTTCCCGACCCTGGTCCCGGGCGGCCCGGACGACTGCGACACCAACCGGGGCGGGCGCTTCGTCCCCACCACCTCGACCGACCAGGTGGGCGCCACGGTCATGAAATGGATAGGCTTGCCCGACGACCAGATCGCCACTGCCTTCCCCTTCCTGGCCAACTTCAGCCAGAAAACCATCAACCTGCTGAGAGCCTAGACACGCATGGATATTATCGGCACAGAAGGCGACGACACCGTTGTCCAGTCGGGCACGGGCGAGATACCCTGGGATACCTATTTCGGCAAGGCCGGCAACGACCGCTACAAGCTGTACCAGGGCACGGTCATCGGCGGCCAGGGCAATGACACGATCGAAAAGCTGGCCGGCACCGAATGGTGGCGCAGCGTGCAGGCAGCCTACTGGGACAGCCCGCTGGGCGTGGTGGTCGACCTGGCGGCCGGCTACGCCGAGGACGGCTGGGGCACGCGCGATACCCTGATCGGGGTGCGCGACATCAGCGGTTCCTGGGGCGGCGACCGCCTGTACGGGGACGCCCAGGACAATATCGTCTACGTCGGCGGCGGCCATAACATCGTGGACGGGCGCGGCGGCGCCGACACCGTGTGGATGCCCAATTTTAACGACGGCATGAAGCTCGACGAATTCACCGTGGTGGCCGCCATCGACGGCTTGAGCGCGACCATCACCTGGTCGGCCCGGCCCGAATTTTCGACCGTCGTCAGCAATGTCGAACGGATCGGCGTGGGCTACAACATCAGCTATGCGCTGGCCGACTTCATCAAGCCCGAAGACATGTCCACGCAAGGCCTGGTGGCCGGCAATGCCAACCGCTGGAATGCCGGCGCGGCGCTGGGCAGCGCGGTCGAAGTGAGCTTCAGCTTTGCCACCGTCGCGGCGGGATCGGGCGTGGGGGCGATCGGCTTCCAGGCCTTCACCGATGCCCAGAAAGCCATCGTGCGCGCCATGCTCGACAGCGCGGCCGCGGTGACGGGACTCTCCTTTCGCGAAGTGGCCGCCGGCGGCCAGCTGCAGTTCGGCGCCAGCCAGCAAGCGGCCACCAAGGGCGTCGCGTCCATGCCCGGCGAAGCCACGCCCGGCCAGGTATGGATGGATGTCGATTCGCTGCTGAACCTGGCGCCGGGCAGCGAAGGCTATGCCGCCCTGCTGCACGAATTGGGGCACGCGCTGGGCCTGCGCCATGCGCGCAATGTCGAAGGCAGCGACGCCTACACGGCCCAGTGGCGCGCCGCCGACGACCAGACCGTGCGCACAGTCATGTCGCAGACCGCTTCGCCCGACGGCTTGTTTCCATCGACCTGGAGCGCGTACGACATCGCCGCCCTGCGCCACCTGTACGGCAGCGAAAGCACGGGCGGCGGCGACAGCATCTATGCCCTGTCCGGCCTGCGCTTCACGTCGCAGACGTCCATCGTCGACGACGGCGGCATCGACGTGATCGACGCCTCGAAAGCGACCATCGGCGCCGCCCTGGACCTGGTGCCCGGGCATATTTCCAGCGTGGGCGTGACCGGCAGCGGCAGCGGCGCCTTCGACAACCTGGCCATCGCGCCCGGAACCTGGATCGAGAACGCGATCGGCTCGGACTACGACGACGTCATCGAGGGCAACAGCCTGAACAACACGCTGACCGGCGGCAAGGGCAACGACTGGATCGACGGCGCGGCCGGCACCGATACCGCGGCCTTCGCCGGCGCGCGCAGCGACTACCTGCTGTCGACCGGTTTCGGCAAGGTGTTCGTCACCGCGCGCGACGGCACGTCGGGCTTCGACACCCTGGTCGCGATCGAAAAAATCAGTTTCGGCGGCGCGGCCGCCATCACCTTCGGCAGCGCCGCCTTCGGCGCCGACCTGGCCATCGACGTCGACCAGAGTTCCACCGTCAGCGGCCAGCTGCCCGAGGCCACCGACACAGTGGCCACCACGGTGCTGTATGCGGTCGACGTCGCGCCGCGACATGGCACCCTGACCCTGTCGGCCACCGGCGCCTACACCTACACCCCGACGCCCGGCTACTACAGCGAAGACATGTTCAGCTTCCGCATGAGCAGCGTAGGCGGCAGCAATGTCTACAACGGCTACGTCGCGGTACGCGCCATCAGCCCCACCATCAGCGGCACGGCCAACACCGATTTCCTGGCCGGCACCAGCGGCCACGACATCATCGACCTGGGACTGGGCGACGACCGCATTACCGGCAGCGCCGGCAGCGACGCCATCACCGGCGGCGCGGGCCTGGACCGGGTGACCTACCAGGGCAGCCGCAGCGGCTTCGTGTTCGCCAGCGCGGGCGGCGACATTTCCACCGTGGCCAAGGCCGGCGGCGGCAGCGATACCCTGACCGGGGTGGAGCGCATCTTTTTTGCCGACGGCGGCGCGGTGGCGCTCGACGTCGACGGTGCGGCCGGCCAGACCTACCGCCTGTACCAGGCCGCCTTCGACCGCAAGCCCGACGTGGGCGGCTTCGGCTACTGGCTGTACAACATGGACAACGGGGTGTCGATCGACGCCGTGGCGGCGGCCTTCATGACGTCCAGCGAATTCATCACCCTGTACGGGGCCGCGCCCAGCGCCCAGGAATTCGTCAGCCGCCTGTACAGCAATGTGCTGCACCGCGCACCGGAACAGGAGGGCTACGACTTCTGGGTCAATGCGGTGGCGGGCGGCTTTTCGCGCTCGGCGGTACTGGCCATGTTTGCCGAGAGCGCGGAAAACCAGGCGCAGGTCATCGGCAGTATCGAGCAGGGGATGGATTACACGCCGATCGGCGGGTAGCTAGCGTCCGAAAATGGTGCAGATCGCCTCGCGTGCTCGGTATCAAATACCAGTGTGCTTGGCGTCGCTGACTGCAAGATCCATCCTGTCTCAAGGGCTTACGGTGCAAATCCGGTCACACTCCATATCAGAAAAGTCACGCTCCAAAATAGAATCCAAAATTGACCAATGAACACGACAACCCCAATAAATAACAGTGGTTGCCATTTGCATCGTGTTAGCTTGATCATCCACGCGCCGAGCAATATGTGACTTATGGCGAAAGCGATCAGTATATCTGCGTAGCCAGGGACTCGCGTCAGCCAGAAGTATGCAGCCCAGCTTGCAATTGCGACAGCAACCAAGCATATCCAATACGGCCAAGTGTTTTCTTGATTCGACATTTGGCTCATTTCCCAAAATATTTTATAGCCGCAGCGCGATAATTTTCGCTATCTGATTCAGTTCCCCTTGGAGGCGGCATAGGCCAACGACTCGAATCGTCGGGTAAGTTTCCTAGTGCTCGCAGGAGAGTATTATCGAACGCAAGAATGCACATTTTTTCGGCGAATATTTCTCTAATCCTTGACGCAACTTTGGGTCAGGCAAACCCGTACAACTCGCATAACATATATCATGACTCATGTAGCAGGCATCAGCACTGTCAATGGGCGGAGCCGAGCCGACACGTCCTGATCTACAGGAATATTGGCAGCCACTCCAGCATTTTCCACCCCGGTCCGCATTCGTTGGGCCGCGAAGCTTTTCCCGGAAATTTCAGAAACCAGCTATATCGCTTCATTGGTCCCTCCAGCGACCTTGCCCCACAGTGTCCTACTCGCGAACGGAAGGCGGCTGCGGAGCGACTGACCGCCCGTCGGAAGGCTTGAGTATGTTCACTAACGTCCCTGTCTTATCGAAAAATAAAGTATAACGTTGGTCTCGGACGTTGCCGGGCGCATCGTCAACCATGTGAATATAATAATGTAGCGTTGTATGGAGAAATATGAATTTGCCTATTAGGCGCGGCCTATAAATAGTGTGTTCATTGTCAGGAGGTCCTAGAATCTCTTTGACGATCGATAGTGAATCGCCTATTTTTATCTTTGCTATTCCTTCTTCAAGTTTGGCTCGCTTCTCTGAATCTAGTTTGAAATGCGAATATTTATGTTGGATTGGTGATGCGGTAGCAATGGACGCGATCTTCACAAAGAAAAAAATGGTGAAAAATAGCCGATAAAACGCTTTCCTGGCGTCTCCAACTACGGATGGCTCAGCAGAATGCATCTGAATATCTTTCAATAGCGAAAATTACTTCCATGCATCTGGAGGAGGAGGCGCCTTTTGCCGTTGTTGCCGGCGTTAATTTTGCAAACTTGCGACATCGCGTCCAAACAAATTTAGACGGTGCGTATACGCTCACGCATACCGTACCAAAGCCCTTCAGGAAGGGATTCTGGGACAACCTTTTCTGATGTCCGATTTGGACACCTGCACCGGAACCCCTCGCTTGTCTACGTAGTTGATGACGATCCTGCTTCCGGAACAGTTAATGGTTATGCCATTCCCGGAAAATATGATTTTCGGCGCATATGTATTGAGGTCGTATCGCCAACCATTTTTTTCTGCAGCCAATAGGGAAGTCAGTGCAATGTACTCGTCGCTCGATTTGGAAATGCCATATCGGTGCGTTTCCTTGCCTTGGAAATATTCAATATGTAGTAGCGTCTCCGGCAAGGACTCGATCGGCAAATCAATGCGATAGAAGGGCAAAATACTCATTATTATCGCCGTCCACGTGTATTGCGACATATCGCTCTCGCTTTGTACCGGCCGCCAGTGAGGCCCTCTACCCCACCTCGTTATACACAAGTCTGACTGACCCCGCATCGCCCTCGAAAAACTCGTTT
>JAZKBE010000069.1:0-46530 GCA_040388805.1 Pseudomonadota bacterium
CGGGCAAAGCTTAAACTCGCTGAATAATTGTCTTGACCGATGGGTCCACTTTAGTGGGGCCTACCGGTACAACCAGGGCCACATCGTTTGGCCGCGTCTGTCAGTTCGCTTTGCAACGATGGCGGCGGAGAGCACATTGTCGATGCTGTCGATCAGAAGCTGCTCCCGCTCGATGAATTGCCGGCGTGTGGCGGCGTCTCTCTCCCACAAGAGGGCTTCCTTGCACGCCATAATTTCGGAGCGTTCGGCCAGCACCTTCGGGTGGTTGAACAGCCAGCGGGTGAAGTCAAAGCTGTCTGGCTCATGGTGCCAGAACATGCCGTACATCCGAATGTAGTCGCGTGCGATCTCCGGTTCAGCCATGCTCGTTCCGTGCCAGATCGCAAGAGGTGCTGGACTCGCGTTGCCACCAAGGACTTCCGCGATGTAGGGATTGGAGGCGAATCCACGGCGCAGGGCTGTGGCGGCCAAAACCCACTCGTTGCTTAGTATGTGGGTCAATGCGAGTTCATAATAGTACGGCGGATAGCCTGCTGCCTCGGCCTCGAACACGGAGCGTGCATGATCGAAGTCACCTGCCCGCAATGCTTCAGATCCTAGCAGGAAGCGCACGCCTTGGTTGTCGTCGGGGTTGCGAGCCAACATAAGCTCGATGAGCTTTACAGCGTCTTTGTGGCGGCGCAGGCGCATGTACGACAGCAGCGCGATGTGCATCGCCCTCAAATACGGTCGATTATCGAGATGGCCCCATTCGATGCGGCCGCCGAAGCCTTCGGGAATATGACGGTTCGATACGCTCAAACCGAGTAAGGCCGCGTCAAGTGCTTTCTTTGGCTTTCCCTGCCGGTGCCAGTGGGAAGCGATGTGGGCGTGCACGTCGACGAAGTCCGGCGCCTCAACGAGTAGCCGATTCAGCGCCGCGAGAAAGCGAGTGTCATTGAGCTCACCCGTGTCGTGCGCGTCGAGCAGGCCGTCGAATTCGGCCAGTAGACCGTCATAACAGTCGTCGGGGTAGGCGAAGGCGCCGGATTCGGCGTCGAAGACATCAAATTGTAAGGGCATTTTTCGTGGTAGGCGAAATGTTGGTGGTGGCCCTGACGGCAGGCACGCGCACCCCTATTGTCACTTGTAGTTTTCAGTGCCGTTATGGTACATCCTTACGCCTATTCTGGGCAGTGAAAATCCCGAGCGCTGCAGCATGAAATCGTCCGCGGCCAGCGAAATAATTGGCGCGCGCCCGCTCAGGCATAGCGACAAGACAGCATTGCCCATTGTCCGTGCCACGAGGCAAGCGAGCCTGGTGAGCGACAGTTATCTTGGCCTGTCGTGTTGCCTCAATGGCCGGATTGGCGGTGGACCGATTAGCCGTCGCAAAGCGTTTAGGCGATTGCGATAACAACGCGATGGGCACGCTATTTTTCCCACAGTCCAGCATCGATCAGTCGACGAATCAGCGCTGTACGCCTGGAATGGCGTTTCATAAAGCACTGCAAAGCGCTATCGAATACTTCCCGGCCCCCCCCCGATGCAAGCGCATACGCGTCGGCAAGATCGGCGATTGCGCGAGTCGCTTTATCGTAGCCGGATGCGTTGCCACATTCTGCATGCTGGTCGATCGCCTTCCAATGCCGATCGAAATCGGCGGCCAGCGCCATGAGATAGGTTTCGCGTTGCTTGCCGCGTTCGGCTTCGTCTCGAGCACGTTCTTCATCCCAACACCTTCAAACTGTGCGTTATGGGCTGAAGGAACGACCTACACAGCCGGCCAGGTTGTCAGCTACCTGGGCGTGTCGTACAAGGCGCTCGTAAGCCACACCGCGCACGTTGGCGCGAACTGGAATCCGAAAGTTTCTCCGACACTGTGGACCACGGGCGGCACATGCCCGACCCCAACGCCGACGCCAACGCCGACCCCAACCCCGACGCCGACGCCGACCCCGACGCCAACCCCAACGCCGACACCAGGCCTGGCCAAGCATGCACTGGTCGGCTACTGGCACAACTTCACCAACCCGAGCGGCGCCACCTACCCGATCAGCCAGGTCAGCAATGACTGGGACGTGATCGTCATTTCCTTCGCCGACAACGCCGGTGGCGGCAACGTCAGCTTCACCGTCGACCCGGGCGCCGGCACCGAAGCGCAATTCATCGCCGACGTGCGCGCCAAGCGCCTGGCCGGCAAGAAAGTGATCCTGTCCCTGGGTGGCCAGAACGGTTCGGTATCGGTGGGCTCGACTGCCGAAGCGACCAACTTCACCAACTCGCTGTATGCCATCATGACCAAGTACGGCTTCGACGGTATCGACCTCGACCTCGAAAACGGCGTGGCGCTAGGCGCGGCCATCCAGACCTACCAGCCGATCGCCGTGAAAAACCTCAAGGCCAAGGTCGGCGCCAGCTTCTACCTGTCGATGGCGCCGGAATGGGTGTACGTGGAGGGCGGCTTCACCAGCTACGGGTCGATCTGGGGCGCCTATATCCCGATTATCCATGCGCTGCGCAACGAGCTCACCATCGTGCACCCGCAGTACTACAACAATGGCAACATCTACACGCCGTACGTCAGCGGCGCGCTCACGGCCGGTTCCACCGACCAGCTGGTGGCCACCGCCAGGATGTTGATCGAAGGCTTTACCTACGGCGGCAACAACTTCGCCGGCTTGCGCCCGGTCCAGGTGGGCTTCGGCGTGCCGTCCGGGCCAAGTTCGGCCGGTTCGGGCTTCACCACCACGGCCAACGTCAACAACGCGCTGAGCTGCCTGACGAAACTGCTCAACTGCGGCACCATCCGGCCGCTGCAGGCGTATCCCGGCTTCCGCGGCGTGATGACCTGGTCCATCAATTGGGACAGGAAGGATGGCTACAACTTCTCGGTGCCCGTGAAGGCGCATTTGCGTACGCTGCCGTAAGCCGGCGAACCCCACGAAACCCGGCAAAAATGCCGGGTTTTTTCGTTGGCGACTATACTGTCGGCACAAATGCACATTAGGCTCTATTGAAAACCCCCCAAAGAATCGCCCCGCTGGTTGAAGAAGGCCTGGTCGACGAAGTCATGCGCCAGCTCATGAGCGGCAAGGAAGCGACCGTGTACGTGGTGCGCTGTGGCGACGATATCCGCTGTGCCAAGGTGTACAAGGAAGCCGACAAGCGCAGCTTCCACCAGGCCGTGGCCTACCAGGAAGGCCGGCGCGTCAAGAACAGCCGCCAGGCGCGCGCGATGGAAAAAGGCACCCGCTACGGCCGCAAGATGGCCGAAGAAGTGTGGCAGAACGCCGAAGTCGAAGCCTTGTACCGCCTGGCCGCGGCCGGCGTGCGCGTGCCCACACCCTACGTCTGCTTCGAAGGCGTGCTGCTGATGGAACTGGTCACCGGCGCCGACGGCAATGCCGCGCCGCGCCTGAACGACGTCGAACTGACGCGCGACACCGCGCTGGCGTTTCACAAGTCGCTGCTGCGCGAAGTGGTGCTGATGCTGTGCGCCGGCGTCATCCATGGCGACCTGTCCGAATACAACATCCTGGTCGATGCCGAAGGCCCGGTCATCATCGACCTGCCGCAGGCGATCGATGCCGCCGGCAGCAGCGTGGCGGCTGACATGCTCGAGCGCGACGTCAGCAACCTGGCCAATTTCTTTGCCGCCGTGGTCCCTGAGCTGGCGGCCACCCAGTACGGGAAGGAAATCTGGATGCTGTACCAGGCTGGCTTGCTCACGCCCGATACGCCACTGACCGGCGTCGTCGCCGCGCCCGAGGAGCCGGCCGACGTGGGCGCCGTGCTGCGCGAAATCGCGCTGGCCCGCGACGAAGAGGCCGAGCGCACGACCTACCAGATGAGCGTCGATGCCTGATGCTTGCCAAGCGCGGCCGGATTGGTTATCGTCCCTAGGTTAGCAAAGTTGCCGTAATACAGCTGCTGCGGCATGCTCATCCTGGACAAAGGAAGCTCCACGTGCGTGAATCCCCGTTGCCGCGTTTGCTTCTTGTTTGTGCCTTGCTCGCCCTGCTGTATTTTTGTGCTGCGCGCCTGGGCTTGCTGCTCGCCTTCGAATCGACCAATGTGTCCCCGGTCTGGATTCCTTCCGGAATTGCTTTGGCAGCCTTGCTCTTGCTGGGCAAGCGTGTCTGGCCAGGCGTGATCATCGGCGCCATGGCCGCCAATGCCGTGGTGTTCCAGGAAAACGGCGCCTTGCAGGGCATCGCCGCGCTGGGGGTCGCGCTGGCCATTGCGTCCGGCAACACGCTCGAAGGCCTGGCCACGGTATTCTTGCTCGGCAAGCTGATGCGCGATCCGCGCGCCCTGCGCACGCCGGGCCAGGTCTATATCTTTGTCGGCGGATGCGCCTGCGGCGCGGCGCTGGGCGCCGTGTCCGGCACCACCATCCTCGTGTCGTCGGGCCTGATTCCCGCCGCCGCCGTTCCCATGATCGCCGCCACCTGGTGGGTTGGCGACCTTGCCGGCATGCTGATCGTCACGCCACTCATGCTCGCCTGGCGCGGCGCCGGCCGTCCCGCGCTGTCCGCGATCCGGGCCGGCCTGGCGCCCATGCTGGTCCTGCTCGCCGTGCTGGGCACGCTATTCAGCCTGCCGCCATCGGCGGGCTCGCGCATGCTGGTGTTTATCCTGTTGCCATGCATAGGCTGGGCCGCCTACCGCTACCGCCAGCGCGGCGCCGCGACCCAGCACCAGGGTCCGTTTACCGGCGGCTCGCGCACCGATGCGCTATTTGCGCTGGAAGTGTTCATCGGCCTGTCGAGTGTGGTCGGCATGGTGCTGGCCGCCGATGCCGACGAATACGCGCGCCGCGGCGTCCATATGACGTCCATGCGTGGCGCGTGGCCGCACTGGATCGGCTTGTTCGGCGGCCTCATGCTGTCCGTCAGCGCCTGGCAATTCGTCACCAGCGATACGGAACAGCGCTCGCGCGACGTGTTTGCCGAGGAAGTGCGGGAATTGCGGCGGCGCGTCGCCGAGCGCATCGAAGCCTATGCCCAGATTCTGGAAGGGGGGCGCGCCGTGATCTCCACGGCCGGAAAGGTGAGCCGGTCCGACTGGCATCATTACGTCACCAACCTCGAGGTCGAACGCAAGTATCCCGGTTTTCAGGTGATCGGCGTGGCCCGCTACACGGCGGACAAGCAAGCCCTCGAGCGGGAAGTGCATGCCGAAGGCTATCCCGGGTTTGGCGTATGGCCCCCGGGCGTGCGCGCCAATTACGCCCCCATTGTCTTTCCCGAACCCTTCCACGGCATGAATTTGCGGGCGTTCGGCTTCGACATGATGGCCGAGCCCATTCGCCGAGCGGCCCTGTTGCGGGCCATGGAGTCGGGCAAGCTGGCCGTCACGGGCAAAGTGCGCCTGATCCAGGAGCATTCCGCGCAAGGCCAGGCGGGTTTCCTGATGTATGTCCCGGTCTATCGCCGCGGCGTCCCGCAAGCGACCTGGGACGAGCGGAGCGCCGCGCTGGAATATTTTGTCTATAGCGCGTTCCGGATGGACGATCTGATGGCCGATATCCTGACCGGGACCAGCCAGTCGGTGGCGCTGGAAGTCTACGACGGCTACAGCACCGCTGTCGATGCCCGCATGTATGCCAGTCCTGCCCTGCTGCGCAACCCCGAGCATGAGGCAGCGTTCAGCAATGCGGCCAGCATGGCGGTTGGCGATACCCTTTGGCTGATACGCGTCAGTTCGCTGCCGGCATTCGAGTCGGCCATCGACAGCGCCAAGGGCTTGATCGTCCTGTTCGCCGGCACCGTGATCTCGCTGCTGCTGTTCAGCATGATGCGGGCCATGAGCGTCACGCGCGAGGATGCGCTGGCGCTGGCGTCGAACATGACGGGCGCCTTGCGCGAGTCGGAGCATCGCTTCGCCGTGCTGGTCGATTCGGCCAGCGAATTTTCCATCATCGCCACGGACTTGCAGGGCATCATCACGGTATTTAGCGTCGGCGCCGAGCGCATGCTGGGCTATGTGGCCGCCGAACTGGTCGGCATTGCCACCCCGGCCATCCTGCATGACCAGGCCGAAGTCGAGCGCAGGAGCGCCCAGCTGTCGGCCGAACTGGGCCGGCCGGTGCATGGCTTCGAGGTGTTCGTGGCCAGGGCCGCCATGCGCCAGGCAGAAACGGTCGAGTGGACTTATGTGCGCAAGGATGGCTCGCGCCTGCCCGTGCAACTGACCGTCACGGCCATCCTCGACGCCAGCGACGCGGTGGTCGGCTTTCTCGGCATCGCGCGCGACGTCACGGAGCAGAAGCTGGCCGAACAGAATCTGCGCTGGGCCATGACCCAGGCCGATGCGGGCAGCCGCGCCAAGAGCGAATTCGTGGCCAACATGAGCCACGAGTTGCGCACCCCGCTCAATGCGGTGCTCGGCATGGCGCAATTGCTTTCGCGCAGCGCGCTCAACGAGGAACAGCACAAGGATCTCGATACTATCCGCAGCTCGGGCGCGTCCCTGCTGGCGATCCTGAACGACATCCTCGATTTCTCCAAGATCGAGGCCGGCAAGATGGCGCTGGCCTGCCTGCCGTTCCGCATGGAGGAACTGCTGGCATCCCTGGCCACGATGATGAGCCTGAACGCGCGCGGGCATGCGCTGACCCTGACCATCGCCCTCGATCCGGCCGTGCCGGCCACGCTGCTGGGCGACGCCTTGCGGCTCCAGCAAATCCTGGTCAACCTGGCCGGCAATGCCATCAAGTTCACCCGCCGCGGCCACGTCGCGGTACGCATCGATGCGCTGGCGCTGCAGGGCGACGCGGTACGCCTGCGCATCGAGGTCGACGATAGCGGCATCGGCATGACGCCGGCCCAGGTCGATGCCCTGTTTTCACCCTTCACCCAGGCCGATTCGTCGACCACCCGGCGCTTCGGCGGCACCGGTCTGGGCCTGACCATCACGCGCCGCCTGGTGCGGCTGATGGATGGCACGATTACGGTGCGCAGCAGCGAGGGCGTGGGCAGCAATTTCAGTGTCGAGCTGGCCCTGGCCCGCGATCCGACCGCGGGCGCGGCGGCGCCGGATGGCTTGCTCCAGGACTTGCCGGTGCTGGTCGCCGACGCCGTCCCGGCCAGCGCGCTGGTGCTCGAACAAACCCTGGCCAGCCTGGGCTGCAGGGCGTTGCGCGCGGCAGCGCCATGGCCGGCCGTGCCGGACACGCCGGTGCGGGTCGTCATGCTCGACCTGGCCTTGTGCGGCGCCGAACCGGCCGCCGCGATCGCCCGCCTGCGCGCCACCAGCAGCGCCGCGATCGTGCTGATGCTCAGTTTCTACGAACGGTCCAAAGCGCAATTCGATCCGGCCGCTCTGGGCGCCGACGATGTGCTCGACAAGCCCGTCACGGCCGCCCCCTTGCGCCATTGCCTGCACAACCTGCTGTTGCGCGGCGACCGTCCCGTGCCTGCCGCCGGCGCCGTGGCGGGGCCGGAACTGAGTTGCCGCGTGCTGCTGGTCGAAGACAACTTCCTGAACCAGGAGGTGGCGCGCCGCCTGCTCGTTGCCAGTGGGGCCAGGGTCGACATCGCCGGCGACGGCAGGGTGGCCTTGTCCATGCTCGGTGCACGGCCGGACGCCTACGATTTGATCCTGATGGATATCCAGATGCCCGTCATGGACGGCTTCGAGACCATCGCCCATATCCGCGACCAGCTCGGCATGGCCACCCCGGTTATCGCCATGACCGCCGGCGTGATGGAACACGAACGCGAACGCTGCATCGCCGCCGGCATGAACGGCTTCATCGCCAAGCCGCTGGCCCTGGCCGACATGCTGGCCGAAATCCGGCGCGTGCTGGGACAGGAGGGCTGCACGCCGGCAGCGCCGCAGGCGGGCGCTGCCGACGGCGTGTTCGGCCTGAACCGCCTGCTCGACAACGCCACCGACCAGGACGGCATGCGCCATATCATGGCCGGCCTGATCGCCGGCTTCGTCGAACGCGCCACCACGCCGCTCGACGACTTGCCGGCGGCCTGGCGCGAGGGACGCGCCGAGGAGGCGGGGCGGGTGCTGCACGGCTTGCGCGGCTCGATCGGTTCGCTGGGCGCGCAGCGCTTCGCCGATGCCTGCATGGCGCTCGAACATGGCTTGCACGCGGGCGCGGATGCACAGGCGCTCGATGCCTTGCTGCTGCCGGTGCGCAGCGAGATGGAAGCGACCCTGGCGGCGGCGGCGGCCTGGCTGGCGCAAACGGGCGAGACCGCGCCGCGCGGCGCCACGCCGCTGTCGGCGTCCGAGCTGGCGCTGCTGCGCGGGCTGCTGGCCGAACGCAACCTGGCCGCCTGCGCGCGCTTCGATGCGCTGGCGACGGACATGCGGCAATGCTGGGGCGAGGCGGCGCTGGCGCAATTGCAGGAGGCGATGGACAAGCTCGATTTCGCGCTCGCCATCGCCTTGCTCGACAATGCGGCGGCGGGCGCGCCGATTCAGGTATAGTGAGCCTACATTGGCTATCGACAACATGACCATGGATAAACGCTACAAGGTCTTCATCATCGACGACAACGAGATGACGCGCGCCGTGCTGCGCATGATCATCCAGGGTGTGCGTTTCGACGTGATCGGCGACGCCGGCGGCGCCAGCGCCGGCCTGGAGCGCGCGCTGCGCCTGCGTCCGGACATCATCTGCCTCGATGTGCAGATGCCCGAACGCGATGGTCTGGAAATCCTGGAAACCCTGGTGGCGCAGTTGCCGGACGCCGTGGTCCTGATGGTGACCGCGCGCAACGATGCGCCCACCGTCAAGGTGGCGCTCGAACGCGGGGCGCGCGGCTTCATCGTCAAGCCCTTCAACAGTGGTACCGTGCTCGATACCATGGATGCGGCCTGCGTCCTGATCGAACGGCGCCGGCAGGAGGCGCGCTGATGTCCGACGCTGCCCTGCTGGTCCATGGCGAGGCGAATGGCGCGAGCGCGTCGACCATCCTGATCATCGACGACAATCCGGCCACCATCCGCATGCTGTGCGCCATCGTGCAGGCAGAGGGGGACGTGCTGTTCGCCACCGATGGCCCGTCCGGGCTGGCGCTGGCGCGCGAGCGGCGCCCGGCGCTGATTCTGCTCGACGTCGAAATGGCCGGCATGGACGGCTACGAAGTGTGCCGCCAGCTCAAGGCCGAACCATTTTCTTCCGATTGCGCCATCATTTTCGTTACCGCCCGGCTTGGCATGGACAGCGAAGTGCGGGCGCTGGACGCGGGCGCCGTCGACTTCATCACCAAACCGCTCAATCCGCCCGTGGTCCTGGCGCGCGTGCGCACCCATTTGCGCTTGCAGCGGCATGGCCAGGCCATGGCCAGGCTGGCCCGGCGCGACAGCCTGACCGGCCTGGTCAACCGGCGTCATTTCGTGGAACTGGCCGAGGTCGAGCTGCTGCGCCACCGGCGCCAGCTGCTATCGCTGGGCATCGCCTTCATCGATATCGACTTTTTCAAGCTGTACAACGATGGCTACGGCCACCAGGCCGGCGACGCCTGCCTGGTGACGGTCGCGCATTGCCTGCAGGCGGCGGCGCGCCGTCCCGGCGAATGCGTGGCCCGTTTCGGGGGCGAGGAATTCGTCGTCCTGCTGCCCTACGCCGGCCAGGAGGAAGCGCTGGCCTTCGGGGCATGGTGCTGCGCCGCAGTGGCGGCCCTGCACTTACCGCATGCCTGGCAGCCGGGCGGCGGCCATGTGTCGGTCAGCGTCGGGGTAACCGCCGCCATTCCCGGCGAGGGCATGGAACTCGATGCCATGCTGGCCGCGGCCGACGCCGCCCTGTACGAGGCCAAGCGCGGCGGGCGCAGGCGCGCCGTGTGGGGCGCGCCCGGGTAAGGCTTAACCGTCGCTACGCAGTGCCGCGATCGGATCGAGCGCGGCGGCCTGCTTGGCCGGGAATACGCCAAACGCCAGGCCCACGCCCACGCACAGCGTCACGGCCACCGTCAGCATCAGGGGCGACCATGCCACCGACCAGCCGGCCAGCGCCGCAATGCTGTAGGCGGCCACGGCCCCCAGCACCACGCCCAGCAAGGCGCCGCTGATGGCGATGACCAGCGCTTCGGCCAGAAATTGCATCACCACGTCGCGCCGGGTGGCGCCGAGCGCGCGCTTGAGACCGATCTCGCGGCGCCGTTCCAGCACATTGGCCAGCATGATGTTCATGATGCCGATGCCGCCCACCAGCAGCGACACGGCCGCGATCGAGCTCATGACGACGGTAAATATGCGCTGGGTCTGCTGGTGCTGGCGGTACAGGCCCATCGGCACGATCAGGTTGCTGTCTTCCTCGCCGCCGTGGCGCTGTTCGATCAGGGTTTGCAGCACGCGCGCGGCCACGTCCGGCGGGTTCTTGCCGTCCAGGCGCAGGCTGATGCCGTCGACTTCATCTTCGATCAAGGTGAAGCGGAAGCGGGCGCGGCCGGTTTCCCAGGGCACGAACAGGCGCTCGTCGTCCAGGCCCAGCTTGACGCCCTCGAATTCCGACTTGCCCGCCGCGCGGTCGGCCAGCACGCCGATCACTTCCAGCCACTGGTGGTTGAGCTTGATGCGCGCACCGACCGCATCGGCGTCGCCGAACAGGGTCTTGGCCAGGCGCGCGCCCAGCACGGCGACCGGGGCCAGGGTGGCGCCATCCTCGGCGGCAAACCAGCGGCCGTGCGCCACTTTCACGCCGCTGTGCTCGGCATAGCCCGGCGAGACGGCGAACGCGGTCGCGGTGGCCACGGTGGCGCCGCGCGCCAGCTGGTCGACCTTGATTTCCTTCTTGAAGGACACCGATTCGGCGCCCGGCACCACCGACAGGGCGGCCGCGCCATCGGCGGCGGACAGTCCCAGCGAACGGCTGCGGATTTCCTTCAGGCGGTCCGGGGTCAGGCTTTTCGCTTCCAGCAGCACATTGTTCAAGCCCAGTTCGGACACCAGGCGCAAGGCTTCGCGCTTGCTGCCTTCGCCGACGGCCAGCATGGCCACGATCGCGCCCACGCCAAAGACCATGCCGAGCAGGGTCAGTCCGGTGCGCAGCTTGCGGCGCTGCAGTTCCACGACGGCTTCAATGATGAGGGCGAGGTTCATGTGGGCTTCTTGTCCTGCTTGTTGTTGAGATTGTCGTCCTTGACGACCGGCAGCAGCAAGATGCGCTCGCCGGCGGCCAGGCCCGATTTGATTTCGCTGCGCACGGCGCCGCGCTGGCCCAGTTCCACCACTTTCTTCACGCCCGGCGCCTGGTCGCCGACGAACACGGCGTAGGCAGTGCCTTCCTGCACCAGCGCCATATTGGGCAGGGTCAGCACGGCAGGGCGCTCGACCAGGCGCACGGTGGCGCGCACCGACTGGCCAGGCGTGAGCGCCAGTTTCTTGGCGATGGCCGGGTCGATCACGGCCTCGAAATCGCTGTACTTCACGGGCGATTCGCGCGACTTGGTGGTGGCGCTGTTGCCGACCTTGCTCACTTTCAGCTCGAACTCCGAGCCGGTCCCGGCCAGGCGCGCCTTGAGCGGCTGGCCGATCTTCAGGCCGAACGCCTGGCCTTCGGGCACGCTGAATTTCGCCACCAGCTTGCCGGAGTCGGGCAGGGTGCCGAATTCCTGGGTCGACCACAGGCTGGCGCCGATCTGCGGCTTGTTGCCATCCCAGCTGGCCTTGAGCAGGAACACGCCGTCGTGCGGCGCCAGCAATTCCAGCGCGGCCAGGCTCTTGCGGCGCTGGTCGGCATTGACGCTGACGCTATCCTTTTGCGCGATGATGACGGCGCGCTCGGCCGCCGTGCGGGTACCGACCTGGCCCGCCTTCCAGCCCAGGTAGGAACGCTTGTTCTTCAGGAAGCCCGTATCCTGCAGGGCATCGAGGATCTGGTTGCGCGTGAGCACGCCGGATTCGGCCTTGATATCGGCGTAGCGTTCGCTCAGCAGCAGGTCGCCGCTGACCTTGGCGCTGTCGGCCGACAGTTCGGCTTTCTTGACGGCGGCGCTGTCGACCAGGGATTGCTCGCCCAGGACCTTGCGCAGCAGTTCGGTTTCGGCTTGCGACAGTTCCATGCGCGCGCGCGGGGCATCGAAACGGGCGACCACGTCGCCTTTTTTGACCATGCTGCCGTCTTCAACCATGGCCAGCAGTTCGCGGTTGTCCCAGCCGGTGCCGGGGACCAGCAGCTGGGTATTGGCCGCGGCCTTGATTTCGCCCTGGACATCGAGCGTTTCCAGCCACGCGCGCGGGGCCAGCGTTTCCGACGGCACGCGGTCGGCGTGGTCGTCGCTGCAGGCGGCCAGGCCCAGTGCGATGGCCGCGCAGAGTAGTTTCCTGATCATGCTTTTCCTTTCGGCGGCAGCAGGGTGACCTGCACGGCGGTGCCCGGCTTGATGCCTTTCGGGACGCTGTCGAATTCCAGTTCCAGGTCGCGCACGATGACCGGGGCGCTGCGCGACTTGCCGTGGTAGGTACGGCCCAGGCTGCTGACCTTGGCGGTCAGGGCGATATTCGATCCCGGCACGGTCACGCGGGCGGCTTGGCCCAGCCGGACTGCTTCGGACTGCACCTCGGGCACCTTGGCGTTCACGATCAGCTGGTTCTGGTCTGCCAGGGTGGCCACCGAAAGGCCCATCCAGACCTGGCTGCCGACGGCAAATTTTTCTCCATTGAATTGCGGGCGATACACGATCATGCCGTCGCGTGGGGCCTTGACCGTCATCCTGGCCTGGCCTTCCGTCAGCAAGGAGATCGCGCTCTGGTGCTGGGCGACTTCGCTGCTCAGGGCGGCGACTTCCGCCTTGCGCGCGCGCACCTTCGCGTCGCGCTCGCGCACGGCCAGCAGCGCCATGTCTTCGGCCAGCACGCGTTCGATGACGAGCTTGTCGTAATCGATGCGGCGGATCAGTTCCTTCGGCTGCATGGCCTTGCGCTGGGCGCGCTCCTGGTTCGACTGGGCTTCGGCGACGGCCAGCTCGGCGCTGCGTTCGCCTTCGGCATGGTCGAGTTTGATCTTGGCCAGGGCGCTTAGTTTTTCCTTCAAGCCACTGCTGCGCATTTCCATCTGGGTCCGGATTTCGTTCGCCTCGAAGGTGGCCAGGGTGTCGCCGGCCTTGACCGGCGTGCCTTCCGGCGCCAGCTGGGCCAGCGAGAATTGCCAGATGTCGGGAATGCTGGGCGGCGACACCGGGAAAGCCGTGCGCGATGCCACTTCGCCATCGATCTTCAGGTCCGCCGGCGCGGCAGCGGCCGTGGCGGGGACCTTTTCCTTGGGCGCATCGAGCGGCTCGATCAGCACGCTCATGCCCGCCACCAGCGGCAGCTTGTGCGTGTCGGGCAACTCGATATCGACGCGGAAGTAGCGCGCATTGCCCCAGCTCACGCGCGCTTCGGGCGCGCTGGCGATCTGGATCACTTTCGCTTGCAGCGTGGCGCCAGGCAAGGCGTCGAAGCCGAGCCGGACGCCCTGGCCCTTGCTGATGAAGGGACGGTCCGCTTCCAGCGCGAAGGCACGCACCTTCATCTTGCCGGCGCCCATGACCTGGCCGACCGTGTTGCCAGGGAATGCGCTCGAGCCTTCGTCATAGCGTTCGCCACCGCGCCATTCGCTGTAGCCGTGCAGGACCACCCCGTCGCGCGCGGCGCGCACCTGGACCTGTTCCTGGCGCGCCACATTGAAGGCGATGTTCACTTGCAGCTTTTGCGTTTCCAGCTCGCTGTCGCTGCGGCGGCGCTTGACGGCGTCGAAGGCGCTGGCGCTGGCTTTTTTCTTGACGTCGAGGTCGCGGTCGGCGCGTTCGAGTTCGGCCTGGTAACGGTCGTAGTCCAGTCCGGAAATCTGCGACTTCGGCAATACCGCATCGACTTTGGCCTTGGCCAGCGCGGCTTTCGCTGTCACCAGCGCGCGTTCGGCGGTGACCGCCGCTACTTCGAGGTCGGCAATTTCCTTGTCGGCGCGGGCCAGCGCCTGGTCGGCTTCAATCTTCATGGTGCGCACGCTGGCCGCTTCCTGGCTGTCGATGCGCAGCACCACGTCACCGGCCTTGACGAGGGTGCCTTCCGGAACGAAATTGCGCAGGACCACGGGCGACGAGTTCGATGGCGGCACCAGGATCGCCTGCGAATCCTGGGCGTCGACGGTGCCGGTGATCAGCAGCGGACGCTTGACCGCGCCTGCCGGCTGGGCTGCCGTGGTGGTCGACGTTTGCGCCACGGCAGGTTCGCCGCCATACACCATGAACAGGGCCGCGGCCACCGGGGCCAGCACCAGGGCGCCGAGCATCAGGGGCTTTTTCATGCGTGCTCCCCGGCGATGCGGCCGTCGTGCAGGTGGATCGTGCGGCCGGCGCGGGCGGCAATATCGGGATCGTGGGTGACCATGACCAGCGTCTGGCCGGCGGCGTTCAGCTCGGCCAGCAGGGTCATCACGTCGAGCGCGCTTTTCGAATCGAGGTTGCCGGTCGGTTCGTCCGCCAGAAGCAGGGCCGGCTGGTTGAGCAGGGCGCGCGCGATGGCGGCGCGCTGCAGCTGGCCGCCCGACAGTTCGCCCGGGCGGTGGTCGATGCGTGCGCCCAGGCCGATCCGTTCGAGCAGGGCGCGCGCGCGTTGCGGCGCTTCAGCGTCGATGGCTTGCGCATAGCGTTGCGGCAGCAGCACGTTTTCCAGCACGGTCAGGCGCGGCAGCAGGTGGAAGGATTGGAACACGAAGCCGATGCGGCGGTTGCGCAGGGCCGAGGCGGCATCGTCGTCGAGTTCGCCCACTTCGTCGGTGCCGAGACGGTAGCGTCCGGCGTCGGGCTTGTCGAGCGCGCCGAGCACATTGAGCAGGGTGGACTTGCCGGAACCCGAAGGACCCATGATGGCCACGAATTCGCCGGGCCGGATTGCAAGGTCGATGCCGTCGAGGGCGCGAATTTCCGCTCCACCCTGGCGATACGTCTTCCGGATACCACTCAGTTCAATCATTTCCGCTCCGTGCTTCAGTGAAGCACGGATGTTACGAGGAAATTATTATTCTGGCAATGATAAATACATGTCTACACCAGCGTAGCTTGCGTATCCTTGGATTTGGCGCGCGGCGGCATCGGATCGGCGATGGCGACCAGCTGTTCGGCCGGGTAGGGTTGGTAGGTGGACGGGTCGTTGACCAGGGCGCCTGCCAGCCATCCCTGGTACTGGGCCGGCTCGAGCAGGACCAGCATGCGCTTTTCGTCGCCCGGCTTGTGGAAACGGCTCATCAGCGGGTGGCCGTCGGCATTGATGGTCAGCATGGAAAACGAGAGCAGGGGCAGGCCGTCGGGGCCATCGGACTTCCATTCCCAGATGCCGGCCACGCTGAGCGGGCGCGCATCGGCGTGCGAAATACGCCAGCGCACGGCTTTGCCGGATTCATAATTGGGTTCGAAGATGTTCTCCGCCGGCACGATGCAGAATTGATTGCGCTTCCAGGCATTGCGGAACGAGGGCTTGGTGGCCACCGTTTCGGTACGGGCGTTGTAGGTTTGGCGGCTCAGCTTGGTGTCGGCCCAGTGCGGCACCATGCCGAACATGGCGGCGATGCATTCGACGTCGCCCGCCGTCTCGCGCGATTCGCGCAGCATGGGCGCCAGGTAGCCTGGGAAGGATTCAGGCGGATAATCGAAGATCGCGCGTTCGAGCCCATAGTGATGGCTGAACGCTTCGCGTTTGCTGGGAGTGTAGTTGGCGCACATGGCGGCAATCTTACCTTTTTTCGATCGGTTGGGCCAAGCGGGAGGACGATGTCATGCCAAAACTTGCCTGGGTGCTGGCGCCGCTGGCGCTGTATGCCCTGGTCATTGCCGTGCTGGCATGGCGCGGCCGTGCGCCCGGACGGCTGGCGCTCAATGTGCATACCAGCTTGCTGCTGCTGGCCTACCTGCTGACCACGGCCGGGCTGGGGATTTTCTGGGTCGCCAACCAGCAGTTGCCGGTGTTCGACTGGCACTACCTGTTCGGCTACGCCACGGTCTTGCTGGTGGCGCTGCACCTGACCTTCAACCTGCCGGTCGTGCTGCGCTGGTTCGGACGGGCGCAGCCGCGCGGGGCGGGCAGCCCGGCGCTGCTGGGCAAGGCGCTGGCCGTCGCGGCGGCCGTCGGGCTGGCCTATTTTGTCGGCAGCCGCCAGGGCGGGGACGTGGCGCTGCCGCCGTCCGGCGCCGGCAATCCGGTCGTCGCCTACCACGAGTACTCGTCGGAATCGCGTAGCAGCGTGTTCCGGCGCGCGCCCGGCGTCGACTGGGGCGATCCGCCGCCCCCGTTCAAGCAGTATCCGGGCGCGCCCACCATCGCGCTCGACAAGGGCGCGCCCGCGCAGCAGGCGCTGGCCGACATGCTGCGCGGGCCGGCCGCGCCGTCGGGACAGTTTCGCCTGGCGGACCTGGGACGGGTGCTGTTTCTTGCCGCCGGCGTCACCGAGCGGCGCGGCGGCCGCGCCCTGCGCGCGGCACCATCGTCGGGCGCACTGTTTCCCAGCGAGCTGTACGTCATCGCGCACCGCATCGACGGCCTGGCGCCGGGCGTCTATCACTATGATCCGGACCGGCACCTGCTGCACGCGCTGGGACCGGCCCCGCAAGCCGGGGATGCCGACGCGCAGGTGGTGCTGAGCGCCGTCTTTCGCCGCACCGGCTACAAGTATCACAACCGCGCCTACCGCTACGCGCTGGCCGACGCCGGGCACCTGCTGGAAAACCTGCGCCTGGGCGCGCATGGCGCGGGCATGCATGCGCAGCTCTTGCCGCAGTTCGACGACGCCCATGCCGCCCGGACGGTCGGCATCGACGGCGTGGAAGAGGGCGTGCTGGCGATCATGGCGCTGCGCCGGACCCGCGTGGCGGCGCAGGCGGGCGAGGCTTTCGTCGCCGCACCCGCAGCGGCGTCGCCGATCGGCGTCACCGGCGCCATCCATGGCGCGACCTCGCTGCAGCAAGTCGCCAGCAACGCGGCAGGGCCGCGCATCGTCCTGCCGGCACCGGCCCCGGCCGCGCGCGACCTGTATGCCACCATCGTGCAGCGCCGCAGCCAGCGCCGCTTCAGCGATGCGCCCTTGCCGCTGAGCGGCCTGTCGTCGCTGCTGGCCGGTATGGCGCAGGCGCCGCAAGTGTCCGGCGCGGTGTCGGCAACGGTCGTGGTCCATCGCGTATCCGGGCTGGCGCCAGGGGTCTACCGCTACCTGCCGGGACATGCTTTGCGGCTGGTGCGTGCGGGCCAGTTCGCGGACCAGGCGCGGTCGGCGGCGCTGTCGCAGGATGTGATCGGCGACGCGGCCGCGGTGCTGGTGCTGTCGGCGGCGCGCGACCAGGTGCTGGCGCCCGGACCGCGCGGCTACCGGCACGCGCTGGTCGAGGCGGGCATGATGGGGGAGCGCTGGCTGCTGGGCGCGGTCGCGCGCAGGCTGGCGGCCTGTCCGGTCGGCGCGTTTTACGACGATGAAGCGGCCGCGCTGATCGGCCTGGACGGCAAGCGCCACTGGGTGCTGCACTTTGCAGCGCTGGGCCTGCCTGCCACCGATTAAATGCGCTTCAGGCGGCCCAGCACATTGCCCGCGAGATGGCCGGCAGTGGCCAGCGGATGGCCGATGCCGTAACCCTGCCTGCCCATGTTCTGCGGCATGAAAAAGCGCGAGAAGCGCTGCAGCGCGTCGGGACTGGCGGTGCGGAAGCGGCCGTTGACGTGGGTGGTGTTGAAACCGTATTCGTTACTGAACAGGAAGACCACGCTGGGCGAGGTCATGGAAATGTCGAACGAAGCGCCAGTGTCGAGCACGGTATACCCGCTGACATAGGAAAAGCGCGCGGTCAGGTGGATGTCGGCGATGTACATCACGAGCGGCTTGATCAGGCCCAGTTTTTCCAGCGCATAGGACAGGCCGGGCAGGTTGCCGCGCACCGACTTGAGGTGTTTCGCGAAGGCCGCTTCCACGTCGCCGGCGCTGACCGACGGTTCGGCCAGCAGCACTTCGCGCGGGGCCTCGCCCAGTTTTTTCCAGTGCAGGGCGGCCGCGTAGCTCATCCCGGCCAGGCTGATCGGCGTGTCCAGGTCGAGATCGAAGGCGTCGCCCGGCTTCATGAGGCGCAGCGATTCGGTCACCGGCGACAGCGTCGACCACTGGCGGATCGTGTAGGCCGAGTTCTGGTGGTCGTTCATGTAATTGTTTTCATCGCTGGCGAAGGTGACGAAGGACGCGAACGGGATCGTCAGCACCGGCTTGAGGATTTCCATCTGCAGGGCGATGCGGTGGCGCTTTTCCGCTGCCGCGCGGCGCCGCAGTTCCGGCTCGAAGGGATTGCCGACCCAGTTGGCGTAGCCGAACTGGGTGAACAGCACGTCGATCTGCGGCGCCAGCCTGGCGACGCTGGCGCGCACGGCGCGGCATGCGTCGGGGCTGGTGAGCGCGCAATCGTTGATGTTGAGGATGGCGCGTTCGCCGGAATTGATCAGGCAGTAGGAATCGCCGTCGGCATACGGAAATACGCTGATGCGCAGCGTGTCGTCGATGCGGACCGCCTCGCCGGGCAGGCATTCGATGACCTCGAAACCGCTGCGGCGCAGGAAGGTGACGACCCGCTTGTCCTTGGTGTGCTGGAACAGGATGGTGACCTTGCCGGCGAAGTCCTGCTTGAGCTTCTTGATGAAGCCGATGGAAAAATGGTCGGGATGCTCGTGCGAATACCAGATGTAGGTATCGAGCTGGCGCGCCGCCAGTTCGCGCACCAGGCCGCTGTTCGAGGTGTTGTTGTCGAGCAGGCTCCAGCCATTGTTGAATACCGCGCCTTCCACCCAGGGATCGACCAGCAGCAGCGTTGTATCGTTGGCAATGTAAAAGCAGGCGTGGTTGACGAAGTTGAGCTGGTTCATGGGCGAGGTCCGATGTTTGTCAGATGGCGATGAAGCGGCCGCGATGAAAACCGAGCGTGCGGTGCGGATGGGAATGGCAGCGCTCGACCTCGCCCACGAAAATGACGTGGTCCCCTTCGCTGTAGCGGCTGCGGTGGCGGCATTCGAACCAGGCCACCGTGCCGGCCAGCACCGGCACGCCCTGGGCGGACAGGGTGAACGGCAGCGCGTCGAAGCGGTCGCCCGTGTGGCTGGCGAAGCGCTGCGCCAGTTCGATCTGGTCGCCGGCCAGAACGTTGATGACGTAGCGTGGGGCGGCGCTGAAGGCGCCCATGGAGCTCGAGGCATGCGCCAGGCTCCACAGCACCAGGGGCGGCTCGAGCGAGACGGAATTGAAGGAATTGATGGTGACGCCGAGGAAGGCGCCATCGGGCAGGGCGGCCGTGATGACCGTGACGCCGGTGGCGAACTGCGACAGGGCCTGGCGGAACTGTTTGGAGTCGAACTCGGGGGGCGACATGGGGACCTGCGCGTGTGGGTGGCGTTCAAGCCATACTAAAGAGCACGCGCAAGTCGGTTTTGATTCTGGACAACCAGTGCGGGTGTGACCGACGGCGTTCCCGTGCGGGCGTCCACGCACGCGTGCGATGCCGTGGCACGTACGATCTGCACCTGCTCAGGCTTGATTTGACACGCGACGTCCAATGACAGGCATCCGCCCCTGAGCGGACGGACGGGCTTGCACAACGGACGACCGATCTGCGGCGTTTGCGGGTACTGATTAACGGCTGCTTACTGGGAGTCCACCTCGGTCCTATCAGCAGGCGACCGTAGAACTCATGCTTGCCGATAGTTGACAGGCGCGGCCAGCACCGGCTCGATCGCTAATCGGACTGGATTGCATGCAAGTGGAATGGCGATGAGATAGGCCGCCAAAGAAACGTTGCCCTTGGTGTCGCCACCTATGGCGTTCGCCAGTAAAGCATCATTTCCGTGCAACGCAATAATCTGCGCATCCGGGTGAATCCAGGCGCCCACTACATTGGGCACAAACACGTCCGGGTGCGAGAGCACGCAGATGCGCGAGTGGATGCACTTCTGTGCATCGAAATGGATCGTGGCTTCCTTGCCGGTGACGACTTCTGTAGTCATGAATTTCTCCTGACAAAAAGTGACTATTTCTTGCTGAGGTCGCGGTATGCGGCGGGTACGTTCAAGCCCGGGTGGACCCAGCCAAACAAGGCGTAGCCACCAAACTCAGGCATGGTGGTTTGCTGAACGGTTTGCTCCAGGGTCAAACCCTTGTCCACAGCCGCCTGCACGTTCGTTTTTACGCTGGTCAAGTAGTCAATATGCCACTTCATGTCGTCACGCGTCATGGCGACACCATGGCCGGGGATGATGCGGCCGTCAGCGGGCAGGAATGCGTATACACGCTTGAGGGTGTCTAGCGTGGCGACCAAATGACCGTCCAGCAACCAAGGCAAGGCGGGCTTGGCCGCGATCACCGGGTTACCCGCCCACATCACCTTCGATTGCGGCTCCCACACCCACAGGTCACCGCCGGTTTGTGCGAAGCCAAAGTCGATCACATCGACCACTTTGCCGCCCAAGTCCAGGGACACCGTGGCCATGGGAGCCACCAAAATATCACCGGTGCGCGCCTTGATTTCCTCAATGCCCCGGCCCGTGCCAAAGTTCTTGATCATGAAGGCTTTGTCATCACCCAAGTGTTTGTCGACGTAGGTGCGCGTGTTGGCGTGCTGAACAATGCGGGTGGAGGCGGGCAAAAACATGTTGCCGAATGAGTGGTCGCCGTGCGCGCTGGTGTTGACCGCATAAATCAGCGGCTTGCCGCCGAGCTTGCGGCTTAGGTCTTGCACCTGTTGGTTCATGCGTTTGTTGAGCATGGTTTCAACCAACAACGCGCCCTTGCTGCCCACAATCAGCCCGCCGCTGGTGGCTGCTGCGCCCCCCTTGGCGTTGAGTTCGCGGGCATCGCTGGCGTAGTAGGCGAAAACACCGTCGGCCAACTTCTCGCTTTGCATCTGGACCTTGTTGCCGTCCCAAATCGGCTCGGCGGCCGTAGCGCTGTCATAGCTGGCCGAACCCAAACCAGCCGACAGCAGCAGCGTGGTGATGGCTTTGTGAATGCGTATGGCTTTCATGGCGTGTTTCCTTAAAAGAGTTGTAAAACTGAAGATTAACCTCTACATTCATACAAGAAAATTCAAAATTAATACAAACTTGATTTGCATAAATGCACAGATATGAAAGACCTCAATGACCTGATTTACGTTGCCGCAGTCACCCAAACCGGCTCACTGGCGGCGGCGGCGCGCAAGCTCCATGTCAACCACGCTACGGTTTTCAGGCGCATTGCCCAAATCGAAAAGGATTTGGGCGTGCGCTTGTTCGAGCGCGGCTCTGGCCGCTACGTCGCAACGCCGGCTGGTGAAGAGCTGGCGGCGGCTGGGGCGGCTATCGAGCGAACGGCAGAGCACTCTCTGCTCAAAGTGGCCGGGCGCGATTTGCGGCCCAGCGGCGTGGTGCGCATCACCACCACCGACAGCATTGCCACGGGCTTGCTGAACCCGGTGCTGGCCTTGTGCCGCATCCGCTACCCGCAGATTGCGCTGCACATCGTCATCGACAACGCCATGCTCGACCTCGCCAAACGCGACGCCGACATTGCCGTGCGCCCCACACGGTTACCGCCCGACTATTTGGTCGGCAAGCGCATCGCGCCGCTCGCGTTTGCGTTGTATGGGGCGGTGCATTACCTGAATAACACCACCGCGTGCGCCTTGTCTGAACACCAATGGATTGCCCTGGGTGATTCGCAAGAACGCCACCGTTCACTGCTATGGCTGCAGAAAATTATTCCACTGAACCAAGTAGGCTACCGCATTGACGGTTTCTCCAACATCGCTCGCGCGTGCGCCGAAGGATTGGGTTTGGCCGTGTTGCCTTGTTTTCTCGGCGACAGCCTGGCCCCTTTGCGCCGCATACAAGATCCACTCCCGGATTTGGCATCTGAACTCTGGGTTCTGACCCATCCTGATCTACGCAACACAACCCGCATCCAGACCGTGTTTCAATTTTTGTACCATGAGCTGGGCAAATGGTCACTGGCTTTGCAGGGTATCAAGCCCTAGCGCTGCGGTGATGTGTTGCCAGCAAAGCTGCCGTCCGTCCCTTGTAGCCAACGACCGGTCTGGAGCTGGAAAATCGGATATCTCTGCACCCGCTTTTGGACGAACCCGGTCAGCCAGGAAACGATCTGGACTAGATTTGAGATCAAAGCTCAACCCACTCGCCGACATGCGACGGCAGCACCGGCCTGTATTTGCTGACACCGCCAAGTACGGCAATTTCCCAAATAGCTTCGCCGTCAGCACTGATGACAAAGCATGGCAAGCCAAGCACCCGTAAGGCCAGGTAATCAGCGGCCTCCAGCTTGGCAGGCATGTCGCGATGATGGACGTGCGCTACCGCGCTTGCGTCCGCTGGCGGTTTGAAAGATGCGCCGTGGTCGATACCGACGGCCATCGCCGTGACGACAACAGTGCCGGCTGAATCTAGGCCCAAGGCAATGAATTTAACAGCGTTCTTGAGGCGAGTCGGGGCCAGCGCCGTAAATTTGGCAGTGCCATGAATAAAATCGATTTCAGCGCTAGTGCTGACGCCAATGTCCTTTTGCGGTTCCGCGGCGCAAGCCAACTGAACGCAAAGCAACGATAGTGTTACGACCATGGCTTTTGAAATTTGCATGGTTAACGTGAACCTTCCTGGCATGGGTGGCTTTTGGTGGTTAGCAATCCGGTCCATTCGGGCAGGGCTGGGATCATGCTTTTGGCGCGGGCAAGACGGCTTTCACATTTTGGCGAGCGAGGGCTTGCGGGTTTTTTGCAAGCGGGCGGCCACCGTTTCGGCCTGGCGCAGGGCGCGGATCAGGTTGCGGCCGGCGAGCTTGCGCAAGTCATCGTCCTTCCAGCCGCGCCTGATCAGTTCGGCGAACAGGGCGGGGTAAGTGGCGGTGTCTTCCAGCCCGGTAGGCATGCTGGCGCCGCCGTAATCGGCGGCGATGCCCACATGGTCGTGGCCGGCAATTTTGGCGACATGGTCGATATGGTCGGCCACCTGCCTGAGCGTCGCTTTCGGCTCGGGGCCGTGCAGTTTTTCGAAGGCCGGCCTGGCGGCATCGAGGCTGGTGCCGGCCGCCTTGGCCGCGGCCATCAAGGCCTTGCCATACACGGCAGCTTCGGGCGAGACGAACCAGGGTACATAGGTGACCATGACCACGCCGCCATTCCTGGCCATGCGGGCCAGCACCGCGTCGGGCACGTTGCGCGGATGGTCGACCAGGGCCCTGGCCGAGGAATGCGAAAAGATGACCGGCGCTTCGGACACGTCGAGCGCGTCGCGCATCACGGCGTCGCTGACGTGGCTCAGGTCGACCAGCATGCCGAGCCGGTTCATTTCGCGCACGACTTCCTTGCCGAAGCCAGTCAGGCCGCCATTGGTGGAGGCATCCATGGCGGCATCGGCCCAGGGCAGGGTGACGTTGTGGGTGAGCGTCATGTAGCGCACGCCCAGCAGGTAGTGGGCGCGCAGCATGCCCAGGCTGTTCTCGATGGCATGGCCGCCTTCGACGCCGATCAGCGAAGCAATCTTGCCGGCCCTGAAGGCGCGTTCGATATCGGCCGCCGTGTAGGCGGGGGCCAGCACCTTGGGGTATTTGGCGATCATGCGGCGCGTCAGTTCGATCTGTTCGATGCCCATCCTGCCCCAGCCGGTGCTCAGCTCGCCTGGTACGTAGGCGGCCCAGAATTGCACCGACAAATGGCCTTTGCGCATGCGCGCGAAGTCGGTTTCGTGGGGCATGCTGCGGTTCAGGTCGTAGGCGTCGATATCGTAGGGCGCCTTCTCGTTTTCCGCGATCAGGATGGGCAAATCGTTGTGGCCGTCGACCAGGGGCGTGGATTTGAGCAAGACGTGCGCATGGCGCAAGGCGGCGTCGTCCTGCGCCTGCGCGGAAGACAAGGCGAGCAGGCACGCGGCCAGGCCGGCGAGTCGGGAGAAACGGCGCATGGGGGCTCCGGAAGTTGTAAGAATGCCAGCCTAGCACGGCGGGGCGAACTGAGCCATGTCCTTTTTCCCGTGTACAAAACCCTCGCTGGCAGGGCTTTTCGCTTAGAATTCATTGCGATCCGCCATTTATAGTTGAGATTTTATGCGTCACGAGACCGCTGCATGAATGTTGCCAATGACCGGGCAGGGCGCCGCCTCGGTGCCGGCCTGCTGGTGTCGCTCGTGCTGCATGGGCTGGTGCTGTTGCTGCAGTTCGGCGTGCCGGGACTTGGCTTGCCGGGCGCCGCGCCACCGCTGACGGTCCGCCTGGCCGATGTTGTCGCGCCGCCAACACCCGTAGCTGCACCCGCACCGCCGCTGCCCGATCCGGTGGCCCGGCCTGATCCGGTCACGCCGGCGCGCCCGGTCACGGGCATGCGCGTGGTCGACGCCGTCCCCCCGCCGCCCGTGACGGCCAGGCCCGCGGTCAAGAAGGACAAGCCGCGCCGCGCTCGCCGCATCAGTCCGCCTTTGCCATCGCGCGAAACGATCGATGTGGCGCGCGTGATCACGCAGGACGCCACCCGCAACGACTTCACCGTGCCGCTGGCACGGCCGGAAGAGGCCGAGGTCAAGACCGCCGATATCAAGGAAGCCCAGCACGGCGACGACAAGGCGAGCGACACCAGCAATGCGGCAGCCGAAGCGGAAGCGGCGCGCGCGGGCCTGGCGAAAGCGGAAGAAGAGGAAGAAGCGCGCCGCCTGGCCAGGGAACTGGAGCAGAAGAAGAAAGACGAGGAGATCCGGATCGCGGCAGCCGCGGCACAGGTCTTGCAAGCTGCCGAGAAGCAGAAAGAGCAGGAGATGCAGGCTGAACAGGTCAAACTGGCGCAGCAGAAGGTCGAGCAGCAGAAGGCCGAGCAGCAGAAGGCCGAGCAGCAGAAGGCCGAGCAGCAGAAGGCCGAGCAGCAGAAGGCCGAGCAGCTGCGTGTCGCCGAACAGCAGAAGGCCGAACAGCTGAAAGTCGAGCAGCAGCGTATCGCCGAGCAACAGAAGGCGGAGCAGCTGAAAATCGAACAGCAGCGTATCGCCGCGCAGCAGAAGGCGGAGCAGCTGAAAGTCGAGCAGCAGCGGATCGCGGAACAACAGCGGATTGCGGAACAACAGCGGATCGCGGAACAACAGCGGGTCGCGGAGCAACAGCGGGTGGCCGAGCAGCAACGGGCTGCCGAACAACAGGCCGCGCAGCAGCGCGAACTGGCCAATGCCACACCGGCAGGCCGCCCCGCCGGCACCGGAACGGGCGGCGGCAGCGGTGGCGCCCAGATCCCGAAGAACATGCTGGGCAGCGACCTTGGCAGCAAGGCGCGCGACATGATCAAGGGCATCGACGTCCTGAGCGGCGCCCCGCCCGCACCGCGCATGCGCGACGAGCGCCGCGTGGCCGTCGGCGCGGGCGAGCGCGACCTGTCGCTGAAAATGTACGTGGAAAGCTGGCGCCAGAAGATCGAACGCAACGGCAGCGTCAATTATCCCCGCTCCTGGGCCGACCTGGTCCGCGTCGATCCGCTGGTCAGCGTGGCCGTGCGCAGCGATGGCACGGTGGAAGAAGTCACCCTCATCCGTTCCAGCGGCCGTGCCGACATGGACGATGCGGTGCGCAAGATCGTGCGCATCAATGCCCGTTATTCGGCTTTCCCGCCGCGCATCGCCGAGAAATTCGACGTCATCGAGATCCGCCGCGTGTGGAGTTTCGGCGATGTCCTCAAGCTGATGGAAGAAGTCCGCTAGTCAATTGTCTATACCCTGTTTTGCTGTCGAGCCCGCCATGATGGGGGTTTGATATTCAGCAAGGCCGAGCCAGGGCCACTCCCTTACTCTGGATCAGACAGTGTTTAGATTGGCAACCATCATGAAACCATTTTCTACAGTCCGGGGGACGCGGGTCGCAGGCCTCCTCCTGATGCTGAGCCTGGCGGCCTGCGCCTCCCGCATTGCGCCCGGCAAGGCCGGACTGCAGCATGAAGGTGTGGGACCGGTGACCCAGCTCATCACGGAACAGCTGATCGATGCCGAGCGCAAGCAGCGAGAATTGCGCACCAATAAGAATATCGCGCACCTGGTGGTGCCCGATCCACCGCCTTACAAGATCGACCGTGGCGACATCCTGTCGATCGTGGTGTGGGACCATCCGGAACTGGCGGGGCAGGGCGTGGCGGCATCGGCCACGCTGGCCGATACCACCACCGCGGTGGCGCCGCCGGCCGGTTTCGTGGTCGACCATGAAGGCCGCGTGCAATTTCCCTTCGCCGGCGTGCTGAACCTGGCCGGCCTGACCGAAGACGAGGCGCGCAATCTGCTCACCAAGCGCCTGTCGCGCTACATCGCCGAGCCGAACGTGACGCTGCGCGTGCAAGCCTACCGCAGCAAGCGCGTCTATATCGATGGCGAGGTCAAGTCGCCCGGCCTGCAAGCGATCAATGACATTCCCATGACGCTGATGGAAGCGCTCAACCGCGCCGGCGGCCTGCTGCCGACGGCCGACCAGAGCCGCATCGTGCTCGAACGGGGCGACGCGCGCTACAACATCGACATGCGCGCGCTGGTGGCCAAGGGCATCAACCCGGGCAATGTGATGCTGGCCCATGGCGACGTGGTGCGCGTGCATTCTCGCGACGAGAGCAAGGTCTTCGTGTCCGGCGAAGTGGTGGCGCCCAAGGCGCTGACCATGCACAACGGCTCCCTGACCCTGAACGAGGCGCTGGGCGAGTCGGGCGGCATCAGTCCCCTGACCGGCGATGCGCGCCAGGTCTATGTGGTGCGCAAGACACTGGACGGCACCCGCGTCTACCAGCTCGACGCGCGCAAGACGGGGGCGCTGGCCATGGCCGAATCGTTCGAGCTGCAGCCCAAGGACCTGGTCTACGTGGCAGCCTCGCCGCTGGCCAACTGGCACCGCAACCTGAGCATGATCTTCCCTGGCGCGCTGACCAATATGGTTGGCGTGACTCGGCCCTGAACTGCACCGAAGGGTATCTCTATGAACCATGGCGCCCCCCACCCCTTGTCGACCCACCAGGCCAACCTGCCCATCCTGAGCATGCCGATGCCGCCGCGGCCACCCGAGCATGAGCAGGATGCGCATGAAGTCGACCTCAAGGGCTATTTCAACATTCTGTACGACAACCGCTGGCTGATCGGCGCCATCACCACCCTGGTCACGGTGATGGCCATCATCTATGCCCTGATCGCCAGCCCGGTGTACGAAGCGAACCTGATGATCCACGTCGAGGAGGAAAGCCCCAACGCGTCCAAGAACATCCTGTCCGAAGTGTCGTCGCTGTTCGAGACCAAGAAGGCGGCCATTGCTGAAATGGAATTGCTGCGCTCGCGCATGGTGATTTCGCACGCGGTCGACAACCTGCAACTCTATATAGACGTGCGGCCCAAGTATTTTCCGGTGGTCGGCTTTTGGTTTGCCAACCGCAATGCGACCGAGCTGTCGGAACCCGGCATATTCGGGCGCGGCGGCTATGTGTGGGGGCCGGAACGGGCCGACGTGTCGGTCTTCGAAATCCCCGAAGCCTGGCAGAACCGCGAGTTCACGATCACGGCGCGTGGCGATGGACGCTACCACCTGAGCGGGCCCGGCCTGTCGCATGCATTCGAGGGCCTGGCCGGCACCACGCTCAAGGCGGCTGTGGCCGGCGGCAATATCGAGCTGCGCGTCGACCGCCTGGAAGCGAAGGCCGGCGCCGAATTCCAGCTGGTACGCGCGTCGCGCCTGCGCACCATCGAGCGGATCCAGACTTCGATGGTCATTACCGAGCAGGGCAAGCAGTCGGGCATCATCGAAGTGCGGCTGCAGGGTGAAGATGCGCAGCGCATCAACAGCTTGCTGGCCGAGATCGGACGCGAATACATGCGCCAGAACCTGGCCCGCAAGACCGAGGAAGCCGAAAAATCGCTGGCCTTCCTGAACCAGCAGTTGCCGGCGCTGAAACGCCAGCTGGAGCAGTCCGAGGAAAAATACAATAATTTCCGGAACAGCCATGGCACCATCGACATGCGCGAGGAAGCCCGCATGAGCCTGCAACAGGCCGCGGCCGCGCGCACGCGCCGCATCGACCTGATCCAGCGCAAGACCGAACTGATGACGCGCTTCACCGAAGACCATCCCATCGTGGTGGGCGTGAACAAGCAGCGCAAGGAAGTCGAGGCCGAGATCAGCGACGTGGCGCGCCGCATCCGCACCTTGCCGGTGCTGGAGCAGGATGAAGCGCGCCTGATGCGCGACATCAAGGTAAACACTGACTTGTATACAGCGCTGTCGAACACGGCCCAGCAGTTGCGCTTGATTTCGGTGGGCCGGGTCAGCAATGTGCGCCTGATCGACGCGCCCATGCCGCCCGAGCGCGCCCTGAAGCCGAACCGGCCGCTGATTGTCATCCTGGCCATGATCACGGGCTTGTTCATCGGCACCCTGGTGGCCTTCGCGCGCAAGGCGCTGTCGGGCGGGATCGACGATCCGCAAAAGATCGAACGCATGCTGGGCGCGCGCGTGGTGTATGCCAGCATTCCGCACAGCAGCAACCAGGACCGGCTGGCGCGCAAGGCGCGCAATCTGCCGGGCCACCTGCCGCTGCTGGCGCAGGCCGAGCCCGAGGATATCGCCATCGAGAGCTTGCGCAGCTTCCGCGCCACGCTGATGTTCGCCATGCCGCATAGGAAGAACAATATCGTCATGTTCGCGGGACCGGGGCGCGACTTGGGCAAGTCCTTCCTGTCCGCCAATTTTGCCGCCGTGATGGCGGCGTCCGGCAAGCGCGTGCTGCTGATCGATGCCGATTTGCGTAACGGCCATTTGCACCGCTACTTCGGCGTGAGCCGGGAGCAGGGCTTGACCAAGGCGATCTCGGGTTCCATGCCGCTCGAACACATCATCCACCACCGCGTGCTGGAGAACCTCGACTTCATTCCGACCGGGGCCTTGCCGCCGAACCGCTCGGAATTCCTGCAGCACCTGAACTTCGCCAACCTGCTCGATACCGTGAGCGCCGAATACGATGTGGTGATCATCGATCCGCCACCGATCCTGGCCGTGTCGGACGTGCTGATCATTGGCGCCCACGTGGGCGCGGTATTCATCCTGGCGCGCGCCGGCGTGACCACGGAAGGCGAAATCAACGAATCGATCAAGCGCCTGAACCATGCCGGCATCTCGCCGCAAGGGGTTGTATTCAATGACATGCCGCTGCGCATAGGCGGCTATGCCTACCAGTTCAAATACGGGCATATTCCGCAGCTCGAACACGACGACTAAACAGAACATCATCAGGTCTGGCATGAATTGCACCTAAGTTTCTTCGGGGATAATGATTTTATTCATTTGATTATGCAGAGAAATTTACTTGGGAAAACATTGAACCTAATCAATTGACGTGCATCAAACCTTACTCAATAACCCTGTTTTGAGTGAGGAACATTTTGATGAATAAGCATGTCAACTTTGCGTCGGAAATTCGTGTCAGCCATCTCCTGTGCAGTAGCGTCGCCGTCCTGCTCGCCGCTTGCGGTGGCCAGCAACCTGAATCACCAACGGCGGCCCTTGCGCCGCAAACCGCAGCATTGCTTTATAACGGCGCGGCAGCGCCAGCCGATTTGTTTGTGTCGCCAACGGGATCCGATGCCAATGCCGGTACCCAGGCGTCGCCCTTCAAGACCATCTCCCGGGCAGCGCAGGCCGCAACCCCGGGCGTGACGGTGAGGGTCTTGCCGGGCACCTATGCGGGCGGCTTCCAGACCGTCGCCAATGGCACGGCCGAAGCGCCGATCCGCTATGTATCCGAAGTCAAGCGCGGCGCCAAGATTGTGCCGCCTGCCAGTTCGACCACCGCCACGGCCTGGGACAACCGCGGCAGCTACGTCGAGATCGACGGTTTCGAAGTGAACGGCAGTGCCGCCCAGGCGGGGACGAAATGGCTGACCGGTATCTACACAGCGGGTTCCTACAGCACCATCCGGAACAATTATGTGCACCACATCGCCAAGACCGTCGCTTGCGCCGGCAGCGGCGGCGGCATCGGTTCGGACAGCTATTACAAGGGGATCGCGAACAACGTGACCTCGAACGTGGTGCATGACGTGGGCCCGACCGCCTGTGCCTATTTCCTGGGCATCTATATCAACACCGCCAGCAGCCGGGTGGATAACAACCTGGTCTACGGCATCAGCAATGCCGGCATCCGCCTGTGGCACGATGCGACCCACGCGATTGTTGCCAACAACACGGTGTTCAATACCTTCACGGGCATCGTGATCAGCGGCGATGGCGGCTATATCGGTGTCGCCGCCAATGACTACACCCGTGTCAGCAACAACATCCTGTACGACAATGTACGCTATGGCGTCCAGGAGACGGGCTCGACCGGTGTCAACAACAAGTACCGGAACAACCTGATCTTCAAGAATGGCAGCTATGCCACCATGCTCAACAACGGCCTGCAGGCGACCGGCACGGTAGCGGCCGAACCGCAGTTCACCAACTACATCCGCACTGGTGGCGGCGATTATCATCCGAAGCTAGCTTCGCCGGCAGTGAAAGCGGCCCTGGCGGGCGACGCGCTGGCAAGCGACATCGATGGCCAGCCGCGCAATGCGACGGTGGGCTTCGATATCGGTGCCTACCAGGCGCTGCGCACGCCGACGCCAACGCCGACGCCGACGCCAACGCCAACGCCAACGCCAACGCCGACGCCGACGCCCGAGCCGTATCCGCTCCCGGCCACGACATATAACTACTATGTGTCGCCTACCGGTTCGGACAGCGCCGCCGGCACCAAGACCGCGCCGTTCAAGACCATCGCGCGCGCGTCCAGCGTGGCCTCGCCTAGCACCACGATCCACGTCTTGCCAGGCACCTATGCGGGTGGCTTCAAGACCACGGTCAACGGCACTGCGGCCAACCGCATCTACTACGTTTCCACCACAAAATGGGGCGCGAAGATCGTACCGCCGGCCAGCTCGACCAACAAAGTGGCATGGGATAACCGTGGCAACTATGTCGACATCATCGGCTTCCAGGTCGACGGCAGCACGCCGCAGGCAGGCACCCGCTGGGCCAGCGGCATCTACAACGGCGGTTCCTACGACATGATCCGCGGTAACTGGGTGCACCATATCGCCCACAACGTGGCTTGCACCAGCGCCGGCGGCTCGGCGATCGGCGTGGACAGCTACTTCAACGGCGTCAAGACCGATGTGATTGGCAACCTCGTGCATGACATCGGTCCTGCCGGCTGCCGTTATGTCCAGGGCATCTACATCAGCACCTCGGGTTCGGTGAAGAACAACGTGGTCTACCGCGTCGCGGAAGGGGCGATCCACCTGTGGCACGATGCAACCAGCGTCATCATCACCGGCAATACGGTGGCGGCGTCGAACTCCGGCATCATCGTCGGTGGTGGCGACTACTACCATACCAGTGGTCCAAGCAACAACAACATCGTTGCCAACAACATTGTGTATGACAACAAGATGGGCATCTCGGAACAGGGCCAGGTCGGCACGGGGAACCGCTACACCAATAACCTGGTGTTCCAGAACTCGACCTACAACTTCCAGATGAAGAATGGCAACACCCATACGGGCACCATCAGTGCGGCGCCCGGCTTTGTGAACTACACCCGTACCGGCACGCCTGACCTGCATCTGACGTCTTCCTCGCCAGCGATCGGCAAGGGAACCGCCACCAATGCCTTGCCAACCGACTTCGACGGTGAACCGCGCAATGCGACCACCGGCTACGATATCGGCGCTTACCAACACTAAGCGGTATCAAAACCGGCCCATGCCAGCCATTTATGATGGCAGGCATGGGCCATTCCGACGACACACTCTCCGAACAGGAACGCATCCGTTCCGTCTACCAGGCCTGGCTTTCCAAAGAAGCCATTTCCGCCTACGCCTGGCACCGCCCCGAGATCATGGAACAGGACGCAGCGAAGAGGCGCGTGGCCGGCGCCATGCTGGCGCGCACCATCGGTCCCGACCTGGGACAGGCCGTCATGGTCGATGTGGGCTGCGGCTCCGGCGGCTTTCTGCGCCAGCTCATCGACTGGGGCGCCGACCCTGTCAAGCTGACCGGCACCGAATACCAGCAGGAGCGTCTGGACCTGGCCGCCGTCCGTAGCGCGCCCGGTGTGCGCTGGCACCTGGGCGACCTGGATATCGTGGCCTCGGGCAGCGTCGACCTGGCCATGGCCAATACCGTCTTCTCGTCCGTCCTCGATCCCGCCGCCCGCGCCGGCCTGGCCGCCGAAATGTGGCGTATCGTCAAGCCGGGCGGCTGGTGCATGGTGTTCGATTTCCGCTACGACAATCCGCGTAACCAGCAAGTGCGCAAGGTGACGCGCAGCGAACTGGCCGGCTACTGGCCTGCTGCCGCGTCGGACTACCGCACCCTGGTGCTGGCGCCGCCGCTGGCGCGCCGCCTGGTCCGCGCGCCACGCCTGGTCGGCGAACTGCTGGCGGCCCTGGCGCCGGTGCTGCGCTCCCACTTCATCTACATGGCGCGCAAAGGCGCCTGATCAGTGCTTGGCCGGCGCGGTACGCGCCGCCGCCACCGTATCGCTGAGCAGCTGCGTGCGCAGCCAGCGCCTGACCTGGTAGGTATGTGCCTCGAACATGCGGTAGAAGCCGTAGGCGAAGCCGACGATGATGGCCAGCATGAGGAAGTAGATGCCCAGGTCGGCCAGTTGGTCCGGCGCCAGTTGGCGGCGGTTCAGCAAGTGCAGGCCCAGCCATTCGAGCATGAGGATGACCGGCACGTGCACGACATACAGGGTGAAGGAAAAGTTCGAAAAGAAGGTGGCGCCCTGGCGGAATGCCTGCACCGCGCGCGACCCGGCGTCGTAGCGGACTACCGTGCTCGACAGGAACAGCAGGAAGATCACGCTCATCAGGAGGTCCTGCGCGAACGAGGCCACGACAGCGTCGTCGTTGCTGCCGTAGAAGCGGAAGTACACCGACAGCGGCGCCAGCATCAGCAGCAGTGCGGCGCGGGCGGGCCAGCCGCAATCGATGCGCACGCGCGAAAAGCCCGCGCCCAGCAGCCAGATGGCGAAGTACAGGGTCATGTCGAAGGGCAGCAGCACGCCGATCAGCAGCAAGGCCGCGCAAGGCAGCGCGCGCCGCGTCGAGCAACTCACCAGCAACAAGGGAAACATGATGTAGTACCAGGTTTCGTTGGCCAGGCTCCAGAGGGGATAGTTGCCGCCGAACTGGGGCACGCCGACGGTCTGCAAGCCGGCCAGGTTGCCGGCCAGCGCGGTGACGGAATAGGGATTGGCCGGCGAAAAATCGGCACTGCGCGGGTCGAGCGTGCCGGTGACGATGCCGAGCGCCAGCACCAGCATGAAGGTGGGAAGCAGCACGGTCCACAGGCGGGTGACGCGGTCGATCGCATACAGCTTGATGGCGTCCGGCTGGCCCAGCTTGTTGAACAGGCTGCCGCCGACAAGCCAGCCGCTGATCAGGAAGAACAGCACCACGGCCTGGTGCGCGAACCCGGTGAAGAAGGCCAGCCCCTGGTACCAGAGGGTGGGATTCTCGACGAGGCGCAGGCCGGGAAAGAATTCATTGCGCAAATGGGCCGCCGCCACTTGCAGCGCCGCCATGCCGCGCAGGAAGGCGATCAACAGGGAATGCCAGGTGTCTTCGCCGAGTTGGCTGTTCGGCAGCAAGTGAATTCGGGAGGTGCGCATGATCGTGTCGCTCGTTAAAGGTCGAAGCTGAAGACTTGCTGGTTGCCGGAGAGCAGGCGCGCCGCCTTGATCATCCACCAGCCCAGGTGAGCCCATTGCATCAGGAAAGTGCCGGCAGCGAACACCAGCGCGAAAGAAAACAGGCCCGCCAGCGGGCGCCCCGGGGGCAGGGCGCCGGCGAGCCGGATCCCGCCCACGCTGACCAGGGCGCCGAGCGCGCAGCCGGCGAGCGCTTCGGCCGCGCTGTGGTGGCCCAGCACGATCAGCAGGACGGTCACCAGGGTGCCGAGCGCGATGCCGGCGCCCACCCCGGCGTAGCGCAGCTCGGGCCGGTAGCCGTGCAGGATGAGATAGAACAGGGTGGGAAACACCGCCGTGGCGCCGGCCGCGTGTCCGGACAGGGCCTTGAAGCCCAGGCCGGGCAAGCCGGCGCCCCAGCCGAGAAAGACGATCTTGCTGGCGGCCACCACAGCGATGCCCCCCGTGAAAAGCAGGCTCCACCAGAACGCCATGCGCCAGGCACGCCAGACCAGCAGGACGGCCGTGATGGCGGCGGCGGCGGGCATGGTCAGCACGACATCGCCCAGGTGGACAAGTTCCATCCTATTTCACCAGTGCGGCCAGGGTGGTAAAGATGATGCGCACGTCGTTCCAGAAACTGCGCTCGTGTACATAGCGCAGGTTGTACTTGAGCTTGGCGGGCAGGATATTGTCCAGGTAAGCCTGTTCCGGATTGGCCGAACGGCCCAGCAGCGAATTTTCTTCCTTGTAATAGATCGAGGCCCAGTCGGTAATGCCGGGCAGGACCGACAGCACGACGGCGCGCACCTCGGCCGGATAGCAGGCCACGTAGCGCGGCACTTCGGGACGGGGACCGACCAGGCTCATGCTCCCGCCGATCACATTGAACAGTTGCGGAAATTCGTCCAGCTTGTATTTGCGCAGGAACTTGCCGGCCTTGGTGATGCGCTTGTCGTGGCCCAGGGTGAGCAGGGCGTCGCCGGCATCTTCGCGCATGGTGCGGAATTTGATGATATCGAAGGGCACGCCGCGCTTGCCCACGCGCTGCTGGCGGAAAAACACCGGGCCGGGGGAATCGACCTTGATCCAGATGGCGGTGATCAGGAACAGGGGCGCCAGCAGGATCAGGCCAAGCAGGGCGGCGGTGAAGTCGAAGATGCGCTTGCTCATGACAGTAACTCCCTCAGGTTCTCGACAATGCGCTGCTGGTCGGCATCGCTCATTTTGGTGTACAGCGGCAGCGTCAGCATGGCTTGGAAGGCCGCTTCGGCTACCGGGAATTGCTCGGGACTGAGGCGGCAGCTGTCGCGCCAGTAAGGCTGCCGGTGCAGCGGAATGAAGTGCACGCTGGTGCCGATGCCGCGTTCGGACAGCTTGCCGATCAGTTCGTCGCGTCCCATGGGCGCGCCGGGCGCCAGGAGCACCACGTACAGATGCCAGGCATGGCTGCTGCCTGCATCGGGACCGGCCGGCAGGGTCAGGGGCAGGCCGGCCAGCGCTTCGTTGTAGCGCCTGGCCATCAGTTCGCGGCGCGCCAGGAAGCGGTCGATCTTGCGCAGCTGTTCGATGCCCATGGCCGAAGCGAGGTCGGTCAGGTTGTACTTGTAGCCGGCCGCCACCACTTCATAGAACCAGGCCGGGGTGCGCGAGGTGTAGCGCGCAAAGGCGTCCTGGCTGATGCCGTGGATGCGCATCAGGCGGATGCGCGCGGCCAGGCCGGCATCGCGGGTGACGACCATGCCGCCTTCGCCGGTGGTCATGGTCTTGTTCGCATAAAAGCTGAAGACCGTGATGTCGCTCGCCAGCGTGCCGACCAGGCGCCCCTTGTAGACAGTGGGGAAGGCGTGCGCGGCGTCTTCGACCACGCGCAGTCCGTAAGCACGGGCCAGCGCCAGGATGCCGTCCATGTCGCAAGCCAGGCCTGCGTAGTGCACCGGGATGATGGCGCGCGTGTGCGGGCCGATCGCCGCTTCCACGGCGTCCAGGTCCAGGTTCAGGGTGCGTTCGTCGGCGTCGACGAACACGGGGGTGGCGCCCAGGTAGCGCACCACTTCGGCGGTGGCGGTGAAGGTCAGCGTGGGGACGATGACTTCGTCGCCCGGGCCGATGCCGAGCGCTTCGAGCGCCAGGTGCAGGCCGGCGGTGGCCGAATTGACCGAGATGGTCTCCACGTCGCCGCCCAGATAGTCGGCGAACGCCTTTTCGAACTGGCGCGTTTTCGGCCCCGTGGTCACCCAGCCCGAGCGCAGGCAGTCGACGACGGCGGCGATTTCCTCCTCGCCGATATCGGGCAGCGCGAAAGGCAGGAAGGCTGGCGCGAGGCCGGGATTGTTGCTGTCTTCAGGCATGGTGGATCCTTTCAAAGGCTCAGGCGCAAGCCTGGAGGAAGCGGCGTCCGAGAACGGGGTAACTGAGGTTGTCCATGGCATAGGCGCGTCCGCGCTGGCCCAGCGCTTCGCGTTCGGCCGGTTCGAGCATGAACAGGGCCAGCAGGCCGCGCGCCACGGCCAGCGGATCCTGCGGCGCCACGGTCAGGCCGCAGCCGGCTTCGGCGACCGGGTCGTTGCCGGCGTCGACCGAGTGCAGGATGGTGCAGCCGGCCATCATGTAGTCGATCAGCTTGTTGGGCGCGATGCCGTAGCGGTACAGGCGCTGGCGCTGCCAGCCGATGTAGGCCACGTCGAAGCAGCGCAGCAGCGCCGGCACTTGCTGCTTGGGCACCGGATCGTAGAAGTGCACGTTCGAGAGCTGCATTTCGCCGGCCATTTTCTGCAGTGCCTGTTTTTCCGGGCCGCCGCCCACCAGCACGAAGGCGATGCGCTCGTCGCCCACCAGGCGCGCCGCATTGAGCAGGGTGTCGAGCGCATTGGCGATGCCGTGGGTGCCGGCATAGCCGACGATGAATTTTCCCTGGCGCCGCAGGGCGGCCAGGCTGGCGCCGGTCAGGCCTGGCAGGGCAGGCGACTCGGCCAGCCATTCGGCCGGGTCGGCGCCGTTCGGGACGATGTGCAGCTTGTGCGGCGCCATGCCGTGTTCTTCCAGGTGGTCGCGCACCTTGGGCAGGATCGAGACGATGGCGTCGCTGTGGCGGCAGGCGAAGTTTTCGGCGGCCTGCAGCAGCATGATGAAAGGGTGCCATTTCGAGTAGCCGCCCAGTTCCATGGGCGAGAGCGGCCACAGGTCATGCAGTTCGAACAGCAGGCGCGCGCCGGACAGGCGGGCGATGCGGTGCGCCGGCCAGATGTCGAGCGGGTAGGTGCTCGATGCGATCACCACGTCGGCCTTGAAACTGTCGGCCAGCTGGGCGGCCTGCAGGTACAGGCGCGCCACGAAGGCAAACATGTTGATCACGCGCGCGGCGCCGTTGCCGCGGTAGGCCGGCGTGGCGATCCAGCGGTATTCCACGCCATCGATGGTTTCATCCAGGCGGGCCTGGCCATCGAGGTGCGGGGCCTGGGCCCGGATGTGCGACTGGGCCGACGCGATGATGCGTACCCTGTGCCCGAGCCGCACCCATTCGCGCGCCAGGTAGAAGGGGCGGTATTCCATGCCATGCCGCAGCGAGCCGGCGTAGTGGTTGATCAGCAGGATGTTCACGATTGCGCGTTCCCGTGGAAATGGTGGATTACCATGCCAGGCCCTCGACCAGGCGCCTGACATTGCATTTGGTGTTTTCGCGCCAGTTGGTTTCCCATTGCACCGGGTGGGTCAGCAGGCAGATGGCGCGGTAGCGGCCCAGCGCCGCCTCGGGCGCCATCGGGTGGAAGTACACCGGATGCGGGCGGTCGCTGATATACAGGTCGAACTGGGACAGCAGTTCGGGATCGTAGGTTTCGGCGCTGATGCCGCAGCGCTGGCGGAATGCCCGGTCGGCCAGGATCTCGTTGTTGATGACGTTCAGGCGGCGGTTGGCGAAGTCGCCGTGGCTGGCCACGGTCACCAGCTTGCGCCCCAGCGCGGCCTCGATGCGTTCGAGATTGCCGCGGAACTGGGAACGGATGATGGGAAAGCGCGCGCGCACGATGGCGGCGTCCTTGATGTGGTGGCGCTTGGCGAAATCGGCCACTTCCTCGAAGTGGTAGCTCGCCTCGCTGCCGTAGGCTTCGATCTCGCGCATCAGGCCATAGTCGAGCGTGGACAGGCGGAAGTAATAGCTGGCGCATACGCCATGCTTCGCTTCGAGCGCGAACATTTTGGCGGCCGTGCGCACGTCGCTGTCGATGTCGTGGCGGTGCACCAGCGTGGCCGGGCGCGGCGCGCCCCTGGCATGGCGCAGGAAGTCGCGCACCGACTGCTGGCGGTAGCCGGCATCGACCGCCCGCTGCAGCAGGGCGCCGTAGGCCGGCAGCCGGGTCGGCATCAGGTAGTCGCTGTAGAAGCGGTTGAGCAGTGTATTCATTGGAGGCTGTAACGCGCGCGGAAGGGCTGGAAACCCAGAATGGTCTTGAACTGCTGCATGCCGGGCAGGGCCCCGAAGAAGGTGTCGTACATCAGGTAGCTGGCCTTGCGTTCCTCGATCAGCAGGCTGACGATCTCGGTGACCAGCAGGTGCATGATGCCGTCGTTGTTGCGGTAGCCGATCAGCTGCGAGAAGGAATAGAAATTGCCATACAAGCCGATGCAGGCATAGGCCATCAGCTTGCCCCCGGCATCGAACACGCCGTAGTAGCGGAAATTGGACAGGCGGTCGAAGCGCAGCTGCTTTTCCTGGTATTTCTGGTCCATGACGCGGCCCTGGCGCTGTTCGACCGAGTTGTTGATGTCGTGGATGGCATCGATATGCTCGTTGCGGTCGATCTCGCTGAGCATGTAGCCGCGCGAACGGGCGCGCTTCGCATGCCAGGCGCCGCAGTTCTTGGACTTGATGGTGTCCAGGTAGCCCTCGCGCCCGGAAAATGCACGCAGGTCGATCAGGGCCGCGCCCCAGCTCTTGTGCTGGATCAGCTTGTACTTGGGGTGGCGCTTGGTGTAATAGCGGTAGGTCGACACCACATTGACCGGCTCGATGCGCGCATCGAAGGCCAGTTGCGCGACCGGCAGGCGCACGATGGTTTTCAGCAGGGCCAGATGGGGGATCATGATATTCATGCGCAGTCCTTTTGATTGACTGTAGCGATATATTTGTTAGCGTTCTTGAAATAGCTTAAGCAGTGCGCTGCAGCCCTTCATAGAAGGCGATCAGCTTGTCGGATTCGACCGGCCAGTTGTATTTCTCGACGATCGCGCGCCGGCCGTTCTGCCCCAGTTCGCGCGCCAGGCCGGGGTGGAACACGAAATGGTCGATCGCGGCCGCAATGGCGCCGGGATCGAAAGGGTCGACGCACACGCCGCAGCGGTTGCCCTCCACGATGTCGCGCCACAGCGGAATGTTCGACGCGATGACGGGCAGTCCGGCGGCCATGTACTCGAACATTTTGACGGGCAGGGCGTCCAGGTAATTGCGTTCGGGGTGCAGGGTGACCAGGCCCGCCATCGAAGCGGCCATCACGGCCCGTACCCCGGCGCGGTCCAGGTGGCCGAGCGGATCGACCCGCGCCCAGCCGGGGTAGCTGCCCACTTCGAGTTCGAGCGGCGCTTCCGAGAACTGGCCGGCCAGGGCCAGGCGTGCATCCGATTCGAGCAGGGCGCAGGCGCGCACCAGTTCGCGGATGCCGCGCATGGCGGCCACGCTGCCGACGTAGCAGACCTGCAGGCGCTTGCCGTCCCAGCTTGCGGCGCCATCGAACTCGGTCGACAGCGGGTAATTGTTCACGTCCACCGTGCACCGGTTGATCTTGAAGAATTTGTCGCGGATGAAGGGCGTGGCCGCGATGATGCCGTCGAAGCGGCTGCAGGCATAGCGTTCGTAGGCGGCATAGGCGCCGGAGACCATGCGCCGCGAAAAAGGGTTCAGGTAGGGCTTGGCCAGCAGCTGGATCGGCACGTCTTCGTGGGCGTCGAAGATGACCTTCTTGCCCCGCCGCTTGAGCGCCATCCCGGCCGGGATCAGCTCGGGGTCGTGCAGGTGGAAGATGTCGGCGTCGAGCCAGAGCGCCTGCCGCAGCACGCGCCGGGTGGTCGTCAGCATGCGTTCGATGCGCCCGGAAGGCCGGCCGACATCGACGATGCGCACGCCGTCGTCGCAGGCCTCGCCCAGGCCGTCGGCCACGACCAGGGTCACGTCATAGCCATGCGCGGCAAGCTTACGGCATTGCTTGATGTAGATCCGGGTATCGTGGCGCGGATGGGCTGATGTCAGGTGGGCGATGCGTCGCATGTTTTCTTCCATACCGGTAGCTGGAGTAGGCGCCCAGCGTTGCGCCGATGAGCATGTCAGTGAAGTAGTGCGAGGAGGCGAGCAGCAGCAGCGTGCTGGCCGCCAGCGTAAAGGCGAGGATGAAGGCGCCGCTGCGTTCGCGGACCAGGAAGCCCCTGAGCATCATCTGGGCCAGCGGCAGCACCAGCAGGGCCAGCACGAACAGGAAGCCGAACAAGCCGGTGTCGACCCAGGCCGAGAGCACATTGTGCGAATAGAAGCCCGGCGAATAGCTGGCGTAGTCGCCGAACATGGGGAACTTGCCGATGGTGTTCATCGCGTACATGGTCAGGTGGTGCCGCTTGTTGGCCGACGTCGAGTGCGACAGGTCCAGCAATTCCAGGATCCGGTTGCTGGGCAACATGCTCAGGATCTGTTCCAGGTTCAGGTACACCAGCAGGCACAGGGCCGCGAACACGGCCGTCATGATGATCTTGTGGCGCGAGAAATACAGTTCGATGATCGGCACCAGGAACAGCATGGCGACGAATTCGCTGCGGGCGGTATTGACGAACAGGGTGGGGGCGGCCAGGCAGTACAGCAGTACGCGCAGGCTCAGTTGGCGGCAGAATGCGATCGCCACGGTGAAGGTGATCAGGTAGGAGCGCGAGAACCCCTGGTAGGTGGCCAGGCTCTCGGGATTCTTGGCCGTGCCCAGCGTGGCCAGGTAGAACGAGCCCTCCACCGAAAACGCGAACACGATGGCCGACATGCCGACCAGGCTGACGATGCAGGCCAGGCGAAAGTCGCGCCGGGCGCAGTCGGTGAGCCGGAAAATGAAGAACATGTTCAGGATGAACAGGACACCGAGGATGTGGTTGCTGACGATCTTGGCGTTGGCGCCGGCCATGGCATTGACCGCGATCACGGCCAGGAAGTAGGCGATATACAGGAGGAAGAGCACATCCGCGCGGGTCAGCTGCCCGGGCGTGCGGCGCACGCGCAGCAGGTACAGGAAGCTCAACGGTCCCACCACCAGCAGCGACACCGGCGCGAAGTAGCCGCCCAGGACGGCGCTCATCAGGCCCAGTCCGAGCAGGGTGTGATAGAAGAAGAAGCCCGGAAACAGCGCCAGGAAGGCCAGCATGCCGACCGCATGGTCGGACCATGTGAAGTAGCTGAAAGGCGTGCGTTTCATGCTGGCGCCATGCGGTTCTGCGAACACTGCCAGGACATGTGCAGGTACAGCAGGTAGAGCAGCGAATAGCCGATGGCATACCAGGCCAGGCTCTGGTGCAGCGATCCGGGCAGCAGGAAGACCGTGACCGTCATGGCGAACAGGCCGATCTGCCACAGCAGGTCGATCTTCTGCTTGCCGGCCACGAAAAAGACATAGCTGAGCGGACTGGCGATGAAGTTGAGGAAGTAGAGCGGTGCCAGGATCTGCGCCAGTTCGCCTGCGGCGCGCCAGTTTTCGCCGAACACCCAGGCAAACAGCTGCGGCGAAAACAGCAGCAGCACCAGCGACGGGCCCAGTCCCAGCAGGGCCAGCGCCTTGAAGGTATAGCGGTAGGCATCGCGGCAATTTCCGTGCGCCTTGAAGTCCTGCACCGACTGGCGCTTGAATACTTCGAGCACCGACGAGGCCAGCAGGGCGATGGGTGCCGACAGCACGCGCTGGGTAATGGCATACAGGCCGGCGGCCAGGGCGCCGTGTTTGGCGCCTATCATGAACAGCGGCAGCTGGCCGACCAGCACATTGAGCAGGTTGGAAGGCAGCGAAAAGCGCCAGAAAGCCTGGTGCCGCAGCAGGTAGCGGCGCTGGTCCGCGCGCGGCGTCCACGCCAGCCGGGGGCGCGGTGGGCGCAGCAGCAGGGTGGCTGCCGCCAGTCCGACCGCCAGTCCGATCAGCTGGCCGGCCAGCAGGGCCGCGCCGCCGGCGCCTAGCATCAGCAGCCCCACCTGCGCAGCGGCGATGCTGCCGGCGCCCCAGACCTTGGCCTTGGCCGCCTTGCCGAACTGGTTGTGCGAGGTGGCGTAGGCGAGCGTGGTTTGCATGTAGGCGGTGATCCAGGTGCCCAGTCCCAGCGTCAGCAGCGCCGGCCACGACAGGGCGCTGGCCATGGGCACTCCCAGCAGGCGGGCGACGATGGCAGCAGCGGTGAGCACGACGGCGGCCATGGTGGCCGACCACGCCACCACCGAAAAGCAGGTCGCCTGGTGTTCGCTGCCGTGGTCGAGGATCATGGCCGCTTCGAGGCGCAGCGTGGCGCCGATCGCGGCCACGGCCACGATGCCGAACCAGACGCTGAACGCGCCCAACTCGGCCGGCGTGCACATGCGGGTGATGAAAGGTGCCGCGAGCAGGGGCAGGGCTTGCGCGCCGAGCGCCCCGCCAAGGACGGTGATGACATGCTTCCAGTATGTCGGCACCTGCATCTTCATGGCGGGCAGCTTTCAGTCTTGCGCGGCGAGCAGTTCGCCGCGCCCGGGCAGTTGCTGGCCGATCGCGCCTAGCAGGGTTTCCGCAACCTGGCGCACGCTGTCGTCGCTCATGTAGGGACCCATCGGCAGGCTGAGGACCCTGGCCGCCATGTCCATGGCCACGGGCGCCGCTTCCGGGCTGCACAGGCTCGCATAGGCAGGCTGCATGTGCATGGGCACGGGATAATGCACGGCGGTGGGGATACCGGCCGCATGCAGCACCGCCTGGATGCGTTCGCGCTCGTCGAGCACCACGGTGTACTGCGCGAACACGCTGCTGCGGTCGCGCGGGCGCGCCACCTTGCCCAGTTTTCCGGACAGCAGGGCGTCGTAGGCGGCAGCGACCCGCGCACGCTGTTCGAGCTCCCATTCAAAGCGTTCGAGCTTGGCCAGCACGATGGCGCACTGCAGGGTGTCCATGCGGCCGCCCACGCCGACGCGGGTGTGGACGTAGCGGCGCGACTGGCCGTGCACGCGGATCTCGCGCATGGCGCCGGCCAGGGCATCGTCGCTGGTGAAGATGGCGCCGCCGTCGCCGTAGCAGCCCAGCGGCTTGCTGGGGAAGAAGCTGGTGCAGCCGATGTCCGACAGGTTGCAGCTGCGCTGGCCCTGGTAGAGCGCGCCGAAGCTTTGGGCAGCGTCTTCGATGACCTGCAGGCCGTGGCGGAAGGCGATGGCGTTGATGGCGTCCATGTCGGCTGTCTGTCCGTACAGCGACACGGGCATGATGGCGCGGGTGCGCTCGGTAATGGCTTCCTCGATCAGCGAGGGATTGATATTGCAGGTGGCCGGGTCGATGTCGACAAAGACCGGCGTGGCGCCCAGCAGCACGATGACTTCTGCCGTCGCAATGAAGGAGAATGGCGTGGTGATGATCTCGTCGCCGCGCTTGATGCCAAGCGCCATCAGCGAAATGAGCAGGGCTTCCGTGCCCGACGACACGGTGATGCAGTGGCGCGCACCGGTGAAGTCGGCCAGCCTCTGTTCCAGCTCCGCCACTTCCGGGCCCATGATGTACTGGCCGTGATCGAGCACGCGCGCGATGCGTTCGTTGATGTCCTTGCGCAGGACCTGGTACTGGGCTTTGAGGTCGATGAATTCCATGGTGGTTTCCAGTCGTGGTTCAGGAAAGGGAGCTGGCTGCTTCGACCGTGCAATCGCCATTGCGCACGGTGTAGACGTCACCCGTGTGCGGGCAGGTCGCCTTGCCGTTGGCGTTCACGCCCAGTGGCAGGCGTTCGCCGAAGCGGCTCATCCAGCCGGTCTGGCGCGCCGGCACGCCGGTCATCAGGGCGAAGGGGCGCACGTCGCGGTTGACGACGGCGCCGGCGCCGATGAAGGCGTATTCGCCAATGGTGACGCCACACACGATGGTGGCGTTGGCGCCGACCGTGGCGCCGCGCCGCACCAGCGTGCGCCGGTATTCTTCCTTGCGCACCACCGCCGAGCGCGGGTTGTAGACATTGGTGAACACCATGCTGGGGCCGCAGAAGACATCGTCTTCGATGGTGACGGCGTCATACACCGACACGTTGTTCTGGATTTTCACGCGGTCGCCGACCAGCACGTCGTTGCCGACGAAGACGTTCTGGCCGAGCGAGCAGCCGGCGCCGATGCGCGCGCCGGCGCACACGTGGGCGAAGTGCCAGACGCGGGTGCCGGAGCCGAGGGATGCGCCATGGTCGACGATGGCGCTCGAATGAATCAGCTGGTCCATGGTTCAGTACTCCAGCGGCAGTGCCACGCGCTTGCCGTCGCGGGCGGATTTGTAGGCGGCGATCAGTACTTCGAGCGACTTGAGGCCTTCGCGTCCATCGGTTTCCGGTTCGGCTTCGCCGCGCAGCACCTTGATCACGTTGTCGTAGTAGAGCGGATGGCCAAAGCCGTACACCGACGTGGTCTGGTAGCTCGCTTCGCGCACCAGCAGGTCGTCCGCGTCCGGCGTGGCGAATTCCCATTGCTGCACTTCGTTGACGGCCACGCCGCCGATGCGCACCGTGCCCGATTCACCCAGGATGGTGATGGAGCCTTCCATATTGCGCGGGTAGGTCAGCATGGTCACGTTCATGGAGCCGAGCGCCCCGTTGCGCCAGCGCAGGCTGATGACGCCGGTGTCTTCGACCTCGATGTCGCGCGCCAGCGTGGCCGTGTAGGCTTGCAGGCTTTCGACCGGGCCGATGATCCAGTCGATCAGGTCGACGTAGTGGCTGGCCTGGTTCATGAAGGCGCCGCCGTCGTATTCCCAGGTGCCGCGCCAGCGCGCGCTGTTGTAGTACTCGTCGGGCCGGGTCCAGAACACGTTCAGGTTGACCATGTAGATGCGCCCGAAGCGCTTCTTGTCGACCGCGCTTTTCAAGAGCTGCAGGGTGGCGTTGCGGCGGTTCTGCTTGACCACGAACATGCGCACCCCGGCGGTGTCGCAGGCGCTGACCATGCGCTTGCCGTCTTCCCAGCGCGTGGCCATCGGCTTTTCGGTGATCACGTGGCGCCCGGCGGCGGCGATCTGGCAAGCCTGTTCGGGGTGCAGGCCGGACGGCGTGCAGATGATGAAGGCATCGGCGTCGCAGCGCGCCAGCATTTCGGGCAGGCTGCGGTAGGGCGTGGCGCCGGTCGTGGCCGCGGCGATCGACAGGGCTTCGGGATCGATGTCGCACACGCCCACCAGTTCGCAGCGCTCGGCATGCTGTTTGATGGCGTTGAAGTGATTGCTGGCGATGCGTCCGCAGCCCACCAGGGCGAAGCGGATCTTGCGGCCCTGCACTGCGGGTGGAAAATAGCGCATGATGAACCTTTCAGGCCTTGACGACATTCGGCAGCGGGTCGAGATAGACCCCGCGTGTATCAACAATCAGTTGCGCGTGCTTGGAAATGAGGGGGTAGTCGAAGGCGCTGTGGCTGGTGGCCAGCAGCACCACGTCGTAGGAAGCGATGCTGGCCGGCGTCAGGTCCACGCTGGCAAGGTCGAAAGCATGCTCGCGCATGACGGGGAACACCGGCACATGGGGGTCGGAGTATTCGACCAGGGCCCCCTTGGCGCGCAGGATTTCCATCAGTTCCACCGAAGGCGATTCGCGCATGTCCTCGACATTCTTCTTGTAGGCGATGCCCAGCACCAGCACGCGCGCGCCTTTCACCGAGCGGCTGCGTTCATTGAGCGCGTCGGTCAGCTTGCCGATCACCCAGTGCGGCATGTCGCTGTTGATTTCGCCGGCCAGTTCGATGAAGCGGGTGTGCAGGCCGTACTGGCGCGCCTTCCAGGTCAGGTAGAAGGGGTCGATCGGAATGCAGTGGCCGCCCAGGCCGGGGCCGGGATAGTAGGCCGTGAAGCCGAATGGCTTGGTGGCGGCGGCGCGGATGACTTCATGGATGTCGATCGCCATCTTGTCGGCGATGATTTTCATTTCGTTGACCAGGCCGATGTTGACGGCGCGGTGGATGTTTTCGAGCAGCTTGGTCAGTTCGGCCGCGCGGGTGGAGCTGACCGGCACCACCTGGTCGATGGCAGGGCTGTACAGGGCGATGCCGGCGGCCAGGCAGGATGCGGTGTCGCCGCCGCACACCTTGGGAATGGTGCGGGTGCCGAAATGCTGGTTGCCCGGGTCTTCGCGTTCGGGCGAGAACACCAGGAAGATGTCGTCGCCGATCACGAAGCCGCGCGACTCCAGGCGCGGGCGCAGTTCTTCGTCGGTGGTGCCGGGGTAGGTGGTGCTTTCCAGCGACATGATCTGGCCGGCGCGCATGTGCGGCAGCAGGGCGTCGGCCGTGGCCAGCACGAAGGACAGGTCCGGTTCGCGGTAGGCATTGAGCGGGGTCGGGACGCAGATGATGAGGGCGTCGGCTTCGGCGGCGCGGCTGAAATCGCTGGTCGCTTCGAAGCCTTGCAGCACGGCCTGGCCGACGGCGGCAGCACCGATATGTTCGATGTAGCTGGCGCCGCTGTTGAGGCGGGCCACCTTGCCGGCATCGATGTCGATGCCCAGCACCTTGAAGCCGGCTTCGGCATAGCGCAGGCTGAGCGGCAAGCCGACATAGCCGAGCCCGACCACGCCAACCACGGCGCTGCGTGCTTCGAATCTGCCGATCAGCTGGGTGAGGTAACTGCTCAATCCACCCAAGTTAAGCCATTTCAGCAATTTTTCTGACTCATGGCCTTGTGTG
>JAZKBE010000070.1:0-14221 GCA_040388805.1 Pseudomonadota bacterium
ACCCGCGACCCCCGACGTGACAGGCCGGTATTCTAACCAACTGAACTACCGCTCCTAAAAAATACGGGTACTGCAATGTCTGGTGGTGGGCGCTGAGAGGCTCGAACTCCCGACCTAAGCCTTGTAAGGGCTCCGCTCTACCAACTGAGCTAAGCGCCCAAGTCTGTCACAACTTAGATGCCTCCAAACATTTCTTCGGCGTTTGTCACCACACCGAAGGACATTAGTTTACTGCATCTTTCAGCGCTTTGCCAGCTTTAAATTTGGGGACTTTTGCTGCGGCAATCTTGATGGCTTCCTTGGTGCGCGGATTGCGCCCCGTGCGTGCGGCGCGCTCGCCCACGGTGAAGGTGCCGAAACCGACCAGGGTCACGCTGTCGTTGTTGCGCAGGCTGGTGGTAATGGCGTCGATGGCGGCATCGAGGGCGCGCGTGGCCGAGGCTTTGGAGATGTCCGCGGACTTGGCGATTTGTTCGACTAATTCTGTTTTGTTCACTGCGGCCTCATGGCAAAAGATTGAGACGCGATGGTACCGCAACCGCCAAAAAAAACAAGCGCCCGCAGGCGCTTGTTTGGGTCAATACAGCAACCGCGATCAGTGCTTGACGATCTCCGATTGCGCGCTGCCGTCGACCGGCGCGGTCGCGACGGCCACGGCCGGCACTTCCACCACAGGCGTGGGCATGCGTTCGAGCGCGATTTCAAGGACCTTGTCGATCCAGCGTACCGGAACGATTTCCAGCTTGTTCTTGACGTTGTCAGGAATGTCGGCCAGGTCCTTCACGTTCTGCTCGGGGATCAGCACCGTCTTGATGCCGCCGCGATGGGCCGCCAGCAGCTTTTCCTTCAGGCCGCCGATCGGCAGCACTTCGCCGCGCAGCGTGATTTCGCCCGTCATGGCCACGTCGGCGCGCACCGGAATGCCCGTGAACACCGACACCAGCGCGGTGGTCATCGCGATGCCGGCGGACGGACCGTCCTTCGGCGTCGCGCCTTCCGGCACGTGGATGTGAATGTCGGCTTTTTCAAACACGTCATTCCGGATGCCCAGGCGATTGGCGCGCGAACGCACGACGGTGCGTGCCGCCTCGATCGATTCCTTCATCACGTCGCCCAGCGTACCGGTGCGAATGACGCCGCCCTTGCCCGGCATTTGCACCGCCTCGATGGTCAGCAGATCGCCACCCACTTCGGTCCATGCAAGGCCGACCACCTGGCCTACCTGGTTCTCTTTCTCGGCCACGCCAAAGTCGTAGCGGCGCACGCCCAGGAACTTGTCGATGTTCTTGCTGGAGACGGCCACCTTCTTGTCGGCCTTTTTCAGCAACAGCATCTTGACGACCTTGCGGCAGATCTTCGAGATTTCACGCTCGAGCGAACGCACGCCGGCTTCCCGGGTGTAGTAGCGGATGATGTCGCGGATGCCGTTTTCGGCCAGCGAAATCTCGTCTTCCTTCAGGCCGTTGGCCTTGATCTGCTTCGGCAGCAAATAGCGCTGCGCGATGCTGGTCTTCTCGTCTTCGGTGTAACCCGAAAGGCGGATCACTTCCATCCGGTCGAGCAGCGCCGGCGGAATGTTGTAGGAGTTCGAGGTCGCCACGAACATCACGTCCGACAGGTCGAAGTCGACTTCGATGTAGTGGTCCGAGAACGTGTGGTTCTGTTCCGGGTCCAGCACTTCGAGCAGGGCCGACGACGGATCGCCGCGGAAGTCCGCGCCCATCTTGTCGATTTCGTCGAGCAGGAACAGCGGGTTGCGCACGCCGACTTTCGCCAGCGATTGCAGCACCTTGCCCGGCATCGAACCGATATAGGTGCGGCGGTGGCCGCGGATCTCGGCTTCGTCGCGTACGCCGCCCAACGCCATGCGCACGAACTTGCGGTTGGTGGCCTTGGCGATCGACTGGCCGAGCGAGGTCTTGCCCACGCCAGGAGGACCGACGAAGCACAGGATGGGCGCCTTCAGCTTGTCGACGCGTTGCTGGACCGCGAGGTATTCCAGGATGCGTTCCTTGACCTTGTCCAGGCCATAGTGGTCGCCCTCGAGGACTTTCTCGGCATTGGTCAGGTCGTTATTGACCTTGGATTTTTTCTTCCACGGCAGGTTGACCAGGGTGTCGATGTAGTTGCGCACGACGGTGGCCTCGGCCGACATCGGCGACATCAGCTTGAGCTTTTTGAGCTCGTTGCCGGCCTTGTCGAGCGCTTCCTTCGGCATCTTGGCGGCGATGACTTTCTTTTCGAGTTCATCGATGTCGGCGCCGTCTTCACCTTCGCCCAGCTCCTTCTGGATGGCCTTGACCTGCTCGTTGAGGTAGTACTCGCGCTGGGATTTTTCCATCTGGCGCTTGACGCGGCCGCGGATGCGCTTTTCCACCTGCAGGATATCGAGTTCGCCTTCCAGCTGGCCGAGCAGGTGCTCGAGGCGCTTGGCGACGTTGAAGATTTCCAGGATCACCTGCTTCTGTTCGAGCTTGAGCGGCAGGTGGGCCGCGACGGTATCGGCCAGGCGACCGGCATCGTCGATGCCTGCCAGCGATGCGAGGATCTCTGGCGGGATTTTTTTATTGAGTTTGACGTACTGGTCGAACTGCTGCACGATCGCGCGGCGCATCGCTTCGACTTCGGAATCGTCGCCGATTTCCGATTCGAGCGGCGTCAGGTCCGCGATGAAGTGGGCTGCCGTATCGCTGATGTGGTTGATGCGTGCGCGCTGCGCACCTTCAACCAGGACCTTGACGGTACCGTCAGGCAGCTTGAGCATTTGCAGGATATTCGCCACGCAACCGATCTCGTAGATGTCGGACGCGGACGGCTCGTCCTTTGCGGCGGCCTTTTGGGCGGCCAGCATGATGCTCTTGCCCTGCTCCATCGCCGCTTCCAAAGCCTTGATGGACTTTGGACGGCCGACGAACAGCGGTATCACCATATGCGGGAAGACGACCACGTCGCGCAACGGCAGTAAGGGCAGCGTCGTTTGCTCGGTTAATTTGGAAGTTGTCATGGCATACCTTATAGAAAGCGTGTTTATGATGTTGGCTCGAGATGCCAAAACACAAGACCGGGAAAATAAATATTTTCTACAAGTATCTTAAAACTGAGAATAACTTGAATCGAATAAAAACCGGACATAATCTAAATGAATATCGGAACATCAAATAAAAAAGCCACTTCGCAGCGGCTGCTACGAGTGGCTTTTCGATTGAAGCCTGATTCTTTTATTGAGGTAAATTGTACCGCCAAGAATTAAGGAATCAAACCCTTTTTGTTGCGTGCGCGGGGCACAATCTCAATTTTCACCTGACGCTTTGGCACTTTCGCTGTAAATCAGCAAAGGTTTGGCGCCATTCGTGATCGAATTTTCATCGATGACGACCTTGATGACGTTTTGCTGGTTTGGCAAATCGTACATCACGTCCAATAAGGCGTGCTCGAGAATGGAACGCAGTCCGCGCGCACCGGTTTTACGGGCCAATGCTTTTCGTGCAATGGCATGCAAAGCGGCGGGACGGATTTCCAGTTCCGCGCCTTCCATTTCCAGCAATTTCGAATATTGCTTGATCAGCGCATTCTTCGGTTCGAGCAGGATCTGGATCAGCGCTTCTTCGGTCAGTTCGGACAGCGTGGCGACCACCGGCAGGCGGCCCACCAGTTCGGGAATCAGGCCGAACTTGATCAAGTCTTCCGGCTCGGCTTCGAGCAGCACGTCGCTGTTGTTGCGCTGGGTCTGGCTCTTCACGCTGGCCGAGAAGCCGATGCCGCTCTTTTCCGAACGGTTCTGGATGATCTTGACCAAGCCGTCGAAAGCGCCGCCGCAGATGAACATGATGTTGGTCGTGTCGATCTGGACGAAGTCCTGGTTCGGGTGCTTGCGCCCGCCCTGGGGCGGCACCGAGGCCATGGTGCCTTCGATCAGCTTCAACAGCGCTTGCTGCACGCCTTCGCCGGACACGTCGCGGGTAATCGACGGATTGTCCGATTTACGCGAAATCTTGTCGATCTCATCGATGTAGACGATGCCGCGCTGGGCCTTGTCGACTTCGTAATTGCAGCTTTGCAGCAGCTTCTGGATGATGTTCTCGACGTCTTCGCCCACATAGCCCGCTTCGGTCAGCGTGGTGGCGTCGGCGATGACGAAGGGCACGTTGAGCATGCGCGCCAGGGTCTGGGCCAGCAGGGTCTTGCCGGAGCCGGTAGGGCCGACCAGCAGGATGTTGCTCTTGGCCAGCTCGACATCGTCTTTCTTGCCCAGGTGCTTCAAGCGCTTGTAATGGTTGTACACCGCCACCGACAGGATGCGCTTGGCCGTCTGCTGGCCAATCACGTACTGGTCGAGCAGTTCGGAAATTTCGTGCGGCGTCGGCAGGTCGGACTTGGCGCCGGCGACCGACTCCACGTTCGACGTTTCATCGCGGATGATGTCGTTACACAGGTCGATGCATTCGTCGCAGATGAACACGGACGGTCCTGCGATGAGTTTCTTTACTTCGTGCTGGCTCTTGCCGCAGAACGAGCAGTAAAGGAGTTTTTCGCCGCTGGAGGATTTTTTGTCAGACATGGGCAGGTTTCTTTTGGATTGCTATAAATGTAAGCTAGTACGAGCGCGCAACAAGGTCGTGCAATGCCATGCTACCCGAAATAAAAAACAAACGCCCGAACGTTGTCGCGCCCGGGCGTTTTTTCAGCAACACTTACGTGGTTGCATCAAGCGCGGCTGGTGAGTACTTTGTCAATCAGACCATATTCCACGGCTTCGTCGGCGGACATGAAACGGTCGCGGTCGGTATCCTTGGCGATCTGCTCGACCGTCTGGCCGGTCTTGTCGGCCATGATCGAGTTCAGGCGGTGACGCAGGTACAGGATTTCCTTGGCCTGGATCTCGATGTCGGACGCCATGCCCTGCGATCCACCGGACGGCTGGTGAATCATCACGCGCGAGTTCGGCAGCGAGAAACGCTTGCCCTTGGCGCCGGCGGCCAGCAGGAAAGCGCCCATGGACGCGGCGATGCCGGTACACAGGGTCGAGACGTCGGGCTTGATGAAGTTCATCGTATCGAAGATCGCCAGGCCGGCCGAGACCGATCCGCCAGGCGAGTTGATGTAGAGCGAAATGTCCTTGTCGGGATTTTCGCTCTCGAGGAACAACAGCTGGGCCACGATCAGGTTGGCCATCTGGTCGTTGACAGGACCGACCATGAAAATGACGCGCTCCTTGAGCAGGCGCGAGTAAATGTCATAGGCGCGTTCGCCGCGGCCGCTCTGTTCCACGACCATCGGCACCAGGCCGAGTGCTTGCGTATCCAATGCCGGATTTCGGTTCATACCTGTCATTCCTTTATGTGGAGCTTAAAAGGGATTTAAGCTTGTGCGTTACTACCCATCAGTTCGTCGAAGGCCACGTCTTTGGTGGTGACTTTCGCTTTGCTGAGCACATAGTTGACGACGTTTTCTTCCAATACAAGGGCTTCGACTTCCGACAGGCGGCGACGATCGCTGTAGTAGTACTTGAGCACTTCGCGCGGGTCTTCGTAACTTTGCGCGAAGTCTTCGATCTGGGCTTTGACCTGTTCGGCAGTTGCCTGCAGTTTGTTGTCGCCAACCAACTGCGACAGGATCAGGCCGAGGCGGACGCGGCGTTCTGCCTTGGTCGCGAACAGTTCTTGTGGGAATGGCATGTTTTTCACATCCATGCCGCGCTGGGCCATGTCGGCGCGGGTCATTTCGGCCAGGCGCTCGGAATCCTGGGCGATCATGACCTTCGGCACTTCCATGTCGGTGACCTTGACCAGGGCATCCATCACGGCTTCCTTGTTGCGTGCTTTCACGCGGCCGGCGACTTCGCGCTCGAGGTTGACCTTGATGTCGGCGCGCATTTTTTCCAGGTCGCCATCTTCCATGCCCAGCGAACGCGCGAAATCGGCGTCCACTTCCGGCAGATGCGCCCATTCCAGCTGTTTCAGGGTGATCGTGAATTCGGCGGTTTTGCCGGCCACGTCCTTGCCATGGTAGTCCTCGGGGAAGGACAGCGGGAAGGTCTTGCTCTCGCCCACTTTCAGGCCGATGGTGGCTGCTTCGAATTCCGGCAGCATGCGGCCTTCGCCGAGCACGAAAGCGTAGTCGTCCGCTTTGCCGCCCGGGAATTCGACGCCGTCGAGCACGCCGACGAAGTCGACGGTGACGCGGTCGCCGCTGGCAGCGACCGGCTCGCCGCCGTCGCCATGCGCGCCGGCTTCGCCCTTGGTGTGGTAATGGACGCGCTGCTTGCGCAGGATGTCGATGGTTTTTTCGATTTCGGCGTCGGACACGTCGGCCTTGACGGTTTCAACTTCGACAGCCGCCAGGTCGCCGATGACGACTTCCGGATAGACTTCGAAGGTCGCGTCGAAGGACAGCTGGCCTTCCGGGCTTTCTTCTTTTGGTTCGATTTTCGGGAAGCCGGCAACGCGCAGCTGGTTCTCGTTGGCGGCTTCATTGAAAGCGCGGCCAACTTTGTCGTTCAGCACGTCCGATTCGATCTGGTAGCCGTACTGGGCCGCGACCATCTTCATCGGCACTTTGCCTGGACGGAAGCCCGGCGCCTTGGCCGTCTTGGCTTGTTGCTTCAGGCGCTTCTCGACTTCCGTACGGACGTCAGTCAGCGGAAAAGAGATCGTCAAGCGACGTTCGAGTTTACCCAGGGTTTCGACTGCAGTTGCCATTGTAAAAATCGTCCAAAAAAATATGAATTAAACTCGTGGTGCGAGGAGGGGGACTCGAACCCCCACACCATTGCTGGCGTCAGGACCTAAACCTGGTGCGTCTACCAATTTCGCCATCCTCGCGGGATCGCACCCAGTTATGCTGAATGCCTCTTACCGTCTGAAAACACAAAGGGCGCCCGACGATGAAACCGGCCGCCCTGCACTGCCTTTGTTAGGGGCTACAACTTCAACCCGGTATTTTACTGGATTTTCTGATCACATAGGGCAGTTTTTTAAAACGTGCTCTGGGGCGGTATAATGTGAAAACGTTTTCAGTCATTCAGCATATCACCCTCTCATGCCCACCGAAAAATCCCGCAAACTGCGCCAGGCCGGTTTGTTCGCCATCACCTGGCCGATCTTCATCGAACAGCTGTCGCATATCCTGCCCGGCATCGTCGACACCTTCATGGTCAGCCACCTGGGCGACGCCGCCGTGGCCGGGCTGGCGGTGGCGAACCAGATCGTCGGTTTTTTCATCATCCTGTTTTCCTTTGTCGGCATCGGCAGCGCCGTGGTGCTCACGCATCACCTGGGCGCCGGCGACGCGGCCGGGGCCGAGCGGGTGGCGCGCACGGCGGTGGGCGTCAATTTCTGGCTGGGGGTGGCGGTCAGCCTGCTGATCTGGGGCTTTTCGGGCGACATGCTGCGCCTGTTCCAGCTGCCGCCGGCGCTGATGCCGTATGCGCAACCCTTCCTGGCCCTGATGGGCGGCACCCTGTTCCTCGAATCGCTCAACATCGCCTTCGGCTCGGTGCTGCGCGCGCACGGGCACACGCGCGAAGCGATGGCCATTGCGCTCGGCATGAACGTGCTGAACCTGGCCCTGAACGTGGTGCTCATCTTCGGCATGTTCGGCCTGCCGGCGATGGGCGTGGTGGGCGCCGCCCTGTCCACGGTGATCAGCCGCCTGGCGGCCTGCGTGGCGCTGGCCTGGGTGCTGCGGCGCCGGCTGCAGCTGACGGTGCGGCTGCGCTGGGTGCTCGCCTGCTCGCGCGACGCCCTCGCCCGCATCCTGAAGATCGGCCTGCCCGCGGCGGGAGAAAACCTGTGCTGGCAGTCGAGCTTCCTGGTGATCATCTACTTCGTGGGGCAGATGGGGCAGACCGAGCTGGCCACCTTCTCGTACGCGATGCAGCTATCGATGATCATGATGATGCTGGGCATCTCGATCGGCATCGGCACGGAAATCATGATCGGGCACATGGTGGGCGCCGGCGACCTCGACGACGCCTACCGCCAACTGCTGCGCAGCCTGCGGGTCGGGCTGGGCATGACGATCGCCGTGACGGTGACGGTGGTGGCGCTCGCGCCCTGGCTGATAGGGATGTTCACGAAAGACGCCGCGATCATTGCCGGCGGCGCCCTGCTGCTGCGTATGAGCCTGTTGCTCGAACCGGGCCGCACCTTCAACCTGGTCGTCATCAACGCCCTGCGCGCGACGGGCGACGCGCGCTTCCCGGTGCTGATGGGCATGTGTTCGATGTGGGGTGTGGCGGTGCCCCTGGCCTGGCTGCTGGGATTGCACCTGGGCTGGGGCCTGGTCGGCGTCTGGATCGCCTTCACTGCCGACGAATGGGTGCGCGGCCTGGCCATGTACGCGCGCTGGAAAAGCCGGATCTGGGAAAAACACGCCCACGCCATCCGCGCCCACGTCGCCTGACCCCGGTTTGGCAAGGACTATTTGGTGGCGGGATTTGCCGGCTTCTTGACGCGGAAGCAGGTGGCGTAGAGCGCGGGCAGGAACAGCAGCGTCAGCGCGGTGGCCACCACCAGGCCGCCCATGATGGCGACCGCCATCGGCCCCCAGAAGACGGAGCGCGTCAGCGGGATCATCGCCAGCGCGGCCGCGGCCGCCGTCAGGATGATGGGCCGGCAACGGCGCACCGCCGCTTCGATCACGGCGTGCCAGGGCTCGGTGCCGTTGGCGATGTCGTGCTCGATCTGGTCGATCAGGATCACGGAATTGCGGATGATCATGCCGAACAGGGCGATCACGCCCAGGTTGGCCACGAAGCCGAACGGACGGTCCAGCAGCAGCAGCGCCATCGCGGCGCCAGCCACGCCCAGCGGGCCGGTCATGAACACCAGCAGCGCGCGCGAGAAGCTGTGCAGTTGCAGCATCAGCAGCGTGAACACGATGAACAGCACCAGCGGCACATTGGCGGCGATCGAGGCTTCCGCCGCCTTGCTGTCGGCTTCCGCGCCTTCCAGCACGATCGCGTAGCCGGCCGGCAGCGAGGCGCGCAAGTCCTTGAGCTTGGCGCTGATCTGGCCCGACACGGTCGGCCCCTGGATGCCGTCGACCACGTCGCATTGCGCCGTAATGGCCCATTCGCGCGCTTCGCGCCAGACCACGCCCGGTTCCCACACGAAATGGGCGCGCGCGATTTGCGAGATCGTCACCGATTTGCCCGATGCGGTCGGGATGTTGGTGTCGTTCAGGATCGAGATCGTGGCCCGCTCTTCCAGCGGCTGGCGCACCACGATGTCGATCAGCTTGTTGTCCTCGCGGAACTGGCCGATGGTGCTGCCCGACAGGATGGTGTTGGCCGCGCGCATCACCGTTTGCGAGGTCACGCCCAGCGCCCGCAGCTTGTCCTGGTCCAGGTCCAGCCGCAACACTTTCACCGATTCATTCCAGTTGTCGTTCACGCCCACGGTGTTCGGGTTGGCGCGCATGATCTCCTTGGTCTTGTCGGCAATTTCGCGCACGGTCGCAATTTCCGGCCCGGAGACCAGGAATTGCACCGGATACGGCACCGGCGGCCCGTTCGGCAGCAGCTTGACGCGGCCGCGCACTTCCGGGAAGTCGTTGCGGAAGGTGTCGATGATCTTTAGGCGCAGCGCTTCGCGGCTCTTCAGGTCCTTGGCCAGCACCACGATCTGGGACACATTCGATTGCGGAAAGATCTGGTCCAGCGGCAGGTAGAAGCGCGGGCTGCCGGTGCCGACGTAGCTGGTGATGCTTTCCACATTGGGCTGCTTGCCCATCACGGCTTCGAATTTCTTGGCTTGCGCTTCGATGGCGCTGAACGTGGTGCCTTCCGGCATCCACAGTTCCACCATCAGTTCCGGCCGGCTCGAATCGGGAAAGAATTGCTTCTCGATGAAGTTGAAGCCGTACACGCCCAGTCCGAACACGGCCAGGCTGAGCGCGATGGTGGTCTTGCGCCATTCCACGCACCAGGTGACGATGCCGCGGAATTTCCGGAAGCCCGGGGTGTTGAACATGTCGTGCTCGCCGCCCTCGCCCGCCGCGTGCGGCTTGACCTTCAGGATCAGGAAGCCGATATACGGCGTGAACACCACCGCCACCACCCAGGACACGATCAGGGCAATGGCATTGACCGAGAACATCGAGAAGGTGTATTCGCCGGCCGCCGATGCCGCCAGGCCGATCGGCAGGAAGCCGGCCGCGGTGATCAGGGTCCCGGTCAGCATCGGCATCGCGGTCGAGGTGTAGGCGAAGGTGGCGGCGTCGAAGCGCGACATGCCTTCTTCCATCTTGCGCACCATCATTTCGACGGCGATGATGGCGTCGTCCACCAGCAGGCCGAGCGCGATGATCAGCGCCCCCAGCGAGATCTTGTGCAGGTCGATGCTGAAGATGCTCATGAACAGGAAGGTAATGGCCAGCACCAGGGGTATGGTCAGCGCCACCACCAGGCCGGGGCGGGCGTCGAGCCGCAGCGGCTTGGTATGCAGGCCCAGCGCCAGGAAGCTGACCACCAGCACGATCACGACCGCTTCGATCAGCACGCGGATGAATTCGCCCACCGACGCGGTCACGGCGCGCGGCTGGTCGGCCACGCGCTGCAGTTCGATCCCCACCGGCAGCTTGGCCTTGATATTGGCCACGGTCGCGTCGAGCCCCTTGCCCATGGCGATGATATTGCCGCCCTTTTCCATCGACACGCCCAGGCCGATGACTTCCTTGCCGTTAAAGCGCATCTTTTCGCGCGGCGGGTCCTGGTATTCGCGCTTGATGGTGGCAAAGTCGCCCAGGCGGAAGGTGGTGCCGTTGGCGCGCAGCTCCAGGTTTTCCAGGTCCTTGACCGTATTCAGCGCGCCGGTGACGCGCACCTGCAGGTTGTCGGTCGGCGTGACGATGACGCCGGTCGCTTCCACCACGTTCTGGGTGGCGATCTGGTTGGCGATGACTTCGAAGGGCACGCCCAGCTGGGCGAATTTCTTGTGCGAGAACTCGATATTGATCTTCTCGTCCTGGACCCCGAATTGTTCCACCTTCGATACCAGGGCCACTTGCAGCAGTTGCTGGCGCACGAAGTCGGCGTATTCCTTCATTTCGGCATAGGTGAAGCCGTCGCCCGAAATGGCGAAGATGGAGCCGAAGGTGTCGCCGAATTCGTCGTTGAAGAAGGGGCCGATCACGCCGGCCGGCAGGGTCGGCCGGATGTCGCCGATCTTCTTGCGCACCTGGTACCAGGAAGCGGCCGTTTCACGCGGCGGCGTCGATTCGCGCAGCTGCAGCATGATCAGGGTTTCGCCCGGCTTGGAATAGCTCTTGATCATGTCGATATAGGGCGTTTCCTGCAGCTTTTTCTCCAGCTTGTCGGTCACCTGCTCGGCCATCTGCACGGCGGTGGCGCCCGGCCAGATGGCGCGCACCACCATCACGCGGAAGGTGAACGGCGGATCTTCATCCTGGCCCAGGCCGTTGTAGCTGATGATGCCGCCAAGCAGCAGCGCAGCCATCAGGTAGCGGGTCAGGGGGATGTGTTCGAGGGCCCAGCGTGAAAGATTGAATCCCTTCATTTGGCAGCCTCGCTGGCGGCAGCCGCCACGACGGGGCTGGTATCACTGGCCGACCTTTCCGTCGGCATGATCTTGACCTTTTGACCCGGCTTGAGCAGGTTCACGCCTGCCGTGACGACGGTCTGGCCGGGCTTGACGCCGCCCACCAGCACCACGTCGTTGCCGGAAGTGCCGCCCACCTGCACGGCGACCAGCTTGACGGCGCCGTGTTCGACGATCCACACCGAGGTGGTGGCCTTCTCATGGAACAGCGCCGTCAGCGGCACCTTGATCAGCGGCACAGCCGTGGTGGTGGAAAACTGCACCAGCGCGGTCTGGCCCAGCTTGACGTCGACGGCGCTGTCCGGAATCGACACCTTGACCGCATAGGTGCGGGTGGCGGCGTCGGCCACCGGCGACACTTCCCGGATCTTGCCCGGAATGACCACGTCGGGTTTGGCCCACAGGCGCACGGTGACGTCCTGGACCTTGCGCAAGGTATCGACCTTGTCTTCCGGCAAGCCGATGACGATTTCCTTGTCCGCCGTCTTGGCCACCCGCACCACGGGGGTGCCGGGCGCGACGACCGAACCGACTTCCACGTCCACCGCCGTCACCACGCCGTCGATATCGGACACCAGGGTGGCGTAGCCGGCCTGGTTCGACTGGCCGAAATAGGCCGCCTGGGAAGCGTCCACGCTGGCCTGGGAGGCATTGAAGGCGGACAGCTTGGCGTCGAGCACGGCCTGGCTGACGAAGTTCTTGACGCGCAATTCCTGGTAGCGCTTGAGCTCGGCTTTGGCCAGGTCGCGCGTGGTTTCCGCGGCGCGCAGCCCGGCCTTGGCCTGGGCTTGCGAGAGGCGCAAGTCCTGGGGATCGAGTTCCATCAGCACCTGGCCGCGCTTGACGACGGTGCCCGGATCAACCTTGCGGGCAATGATCTTGCCCGGCACGCGAAAGGCCAGGCGCGATTCGACGCGGGCCCGCACTTCGCCGGGAAATTCGGAATCGATGCCGATGCTGCTCGCGGCGAGCACCATGGCCCGTACCGGGCGGATATCTTCCGCCTTGTCGACGGGTTTGGAACATGCAGTCAGGAACACGGCCAGCGCACAGGCGCCAAGCGCTGACACAGGGTGCGGAAGGTTTTTCAGGGCGAACACGATGTTTTCCTTTACTATGCGGTGGACTTTGCACTTTGGACTCTAAAGATGTCACGATGCTACTACCGGCTTCAGCGGCGCAGCTAACTGACTTTCTAGTTAGTAATTATAATCCTGCAATCTTTAAATGCAAATGACTTTCGCGTCATTTAATTTCCATGCCCGTTGATCACTACGAAAACTTCCCCGTTGCCTCGGTCCTGCTGCCGCGCCGCCTGGTGCCCGCGGTCGAGGCGATCTACGCATTTGCCCGCAGTGCCGACGACCTGGCCGACGAGGGCGACGCCCTGCCCGCCCAGCGCCTGGCGGCCCTGGCCGCCTATGAAGCGGCGCTCGACGCCATCGCGCGCGGCGAAGCCCAGGACGCCCCGATGTTTGCCCGCCTGGCCGGCGTGATCGACCAGTACAAGCTGCCCCTGCAGCCATTTCGCGACCTGCTGTCGGCCTTCAAGCAGGACGTGGGCACCTCGCGCTACGCCAGTTTCGACTCGCTGCTGGACTATTGCGCGCGCTCGGCCAACCCGGTCGGCTTGCTGATGCTGACCCTGTATGGCGCCGCCGGCGAGGACAATATCCGCGCATCGAACGCGATCTGCTCGTCCTTACAATTGATAAATTTCTTGCAAGATGTGGCGATCGACCGCGAGAAGGACCGCATCTACATGCCGATGGACGATTTGCAGCGCTACCGGGTGACGCCGGCGCAGCTCGACAAGTCCGAAGCCGACGTCCATTTCCGTGCCCTGATGCGCTTCCAGGTGGGCCGCGCGCGCATGCTCATGCTCGACGGCGCCCCGCTGGCCCTGCGCCTGCCGGGCCGCATCGGCTGGGAATTGCGCATGGTGGTGCAAGGCGGCCTGCGCATCCTGGAAGCGATCGAACAGGCCGATTACGACGTGTTCCGGCGCCGCCCGCAGCTGGGCGCGCGCGACTGGCTGCTCATCATCTGGCGATCGATTCGCATGCGCGCCGGACTTCGGCTATAGAATAGCGGCTTCGCTTCGCAAACCATTGCACTTTTGACCATGTCCCCTGACGAATATTGCCAACAAAAGACCGTCCAGAGCGGCTCCAGCTTTTACTACAGCTTCCTGTTCCTGCCGCCCGAACGGCGCCGCGCGATCACGGCGCTGTATGCCTTTTGCCGCGAAGTGGACGATACCGTCGACGAGTGTACCGACCAGTCGATCGCGCGCATCAAGCTGGCGTGGTGGCGCAATGAAGTGTCGACCATGTATGCGGGCAAGCCCTCGCACCCGGTGATGCAGGCGCTCGCGCCCCACCTGGCCAGCTACCAGCTGCAGGAAGCGCATATGCAGGCCATCATCGACGGCATGGAGATGGACCTCGACCAGACCCGCTACCTCGACTATCCGGCCATGCAGCGCTATTGCTGGCACGTGGCCAGCGTGGTCGGCATCCTGTCGGCCAGCATCTTCGGATTTACCGATCCCAAGACCCTGGCCTACGCCGAAAAGCTGGGCCTGGCCTTCCAGCTCACCAACATCATCCGCGACGTCGGCGAAGATGCGCGCAAGGGCCGCATCTACCTGCCGGTCA
>JAZKBE010000071.1:0-1838 GCA_040388805.1 Pseudomonadota bacterium
GGGCTGAACGCCAATGATCTTGTACTGACCCAGATTGTTCGTAAAGGCTGTTCCAACAACCACTGACGAAGAGTTGGTAAGTTTCACCAGCACATTGGGAAGGAGGGTCTCACCGACCTGATAGGTCCGGAAGTTTGAGCCGTCCCGAATGCTGTCTATCCATGCGATGCCCGAGACGTTCGCGCCAATACCCGCAACCACACTTGACACGTCATTCGCCGGGTTTATGTCCGCTCCACCAAAGGCGGTAACGCGCGCAGTGAAAGTCTGGGAGGCTGTCTGTGCAGCACTCAGCACATAGGTTGTCGTGAAGACAATGGACTGACCCACCGGCAACGGCGTGCTGATAACAAAGTTAACCGTAGACCCACCCGGGCTACCTAAACCTGGCGGGATATTGACCGTTACCGAGGCACCGCTGACAAGGGATCCAACGTTTGTCACGGTGATGGTGACCGTATTTGTTCCGGCCACGGTACCTGTGCCTGGAGGCACAAGCAATGAGGGCGACAAGGTCAGGGTAAAGCTGGCACTGCTTCCAGCCGGCAGGGTTACGGCCGCAAACGTTGCAGTAACGCTACCCGAAGCCACCGTTCCACCGGTGACCGCAGTCAGGGTTCCGCCATTCAGGGCTACCGTACGCGTCACATTGTTCGCGGTTGACGGTCCGAGGTTGAAGAAAGTCACCGTACCCGTAACAGTACCGCCTGGTGTGGCGCTGGCCGGCATGGACAGGGTCGTGCCAACATCTGCACTGATAGCAGGGACACTGAAGGTTCTGGTGTTATTTGCCGGATTTGTGTCGTTGGTTGCGTTCGAGGTGCCTGTGCCTGTCACGCCCGTGCTGGTCTGCAGGAAGCTGATCGAGGCGCTCACCGTGCCGCTCGGCGTGACGTTTACAACCGTCGGCGGCGTGAACGTCACCACACCGGTGGCGTTGTTGTACACCCCATTACCAAGCAGTACGCTCGTCACTGTCACGTTGGCCACACCAAGGCCTGGCTTGAGGGTCAATGTGAACACCGCCGTGGTGGCCGTACCGGTCGTATTGGTGTTCACGAAGTTCACCGTGCCGCTGACGGTCGTGCCGGTTGGTGCGCTCGCAGGGAAGTTGGCAAAGCTCGTGCTCATGTCAGCTGGCAAATTCCCCACCGGCGTCACCACCGTCACCGTGTTGACTGGCGTGGCGTCCGGCGTCGTGCTCGTGCCCACCGCCGTGTTCGTCACGCTGCCGCTGGCCGAGCTGCTGACCGTCGCGTTGACGATCAGCGTCAGCGTCTGGCCCAGCGCCAGGCTGGCCGTCGTGATCACACTGGTGCTCGTGCCGATGATCGTCACCGCGCCGTTGTTACTCGTGGCCGTGCCTATCGTCAGCCCTGCGCTCAGGATGTCCGTCAAGGTCACGTTCTGCGCCGTGCTCGGGCCCAGGTTGACCAGCGTCACCGTGTAGCTCACCGTGCCGCCTGCCGTCACTGCCGAGCTCGAGGCCACCTTGGTCAAAGTCAGGTCGGCCTGGCTGCCCACCGGCGTCACCACCGTCACCGTGTTGACTGGCGTGGCGTCCGGCGTCGTGCTCGTGCCCACCGCCGTGTTCGTCACGCTGCCGCTGGCCGAGCTGCTGACCGTCGCGTTGACGATCAGCGTCAGCGTCTGGCCCAGCGCCAGGCTGGCCGTCGTGATCACACTGGTGCTCGTGCCGATGATCGTCACCGCGCCGTTGTTACTCGTGGCCGTGCCTATCGTCAGCCCTGCGCTCAGGATGTCCGTCAAGGTCACGTTCTGCGCCGTGCTCGGGCCCAGGTTGACCAGCGTCACCGTGTAGCTCACCGTGCCGCCTG
>JAZKBE010000072.1:0-1626 GCA_040388805.1 Pseudomonadota bacterium
CGCGCGCTCGTGCCAAGCTTAATAAGCTTCAATCTGTATGACGCACTACACTAGGCACCTGCGATGCGCTGGATCGTGATGACGACGAATTCGGCCGGCTTGAGCGGCGCGAAACCGACCATGATATTCACGATCCCGCGATTGCTGTCTTCGCGGGTCGTGGTCTCGCGGTCGCACTTGACGAAGTAGGCTTCCGAGGGCGTCATGCCCTGGAAAGCGCCCTGCCTGAACATATTGTGCAGGAAGGCCCCCACATGCAGCCGGACCTGCGCCCACAGCGGTTCGTCGTTCGGTTCGAACACCGCCCACTGGGTACCCCGGTACACGCTCTCCTCGATGAACAGCGCCGTGCGCCGCACGGGGATGTACTTCCATTCCGAGCCCAGCCTGTCGTCGCCCTGCAGCGTGCGGGCGCCCCACACGATGCGCCCGGCCGAACTCATGGCGCGCAGGCAGTTGATCCCCAGTGGATTGAGCAAGCCGTTGGCGGCGTCGCTGATGGCCACGCTCAGGCCTTCCACGCCATTGAGCGCGGTATCGATGCCGGCCGGCGCCTCCCATACGCCGCGGTTGGCATCCGTGCGCGCCAGGATGCCCGCGATGGCGCCGCAGGGGGCCAGCGCGCTGACCTGGCCGCTGCGTTCGGCGACGGCCTCCAGCAGGCGCGGAAAGAACAGCGCGGCATTGCGGCTGGCCGTGCCGACCGCCGCAATGCCCGCCGCCGCAGCCTGCGGGTCATGCCAGGCGGACGGCGCATCGACCAGCAGCATCGCGCGCCGGCATTCGCAATAGTGCGCCGCCGCGGCCACCACTTCCCGGTCCACGTCGCCGGCCAGCAAATCGTCGCCCCTGGCGAGGTACGGTGGAATGCACAGGATGTTGAACAGGTCGGCCTGGTCGAGCGCATGCAGGCCGCGCTTCTCGGCCACGCTGACAGGGCCGATGAAGCTCTCGCCCGTCAGCAGGCCCTCTGCCAGCGCCATGCCGCTGTCGGGCACAAGGCATGCGGTGGCGGCCGGCCTGGATTCGGGCAGCGCGCCGGCGACGACCAGCAGGCGCGATTCGTTCAGCAGCACCCGGTCGACCTGGCGCGGATGGCCGGGCAGCACCGACACGCCGCGGAACACTTCCAGCTGGTGCGTGGCGCTATCGCGCACCGTCAGGTTGAAGGCATCGGGCCCCGCCACGTCATGGTCGACCTGCACCTGGAGCGCATTGCCCCACAGGCCGGGATCGCGCGCCTGCAGCCGTAGCGACCCGACGTCGATGACGGCGTGGCTGCGGCTGCCATCGGCGGGCGCCTGGTACATGCGCACGATGATGGCCCGGGTCCCGCCATTCATGAAAAAATCGCGGACGGCGAAACCGAGCGCGCTGCCTACCCACAGGCCGCCGAAAATCCGTTCGAATTCGGCGAAGCCGGCAATGGCGACAGGTTCATCGACAGGACCGCGCAGCGCCCGTCCCAGCAGTGCCGTGATCGACGTGGCGACGCCCGGAATGCCGCGCACGCCACCGGACGTTTCCTGGACATAGACACCTGGATAGCTCACTGCGACGGGCATGGGAATCTATATGGACGCCTCCCTTTTGCAAGGTATTTCAAGTAATTTCAGACGAGGAAAG
>JAZKBE010000073.1:0-9539 GCA_040388805.1 Pseudomonadota bacterium
AGGATACACGCGAATATATTATAAGTCTTGTTATTTGTGACGCACTACACTAGCATCCAAAGCACTGTTTCTGTCACGTCCTGAACTCCAGGTATTGAAAGAACCCGAAAAACAAACCCATCGCTGCCACGAAGCCCAAGATTGCCAGGAACACCCTCGCTACGGGATGCAAATCCCTCCAGAAAGTCCCCTCCCGCCAGAACCGCCGATCAAATATCAGCCAGTCGAAAAAGGGCTTGAAGGGCCAGTAGATGGCGTAAAGAATCGTCCCTACCACTACCTCCCCCACGATCTGCAGCACAACATAGGTGATCAATGCTGCGATCCCACCGAGTATCCAAAGCGCCATTTCTGTCATGAAGTCTTTGCATTGCTGCTTGTGAGAAAGATAATCACTGTATCACACGACCAAATTGTCCATACAGAACAAGTCACAGGGTATAATGTTGACCGCAAATTAACAGTTTTTCCTATCTACAACCTGGAATCTCATGAACAAAATTATCTTGATCGGCCTGCTGGCCGCAGCGGCTTTCACCCCTGCCGTTCACGCCGCTGACGAAGCCTCTTCCTACATCGGCGTGAGCGCCGGTCGCGTGGACCAGAAGTTGTCCGTTCCTGGCGCCGGCTCGGCCAAGGATAACGCCACCATCACCAAATTCTACGGCGGCTTCCCTTTCGATAACCGCTTCGCGCTGGAACTCGGCTATACCGACATGGGCAAGGTCACCGCAGGCAGCGGCACCAACTCCCTCGGCGCGCAGCCAAAAGCGCTGACCGCGGCCGTGGTCATTACGCAGCCACTGGGCGACAAGTTTGCAGTCAACGGCAAGCTGGGCCTGGCATCGACCAACCCTACCCTGCGCAATCACAACGACGTGCGCGTCGCCCACGGCAGCAAGTCGTCGCTGCTGGTTGGCGTCGGTGCGGTGTTCAACATCACCAAGCAGTTTGCCATGGTGGTGGAATATGAAAGCTACGGCACGCTGGTCGAATACCAGGGCGTCACGCTCAAGGCAACCATGGCGTCGGCCGGTATTCGCTACAAGTTCTAAGCGGGTTTAGCGCGTAAAATTGGGGGCATCTTTTTTGGAGCCAACCATGCGCGCATTCTCCCCGCACCATGTCTTACCCCTGATGCTTTGTGTGGCGACGGGCAGCGCAGCGGCGCTGTCGCTCGCCGACCTGAGCAACAAGGATGCGACCAGCGGCCTGAAGACAGCCCTTGAAAAAGGCGCTGTCGCCGCCGTCGCCAAACTGGGCGCCGAGAACGGTTTCCTGCACAACGACAAGGTCAAGATCCAGCTCCCCAAAGCCATCGAAAAAGCCCGCCCCTTGCTGGCCATGGCAGGCAAGGCGCAGCAGCTCGACGAGCTGGTCGTCTCGATGAACCACGCAGCCGAAGCGGCCGTGCCAATGGCAAAGCCACTGCTGATCAACGCCGTGAAATCGCTCACGGTCGCCGATGCCAAGAACATCCTTTCCGGCGGCGACGGATCCGTCACCAACTTCTTTCGCGAAAAAACGTCCGCCTCGCTGACGGTCCAATTCTTGCCGATGGTGAAGAAGGTCACCGACCGCTCCAGGCTGTCCGCAAAGTACAACAGCGCGATGGGCAAGGTGTCGGCATTTACTGCCGTGGACCCAAGCCAGGCAACGGTCGAATCCTACGTCACCCAGCGCGCGGTCGACGGCTTGTTCACCATGATCGCCGAAGAAGAAAGCGCCATCCGGCGCGACCCCATCGGCACCGGCAGCAAGATCCTCGGCAAAGTGTTTGGCGCCCTGTAGTGGCCTGAAACCAGCTCATCGCGTTTCCGGACTGGGTGCCGGCCTACGTCCTGGAGCAAGCCGCCAGCATCGACCAGGCCGACCGCCGAGGCCAGCTTCCGCGGCTGGCTGGCAAGCGCGTAGAATTGCGGCACAAACTACTTTTGAATGCGAAGCATGAGCTACGACCTGATGGTGTTCGACCCCGCCGCCGTGCCCTCCAAAAAGCGCGGCCCTTTCCTTGACTGGTACGACCAGCAGGCCGAATGGGAAGAAGGCCACGACTATGACGATGCCGCCGTCTCCACGCCCGCCCTGCGCGCCTTCTACGAAGAAATCGTGCAAACTTTTCCCGCGCAGCAGGAAGACGAAGGTCCGGGCACCGACTACACCATCGGCGCGTCGCTGATCTACCTGACGTTTGAATGGGACAAGATTGATGAAGCCCACGAAACCGTGTTTCGCCTTGCTGGAAAACATGCGGTAGGATTTTTCGATGTCAGCTCCGACCTGGCCGAAGCATGGCTGCCCGATGGCAAAGGTGGCTTGTACATCGCGCACTCCGACTGACACATCGTCTTCGCATACAGGCGACCGCGATTCTCTACATTTGAGCGTGTATTTCCGCGACGTGCTATAACTGCGCTTAAGCAAGAAGGAGATCATCATGGACGATACCGAACGCCGTGCACAAGACCGTCGCCAGGACGTGGACACCGCCGCGCAGATCAGCGAAGCGGCCGCACTGAACCGAGCCTTTGGCAGCGACGCCGCCCAACGTTTCCTGAAACTGCGCGGCATCGGCGACCAGCTCGCGCAGGACTTGCTGATCGAAAACTACGACCGCCGCCAGCAGGCGCGCCGAGAGCGTATCGCCGCCGGCAACTAGACACTTCGTCCTTCTCATCGCGCGCCAATTGGCATTGAACCTGCGGACCTTGCGGACTATGATCCCAACATGGAAGCACGCATCGCCAAACTGGAAGTGTCGGTCGAGTATATTCAGCGCGACATCGGAGAGCTGAAGGATGACGTTCGGTCGCTGCGCGAAGATTTTTCGAGCGACTTTCGCATTCTCTTTGGCGCAATTATTTCCGTTTCCCTTGGCTTGGCGGCAATGATGGCAAAAGGCTTCGGCTGGCTCTGATCGCTATACCGGCTTGATAACATACACGCAGCGCCGCGCGCCTGCCAGCAGGTGCTCGGCCCGTTCCACGCTGGTCCCCTCCCCCATCACCCGCTGAAAAATCTCCAGCTCCGAACGGCAGAAATTCTGGCATTCTCGCGCGGCCGCGCAGATCGGGCAATGGTTCTCGATCAGCAGCACGCTGCCATCGGCGCGCACTTCAGTATCGGCCATATACCCTTCGGCATCGCGCGCGCGCGCCAGCGCTTCCACCCGCGATGGCAAGTCGGGCTGGTCTTCCACTTCCATCCGGTAATGCGCTTCAATCGCCTTTTCGCGTGACGAAATCAAGCGCTCCAGCCCCTCTTCGCCAAACACCGCGCGCGCCTGTCCGATCAGCTGCAAGGTCAGGTCCGCATGCCGGTCCGGAAAACGCGCGTGGCCAGCGGCCGTCAGCTGCCAGCGGCGCGAAGGCCGCCCCACTTTGTCGGCCGTGTCCTCGCATTCAAGCAAGCCTTTTTCCTGCGCCGCTTCCAGCTGGCGGCGCGCGCCCATGGACGTGATCTCCAGCAATTCGGCCAGCTGCTGCGCCGTCTTCGGGCCGCGCGTTTTCAGCAGGAACAGGATCTGGTCGGATGATTTCATTTCGCACTTTCAGTCAGTTTCGGGCCCGCCATCTGGATGCGCCAGCCTTGCAGACGCCAGCCAGCCCAGGCGGCAAGCAGCGCGCCCAGCGCCAGGATCAGGCGCGTGTCGATCAGGGTCAGCATCGAACCGGCCAGCGCCATCAGGATGTTCGCCAGGCAAAAGGTGGTCGACAGCAAACCCATGACCGCGCCATGGCCATGGCCGCCGAAACGCTCCGCGCACCAGCCCGGCACCACGGCGTTGTAATACGCATTCGGAATGCCGAACAGCACAATGGCGGCCAGTCCCACCCACACATTGCCTACCGCCACCAGGCCCACCGCCGTGGCCACGGCAAAGGCATTCCATGCCGCCTTGCGCAGCGGCGCCACGCTGCTGGGACGCCCGGCTACCAGCGACGTGGCCGTCATCACCGCGCACAGCGCAGCGGTCAGCCAGGCAATGCCTTGCGCGCCGTAACCAGGCACTTCCACCAGCCACAGAGGATAGTATTCGTAAAACGCGGTCACGCCGCAGGTATAGGCCAGTTGCACGATGAACAGCATGCGCAGCTCGGTGTGGCGCAGCAGGTTGAAGGCGTGCTGGGTGCGCGCCACCTGCCACCACGAAATGCCGGTCCGGGGCGCTTCACGCGGCAGGGCCACGGCCACCAGCGCCGCCGTCATCACCAGCGCGCCCGCCGCGATCCAGAACGGCACGGTCAGCCCGAACACCAGCGTCACCCCGGCCAGCAGCGGCCCGGCCAGCCAGCCCATGTAAAAGGCGCCGTTCAGCCAGGACAGCGCGCGCAGGCGCAGGTCGCCGTCGAGCTTGTCGGCCAGCATGGCCCGCGCAACCGCGCCATTTCCTTCCAGAAGGCCCGTGACGAAGCGCGCGACGATAAACAGGGGATAGGACTCCAGCAGCAGCGCGAAGGCCGTGACGGCGTGTCCAATGGCCGCGCCGAGCGCGGTGATCAGCAGCACGGGACGGCGGCCGTAGCGGTCCGACAGCGGCCCCAGCAAGGCATTGCCGATCAACAGGCCCAGCGGATTGATGGTCAGCGCCAGGCCAAACAGCAGCTTGGGCGGCAAGCCCAGGAAACTGTTCAAACCGTTCACGGCGCCGGAGGCGAACAGCGGCGGCAGGATGGGATACGGCAGCGACGCCCCGATCGTGGAAAACAGGCCCAGCAGGCAGGCGGCGGCGATCAGGAGTTTGGTGTGCATGAGCAAGACTGTACGCCCGGCCCTGCAATAAGTAAACTATTTTATTTACTTATTGCGGCAAACCATGGGTTTCCTGTCCAGCTAACGCAATTGACAACAAGGGGGATGAAACGACGCGGCCAGCTCCGTGAGAGCCGGCCGGTGAGGGAGGCGCCTAGTCCAGTTTCCAGGCGTAGTCGACTTTGGTCCAGGTCTGCGCCGGAGCGCCGTCCTTGGTACCCGGCTTGAACTTGCAGGCGGCAATCGACTTGAGCGCCGCCCGGTCCAGGTTCTTGAAGCCGCTGGTTTTTTCCAGCTTCGATTCGGCCACGGAGCCGTCGGCGTTGACCAGGAACGACATGGAGACGGTGCCCTGCTCCTCGTTCATGAGCGACGCCTTCGGGTACTCGGCTTTGCACTTGGATGCATCGAAGGACGCCGGAACTTCTGCAGCCATGGCTGCTCCGGACACCAACAAGGCCATAAGGGCACTGATATATCGCGCAGTTGTACACATACGATTTTCCCTAAAACATGTCGACACGTGGTGCTACAAAATCAGAACTCTTCCCACTCGTCGTTGCCGCCCGCGGACGCGATCTTCTTCGGTTTTGGTGCAGCGGCCGCGGCTGGCGCAGGTCGCTTGAGTGCAGGCTTGGCGCGTGCCGCAGCCGCTTTCGGCTTGGCTGCCGGGGTTGCCGCCGGCGCCGATTCGAGCACCGAATGCTGCGCCACGTGCGGCTGTTCGCCTTCGACCAGCTTGAAGATGCTGACCACATGCGCCAGCTCGTTCGCCTGGTCCTGCAGGCTCTGCGCTGCTGCCGCGGCCTGTTCGACCAGCGCGGCATTCTGCTGGGTCATGCTGTCCATCTCGATGATCGACATATTCACCTGTTCGATGCCGGCGCTCTGCTCCTGGCTGGCGTTCGAAATTTCGCTCATGATATCGGTCACGCGCTTGACGCTGGCGACCACTTCATCCATGGTCACGCCGGCCTGGCCGACCAGCTTGCTGCCGCGCTCGACCTTCTCGACCGAATCGCCGATCAGGGTCTTGATTTCTTTCGCCGCCGCAGCGGAACGCTGGGCCAGGTTGCGCACTTCGGACGCCACGACCGCGAAACCGCGGCCCTGTTCGCCGGCACGGGCCGCTTCGACTGCCGCATTCAGCGCCAGGATGTTGGTCTGGAAAGCGATGCCATCGATCACGCCGATGATGTCGACAATCTTGTTGGCCGAGGTGTTGATCGAGCCCATGGTGTCCACCACTTGCGAAACCACTTCGCCACCCTTGCGCGCCACGTCCGACGCGGTCGCGGCCAGCAGGTTCGCTTCGCGGGCATTGTCGGCATTCTGTTTCACGGTCGAGGTCAGTTCTTCCATCGCCGACGCGGTTTTTTCCAGCGAGCTCGCTTGCATTTCGGTACGCGAAGACAGGTCGATATTGCCGGCGGCAATTTCACGCGAAGCGGTGCCGATGGTCTCGGTGCCGGTGCGGACCTGGCCCACGATGTCTTTCAGGCTGTTGCGCATTTCGCGCACTTCCATCAGCAGGCTGCCCTGGGTAGCGCTGCTGGTATCGATCGAGATCGACAGGTCGCCGTGGGCGATGCTGCTGGCAATGCGTGCCGTGTAGTCCGGCTCGCCGCCGAGCTGCTTGATCAGGCCGCGGGTAATGGTCACGCCGGCCAGCAAGCCCAGGAAGACGGCAACGCCGCCCAGGATCAGCATGGTGTTGCGCGCGGTGGCGTAAGCGCCTTCGGCTTCGGACGCGGCTTGCTTGTTCAGTTTGTCTTCCAGCGCGGCCAGCTGCTCGAGCGCGGCCATCCATTTTTTCTGGTTCGGACGAATTTCGCGGATCAGGACCTTGGTCGCTTCTTCGGCTTTGCCGCCCATCCACAGTTCGGATGCCTTGGCGATGGCGGGCATGGCCGCCGCTTCATGTTCCTTGGACTGGGCCAGCAGGGTCTTTTCCTGCGGCGTGGTCGATGGCTCGGAGGCGAATTTATCCGACAGCTTTTTCTGCGCGTCGGCGTAGCTGGCAGCCAGTTCGTTGACCCGCTTCATTTCCGGCTCCATGTCGTCCGGCTCCGACAGCAGGGTCAGGATGCGCAGCGAGGTGATGCGGTCGGCCACGTTGGCGCGCATCTCGATCACGAGACGGTTCACCACATTATTGACCGTGACCACATTATCCAGGCGGTCCTGAATCTGTTTCATGTTCATGATGCCGACCACCGTGACCGCCACCAGGAAAAACAGAACCAGGCAAAAACCAAGACCCAGTCGGGTTCCGACCTTCATATTGGATAAATTCATTTCGTGTCTTTTCAGTTAACTAGTAAGCAGGTTCGGGGATCGTCGGTGGCGCGGGCGCCAGGTCCTGACTCTCACCGGAGTGAGAATCTGCGTAATTTCACTCAGGATAAATCAAAAAATGACTGCGGATGCAAAAATATTGGTTCTCAGATGAATTGTTTCACCAGAACAACACTTTGGGAGGGAAATCAATGCTTTAATCCATAAAGCATAGCGAATTATAGGGTCCTTTTTTGCCGCAAGGCAAGCTTTAATCGACTTCGGCGGGGCCGCGCATGCGTGCAAACGCTTCCAGCAGCAGGGCCGGATCGGCACTGGCCAGCTTCTTCGAATCGGACAGGACCTGGCGGAATGCCCGGGCGCCCGGCAGGCCGGACATCAGGCCCAGCATGTGGCGCGTGATGCTGTTGAGCTTGAGTCCGCGCGCGGCAAACTGGTCCAGCTGCGACTGTATATAAGGGATCATCGCGGTCAGCACTTCTTCGCGCGTTTTCACGGGCGTGCTGTCGCCGTAGAAACGGGCGTCGTAATTGGCCATGGCGTAAGGATTATGATAAGCCTCGCGGCCCAGCATGACCCCGTCCACATGGGCCAGGTGGGTGGCGATCTCGTCGTCGGACTTGATGCCGCCATTGATAATGATTTCCAGGTCAGGGAATTCACGCTTGAGCTGGTAAGCCACCTCGTACTTCAGCGGTGGAATTTCACGGTTTTCCTTGGGCGACAGCCCCTTCAGGATGGCATTGCGGGCATGCACGATAAACGTGCGGCAACCGGCGTCGGCGATGGTGCCCACGAAATCGCGCACGAAATCGTAGTCTTCATTGCGGTCGATGCCGATCCGGTGCTTGACCGTCACGTCGATGGACACGGCGTCGCGCATGGCCTTGACGCAGTCGGCGACAAGTTGCGGTTCCGCCATCAGACAGGCGCCGAAAGCGCCCTTCTGCACCCGCTCAGACGGGCAGCCGCAATTGAGGTTGACCTCGTCGTAGCCCCACTCCTGGCCCAGCTTGGCGCTCTTGGCCAGGTCGGCCGGGTCGCTGCCGCCCAGCTGCAGGGCCACCGGATGCTCTTCGTCGGCAAAGCGCAAATGCCGCTCGACGTCGCCATAGACCAGGGCGCCGGTGGTGACCATCTCGGTATACAGCCAGGTATGACGCGTGATCTGGCGGTGGAACACGCGGCAGTGGCGGTCGGTCCAGTCCATCATCGGCGCCACGGACAGGGTCCGGGGGCTGAGCTGGCGCTCTGGCGTTGCCTTGCTATTCACGGTTTCCATCGGTTTGTCGCGCTTCCACATCGGTTGTCGCCGGCCTGGGCCGAAGCGAACGAGGCCGCTATGATAGCGCAAAAGCCAGCTGGCGGTCACGGCAACCTTTCCGCCGGCAGGGCCCAAAAAAAACCTTCCGCGATTGCTCGGGGAAGGTTCCATGCTCCACCCCGCAGGGTGGAGGGTCAAACTCAGGCCTTGCGGCGGCTTGCAGCGAAACCGAGCAGTGCCAGGCCCAGCAGAGCCAGCGAACCTGGTTCAGGCACGCTGTTGCCACCGTTTTCGACGAAGGAGAAGTTGTCGAACACAACCCAGTCGCCATTGGCGATGAAATCAACGCGCTTGATGCCGTCAGCGTCGATACCGCGGAAGCTACCACCGCAGCAAGCTTGGTTGAAGGAGTACGACTCGATCAGGGCGTTGGCAGCATCGTAGGCGTTGAAGGTCCAGCCATTGTTGTATGCACCACCGGTGATGCCGAAGGCCGACACGGTGTTGTTGAACACGACCGAGAAGTTTCCACCGTTTGGATTGTTCAGGGACATATTGGTGTCGCCGAAACCGGTGCCGCCGCACTGGTTGCAAACGCGCAGGCCGTTGCCGGTGAAGGTAGCGCCGTTGACGTTCAACACGTTATAGGTCCCGTCGGCGATCAGGTCAAAATTTTCAACAGTTGCACCGGCCAGCGCAGGATCGGCGGCCGAAGTGATAGGAGCGGCGCTGGCGCTCGCTGCCAGGGTCAGGGCGATTGCTGCGAAGGCAGCGCGGAACAGTTTCGTCATTTTCATGTTTGGCTTTCAGTAGGTTCTAATAATAGGTACATCCCGCAGCTTGATAAGCATGAAACGTGCCATCTTGCAATTTGCACTAAAAATCAACTACTTACAATTTTACAACATTGCCATCTCGACATAGTTGTAAATATCTCCGACACTTTTTCCCGCGCACAAAATAAAAAACGCCTCCGGCCGGGAAGGCGGGAGGCGTTTTTCTTGCACCGGCAGGAACCGGCGAAGCGCTTAGGCTTCGCGGTTGGCCTTCTTGCGCTCGTGCTCTTTCAGGAAGCGCTTGCGCAGGCGAATCGATTTCGGGGTGATCTCGACCAGTTCGTCGTCGGCGATGAATTCCACCGCGTATTCCAGCGACATCTGGATAGGCGGCACCAGGCGCACTGCTTCGTCGGTACCCGACGAACGCACGTTGGTCAGCTGCTTGC
>JAZKBE010000074.1:0-2118 GCA_040388805.1 Pseudomonadota bacterium
CGCCGCTCGACAAGGGCGCCAAGCCGCGCCGCGCCTGGTCAAGGCGCTCGCAGCGCAGCGCCGCGCTAGCGTTGTCCAGCCATGCTTGCGGCGCCTGGCCGCAGACTTGAATGCGTGAAGGCGCTTCGACATTCAAGCGCAGGGCTTCGCGCGCGCACTGCTGTTCCAGCCAGGCCAGGTCAGCGCCGGCCGGCAGCGCCAGACTGCGCACAGCTTGCAGGCGGCGCGCATCGTTCACGCCAAAGCTCACGCGTTCGCCCTGGACCACGGCGAACCAGGCACCGGCATCAAGATGTTTGCTCCAGCGGTTCCAGGCGTGCACAAACTGCGGCGCGGCCGACACCAGGCGCAGCTTTTCAGTGGCGGCAAATTGCTCAAGGGCGCCGAACATGGGCGCTGGCAGCGCTGCGGCAAAAAAAGGGGCATCGGCATTCCAGTCGGCGGCCATGCGCCAGCCTGTGAGCGGCTCGCCGTACAAGGTGTAAAAGCGCAGCGCGCAGGCGGCCTCCAGATCGGCCAGGCGGGCCGCGCCCTGCGGTGGCGTGATCTGCCACATGCGCGTCAATTCGTCGGCCAGCACCACATGCAGGGCCAGTCCGGCGCGCACCTGGCCTTGCGCCATGCTGTGCAAGGTGGTGAGCAGGCGTTCGGGCGCCAGCAATTCGCCAGGGCTCAGTGCTTGCTCGGCCAGGACAGTGAAGCCCTCGCCGCCCCAGCGCCGCGTGCGCGCCAGGGTCAGGCCCTGCGGCGTGACGGCCAGGCGCAGGCTGGTGTTGATCAGCTCAAGCATTCAAGGTCACCCGTTTGATTTCCGCCAGTGTGGTCTGGCCGGCCTTGACCAGTTCCAGCGCGGCCAGGCGCAGGCTGCGCGTGCCGTTGGCGTAGGCGGCGGCCTTGATCTGGCGGATCGGGCGCTTTTCGACGATCAGTTCGCGGATCTCGTCATTCAGGGTCAAGATCTCGGCGATCGCGCGGCGCCCCTTGTAGCCAGTGCCGCGGCAATCGCCACAGCCCTTGCCCTGCATGAAACGATAGTGCGCCACTTCGGCGTGTTCGAGCTTGGCCGTTGCCAGTTCGGCGTCGCTTGGTGTGTGCGCCACGGCGCAGTGCGGGCAGTTGGTGCGGATCAGGCGCTGGGCCCAGATGCCGTTCAGGGCCGACACAAATGCGTAAGGGTCGATGCCCATGTGGGTGAAGCGGCCAAACACGTCGAACACATTGTTGGCATGGACGGTGGTCAGTACCAAGTGGCCCGTCAGGGCCGACTGCACGGCGATTTCGGCCGTCTCGCGGTCGCGGATTTCGCCCACCATGATCTTGTCCGGGTCGTGCCGCAGGATCGAGCGCAGACCCTTGGCAAAGCTCAGACCCTTCTTTTCATTGACCGGAATCTGCAGGATGCCGCCCAGCTGGTATTCCACCGGGTCTTCAATGGTGATGATCTTGTCGCGTCCCGTGTGGCTCTCGGTCAGGGCCGCGTACAGAGTGGTGGTCTTGCCTGAACCAGTCGGACCGGTCACCAGCAGCATGCCGTAGGCTTCCTCGGTCAGTGCGCGCAAGGACGTCAGCGAGGCCGCGTCAAAGCCGAGCGCCTCCAATGTCAGCGCGCCATAGGCTTCCACCATGGCGCGCTTGTCGAGGATACGGATGACCGCATCCTCGCCATGAATGCTTGGCATGATCGAGACGCGCAGATCGATCTCGCGGCCACCGGTCTCGACCCGGAAGCTGCCGTCCTGCGGGATGCGGCGCTCCGCGATGTCCAGTTCGGCGAGCACCTTCAGGCGCGAAATCACCTGTTCGGCCACGTCCACGCCGTTGACGGAGGTCGCGTGATCGAGCACGCCATCGATGCGGTACTTCACCGCCAGACCGCCCGAGGTGCTTTCCAGGTGCACGTCTGACGCGCCAGCGCGCAGCGCGTCGTACAGGGTCGAGTTGACCAGTTTGACGGCGGGACTGGCTGCCTCACTGACCGAGGCGAAGGACAGGACGGCGGCGGTTTTGCCGTCACGTTTTGCGTCGCCGCTGCCGGCCACGAGATTGTCGACCGCACGGGCCGACTCTTCCTGCTTGCTCAAATAAGCCTGGATGTCCGAGGCCAGCGCCAGGCGCAGC
>JAZKBE010000075.1:0-51905 GCA_040388805.1 Pseudomonadota bacterium
GCCTGGCGGATCCACCACGTTGCATAGGTCGAGAACTTGTAGCCGCGGCGGTATTCGAACTTGTCCACGGCCTTCATCAGGCCGATATTGCCTTCCTGAATCAGGTCCAGGAATTGCAGGCCGCGGTTGGTGTATTTCTTGGCGATCGAAATCACGAGGCGCAAATTGGCCTCGGTCATTTCGCGCTTGGCCTTGCGCGCCTTCATTTCACCGGCCGCCATCTGGCGGTTGATGTTGCGCAAGTCCGGCAGCGGCAAGACCACGCGCGCCTGCAGGTCGATCAGGCGCTGCTGCAGTTCCTTGATCGTCGGAATATTGCGGCCAAGGATGGCGGAATAAGCATGGCCGGCGTTGACTTCGCCATCCACCCATTCCAGATTGGTTTCATTGCCCGGAAACACCTTGATGAAGTGGGCGCGCGGCATGCCGCACTTGTTCACCGCCACGTCCAGGATCTGCTTTTCGATATGGCGTACTTCGTCGACCTGGCCGCGCAGCGTGTCGCACAGCTTTTCAACGACCTTGGCGGTGAAGCGGATGCCCAGCAGTTCGTTGGAAATGGCTTCCTGCGCCTTGACGTAGGCTTTCGAGTTGTAGCCATCTTTTTCGAAGGCCTTGCGCATCTTGTCGAACTGCACCGAGATGACTTCGAACTTTTCCAGCGCCTGGTTCTTCAGCGCTTCGAGTTGTTCGGCCGAAAAGCCCGCGGCGCCGGAAGCGTTGTTTTCTTCTTCCTCTTCCTCTTCGCCTTCTTCGGCTTCCTCGTCTTCCTCGTCCTCGTCGGACGCGCTCGGCGCCACGACCGGCTCTTCGCCTTCGTCAGGGTCGACCATGCCGTCGACGATTTCGTCGATCTTGGTTTCTTCGTTCTGGATGCGGATGGCGGCGGAAATGATTTCGGCGATCGTCACCGGGCAGGCCGAGATGGCCTGGATCATGTCCTTCAAGCCATCTTCGATGCGCTTGGCGATCTCGATTTCGCCTTCGCGCGTCAGCAGTTCGACCGAACCCATTTCGCGCATATACATGCGCACCGGGTCGGTGGTGCGGCCAAAGTCTGAATCGACCGTCGACAGCGCCGCTTCGGCGGCCGCTTCGGCTTCGTCGTCGCTGGTGACGGTGGCAACGTTGTCCGACAGCAGCAGCGTTTCGGCATCGGGCGCGTGTTCGTAGACCGCGATCCCCATGTCGTTGAAGGTGCCGATGATGCCTTCGATCGCTTCAGGATCGACAATGTTTTCAGGCAGGTGATCGTTGATCTCGGCGTAGGTCAGGAAGCCACGTTCCTTGCCGAACTTGATCAGGGTTTTCAATTTCTGGCGGCGGCGTTCGAGTTCTTCCTCGGTCGCTTCGGTGTCGGACGAGAAAGCGTCCTTGAGCAGCGCTTTTTCCTTGGCCTTGCGATCCTTGGCCTTGGCCTTGTCGACCGCCTTCAGTTCGGCGCGTTCGACCGCGTTCAGCGCGGCGACTTCGTCGTTCTCGGGCTGGAATTCTTTCGGTTTGCGGCCACGGCGGCCCGGAACCTTGACCGACGGCAGGACGTAGCCCGACGTGTCGATCGCGGCCAGCGCGGCCGCATCGGTAGTCTGGCTCACGACCGGCGTGGTGCTCGCGGTGCGGGCTTCCGCCTTGTCTTGTGCTTTATCCGCCTTGGCAGACATTTTCGTTGGCTTTTCAGCCACTGGGGATTCGGGTTTCTTGATTGGCACAGGCGCTTTCGATGTCACAACGACTTGCTTAATGGTGGGTTAAGTTTTAGGCCCTACTCTCCGGATGCCTTGCTGGCCAGTCCGGCATTGCTGCACTTCACACCTTTACTTCACCTTTGCAGGCATGATCTACGCTCGCCGCAAACTACTGCAACGCAACCGCTGTTGGGGGCGAGGACCTGACTGGTTAAACGGCCATCGATCGATGCCGTTGACCGTGCGCCATGCACGGTCCAACCAAAGCTGGCCCTGGCCGCCGACGCCTTGTTGCCGCGCCGATCAAGAGCCTAACTTACTGAAAGAAATACAACTTCCGAACAACGAAAAAATTTCTACGAATACAACACTTAGCGTTTTATTATAGCACGCACCCAATCTTTTTCCAGTCTCAAACAGGGCCCTCGACTACCCGTGTTTCCCATCTTAACGGGGTGTCTGGTCAGCCATTTGTTCCCGCATCAAACTATCCTGCTGCGCGGTAATTTCCCGGTACCGGACACCCAATTCATCTGAGGTCAGTCCGGAAGAAAACAACTGGGCGAGCTCCTGTTTTAATGCATCCATTTTGATCTGCCTCACAGCCCCGAACAGCCACAGCTTGACGCTGTCGAAGTCGGATTCCGGCTCAGAGGCGATCTCGGCAATGAGATCGTCGTATTCCGGGCTCGTATCCTTCAGATGCTGGGACAAGGCCGCGAAGCCGCCGTTCGGTCCCAGCGCCTGTCCGGCCGCGATCAGCTGCAGCAGGCGTTCGGCCGATTCGGCACCGAAATGGCTGAAGGCGGCCAGCGCCGCCTCGTCCAGCTCCAGGCTGAGCGGCGGATGGGCCACCAGGTGGCGCAGGATCTGCAATTCCAGGCCCACCGGCTGCGGACGGCCCTGGCGCGGCGGCGCCTTGCGCGCCACCGACACCGGCTTGGCCAGCTCGAACAAGCCCTCGATTTCGGCCGGGCTCGATTCGGTCATGGAAGCCAGGCCGCGCACGATCTGCAGGCGCAGCGACGATGGCGTCATGGCTTGCAGCAAGGGCTTGGCGTCGAACTGCACCCGGGCGCGCCCTTCCGGCGTCGATAAATCATGCTCGCCGGATACCTCGCGCAACAGGAATTGCGACAGCGGCATGGCTTCATGAATCTCTTGCTCGAAGGCTTCCGCGCCCCGTTCGCGCACGAAGCTGTCCGGGTCGTGCTCGGTCGGCAGGAACAGGAATTTGATGGTCTTGTTGTCGCTCACTTGCGGCAGGCAGGCTTCCAGCGCGCGGCGCGCGGCTTTGCGGCCGGCCTTGTCGCCGTCGAAACTGAAAATGACGGTGTCGGTCTGGCGCAGCAGTTTTTGCACGTGGGTCGAGGTGCAGGCGGTGCCCAGTGTGGCCACCGCTTGCGGAAACCCGAGCTGGGCCAGCGCGACCACGTCCATATAGCCTTCCGTCACCAGCACATAGCCGGTGTCGCGGATGGCCTGGCGCGCTTCGAACAAGCCGTACAGCTCGTAGCCCTTCTGGAACAGCGGCGTTTCCGGCGAATTCAGGTATTTCGGCTCGCCCGAATCGAGCACCCGTCCGCCAAAGCCGATGACCTGGCCCTTGGTATTGCGGATCGGGAACATGATGCGTTCGCGGAAACGGTCATAGCGTTTCTTGTTGCCGCCGTCTTCATCGACCTTGTCGATCACCAGGCCCGATTCCACCAGCGCCAGCGCCTCGTAATCGGGAAACACCGAGCGCAGGTTGTCCCAGCCGCCGGGCGCATAGCCCATGCCGAAACGGGCCGCCACTTCCCCGGTCAGGCCGCGGTTCTTCAAATAGGCAATCGCATTGGCGGCGCCGCGCAGCTGGCCGCGGTAAAAATCGCAAGCCTGGGTCATGGCCTCGGTCAGGGCCATGGCCTGGGCCTGGTTGGCGGCGCGTTGCAAAGGTGGAATCTTGTCGTCGGCGTCGGGCACGACCATGCCCACGCCCTGGGCCAGGTCCTTGACCGCATCGATAAAGCCCATGCCCGAATACTCGATCAGGAAGCCGATCGAGGTGCCGTGCGCGCCGCAACCGAAGCAGTGGTAAAACTGCTTGGTCGGGCTGACCGTGAAACTGGGGGATTTTTCGCTGTGAAAAGGGCACAGGCCCATGAAGTTCGCCCCGCCTTTTTTCAGCTGGACGTAGCGCCCAACCACGTCGACGATGTCGACCCGGTTGAGCAAATCGGTGATGAAAGTTTGTGGGATCACGCTTTAGGCCGGCGTCAGGGCTTTCTTGATCAGCGCGGAGACGGCGCCCATATCGGTGCCTTTCGGCATCTTCGGTTTGACCAGGGCCATGACCTTGCCCATGTCTTGCGGTCCGGCAGCGCCAGACGCCGTCACGGCGGCAGCCACCTCGGCGGCAATCTGCTCGTCCGACAGGCCGGCAGGCATGTAATTGACCAGGATGGCCAGTTCGGCTTTTTCGATATCGGCCAGGTCCTGGCGCTTGCCCGCTTCGAACTGGGTGATCGAATCCTTGCGCTGCTTGATCATTTTTTCCACGATCACCAGGGTCTGCTCATCGCTCACTTCAATGCGCTCGTCGACTTCCTTGCGCTTGATGTCGGCAATGATCAAGCGGATGGTATTCAACTTGCCCGCTTCTTTCGCGCGCATCGCTGCTTTCATGTCTTCGGTAATTTGTTCTCTCAAGCCCATGGAATCCTCGCGTTGGTAGGTATAAATAGCAAAACCCGCTGCGGTAAACCGGAGCGGGTCTGCAACTGAAGCTGAAACAGCAACCCGGACAGGCTGTAGGCCGTCACCGGATCAGTTTCGACTGAACAGTCTTAGAATAATTTCTTAGGCAGTTGCTGGCTGCGAATGCGCTTGTAGTGGCGCTTTACGGCAGCTGCCAGCTTGCGCTTGCGCTCAGCCGTTGGCTTTTCGTAGAACTCGCGTGCGCGCAGTTCGGTCAGCAGACCCGTTTTTTCGATGGTGCGTTTGAAGCGACGCATAGCGACTTCGAACGGCTCGTTTTCTTTAAGGCGAATAGTGGTCATGTAAAAATCAAACCGTTAGATTAGGGGAAGAACGAGATCATAGCACCGTTTCGCGATGAATGGAAGCCCTTGTGCCTGCCTGTTTCGCCGGAACGACATTAAACTGCTTGCCCGGCAGCAACTCCGGAGGCCCAGGCCCACTGGAAATTGTAGCCTCCCAGCCATCCCGTGACGTCCACCGCCTCGCCGATGAAATACAGGCCCGGCACCTTGTTGGCCATCATGGTTTGTTGCGACAGTTCGCGCGTATCGATGCCGCCCAGGGTGACTTCGGCCTTGCGGTAGCCTTCGCTGCCGGTGGGCACGATGGCCCAGCGGTTGACCGCGTCGCCGAGCTTGCGCAGCTTGGCATCCTGCATGTCGGCCAGGCGCGCATCGGGCGACAGGTCGTTGGCGGCCAGCAAGCCTTCGGCCAGGCGGGTGGGCAACCATTGCGCCAGGACATTGCCCAGTTGCTTCTTCAAAGTGCCCTTCCCTTCGATCAGCACCTGCGCCAGGTCGATGTCGGGCAGCAGGTTGATGAGGATGGGCGTGCCCGGCTGCCAGTAGCTGGAAATCTGCAGGATGGCCGGGCCGGACAGGCCGCGGTGGGTGAACAGCAAGTCTTCGCGGAAATGGCCGCGTTTGTTGCCCTTGCCCTTGTTGCTGCCGGTTTCCACTTCCACTTCCAGCGCGATGCCGGCCAGCGGCACGAAGCTCTCCCAGCTGGGGCCGTCGAAGGTCAGTGGCACCAGGCCCGGGCGCGTCTCCACCAGCGCCAGCCCGAACTGGGTGGCGATCCTGTAGCCGAAGTCGGTCGCGCCGATCTTGGGAATCGACAGGCCGCCGCTGGCGATGACGACGCTGTCGGCCAGGATGTCGCCGGTGTCGGTGGCCAGCAGGAAGCCGGCATCGGTTTTTTCGACCGACGCCACCGCGCACGGCATGCGCCAGGTCACGTCGCCGTCGGCGCATTCGCTTTTCAGCATCTGGATGATTTGTTCGGCCGAATCATTGCAGAACAGCTGGCCGCGGTGCTTTTCGTTGTAGCCGATGCGGTGCTTCTTGACCAGGGCCAGGAAGTCTTGCGGGGTGTAGCGCGACAGCGCGCTCTTGCAGAAGTGCGGATTGTCGGACAGGAAATTGGCCGGGGTCGCGTTGATATTGGTGAAATTGCAGCGCCCGCCCCCGGAGATGCGGATTTTTTCGGCCAGCTTCTCGGCATGGTCGATCAGGACCACGTGCTTGCCGCGCTGGGCGGCAATGGCCGCGCACATCATGCCGGCCGCGCCCGCACCGATTACTGCTACATCAAATTGTTTTGCCATGGCGTTTGCCGATTTCCGCTAATCACTAAAGACGTGATTGTAACGTCGGAACTCAGGCAACAGCCGCTTCCGCGATCTCCTGCACCGTATCGGCGCAACGGACGACGTCGCCGATGACGATGATGCTGGGGCTGCCCAGGCCGGAAATGGCCAGGTCGTCGGCCAGCGTGACCAGGGTGGTGATCAGCTGGGCCTGGCCCGCGCCGGTGGCGCCCTGGATCACGGCCACCGGGGTCGACGGCGCCTTGCCGCCGGCCAGCAGCGCCGCCTGGATGGTGCGGCAGCGCGCCACGCCCATGTAAATGACCAGGGTCAGGCCGGTCTGCGCCAGCAGGGCCCAGTCCGGGGTGCGCGCGGCGCCGGCATCGTCGCCGCGCTCGTGCCCGGTAATGAAGATGGCGCCCGAACTCCAGTCGCGGTGGGTCAGGGGCACGCCGATGGCGCTGGGCGCGGCCAGGCCGCTGCTGATGCCGTTGACGACCTCGACCTCGATGCCGGCCGCCATCAAATGGGCGCGCTCTTCGCCGCCGCGTCCGAAAATGAAGGGATCGCCGCCCTTGAGCCGCACCACGTGGCGTCCGGCTTGCGCTTCCGACACCATCAGTCTTTCGATGAATTCCTGCGACGTGGAGCGGCAGCCGCCCCGCTTGCCCACCTGGACGATGCGGGCCGACGCCGGCGCATGGGCCAGGATGGCCGGATTGACCAGGTCGTCGACCAGGACCACGTCGGCCCGGCCGATGGCCTTGACCGCCTTGAGCGTGAGCAGCTCGGGATCGCCCGGTCCGGCCCCTACCAGATAAACCTTACCCTTGTTCTCCATGCTGTCCGCCCAGTTTTGCCTGTAATGCCTTTGAAACTAGCAAACACTGTGCCACTTGCTGGCGGATCGAGTCCGGGACGGGCACGTCACCCCTCAGCGCCCGGGCAATCCAGGCGGCCGTGGTGGCGGCGTCGCGGGCCTCGGGCACCACCGCCAGGTCATCTGTTGGTGCATCGCGTTGCACCAATAAGGTGCGCTGGCCGTCATGAAACCAGTCGATCTGCTGGGCGCGGTTGGCATTGGCCACCGTTTCGCCCTCGGTGCCGCGCATCAGGAAGGCCTCGCCCCGCTCCGGCGGCGCGGCCCGGGTAAAGTACTCGCCCTGCATTTCCAGGTATTCGGGATGGGTGTAGGACACCAGGCGCAGGGCCGGCCCCTCGAACGGTTGCAGCATCTTGACCAGGGTGTGGGTCGAATTGCGCACCCCCAGGATGCGGCGCAGCGACAGCATCCAGGCCAGGCGCGGCGCCAGCTGCTCGATCGGCATGAAACAGGGGTAGCCCAGCGCAAACGCGGCCTGCACGTCGGCGATGCTCATGGCCGGCGCCAGTTGCATGGCCTGGAATATTTCGGCCGTGGTCACCCGGCCGGGGTCGCCCGTCACGCCGTGCACCAGCACCGGCACGCCTTCGCGCGCCAGCAGCAGGGCCAGCAGCGGGGTCAGGTTGGCCATCTTGCGGGCCCCGTTGTAGCTGGGGATCAGGACCGGGGCGTACTGGCCCGGCCAGGCGGGAATGCGGGTGAACGATTCTTCGGCGGCATCCATGAAGCCGCCGATCTCGTCCACGGATTCGCCCTTGATGCGCATGGAGAGCAGGATACCGCCCAATTCCAGGTCCGAGACCCTGCCCGCCAGCATGGCCTTGTACAATTCGTACGCTTCTTGCCTGGACATGTCGCGTGCGCCTTTTTTGCCGCGCCCGATGTTTTTGATGATCCCCGCCGCGAGGAATGGTTCGTGTGTTGGTTTCATGGGCGTTAGCTTACACCGGCTCGGGAATAAAAAAATTCGAAGTACCTGAATCCGGTGTCAGGACGGCGACGTATATAGGTCTGCACACTGGTGCACACCCCTTAACGAGGAGAGAAAGATGAAACAAATGAGACTGCGGGCCGCCATCGGCCTGGTCATCGCCGGCTCCCTGCTGGCACCGGCGGCCATGGCCTCGAGCCACCGCGAAGCACCGTTCATCACCAAGCATCCGAAGATCGACGCCACCGACTTCTATATGTTCCGCAGCTTCCAGCCCGGGCGCAGCGACTTCACCACCCTGATCGCCAACTATGTCCCCCTGCAGGATGCCTACGGCGGCCCGAACTATTTCATGATGGATCCGGAAGCCCTGTATGAAATCCACGTCGACAACAATGGCGACGCGAAGGAAGACATCAGCTTCCAGTTCCGCTTCAGGAACACCAACAAGGATACCCAGCTGACCGTGGGCGGCAAGAAGGTCTCGATTCCGCTGGTGATCAACGGCGGCGCCATTGCCGAGCTGAACGCCGCCGGCGCCAATGTGCGCGAAACCTTCAGCGTGACCGTGGTGCGGGGCGACCGCCGCGGCGGCACGCGCGCGCTGGTGGCCAACGCCGCCGGCGGTGCCACGGTATTCGACAAGCCGCTCGACAATATCGGCAACAAGTCGATTCCGAACTATGAAGCCTACGCCGCCAAGCATGTGTACAGCGTGAACATCCCCGGCTGCGCCACCCCGGCCCGCCTGTTCGTCGGCCAGCGCAAGGATCCCTTCGTGGTCAACCTGGGCGAAACCTTCGACCTGATCAACATCAAGGCGCCGGCCGTCGAATTCTTGCCCACCGCCGAAAGCAATGCCCGCGACGACTTGCAGTACAAGAACGTGACCACGCTGAGCATGGAAGTGCCCACCGCCTGCCTGCTCCATGCCACCGCGGGCGACCCGGTCATCGGCGGCTGGACCACGGCCAGCATGCGCCAGGGCCGCCTGCTCAATCCGGCGCCCAAGTCGGACGCCGACGTCACCCGCGAAGGCGGCGCCTGGACCCAGGTGTCGCGCCTTGGCATGCCGCTGGTCAATGAACTCGTCATCGGTCTCAAGGACAAGGACAAGTTCAACCACAGCAAACCGTCGGGCGACGGCCAGTTCGCCGACTATGTCACCCACCCGACCCTGCCGGCAGTGGTCGAGATCTTTTACGGCTCGGCTGGCGCCAAGGCGCCGACCAATTTCCCGCGCAATGACCTGGTCGCCGCCTTCCTGACCGGGATCACCGGCCTGAACAAGCCCAAGAGCGTCACCGCGTCGGAAATGCTGCGCCTGAACACCGCCATCGTGCCCACCCCGCCGGGCGCGCAAAAACGCCTGGGCGTCATCGAAGGCGACAATGCCGGCTTCCCGAACGGCCGCCGTCCGGGCGACGACGTGGTCGACATCGCCCTGCGCGTGGTGATGGGCAAGCTGTGCACGCTGTCGATCGGCTGCGTGGCGGCCGACGCACCGGCCGGCGCCCTGCGCTTCACCGACGGCGCCTTCCTGGACGAGAAGATGAGCGACGCCAGCTTCCCCTACCTGAAAACGCCGCTGGCCGGTTCGCCGCAGAAGAACTGACAAGGAGAGCACCATGAACAAGCTGATCCTGATGGCGATCGCGCTGACGCTGAGCGCCTGCGGCGGCAGCAGCCGCACCGAGACCAACGTCCCGCCGCCGCTGCCGCCGGCCGACCCGGCGCCGGTCGTCGATGTGTTCTTCAGCCGGGTGGCCAATGTCGCCGGCGCCGCGCCGGAAGACGCGGAGGCCGCCGATGTGGGCGCGCTCGTGGGCACGGAACCGGACAACACGGAACCGACGCCAATTTGATGGCAAGCAGCCGGCCGGTATCCATACCGGCCGGTGTATCCCTTGGAGTGACCATGTCGAACCGTTCCACCCTGGCCGCCGCATGCCTGCTCGCGCTCTGTGCGCAGTGGGCATGGGCCGCGCCCTTTCTTCCCCAGCGTGGCAGCGAGGTCATCGAACGCCTGCCGCGCCGCACCGATCCCGCGCAGCAGCAATTGCAGCAATTGCGCGCCCGGCTGGCCGCCAATCCGCGCGACCTGGCCCTGGCCACAAGCGTGGCCGCCAGCTACATCGCCACCGCGCGCCGCGAAACCGACCCGCGCTATTTCGGCTATGCCCAGGCCGCGCTGGCGCCGTGGTGGTCCATGCCGGCCCCGCCGCACGCCGTGCGCCTGCTGCGCGCCACGCTGCTGCAATCGACCCATCATTTTCCCGAAGCGCTGGCCGACCTGGACGCCATCGTCAAGGCCGACCCCGCCAATCCGCAAGCCTGGCTGACGCTGGCCACCGTGCAAACCGTGCGCGGCGACTACCAGGGCGCCACCGCCAGCTGCGCCAGGCTGTCGTCGCTGACCACGCAACTGGTCAGCAGCACCTGCATCGCCGGCGTGGGCGGCATGACCGGGCGCGCCGCGCCCAGCGAAAACCTGCTCGCGCTGAGCCTGCGCCGCAATGAGGACGCCGACGCCGGCATCAAGGTGTGGGTGCTCACGCTGCTGGCCGAACTGGCCGAACGGCGCGGCGATGCGACCGCGGCCGAAGCGCGCTTCAAGGACGCGCTGGCGCTAGCTCCGCGCGACAGCTACCTGGTGGGCGCGTATGCCGACTTCCTGCTCGACCGGCGGCGCGCGGCCGACGTCGTGGCGCTGGTCGCGGGCCAGGACCGCATCGACGGCCTGCTGCTGCGCCATGCGCTGGCGCTGAAACAGCTTCCCGACGGCGCCGCCCGCCTGCGCGCGGCCGATGCCGAACTGGCGGCGCGCTTCAATGCCGCCACGCGGCGCGGCGACACCGTGCACCAGCGCGAACAGGCGCGCTATGAACTGCATGTGCGCGGCAACGCACAGGCGGCACTGAAGCTCGCCCGCTTGAATTGGGCAGTGCAAAAGGAAAGCGCCGACATGCGCATCCTGCTCGAAGCGGCACACGCCGCCGGCGAGCGCGAAGCCGGCGCCCCGGTGCGCGACTGGCTGCATACCCACAAGGTGGAAGACGTCACGCTGGCGCGCCTGGCCGGGAAGGGGGCATGATGCTGCGCGCCCTGCTGCTGGCCCTCATGCTGTGCGCGCTGGCGCCGGCCCATGCCCATAAACCGAGCGACAGCTACCTGACCCTGAACGTGGCCGGCGACAAGATCGATGGCCAGTGGGACATCGCCCTGCGCGACCTGGACTTCGCGCTCAATCTCGACCAGGACGGCAATGGCGAACTGACCTGGGACGAGATCCGCAGCCAGCACGGCGCCATCGCCAGCTATGCGCTGGCGCGCCTGGAATTGAACGACGGCGCCTGCGCCATCGACGCCGGCGCGCAGCTGATCGACCGTCACACCGACGGCGCCTACACCGTGCTGCGGTTTTCCGCGACCTGCCCTGGCCTGCGGCACCTCGGCTACCGCCTGTTCGCCGACCTCGATCCCCAGCACAAAGGCCTGCTCAAGCTGGTCAGCGGCGGCGTCACCTCCACCGCCATCTTCAGCCCCGGCCAGCCGCGCCAGCAATTGCAGCTGCGCGCGCCAAGCCGGTGGGTCCAGTTCGCGGACTACGTGCGGCACGGCGCCTGGCACATCTGGATCGGCTTCGACCACATCCTGTTCCTGCTCTCCCTGCTGCTGCCGGCGGTGCTGCTGCCCATGCTGGGCCAGCAAGCCCGGACCTTGCGCGCCGCGGCCATCGACGTGCTGAAGGTGGTCACCGCCTTCACGCTGGCCCATTCGCTGACGCTGACGCTGGCCAGCCTGCAGCTGCTGACGCTGCCGTCGCGCTGGGTGGAAAGCGCGATCGCCCTGTCGGTGTTGGTGGCGGCGCTGAACAACCTGTTCCCGCTGTTCCGCGGCCGCCGCCCGCTGGCCGCCTTCGTGTTCGGCCTGATCCACGGCTTCGGTTTCGCCAGCGTGCTGGCCGACCTCGGCCTGCCGCAGGGCGCGCTGGCGCTGTCGCTGGCCGGATTCAATATCGGCGTCGAGCTGGGCCAGCTGGCCATCGTGGCCGTCTTCCTGCCGTTCGCCTGGCTGACCCGGCGCACCTGGTTCTACCGCCAGCTGATGACGACCGGCTCGGTGGCGATCGCCGTGATCGCCGCCGTGTGGCTGGTGGAACGGACTTTCGACCTGAAGCTGGTCCCGGTCTAGCCGGGGGCGGCGGGGGTTTGGGCCGGGGCGGTGCAATAAAGTCAATTTCAGTCTAAAATCGACGATCCACCAAGTAAATACCCTGAAAAAGCGCTCCAGATGATCACGCCAGATATTGAAAATACCAACGTCACCTCCTTCGCGACGATGCCCACGCCGGAGGAGCTCCATTCCCGCCTGCCCCTGTCCGACCGTGCCTTCAAGACGGTGATGAAGGGCCGCGAAGCCCTGCGCAACATCATCGACCGCAAGGACAAGCGCCTGTTCGTGGTGGTTGGCCCGTGCTCGATCCACGACCCGGTCGCCGGCCTGGACTATGCGCGCCGCCTGAAGGAATTGCAGGCCGACGTGGCCGACACCATGCTGCTGGTGATGCGCGTGTATTTCGAAAAGCCGCGCACCACCACCGGCTGGAAGGGTTACATCAACGATCCGGACATGGACGATTCCTTCCGCGTCAACGAAGGCATGGAAAAGGCGCGCCGCTTCCTGCTCGACGTGTGCGAGCTGGACTTGCCCACCGCCACCGAAGCGCTGGACCCGATCTCGCCCCAGTACCTGGGCGACCTGATCGCCTGGACCGCCATCGGCGCGCGCACCACCGAATCGCAGACCCACCGCGAAATGTCGTCCGGCCTGTCGACCCCGGTCGGCTTCAAGAACGGCACCGACGGCGACATCAGCATCGCCATCAATGCCATCCTGTCGTCGGCCCATCCGCACTCCTTCCTGGGCATCAACGGCCAGGGCAATGTGTCGATCGTGCGCACCCGCGGCAATGCCTACGGCCATGTGGTGCTGCGCGGCGGCGATGGCCGTCCGAACTACGATTCGGTCTCGATCGCGATCGCCGAGCAGGCACTGACCAAGGCCGGCCTGCCGGCCAACCTGGTGGTCGACTGCTCGCACGCGAACAGCTACAAGAAGCCCGAACTGCAGCCGCTGGTGATGTCGGACGTGGTCCAGCAGATCAAGCACGGCAACAAGTCGCTGGTGGGCGTGATGATCGAATCGAACCTGGTCGGCGGCAACCAGAAGATCCCGGCCGACCTGTCGCAACTGAAGTACGGCTGCTCGGTCACCGATGGCTGCATTGACTGGGATGCCACCGTCGCCATGCTGCGCAGCGCCCACGAACAATTGCTGCGCCGTCCCTAAACGGCGCGCGGGATGACGCTCCAGGCGTCGCCCAGCGCCGCTTCGGCACGGCTGGCCGGCGCGTTCAGTTCGTTCAGGTCGAGGTAGACCCGTCCCCCCTCGACCCGCACCGTGTAGTACCGTGCGCCGTCGCCCTCAAGGCGGGCCAGCACGCGCTCGTCGTCCGCGCAGAACACGTCGACGGCCGCCAGTTCCTGCCATGCCAGTGCGCGCGGCACCCTGTGTACCCGGGTCGGGGAAGATATCCTGGCCCTGCCTACCGCTTTCCATGATTGCGCCACGCCGCTCTCCTTGTTGCTAAGTCGCGAACAGGGCGTCCGGGGACGCACTGCGGCGGCGCGCGCCGTGCTTTACAATGGCGCATTGAGCTCAACCTTGTGCACCTCCCATGATCGTTCTCGGCGTCGAATCCTCCTGTGATGAAACCGGCCTTGCGTTGTATGACACACAACGCGGGCTGCTGTCCCACGCCCTGCATTCCCAGGTCGCCATGCACGAGGAATACGGCGGCGTGGTGCCTGAACTGGCGTCGCGCGACCATATCCGACGCGCCATTCCCCTGCTCGAACAAACCCTGAAGGATGCGGGCGTGCGCATGGCCGAGATCGACGCCATTGCCTACACCCAGGGTCCGGGCCTGGCCGGCGCGCTACTGGTCGGTTCCTCGATCGCCTGCAGCCTGGGCCTGGCGCTCGACAAGCCGGTGCTGGGCGTGCACCACCTGGAAGGCCATTTGCTCTCGCCGCTGCTGGCCAGCGATCCGCCGGCCTTCCCCTTCATCGCGCTGCTGGTCTCGGGCGGCCACACCCAGCTGATGCGGGTCGACGGCGTGGGCCAGTACACCCTGCTGGGCGAAACGCTGGACGACGCGGCCGGCGAAGCCTTCGACAAATCGGCCAAGCTGCTCGGCCTGGGCTACCCCGGCGGCCCGGCCATTTCGCGCCTGGCCGAATTCGGCGACCCGGAAGCGTACAAGCTGCCGCGCCCCATGCTCCATTCGAAGGATTTCAATTTCAGCTTCTCGGGCTTGAAAACGGCCGTGCTCACCGTGGTCAAGAACCACGAAGAGAAAGTCATCGCGAATATCTGCGACCAGGACAAGGCCAATATCGCGCGCGGCTTCGTCGATGCGATCGTCGACGTGCTGACCGCCAAGTGCGTCAGCGCGCTGCGCCATTCCGGCCTGAAGCGCCTGGTCATCGCCGGCGGCGTGGGCGCGAATACGCAATTGCGCGCCTCGCTCAATGCTGCCGCTGCCGCGAAGAAATTCCGCGTGTTCTATCCGGAGCTGGAATTTTGCACCGACAACGGCGCCATGATCGCCTTCGCCGGCGCCATGCGCCTGCAGATCAATCCCCAGGCCGCCCGGCGCGACTATAGCTTCAATGTGCGCCCGCGCTGGCCGCTCGATGAAATCCGCTTGGTCTGAAGGCAAGATTGAACTCGCACTGCTTCCACTGATCCTACCGTATGCCCCCGTTTCGCAAACGGTGGCAATATCGACCGGTTGTGTTTTCCCGGAGGTGAAGAATGCGTGTTGTCAGTTGGAATATTCATTGGGGCTGCGGCAAGGATGGCCGCATCAGGATCCACGCGATTATCGACGTGCTTCGCAAGCTCAACCCTGATGTTATCTGCCTGCAAGAAGTCGCGGCCAATCATGCCGAGCTGGAAGGAAATGCCAACGCCAACCAGTTTCGCCAGCTGGCCGGCGCCTTCGGCGGCTACCAGCCCGTGCTCGATCCCACCAGCGAAATCTACCAGAACAACATGCCCCGCCAGTTTGGCAACCTGCTGCTGTCAAAGTTCCGCATCAACCAGGTGCACCGCTATCTGCTGCCGTGGCCGCCGGATCCGAACAGCCCGGCGGGCATGCCGCGCGGGTTGATCGAAGCGGTCATCGATGCGCCCGGCGGCCGCGTGCGCGTGCTCACCACCCATCTCGAATACTACTCGCCGCTGCAGCGCATGGCGCAGGTACGGCACCTCAAGTACCTGCACTGGGAAGCCTGCGAACGGGCGCGCATTTACCAGCCAGATCCCACCATGGATGCGCCCTACCAGCTCGGCTTCCGGCCCGGTTCGGCGATCTATTGCGGCGATTTCAATTTCACGCCCGACTCCCCCGATTACCAGGAATTGCTGGCGCCGGACGAAGGCATCGCGCTGCCGCTGGTCGATGCCTGGCGCCTGAAGCACCCCAGCATCGCGCGCGCGCCCACGGCCGGCATCCATGGCTTCAAGTGGCCGGAGCGGGCCGATTGCTTCGACTATTTCTTTGTCAGCGAAGACCTGGCCGGGCGCGTGGCCGAGTGCGAAGTGCAGTCGGAAACGTCGGCCTCGGACCACCAGCCGATCGTGCTCGACATCAATTAGGCAAGCCTGGCCGATGTTACCTTTTCTCTCGTGTATGCCATACACGGAGAATGTGCAAAGCTGCATTCTCGATCTCGTATCGTAGCTCGTAATGCCCGACGAGAATTCGACGCACTTCACGAGGATCGAATTCACTCATTCTTTCGCCAATTCGGGGATGGGCTTGAAGGTCGAATGCAGCGCCCGTCAATGATTTCACGACGCGGGTCGCTGCGGGTTTGTTCACGGCTGCAAGGAACTCATGCAGTCGAACCAGGTCGGACAATGCCTTGCTGGTCCATTGCAATTGCATCAGGGCACCGAAGGCGGCGGCAGAGGAATGTCGCTGTCGAGACTGTCGGCCCACGCTTGTACGGCCTGATGGCTGATCACGCGTCCGCTATCAACGTCAGCCAGCGCTTCACGAGTCAGGCGGCTGCGCTCCTCTTCCAGATCCACCCATGCGCTAAGTGCTTGCTTGACTACCCACCCCTGCGATCGCTCAAGCCGCGCTGCAATCAGGTCAATCTTGTCCGCTAGGGGCAATGGAATATTGGCTGTAAACACTTTCGTTTCGGACTCGGACATTTGCTCCTCCTGAACCTGGTTGCGCAGACGCTCGCAATCCAGGCTCATTTTGGTATCCCCAACTTTCAGTGTCAATCTGTTTTCATCGATTACGCGGCTTCCTTCTGCGGCCGCGCCTGGCGGTGGTACAGGAACTCCAGCACCCGCGTGCGGTAGTCGATGTACAGCCGATCATGCGCCAGCGCCACCCGTTCGCGCGGCCGCGGCAAGCGCACCTGCACGATGTCGCCGATGGTCGCCGCCGGGCCGTTGGTCATCATGACGATGCGGTCCGACAGCAGCACGGCTTCGTCCACATCGTGGGTGACCATGACCACGGTCGAACCGGTCTTGGCGACAATGCTCATCAGCTCGTCCTGCAAGTGGGCGCGCGTGAGCGCATCGAGCGCGCCGAACGGTTCGTCCATCAGCAGCACTTTCGGTTCCATCGACAGCGCCCGCGCAATGCCCACGCGCTGCTTCATGCCGCCCGAGATTTCATTGGGGCGCTTGCTGCTGGCCGCCGTCAAGCCCACCAGCGCCAGCGCGGCGGCGGTGCGTTCGCGCAGCCTGGCCTTGCCTTCCTTGGCCCCGAATACCCGCTCCACGGCCAGGTAGACGTTTTCGAAGCAGGTCAGCCATGGCAGCAGGGAATGGTTCTGGAACACCACCGCGCGTTCCGGCGACGGCCCGGCGATCTCGCGCCCGGCGCAGATCAGGACGCCTTCGGTGGCCGTGGTCAAGCCGGCCAGCAGGTTCAGCAGGGTGGACTTGCCGCAGCCCGAGTGGCCGATCAGGGTGATGAATTCGCCCTGTTCGACCGTCAGGTTGACCTCGGTCAGCGCATGGAAGCTGCCCTTGCGCGTCTCGAACACCATTTCGGCATGCTGCACTTCGATGAATTTCAGGTTTGCCATGTCAGTTCCCCGCTTCGTCGTAGGTGAAGGATTTGGCCAGCGCCACCAGTGCCTGTTCCAGGATCAGGCCGACCACGCCGATGACGACGATGGCGATGATGATGTGCGGCACGTTCAGGTTGTTCCACTCGTCCCATACCCAGAAGCCGATGCCCACGCCGCCGGTCAGCATTTCCGCGGCCACGATCACCAGCCAGGCCGTGCCGATGGCCAGGCGCACGCCGGTCAGCATGTAGGGCAGGACCGAGGGCAGCAGGATACGGGTGAAGATTTTCCATTCCGACAGGTTCAGCACGCGCGCCACGTTCATGTAGTCTTGCGGCACGCGCTGCACGCCGGAAGCGGTGTTGATGATCATCGGCCAGATCGAGCAAATGAAGATCGACCAGATCGCGGCCGGGTCGGCCGCCTTGAATACCAGGAGGCCGATCGGCAGCCAGGCCAGCGGCGAGACCGGTTTCAAGAGGCTGATGATGGGATTGAACATGCCGGCCATGAACTTGAAGCGGCCGATCATGAAGCCCAGCGGAATGCCGACCGCCGCCGCCAGGCCGAAACCCAGGCCCACGCGCTTGAGGGAGGCCAGGATGTTCCAGCCTATGCCCTGGTCGTTCGGGCCATTGCTGTAGAAGGGGTCGGCGAACATGCGCACCGCCTCGGTCCAGGTCACCAGGGGCGAAGGAAAGCTGGTGTTGTTGACCGACAGGATCTGCCACAGCAGCACCAGGATGCCCAGGCCCAGCAGGGGCGGCATCACCGCCAACGCCAGGCCGGCCATGCGCGACTTGCCGTTGGACAGCTTGACGCCCTGGCGTGCCAGGCGCGCGCTGCGCACGGGTTTTTCGAGAGCGACCTTGGCCGGCGTACCCATCATGGAATCCATTACTGCACTCATCTCCACCTCCCCTTAGACTTTGATCTTGAATGCGTCGGCATACGCCTTCGGGTTCTTGCCGTCCCATACCACGCCATCGATCATCCTGACGCTGCGCAGGGGCGACTTCGGCACGCTGACCTTGGCCATGGCTGCCGCCTCGCTGTAGATCTTGATCTGGTTGACGCTGGTGGCGGTGGCCAGGTAATCCGGCTCGCCCTTGAGCAAGCCCCAGCGCTTGTGCTGGGTCATGAACCACATGCCGTCCGACAGGAAGGGATAGTTGACCAGGCCATCGTTATGGAACTTCATGAAGTTCGGATCGTCCCAGGTCTTGCCCATGCCGTCGGTGTAGCGGCCCAGGATGCGCTGGTTGATCACGTCGACCGAGGTATTCACGTAGGACTTGTCGGAAATGGTTTCCGCCATCTTGTTCTTGTTGATCAGGCCGGCATCGATCCATTTGCTCGCTTCGAGCACGGCCGCGACCAGGGCGCGCGCCGTGTTCGGATGCTTTTTCACCCACTCGAGCGTGGTGCCCAGGGTTTTTTCGGGATGGTCTTTCCAGATGTCCTGGGTGGTCGCCGCCGTCACGCCCACGCCGTCGACGATGGCGCGGTGGTTCCAGGGTTCGCCCACGCAGAAGCCGTCCATGTTTCCGACCCGCATATTGGCCACCATTTGCGGCGGCGGCACCGTGATGACCTTGGCATCCTTCATGGGATTGATACCGTAAGTTGCCAGCCAGTAGTACAGCCACATGGCGTGGGTGCCGGTGGGGAAGGTCTGGGCGAAGGTGTATTCGCGCTTGTCGGTCTGCATCAGCTTGGCCAGCGCGGCGCCATCCTTGCCGCCGGCATCGGCCACCTTCTTCGACAGCGTGATGGCCTGGCCATTGTGGTTCAGGTTCATCAGGATGGCCATGTCCTTCTTGGCCCCGCCCACGCCGTTCTGGACGCCGTAGATCAGGCCGTACAGCACATGGGCCGCATCGAGTTCGCCATTGACCAGCTTGTCGCGCACGCTGGCCCAGGACGATTCCTTGCTCAGCACGATCTTGATGCCGTACTTCTTGTCGAAGCCGAGCACCGAGGCCATCACCACCGAGGCGCAATCGGTCAGGGGAATGAAGCCGACCTTGACGACGTCCAGTTCGGGCTTGTCCGAACCGGCGGCGAACACGCCGCCGCTGGCCAGGCCGGTCAGGGTCGCTGCCGCGCCTGCCTTGATCAGTTCACGGCGGATGACATTGGTCTTGTCTGCGTTTGACATCATTTCTCCTCGTTTTTATCAGTAATCGGTAGGCACGCGCCCTTACCACTGCTTGAGCAATTGGCGTGCCAGCAAATTTCTGAAAGAAAACGGGGAGATGCGCCCGCGGGGGTGCGGGTTGGCTAAAAATTAGGCACTATTTGTGTGCAGCGCACCAAAACAACGCTCATGCCTCCGGTTCGGCGGCGGCGATCTGGCGCAGGGCCTGTTCGAAGACGTCGGGCGGCTGGCCGCCGGAAATCAGGTGGCGCTGGTTGATGATGATGGCCGGCACGGCGCTGATGCCGGCCTTCTGGAAGAATTGCTCGCGTTCCTGCACCTCGGTGGCGTAGGCGCCGCTGGCCAGGATGTCCGCCGCTTCGGCCGAGTCGAGCCCGATTTCCCCGGCCACCCGCTCCAGCACTTCGTGCGAGGACGGATCCATGCCGCGCGTGAAATAGGCGTCGAACAGAGCCAGCTTCAGGGCGCGCTGCTGGCCCTGCTCTTCGGCCCAATGCAGCAGGCGGTGGGCGTCGAAGGTGTTGTATATACGGCTGCGCTTGTCCATCTCGAAGCGGAAACCCAGTTCGGCGCCGCGGGCGCGGATGGTTTCGCGGGTCTGGGCGGCCTGCGCTTCGCTGGCGCCATACTTGCGCGCCAGGTGCTCGGCTATGTCCTCGCCTTCCGGCGCCATCTGCGGATTGAGTTCGAAAGGCTGGAAATGCAGGTCGATGCTCAGCTCGGGACCGATGCATAGCAGCGCCTGCTCGAGCGACTTGAGCCCGATCACGCACCAGGGGCAGGAAATGTCGGAAACGAAATCGATACGCAGCTGGCTCATGGCGACTCCTTATTTCTTTTTCGGGACGGCCTTGGCGGCGGCGCTCTTGCTGCCGATCCGGCTTTCCTTGCCCGCGATCAGGTTGGCGATATTGGCGCGGTGGCGCAGCAGCAGCAGCGCGCTCATGGCCAGCACGGCGAACAGCATCGCGTCCATGCCGAACAGGAGGCCATAATAGAACGGCGCGAAAATCGCCGCAACCAGGGCCGCGAACGAGGAATAGCGGAAGGCATAGGCGATCACCAGCCAGGTGACGGCGGTCGCCAGGCCCAGCCAGATGTCGATGCCGACCAGCACGCCCAGCGCGGTGGCCACGCCCTTGCCCCCCTTGAAGCGGAAGAATACCGGATACAGGTGGCCGATGAAGACCGCCAGCGCCACCAGCGCCAGGCCGGCGGTGGGCACGCCATACTGGTCTTGCAGGCGCTCGGCCAGGAAGACGGCGAACCAGCCCTTGGCGGCGTCGCCGACCAGGGTGGCGATGGCCGCCTTCTTGTTACCGCTGCGCAGCACATTGGTGGCGCCCGGGTTCTTGGAGCCATAGGTGCGCGGGTCGGACAGGCCGAACACCCGGCTCATGACGACCGCGAAGGAAATCGAGCCGATCAGGTAGGCGACGAGGGTGAAAATAGCTGTATTCATGCTGGGATGTCTCTTTATGGTTCTTGTTATGCCGGGCCGTGAATATACACCATCACTCGGGCAGTGCACAGCTTACCGGCTTTGCCGCCAGCAGTGCGACGAGCACCTGGGGCGCGATGCCCACCAGGTAGCCGCGCCGGCCGCCATTGATGTAAATCTTGTCCAGCGCCAGGATGCTGTCCTCCACATACACCGGCATCGCCTTTTTCAGGCCGAAGGGCGAGGTGCCGCCCACCTGGTAGCCGGAATGGCGCTGCGCCACCTCGGGCTTGCACGGTTCGACCGATTTGCAGCCGATCTGGCGCGCCAGGTTCTTGGTCGAGACCTTGCAATCGCCATGCATCAGCACGACCAGGGGGCGCGCCGCCTCGTCCTGCATGACCAGGGTCTTGACGACGTCGTGCTCGGGCACGCCCAGTTCGCGCGCCGATACCGCGGTGCCGCCTTTGTCTTCGTAGGGATAGGGGTGCTCGGTAAACACGACAGCCTGCTTGCGCAGCATCTGCGTGGCGGGCGTTTCGGAAATATGCTCTTTCTTGGCCATGCGTGATACGCTAAAGATTCAATGAGGAGCTTCTTATTATGCAGCAAGAAATCCGCTTTGCCACCTTCAATGTGTTCAACCTGGCCCCTGCGGGGGCCCGGCTGTACGACAATTTGCTGCCGACCACGGCCGAAGAATACGAGGCAAAGCTGGCCTGGACCGCGCGCCAGGTCGACCTGCTCGACGCCGATGTGATCGGCTTCCAGGAAATTTTTTCCCAGGATTGCCTGCGCGCCGTGCTGGCCCGCACCACCAAGTACCGCGATGCCGTGCATGTGGGCTTCGACCCCGATCCGGCCGCCGAACGCCTGACGCCGTCGGTGGCCCTGGTGTCGCGCCTGCCGCTGGCCGCGCCCGGCGTGGCCCTGGCGCTGTATCCGGACGGCGTGGCCATGCCCGACGGCATGCGCGACGCCGACCGTTTCTCGCGCCCCCTGGTCCACGCGGCGGTGGTGGTCTCGCCCGACGTCACGGTCGACGTGGTGGTGGTGCACCTGAAATCGAAGCGGCCCGACTACCGCAATGGCGATTGCGGCGAAGACCCCCTGCTGTTCGGCATGGCCTGCCTGCGCTCGCTGGTGCGGCGCGGCACCGAGGCGGTGGCCCTGCGCGTGCTGCTCACCAGCATGGCCAGGCTGCACCAGCGAGCGCAAGTGGTGCTGGGCGACTTCAACGACACGGCCGATGCCGTCACCACCACCATCGTGCTGGGCGCCGGCACGCCCCTGTCCGGGCGCCTGTTCGACGCCTACCAGCTGCAGCAGCGCCAGGACCATTTGCGCCACGTGGGCTGGAGCATCGCGCACGAAGGCCAGTACACCACCATCGACCATATCCTGGTGTCGGAAGCGTTCAATCCGGCGCTGCCGGACGCGATCGGCGAAGTGGTCGACGTGGTCTACCTGAACGACCATGTGGTGATGGCCTTGCCGGACGCCTCGGACCATGGCCAGGTGCTGGCGCGCATCCGCCTGTTCGACGAGGCGCGCGGCCGCATGGACGCCGGCGTATGAATCAGGGCGCCGGCAAGGTCATGCTGGCGTAATAGCCCTGGTATTCGTCGCAGCCGTGTTCGCGCAGGAAGCGCAGCTGTTCTTCGGTTTCCACCCCTTCGGCAAGGACGCGCAGCTTCAGGCTGCGCGCCACCGCGATGATGGCCGGGATGATGGCCGCCCCGCCCGGCTCGCGCATGATGTCGTCGACGAAGGAACGGTCGATCTTCAGTCTCGACAGCGGAAAGCGGCGCAGGTAGGACAGGCTGGAATAACCGGTGCCGAAGTCGTCGATGGTCAGGTGCACCCCGCGCGCGCGCAAGGCATTGACGGTGACCACCGTGGCCGCGTCGCCGTTCATGATGACGCCCTCGGTGATTTCCAGGTCCAGGAAGTGCGCCTCCAGCCCCGAATGGCCGAGCGCGTCTTCGACGCTGTGCAGCAGGTTGTTGTGCACGAACTGCACGTTCGACAGGTTGACCGCCACCACCACGGGAAAGCCCAGGTCGCGCCACTTGCGCGCCTGGATGCAGGCTTCGCGCAGCACCCAGTCGCCGATCGGCACCATGAGGCCGCATTCCTCGGCCACGCCGATGAACTGGTCCGGCAGCAGCAGGCCGCGCTGCGGGTGGCGCCAGCGGATCAGGGCTTCGACCCCGATGGTCAGGCCGCTGGCGATATCGATCTCGGGCTGGTAGTCGAGCTCGAACTCATTGTTGGCCAGGGCGCGGCGCAGGTTGTTTTCCATCTGCACCCGCTCGATGACATGGGCATTCATTTCCGGGCTGAAGAAGCTGAAGGCATTGCGCCCATTCTGCTTGGCATGGTACATGGCCACGTCGGCATGCTTGAGCAGGGTATCGACGTCGTCGCCGTCGCCGGGGCAGATGCTGATCCCGATCGAGACCGACAGGCTGAGGTGGCGCTCGCCCACCTGGACCGGCTGGGCCACGGCATGCATGACGCTGCCGGCCACGTGCGCGGCCTGGTCGACCCCGCCGATATCGGCCAGGATGGCGACGAATTCGTCCCCGCCCTGGCGGCTGACCGTGTCGACCCCGCGCACGCAGCCCTTCAGGCGGCCCGCCACTTCCCTGAGCACGGCGTCGCCCACCTGGTGGCCGAAGCTGTCGTTGATGCCCTTGAAGCGGTCCAGGTCGAGAAACATGACCGCCACCATGGTCTGCTTGCGGCGCGCATTCTGCAGGGCCTGGTGCAGGCGGTCGAGGAAGAGGACCCGGTTCGGCAGGTCGGTCAGGTAGTCGTGCTCGGCCAGGTAGCGGGTGTGCTCTTCGAGCCGCTTGCGGTCGGTGATGTCGGACAGGATGGCCATGTAATTGGCGACCAGGCCGGCCTGGTCGCGGATGGCGGTGAGCGCCACCCAGACCGGGTATTCCTCGCCGTTCTTGCGTTCGCTCCAGACCTCGCCTTCCCAGTGGTCGTGGGCGGCCACGTATTCCCAGATCTGTGCGTAAAAGCCGGTGTCGCGCTGGTCGGCGCGCAGGTTGGGCAGTTCGGCGCCCACGATGTCGGCGGGCGGAAAGCCGGTGATGTCGGAAAACGCCCGGTTCACCGCCAGCACCCGGTGCGCGCCGTCGGTGATGGCGATGGCGTCGCGGCTGTTTTCGAACACCTGGGCCGCCATCTGCAGCGTGGTTTCGGTGGCCTTGCGGCCGGAAATGTCGCGCAGCACGGCGTAGGACAGGAACTGGTGGTCCAGCGCCACCGAGGTGAGCAGCACCTCGGCCCAGAAACTGGCGCCGTCCGGCAACTGGTATTGCCACTCGAAACGACGGTTGCCTTCGATGAAAGTCTGGGCCGCGACCGAGGCGTCGGCCATCTGGGACGATTCGCCGGAGGGCTGGCGGGCGGGCGAAAAATCGAGCAGGGTCTTGCCGACCAGCGCATCCTTGCTGGCGCAATGGAACAGGGCCAGCGCCGCCGGGTTGGCGTCGATGATCTGATGGCCTTCGATCAGGACGATGGCGTCGGTGGAGCGTTCGAACAGGTGGCGGAAGTTGGCGCCGGCCGCCAGCAGGGCCGATTCGTCGACCTTGCGCTTGCTGATGTCGACCTCCATGCAGAACACCTGCTGCGGCACGCCGTCGCGGATGATGGGGAAATGGGTGGAATACATCCAGACGTCGGCGCCGTCCTGGCGCCGCACCTGCCAGTCGCGCGGGGGCGGCGACTTGGCCGTTTGCCAGATCGATTCGATGGTGGCGTTGAAGTCGGCCTCGCAGTCGACGTGGGATATGAGGCTGGTGAGCGGGCGGCCGATGGCGTCGCGCGCGGGCACGCCGAACACGTCGACGCAGGTGTGGTTCCAGAAACAAACGATACCGTCGCGGTCGATGCTGTGGACGGCCACCGTGGGCGTCAGTTCGAGCGCGGCCACGATACGGTACAGGATATCGAGGGCTTCGCGGCCGGGCCCTTCCGGTTCGGCCACCGTTGGAGTTACAGGAGATGCAACAGTCACAAGCTTTCCTTCACGCCGCTGGGGCACGGGGCGACACGCGTGGCGCGCGCCGCATCCTAGGCATTTTTCACCACGTGGGAGGCAATCCGCTTGCGCCGCCTCAAACGCACCGGCATGGCCGGCGCTTTCCCTCCCCGCCCGGCGCGTTTTGTCGGGCTTTTTTGCAGTTCATCGTCCCGAAATGCCTTCCTGTCGCATTTCAGGCGCAGTCGTCCTTGTGATTTTCTATAGTGTCAACATGCGCGAAGGGCTCCATCTTGTGATCAAGACGGAGCACAAGCGCCCCGTTCCGCCCTCCTAGATAAGAAAATCACGACACCATGAAACTCGAGACCCTGCCGCGTGCCCCTGCCCAACCTACCGTCCGCGCCCGGCGCTGGCGCAAACCCGTGATCGGCGCATTGGTCCTGGCGCTCGCGGGCGGCGGCTATCTGTATACCCAATCGCGCAGCAAGCCGGCCAGGGCGGCCGATGCCGGCCCGGTGGCCAAGAAGGATGAAGGCCCGAAGATCGACGTGTATGAACTGGGCAAGAACGACATCGCCGCCGTCCATGCCGGCGAACTGGCGCTGAACCTGCCCCTGTCGGGCTCCCTGATGCCGCTGGCCCAGGCCACGGTCAAGTCCAAGGTCTCGGGCCTGGTGGTCGACGCCGACCTGCGCGAAGGCACTCCCGTGGCCGCCGGCCAGGTCCTGGCCCGCCTCGACCAGGCCGACCAGCGCGCCCGCCTGGCGCAGCAGCAAGCCGCCCTGGACGAAGCGAATGCCCGCCTGGCGCTGGCCACCAAGAACAATGCCAACAGCGAAGCCCTGCTCAAGCAGAAATACATTTCCCAGCAATCGGTCGACGTCACCGCCAACTCGGTCGAACTGGCGCGCGCCTCGGTCAAGTCGGCCCAGGCCATGGTCGACCTGGCCCGCATCGCCATGAACGATACCGTGATCAAGGCGCCGCTGGCCGGCGTGATCAGCAAGCGCCATGTCCAGGCCGGCGAAAAGCTCTCGCCCGACATGCCTGTCTATACCATTGTCAACCTGAAGCAGCTGACGCTGGAAGCCCAGGTGCCGGCGTCGGAAATTCCGCGCGTCAAGGTGGGCCAGGAAGTCCAGTTCAAGGTCGACGGCTATCCGGGCCGCGCCTTCGGCGGCAAGGTCGCGCGCATCAACCCGACCACCGAAGCCGGTTCGCGCTCGCTGCTGGTCTACATCAATGTCAACAACGGCGACAATGCCCTCTCCGGCGGCATGTTTGCCAAGGGCAGCATCACGACCCAGAAATCGGCCATGTCGCCGCTGGTGCCGATGACCGCGCTGCGCAAGGACAAGAATGCCGACGTGGTCTACAAGGTGGAAGGCGGCAAGATCGTCTCGCAGCCGGTCACCGTCGGCATGCGCAATGAAGACGACGGCATGGTGGCCATCACCACCGGCCTGGCCAAGGGCGCCACCGTGATCGTCGCCAAGCTTGACGGCGTGAAACCGGGCCAGAAGGTCAAATTGCCGGAAGCGGCCACCGCCGTCGCCACGACCGTCGCCGCGAAAGGCTAAGCCATGTGGATCACTAAAATCAGTATCAAGAATCCCGTCTTCGCCACCATGGTCATGGTGGCGCTGGTGGTGCTCGGCCTGTTCTCGTACAAGCGCCTGGGCGTGGAATCGATGCCGAACGTGGATATCCCGTTCGCGTGGGTGGAAGTCAATTACCCGGGCGCCTCGCCCGAGCAGGTCGAGAACGACATCACCCGTCCGCTCGAAGACGCCATCAACACGGTCAGCGGGGTCAAGAAGATCCTGGCCAGTTCCTGGGAAGGCCGCGGCGCCGTCTCGGTCGAATTCAACCTGGCGGTCGACATGGACCGCGCCATGATCGACATCCGCGACAAGGTGGGCCGCGTGCGTTCGCAATTCCCGCGCGACGCCAAGGAACCGTTCATCGTGCGCGCCGAGGGCGACAACCAGCAAGCCATCGTCGAACTGACGCTGATGAGCGACACGCGCAGCCTGCGCGACCTGTCCACCCTGACCGAGCAGATCATCAGCAAGCGCCTGCAGGGCGTGGCCGGCGTGGGCCAGGTGCGCATCAATGGCAAGACCAACCGCCAGATCCTGATCAACCTGAAACCCGATGCCCTGACCGGCCTGAACGTGGGCGTGGACGAAGTGCTGCGCGCCATCCAGGCCACCAATACCAACCTCCCGGCCGGCAATATCGCCTACGGCGCCGCCGAGCGCCTGGTGCGGGTCGAAGGCAAGATCAAGGATGCGCGCGGCTTCAACAAGATCATCGTGGCGCGCCGCGCCAGCGGTCCGGTCTACCTGGAGCAGATCGCCGACGTCGTCGACGGCGAGCAGGAAGAACAATCGGTCACGCGCACCAACGGCGCCCGCGCCATCTCGCTGGAAATTACCAAGGTGCAGGATGCGAACGTGGTCGAAGTGGGCGACGGCATCATGAAGGCGGTCGAAGGCATGCGCAAGACCTTGCCGGCCGATGTCAAGATCAGCGTGCTCAACAACGAAGCCGAGCGCGTCAAGAGCCAGCTCGACAACGTGAAGAAAACCATCATGGAAGGCGCCCTGCTGACCATGCTGATCGTGTTCCTGTTCCTGCATTCCTGGCGCAGCACCATCATCACCGGCCTGACGCTGCCGATCTCGGTGATGGCCAGCTTCATCGCCATGCAGTTTTTCGGCTTCACGCTCAATTTCCTGACCCTGATGGCGCTGTCGCTGTGCATCGGCCTCTTGATCGACGATGCCATCGTGGTACGCGAAAACATCGTGCGCCACCTGGCCATGGGCAAGAGCCACTTGCAGGCCGCCTACGACGGCACCAATGAAATCGGGCTGGCCGTGATGGCCACCACCTTCGCCATCGTGGCCGTGTTCGTGCCGGTGGCCTTCATGGATGGCATCATCGGCCGCTTCTTCCTGCAGTTCGGCATCACGGTGGCCGTGGCCGTCATGGTGTCGCTGTTCGTCTCCTTCACGCTCGACCCGATGCTGTCCTCGGTCTGGCGCGATCCGGTCAAGAACCGTTTCAAGTATGTGCCGTGGCTGGGCCGCATGATGGAAACCATCGAGCACGGCATCGACAAGATGCACGTCTGGTACGGCAAGACCCTGGCCCTGGCCCTGCGCTGGCGCAAGTCGACGCTGACCCTGGCCTTGTTCAGCTTTGTCGGCGCGATTGCCCTGATCCCCATCGTGGGCGGTGAAATGTTCCCGGAAACGGACCGCGGCTTCATCCAGATGCGCTTCAAGGTGCCGGTCGGCTCCAGCCTGGAATACACCGACAGCAAGCTGCGCCAGGTGGAAGCGGCCCTGAAGGACTTCAAGGAAATCGATACCGTCATCGCCACCGCCGGCACCTGGGATGGCCGCAATGCCGCCCAGGTCAACATGAAGCTGACCGACAAGAACAAGGTCCAGCGCCGTTCGCAGATGGAACTGGAAAAGGTGATCCGCGCCCGCCTGGACAAGATCGCCGGCATCAGCATGTCGGTCGGTAACCGTCCCATCTATATCGCGATCCTGGGCCAGGATGAAGCCAAGCTCGACTATGTGGCACGCAAGATGATGGACAAGATGCGCACCGTCAAGGGCGTGGCCGACATCGAGTACAGCCAGGAAGGCGCCAATCCGGCCACCGTGGTCAAGATCAACAACGAACTGGCCAGCGACATGGGCTTGTCGGTGCAGCAGATCGGCACCGCCCTGCGTCCTTTCGTGGCCGGCGACCAGATCAGCCGCTGGATGGCCCCGGACGGCCAGAACTACGACATCAATGTGCAGCTGCCGAAGTCGGGCCGCCAGACCATCGCCGACCTGGCCGACCTGTCGGTCGCGTCCAGCAAGCGCGACGCCGCCGGCAACCCGGTCATGGTGCCGCTGCGCCAGGTCGTCGAATTTGTCGCCTCGACCAGCCCGCAAGTGCTCAAGCGCCAGGCGCTCGAACGCCGCGTGGCCATCTACGCCGGTGTGGAAGGCCGCCCGAACGGCGACGTCAACAGCGACGTGCAGAAAGCCCTCGATTCGATCGCGCTGCCGGAAGGGGTACGCCTGGCCGTCGGCGGCGAGGCCGAGGAAATGGCGCAGATGATGGGCGCGGCCGGCGCCGCGCTGGGCATCGCCGTGATCTTCATCTACCTGGTGCTCGCTTCGCAATTCGGCAGTTTCCTGCAGCCGATCGCCATCATGACCTCGCTGCCGCTGTCGATGATCGGGGTGCTCATTGCCCTCTTGGTGACTGGCAGCACGCTGAACATCTTCTCGGTGATCGGCATCGTCATGCTGATGGGCCTGGTAACCAAGAACGCGATCCTGCTGGTGGACTTCACCAACCATGGCCAGAAAAACGGCCGCAGCCAGTTCGACGCCATCATGGATGCCGGCCAGGTGCGCCTGCGCCCCATCCTGATGACGACCCTGGCGATGATCTTCGGCATGCTGCCGATGGCCATCGGCATGGGCGACGGCGGCGAGCAGCAAGCCCCGATGGGCCGCGCGGTGATCGGCGGGGTGATTACCTCAACCCTGCTGACCCTGGTCGTGGTGCCGGTGGCTTACACCTACCTGGATAGCCTGGGCAAGCGCGTGAGCAAATGGTTCAAGGGCGCGGACGAGGAAGGCCACGCCGAGCTGGTCGAAGAAGAGAAGAAGCTGGCTGAAGTAGCCTGAGATAGTAAAACGAGAACTCCGAAACTGAACGCCTTCCACCTTGCCGCTCAGGCATGGTGGAAGGCGTTTTGTCGTTGAAGGGGTGTTCAGGAATCTGATGTTTCCGGCGCTGCCTCGTCGGCATCGTCGTCATCGGGCGCGGCGTTGCCGTCGGTTCCCGGATTGTTCTTCGCTTCGAGCTTCTTGCGGGCTTTTTCTTCCGCCTTCTTCTTCTTTTCTAATTCCCTTTGACGCTTTTCGTACGAGAAATTAGTTTTAGCCATGAATCACCTCTTGGGGTTGTCGGTAAAGAAAAAGAGTACTGCGGCACCATTATGACGCAGTTATGACTTCCCCATTTGAATTAAGCACGTGGGTGGTGCGCGGCGTGCAGCTGTTTCATGCGCTCGCGCGCAACGTGAGTATAGATTTGGGTGGTCGAAATATCGGCATGCCCCAGCAGTAGTTGCACAACACGCAAGTCGGCGCCATGGTTCAGCAAGTGGGTGGCGAAGGCATGGCGCAGGGTGTGCGGCGACAGGGGCGCCGTGATGCCAGCCCTGGCGGCATGCTTCTTGATCAGGATCCAGAACATCTGGCGCGTCATGGGACCGCCGCGCGCCGTCACGAACAAGGCGTCGTCGACCTGGCCGTTCAGGATCACGCCGCGGGCGTCGCGCAGGTAGCGCTCGATCCACAGCCGCGCTTCCTGGCCGAAGGGCACCAGGCGCGTCTTCGTGCCCTTGCCGGTCACCCGCAGGACCCCGTCATTCAAGCTCAGTTCCAGCAATTTCAGGCTCACCAGCTCGGATACCCGCAAGCCGCTGGCGTACATCAGCTCGAGCATGGTGCGTTCGCGCAGGCCCAGCGGGGTGGCCACGTCGGGCGCGCCCAGCAGGGCTTCGACCTGGGTTTCGCTCAAGGTATGGACGAAGCGCAGCGGCTGGCGCGCCGACACCAGTTTCAGGCAGGGATCGCTGGCCACCTGGCGGTTGCGCAGCGCCAGCTGGTAAAAACGCTTGAGCACGGACAGGCGCCGGTTGGCCGAACTGGGTTTCGATTCGGCATGCCGGTCGGCGAAATACGCGTCCAGGTCATGCGCTTCGACCGCGTGCAGGGTGGCCCGCTCGGGCCGTTTGACCTCGAGCCAGCGCGCGAACAGGCGCAAATCGCGGCGGTAGGCGTCCAGCGAATTCTTGGCGAGCCCCTGCTCCAGCCAAAGATTATCGCAAAACTCGTCAATTAACCGAAGATTGTTTGTTGCTGCCATGGTGAATTATGCATGCCTTCATGGCGCAGCAGCCATCTTTTCACGGCCAGGTGGAAACCGTTTTCGTCGTCATGGTTGGAAAAGCCGCCCAGGCCGCCGGCCGCCGTCACCCGGTGGCAGGGAATGACCAGCGGGAACCAGTTGGCGCCGCAAGCCTGGCCCACCGCGCGCGGCGCCGAACCGATGTGCTTGGCCACCTGGCCATAGGTGCGCACGGTGCCGCGCGGGATCGCGGCGATGGCTTGCCAGACCCTTTTCTGGAAGGCGCTGCCCACGTCCGGCAGCGGCAAGGTGAAGCGGAAATCGGCATCCTGGAGGTAGCGTTCAAGCTGGCGCGCAGCCTGCCCGGCCAAGGCATCGGTGGCGTCCTTTTCACCGAAATGGGGCGGAAGGTAAACGAATTCCCGCAAACTCCCCGCCTCGGTGCGTACGCCCACCGCGCCGAAAGGGGCGGCAATAATGGCCGAAAAAATGTCGCTGCCTGGCGTTGATTTCATAGGGTGCAGTGTAACGTATCCGGCCGCAAACCGAGGTCGGCGCGATCCGTACAGGCGAAAAAAAACGCACCTTGCGGTGCGTTCCAAATTTTATTCACGTTTCCGGCCGTTTGGAAGTTCCAACAGCATTCTGTAAAACGCGTGTCTCCTCGATATTTCTCCGGTATGAACTACCGTTCTTTTATCTACCACTCCCCAAACTGCAAATTCCTTCCATCCTGTTTGCACCATTCCGGTGCCCAGGAAAGGTGCTCATCATAACGTATTTGAAATCGTGGATTGTGGCTTTTTGGACACGCATGTTGAAAAAAATTCAGTTGTAAATCAAGTTGGGCAGCCACAGGGAAATCTGTGGTACGTAGGTAATGAGCATCAGGAAACCGAGCATGGTCATCAGCCACGGCAAGACCGCGACCGTCAATTCCGAGATGCCCATCTTGGTGATGCCCGAGGCCACGTACAGGTTCAAGCCCACCGGCGGGTGGCACATGCCGATTTCCATGTTGACCACGATCAGGATGCCGAAGTGGATGGGATCGATGCCAAGCTTCATGGCGACCGGGAACAGGATGGGCGCGAAGATCAGCACGATCGACGAGGGTTCCATGAAATTGCCGGCCGCCAGCAGGATCAGGTTGACCACCAGCAGGAAGGTCACCACGCCCAGGCCCTGTCCCGTGATCCAGGCCGCCATCGCCTGCGGAATGTTTTCATGCGTCATCAGGAACGAGAACAGCATGGCATTCGTGATGATGTAAAGCAGCATGGCCGACAGCGAGGCCGAGTCCAGCAGCACCTTGCCGACCTGGGCCAGCTTCAAGTCCTTGTACACGAACACGGCAATGACGAAGGCATACACGGCAGCCATGGCGGCCGCTTCGGTCGGGGTGAACTTGCCGCTGTAAATGCCGCCCATGACCACCACGATCAGCATCAGGCCCCAGACGCTCTTGCGGAAGGCGACCCAGCGTTCGCGCCAGCTCGCTTTCTGCATGCGCGGGTAGTTGTTCTTGCGCGCGATCACCCAGGTCGTCAGGCCCAGCAGGAAAGCCAGCAACAGGCCGGGGATCACGCCGGCCATGAACAGCTGGCCGACCGAGGTATTGGTGGTCACCGAATACATCACCATCACGATCGAGGGCGGAATCAGGATGCCGAGCGCGCCCGAGGTGGTGATCACGCCGGCGCCGAAGGCTTTCGGGTAACCCTGGCGCACCATGGCGGGCAGGACGATGGAACCGATCGCCACCACCGTGGCCGGACTGGAACCGGACACGGCCGCGAACAACGCGCAAGCGAGCACGCCGCCCAGCGCCAGCCCGCCATGCCAGTGGCCGACCATGGAGGTGGCGAAATTGATCATGCGTCGCGCGACACCGCCATGGGTTAGAAAGTTTCCCGCCAGGATGAAAAAGGGAATGGCCATGATTTCGAACTTCTCGATGCCGGTAAACAGCTTCATGGCCACCGCTTCGATCGGCACCGTGGTCATGGTCGTGAAGAACACCAGCACCGTCAGGCCCAGCGAAATGGAAATCGGCATGCCGGTGAGCATGAGCAACAGCAGCAGGATGAAAATGAGGGCGGCGTTCATGCTTTCATTTCCTTGCCGGCATCGGCGATTTCTTCATCGAGTCCTTCGACATAAGCGTGGTCATGGCGCGGCAAGTCGCCGGTCCGCAGGAACTGGACCATCACTTGCAGGAAACGGAAGCACATCAGGTAAGAGCCCAGCGGCACGCACAGGTAGACGTAGCGCATCGGCACTTCCAGCACTTCGGACGTCTGGTCGGGCGACAAGTGCCAGATCAGGTAGGCGCCCAGGCTGCCGATGACGGCGGTAAATACGGCGCCGGCCAGCAGGCCGACAATGACGAAGCGCCCGCGCCAACGGCCGTTCATGCGGTTGATCAGCACATCGACGCCCACATGGATGCCGGTGCGCACGCCATAGGCGGCGCCGAACTTGGCCATCCACACGAACATGAAGATGCATAATTCCTGGGCCCAGCTGGAGTTCAGGCTGATCAGGTAGTCCTGCAGGCCCGGAATGGCCAGGCCGGACAGGTAGCGGTGCACCACGGCCATGAAGACGATGAGCGTGGCGGCCCCCATCAGGAAGGCAATGAGCCACTCCTCGAGGTGATCGAGTATCTTCACCGGGATTACTTGCCGGCGGCTTTGACGGTCTGGGCAATGAGTTCCTTGCCGATGCGCCCTTCCATTTCCTTGTGCACTGGCAGCAATACCTTGCGCCATTCGGCCGCTTCGGCCGCCGTCTGCAGGTGGATGGTGGTCTTGCCGGTTTTCTTGATGGCGTCCAGCGCCAGGTCGTTGTCGCGCTGGGCGATCGCTTTTTCGTAGGTGGTGGCGTCGGCCATGGCCTTTTCCAGGCTGGCGCGTATATCGGCCGGCAAGCCGTCCCAGAATTTCTTGTTGACGATGACGGCATAGCCCAGGTAACCGTGGTTGGACACGGTGACGTGCTTTTGCACCTCGTGCATTTTTTGGGTGTACATATTCGATGGCGGATTCTCGGTGCCGTCCACCACGCCGGTCTGCAGCGCCTGGTACACCTCGGAGAAGGCCAGCACCTGCGGATTGGCGCCGAGCGCGCGCATTTGCGCGTCGAGCACCTTGGACGACTGGATGCGCAACTTCTGGCCCTTGAAGTCGGCCGGCACGCGCAGCGGCTTGTTGGCCGACATCACCTTGAAGCCATTATCCCAGAAGGCCAGGCCGGTGATGCCTTTCGCATCGAGCTTTTGCAGCATGGCCTTGCCGATCGGCCCCTCGGTCACGTTATACAGCGCCACCTTGTTCGGGAAAATGTAGGGCAGATCGAAGACTTCGAATTCCTTCACGCCCAGCGGGCCGAACTTGGCCAGCGAGGGCGCCAGCATTTGCACCGCGCCCAGTTGCAAGGCTTCGAGCTCTTCCTTGTCCTTGTACAGCTGGCTGTTCGGATACACCTCCACCTTGACCCGGCCCTTGGTGGCCTTCTCGGCCAGTTCCTTGAAACGTTCGGCGGCCTGACCCTTGGGGGTATCGATGGCGACCACATGGGAAAATTTGATGACGATCGGGGCCTGGGCCCAGGCATTGAAGCTGACGGCTGCGGCCAGGGCCACGACCAGCGATTTGATCTGCATGTTGTCTCCTGAGGGATGGTAAATCTATTATTATTGAATTCCGGGTCAGTCTGTACCGGTTCATTTTGCACTGCAATTGTGGATAACCACAATAGTCACTTGATTGAAAACACAACAATCTATGTCATGACCACTTTCGCCCCGCCTGCCCGCCCCTTCCGCCTCGGCGGCCCGTGGCGCTGGCTGCTGCCGCTGCTGCTGGTGCTGCTGTTCCTCGCGGTGCTGCTGTGGCTGCCATGGCAGGCGCGCCAGATGGAATCGAACGAGCGCCAGGAACAACTGATTGCCGACACGCTGTGGGTGGAACAAGCCATGCGCTTCCAGCTCACCCGCAATGAAGACGCCTTCCTGAGCCTGCGCGCCGACCTGGCCGGCGCCAGCCAAGGTGCCTTGCAGGCGCGCATGGAACAGATGCGCAAGAACAGCCACGAACTGCTGCGCATCCGCTGGCTCGACGCCGCCGGCCAGGCCGTGCTGGGCAGCGGCGCCGACAGCGCCCCGGCCCTGGCGCCGGTCTCGCAGGAAGCGGCCGAACTGGCCCGCAAGACCGAACGGCCGCGCTACAGCGAGCCGTATTTGCAATTCAAGGGCGCGCCTGGCCTGATGGATTACCACCTCCCCATCTTCCGCGACGGCCGCTTCACGGGCAGCCTGGTCGGCACCTACAGCCTCAAGACCCTGCTCGACGAAACAGTGCCCTGGTGGTTCGCCCAGGACAATGCGATTTCCCTGATCGACCGCGACGACGGCGCCGTCGCCCAGCGCGCCGCCGCCGGCCCGGGGCGCGGCGTGTACACCCACAAGCGCGCCCTCGACCTGCCCGGCTCGACCCTGCGCCTGGCCACCGACAGCGTCAAGGGCGCGCCGCGCCTGCTGCCGAACCTGCTGGTCGGCTCGGTTATCGCGCTGGCGCTCGGTTTGCTGGCCAGCCTGATCGCCCTGTGGCGCCACATCGCGCGCCGACTGGCCGCGGAAGGCGCGCTGCGCCAGCAGATGGCCTTTCGCACGGCCATGGAAAATTCCCTGGTCACGGGCTTGCGCGCGCGCGACCTGGAAGGCCGCGTCACCTACGTCAACCCGGCCTTTTGCCAGATCGTCGGCTTGCCGGCCGACGAGCTGGTGGGCAAGGCGCCGCCCATGCCTTACTGGGCCCCGGAAGCGATGGCCGAATACCAGCAGCGCTTTGCCGACGTGCTGGCCGGCCATATCAAGCCGCAATTCGAAACCATTTTCCAGCGCCCCGACGGTTCCCGCGTTCCCGTGATGATTTTCGAATCCCCGCTGGTCGACAGCAAGGGCGAACACACCGGCTGGATGGGATCGATCCTGGATATTTCGGAACAGAAGCGGGTCGAAGAATTGAACCGCCAGCAGCAGGAAAAGCTGCACGCCAGCGCGCGCCTGGCCACCATGGGCGAAATTTCATCGATGCTGGCGCACGAACTGAACCAGCCGCTGGCCGCCATTTCCAGCTATACCACCGGCGCCCTGAACGTGCTGGGCCGCGCCGCCGACGAGGGCACCGGGGTCGACGCGGCGCTGCTGCGTCCGGCCCTGGAAAAAGCCGGCGCGCAGGCGCAGCGGGCAGGCCAGATCATTCGCAGCGTGCACGAATTCGTCAAGAAGCGCGAACCAGTGCGCCAGCGCGTCGACCTCGCCAGCCTGCTGGCCGGCATCCACACCCTGATCGAACTGCAGGCGCGCAAGTATTTCGTGAAGATCGAGACCAGTGTCCCGGCCGACTTGCCGCCGGTCAGCGCCGACCGCATGATGCTCGAACAAGTGCTGCTGAACCTGACGCGCAATGCCATCGAAGCGATGCAGGAAGTGGCGCCCGAACGGCGCCTGCTGCGCATTGCAGCCGGCTTGCAGCACGGCCAGGTGGAGGTGGCGGTGAGCGACCACGGGCACGGCATTGCCGCGGACGTGGCCGAACGCCTGTTCTCGCCCTTCTTTTCCACCAAGGCCGAAGGCATGGGCATGGGCTTGTCGATCTGCCGGACGGCGGTGGAATTTCATGGCGGTACACTAACGCACCGGGAAAACCCGGGCGGCGGCACGGTATTCAGTTTTTCCTTACCGGCCCAACAATAATATGAACGGAGACCTGCATGCTGCACATCGTAGACGACGAAGAGGCCGTCCGTGACGCCCTCGCCTGGCTGGCGCAATCGCGCGGTATCGCGGCCCGGGCGCATGCCAGCGCCCAGGCTTTCCTGGATGAGGCCGGCACGCGCTTCGATGACCAGGGGGACTGCGTGCTGCTCGACGTGCGCATGCCCGACATCAACGGCGTCGCCGTGTTCGACCAGCTGTGCACGCGCGGCCTGGCGGCGCGCCTGCCGGTCATCTTCCTGACCGGCCACGGCGACGTGCCGATGGCGGTGGACACGCTCAAGCGCGGCGCCTTCGATTTTTTCGAGAAACCGTTCAACGACAACCAGCTGATGGACCGGGTGGAACAGGCGCTGGCGCTCTCGCGCGAGGCGGGCGGGACGGCGGCGGTGCAGGCGCGCCTGGCCACGCTGTCGGCGCGCGAACGCGAAGTGCTCGATTTGATCCTGACGGGAAAAATGAACAAGGTCATTGCCGACAAGCTCGGCATCAGCATGCGCACGGTGGAAGTGCACCGCGCCCATATTTTCGACAAGATGCAGGTCAAGACGGCCGTGGAATTGGCGGGGCTGCTGAAATAGGCCGGGACCCGCCATTCCCCGCAGCGGCGAGATACGAAGACAGATAGCCACCGGCAGGGGCATCGACCTCTTATACATATCCATTAAGTATTGTCCCTGCCAATTTTACATGTCACTATCCCGCCATTATCAATAACGGCGAATCGGAGAGTGCATGAAACGTGTCGCAAAATGGGGCCTCGGTATTATCTTTGGATTGCTGCTGGTGGTGACGCTGATCGGTCTCCATACGTGGCACTTCAAGCCCGCCACGATCGACTGGTTCTACACCCGCGTGTTCGCTGCGTTTGCGATCAAGAGTCCGGAAATGTTGTCCAGCATGCGCATCCTTCCTGGCTGGCTGGATTTTTACAGCGACAAGCTGGACGATAACTCGCTGAAAGCTCAGCAGGAACAATTCGATCAGCTCAAGCGCGACCTCGCCACGCTGACAAGCTACAAGCGCGACGCCTTGAGCGGCGAAGAGCGGCTGTCATACGACATCATGCGCCACTTCCTGCAGGCCATGGCCGACGGCGAGCGCTTCCGTGACCACGCTTTTCCGATCAACCAGAACCAGGGCTTGCAAAGCGGGCTGCCTGAATTCATGGTCAATGTGCACCAGGTGAACAGCGCAGCTGATGCGAACAATTACATTGCGCGCCTGAACAAATTTCCGCTCAAGTTCGATCAGGTGCTCAGTCAAGTGAAGCTAAGCGAATCGAAGGGCATCATCCCCCCGCGCTTTACCATCGACAAAGTGCTCCTCGAGATGAAGGATTACGTGGCCAAGCCGGCCGCGCAAAGCGCCCTGTATGCGAGCTTTGCCGACAAGCTGGTGAAGATCCCGGCGGCGGAGATGGATGCGGCCACGCGGACGCAACTGCAGGCAGAGGTACTCAAATCGATTAATGGCAGCGTTTATCCGGCTTATCGGTCGATGATCGGCTACTTTACCGGACTGCAAGCGAAGACCCAGGCGAACAGTGGCGCGTGGAGTCTCCCCGACGGCGAAGCTTATTACGCCTGGGCCGTACGCATGCATACGACAACCGAGATGACGGCGCAGCAGGTCCACGATATCGGCCTGGCTGAAGTGGCCCGCGTGGGCGCCGAAATGGATGCGCTACTCAAAGGACAGGGACTGGCGGAGGGTTCCATCGGCGCGCGCTACCAAACCCTGGCCAGGAATCCGGAACAGCAATATCCGAATACCCCGGAGGGCAAGAAGGCGATGGTGGCCAGGTATCAGCAGATCATGGACGACATCAACAAAGGGATGGACGTCGCCTTTAGCGTTCGTCCCAAGCTCGGTGTTGAGGTCAAGCCGATTCCCGAAGCGTCACAGGACAGCGCCCCGGGTGCTTATTACATGCCCGGATCGATGGACGGGTCGCGCCCGGGAATGTTCTTCGCGAATATGCGCAACCCGGGTGAAACGCCGAAATTCGGTATGAGTACGCTGGCTTACCATGAGGGCATTCCGGGACACCACTTCCAGATTGCTATCCAGCAGGAGCTTGAAGGCGTTCCTTTCTTCCGCAAGGTGGTGCCATTTACCGCCTACAGCGAGGGCTGGGCGCTGTACTCGGAAAAGCTTGCGAGCGAACTGGGCTACGGGAAGGACCCGCTGGACACGCTCGGCCGCCTGAGCGCTGAAATGATGCGCGCCACGCGCCTCGTGATCGATACCGGCATTCACAGCAAGCGCTGGACGCGCGAGCAGGCGATCAAGTACATGCTTGACCACACTGGCATGAGCGAGACGGATGTGGTGGCGGAAGTGGAACGCTATTTCGTCAATCCCGGCCAGGCGCTGGCTTACAAGGTTGGCATGCTCAAGATACTCGCCTTGCGCGAACATGCCAAAGCCCAGCTTGGACCCAAGTTCGATCTCAAGCAGTTCCATAACGAAGTGCTGACGCATGGGGCTATGCCCTTGACCGTGCTCGAAGGTGTGGTGAATGACTGGATTGGACGGCGCAAGGCGGCAGCGGTGCAGGCAGGGTCCCCCCCGGCACACTGACAAATCGTCGAATGCCGGCCGCGCTCATGGGTGCTAGGGATTCCCGCCTGCGCGGGAATGACGGCGGGCAATTGGCTTATCCGGTTTTTCGCCCTTGGCGACATTCCCAAACGCTCAGCGGCACGCGCTACGCGAACCTTCAACTCTTCCGACAATCTGATAGTAGTGGCAGACATGAGCACCCACTTGAAAGCACATTCCATGAGCGAAAAGATGATTGCCGAAAAAATGTACCTGAAGACCGCGAAATCGCTGGCGATACTCAACGGCGAAGTGCACCCGTCGATGGTGGCGCAGTTGCCGTCCGAACTGCTGGTCGGCGACGAGCAGCAGGCCGAGGTGGTGCTGATGTTCGCACTGAACCAGAAGGAACTCGAGAAGTGGTTCCCTCTCGCGCTGGCCAGGCTGGGCGAAAAAGGATCGCTTTGGGTTGCCTTCCTGAAGCAGAGCGCCGCCAAGGCCACCGATATCAGCCGTGAATCCATCAGTTCCTATGCCAGGGACCAGGGCGTCACCGGCGTGGCCACCATTTCCGTGGACCTGGACTGGTCGGCGCTGCGTCTGAAGCGGCTCTAGCGGTGGCGCGCCAGCGCCCAGGCCACATGCTCGCGCACCATGGCTGAGGAATCGCCGGCGCGCGCCTGCAGGGCCGCCACGATGGCGGCGTCGCCTTTCAGCTTGTCGGCCGCATTGCCCAGGCCGACGGCCAGGTTGCGCAGCCAGCGCTCGTGACCGATGCGCCGGATCGGGCTGCCCTCCATGCGCCGGTTGAATTCCTCTTCATTCCAGGCAAACAGCTCCACCAGTCCCGCACTGCCCAGCGCATGGCGCTCGTCGAAATCGGGCACCGTGGCGCGCTGCGCGAATTTATTCCACGGGCACACGGTCTGGCAATCGTCGCAGCCATACACGCGGTTGCCGATCAGCGCGCGCAGCTCCTCGGGAATGCTGCTCTTGAGCTCGATGGTCAGGTAGGAAATGCAGCGCCGCGCATCGAGCCGCCCCGGCCCCAGGATGGCCTGGGTCGGGCAGACATCGATGCAGGCCTGGCACTGGCCGCAGTGCGCGCTGGCAGGCGCGTCGACGGGCAAGGCAATGTCGACCAGGATTTCGCCCAGGAAAAACATCGACCCCGCTTCGCGGTTGAGCATCAGCGTGTGCTTGCCGCGCCAGCCCAGTCCGGCTTTCTCGGCCAGCGGCAATTCCATCACCGGCGCCGAATCGGTGAACACCCGGAAACCGAATTCGCCCGTGACGGCTTCGATGCGGTCGGCCAGCTGCTGCAGGCGGCTGCGCAAGACCTTGTGATAATCGCGACCCCGCGCATACATGGAAATGACGGCCGCCTGCGGGTCGGCCAGGCGTGCCACCTCGACTTCACGCCAGCTGTCCGGCGTGGCCTGGGGCAGGTAATCCATGCGCGCGCTGATCACGCGCACCGTGCCCGGCACCAGCTCGGCCGGACGGGCGCGCTTCATGCCGTGGCTTGCCATATAATCCATCTCGCCATGGCGGCCCGCGTCCAGCCAGGCTTGCAAGCCCGCTTCGGCGTGCCGCAGGTCGACGTCGGCGATGCCCACGTCGGCAAAGCCGAGCTCGGCTCCCCATCGTTTGATGGACAGCGCCAGCGCGGCAAGATCGGGATTGGTAGGCAGCATGCAGGGGCCAGTTAAAATAGCGGCATTCCGCCACAAATCAAGCAGACATTCTATTCGATGCAGCACTTTACAGCCCACCTCCACGACGAAGCCGGCACCGCCGCCCTGGGCTCGGCCCTGGCGCGCGCCATCCTGCCGGGACTGGCGATCCACCTGCATGGCGACCTGGGCGCCGGCAAGACCGCCCTCACGCGCGCCCTGCTGCATGCGGCCGGCCACGTGGGCAATGTGAAAAGCCCGACCTACACCCTGTCCGAGCCGTACAGCATCCTGCTGGGCGAACGCATCGTCAACGTCATCCACTTCGACCTGTACCGCATGGCCAGCCCGGAAGAGTTCCTCGACGCGGGATTCCGGGAAGATTTCAACGGCGACAACATCTGCATCGTCGAGTGGCCGGAAAAGGCGGAAGCGGTGTTGCCGCCGCCGGACCTGAATGTCTGGCTGAGCGTCGCCGGCCAGGGACGTGATGTAGAATTGCAAGCGTTGTCCGACCTGGGTTCGCTATGCCTCGACCGCCTCAAATTCGCACCAAACCTTTGATTTCCGGCCCGGTTACCCGTCGCACCCTCCTGAAAGCCGGCGGCACCCTGCTGCTGTCGGTGTTTCCGGCGCTGCCCGCCGCCGCCGCCCAGATCCTGGCCGTGCGCGTGTGGCCGGCCGAAGACTATACCCGCGTCACGCTGGAAAACGACAGCGACCTGAAAGTCACCCATTTCCTGGTGCCCGATCCCGAGCGCCTGGTGGTCGACATCGAAGGGCTCGAACTCAATCCCACGCTCAAGGGCCTGGTGGCCAAGATCCAGTCGGGCGACCCCTATATCAAGCAGGTGCGCGTGGGGCAGAACCGTCCGAACGTGGTGCGCCTGGTGTTCGACCTGAAGGAAGCGGTCAAGCCGCAAGTGTTTACGCTGGCGCCCATCGGCACCTACAACCACCGCCTGATCTTCGACCTGTACCCGGTCAAGCCGGTGGATCCGATAGCGGCCATGATCGAAAAAGGCGAGTGGTCGCGCGACGATGCGCCCAGCGTCAAGCCGGTTCTGCCGGCGCCGCACGATCCGGTCGCCGACCAGCGCGCGCAGATGCCGCCCATGGCCGTCGTCAAGCCGGACGCGCCACCTGCCGTCGTCGACGAAAAGCCGGGCAAGGTGGTGCGCATGATCACCATCGCGCTCGACCCGGGGCACGGCGGCGAAGACCCGGGCGCCATCGGCGCGGCCGGCACGCGCGAGAAGGACATCGTGCTGGCCATCGCCAAGCGCCTCAAGTTCAAGCTGGAAGAACTGCCCAACATCCGCGTCATGCTCACCCGCGACGGCGACTTCTTTGTCCCGCTGGGTACGCGCGTGGAAAAGGCGCGCAAGGTGCAGGCCGACCTGTTCATCTCGATCCATGCGGACGCCTTCCTCAAGCCGTCCGCGCGCGGCGCCTCGGTGTTCGTGCTGTCGGAAAAAGGCGCCACATCGACCGCGGCGCGCTGGCTGGCCAACAAGGAAAACCTGGCCGACTCGATTGGCGGGATCAACATCAAGGGCCACGACATGCAGCTCGCCAGCGTGCTGCTCGATTTGTCGACCACGGCCCAGATCAATGACAGCCTGAAGGTCGGGCGGACCGTGCTGCACGAAATCAGCGGCATCGCGCGCCTGCACAAGGGCCAGGTCGAACAGGCCGGCTTTGCCGTGCTCAAGGCGCCGGACATTCCATCGATCCTGATCGAAACAGCCTTCATCTCGAACCCCGAAGAAGAAGCCAAGCTGCGCGACAATGGCTACCAGGACGAGATTGCGGGCGCCATCACCAAGGGGATCAAGCGCTATTTTGCGAAGAACCCGCCACTGGCCAAGGGCCGCTTGACCTGATGACCATCTCCCACACCACATTCGGCGCCCTGCCCGCCGTGCGAATTTGCGCCGCCAACGGCGCCGAAGCCATCGTCACCCTGTACGGGGCCCATCTGATTTCCTGGAAGACGGGCGATGGCCGCCAGCGCCTGTTCTGCAGTGCGAAGTCCGCGCTCGACGGCAGCCGCGCCATCCGTGGCGGCGTGCCCGTCATCTTTCCCCAGTTCGCCGAGCGCGGCACCGGCATGCGGCACGGCTTTGCGCGCGTGAGCACCTGGCGCCTGGCCGCATCGGGCGACGCATCGGACAGCACCACCGCCACCTTCGAACTGGCCAATGCCGACCTGGCCCAGGGCTGGCCGCATGGCTTTACCCTGGCGCTGACCGTGTCCCTGGAGGGCGACGCCCTGTCCCTGTCGCTGGACGTGACCAATACCGGCAGCGACGCCTTTGCATTCTCAGGCGCCCTGCACACCTACTTCCTGGTCGATGACCTGAAGGATGCGCGCATCGCCGGCGTGCAGCACGGCGACCTGCAGATCGAGGACAAGCTGGACCAGATCTACCGCGCCATCGGCGGCGCCATGGCCCTGAAACAGCCCTCGGGCGTGCTGGCGCTGACCCAGGCAGGGTTTCGCGATGCGGTGGTGTGGAACCCGGGAGCGCTCGATACGGCGGCCCTGGCGGACATGGAAGACGACGACTACCTGCGCTTCGTCTGCATCGAACCGGCCCTGATCGAGCCGGCCACGCTGGCGCCCGGCGCTGCCTGGCACGGCACGCACCGGATCAGCGCCGGGGTGTAGTGCACCCTGGTTTAGTTCACCCTTAGTTCGATTCCTTGACGACCCGGCCCAGGCCAGCCTGGATCGGACGGGCGTTGAGCGGATACAGGCGCGAGAACAGCGCCATCTGCGCGGGCGACGCCTGCTGCGGCTCCTTCATGACCATCCACAGCACGCCTTCGCTGCAAGGCGGCGTGGTGAGCGAACCCATATACGTGAAATAGTCGCGCTTTTGCGGCAGCACTTCGTTCACGTCCAGCACCACGGCCGGATTGACCACGTCGTGCTTTTCCAGCGGCAGGTTGTTCCACACGGTCTGGATCATATTGTGCGCCTTGCCGCGTTCGAGCAGCACCGCCACCACCGCCAGCTTGCTTTCGGCATCGCGGTGCACCAGGTGCACCACCATCTCGAAGCCCTTGCCATTGATGCGCTCTTCGGACGGGCGATGGAAATGGAACTGCAACAGCTCGTAGGAACGGTTCTGCACCGTGATGAAATTGCCGCCGCTGACCGTCACTTCGACGGTGTGGCCGTTGTCGACCACGCTGAACGAGGACGGCTTGTAATCGAAAACGATCTGTTCGAGATCGACCTTCATGCTGTCGCGCAGGTCGATCGGCGACTGGCGGCTGCCGGTGGCGCATTTGGACCATTCGGGATTGCGCCCCCAGTTGGCCGGGCCGGTTTCGCCCTCGTACGACCAGTGATTGCCCGGATACGGCTTGACGGCGGCCGGCGCGGCCACGGAGGCGACCAGCGCTTCCTGCTTGCGGCGGGCATCGGCCGCTTTCCTGGCCTTGGCGGCGGCGGCCACGCGGGCGGCCTGGTTGGCGCGCATGGCGGCCAGGCGGGTGGAGATCTTGGCCGACAGTTCGGCTTCGGCGTCGGCTTCGGCCTGGGCCTGGGCGGCTGCGGCCTGGGCCGGGGACAGTTTCGGCTTGGCCGGCGCCACGACCGGCTTGGCCGGCTCGGGCGCAGGCTTGGCAGCGGCGGGCGGCGCGCTGGCAGCAGGGGGATCGTTCGCGCTCGCGGTCGCCATGACGACGGACAGGCAAGCGAACAGGGCGATCAGGTTGCGCATGGGGTTCCAGAAATGTGAATTACAGTCTGGGTAACGGCGCAATTGGGGAGAAACTTGAATCTTCGGGGAAACTTCCGCGCGCCCCGGGAGCGCGCGGCACGGCCGGCTTAGCGGCTCATCACCTTGCGGCCGTACTTGTACAGGCCGCCGAGGGCGATCGGCACGATGGCAGCGCCCACACCCACCAGCACGATGGTGGTCAGGTGGTCGCGCACGATAGGCAAATTTCCAAAGAAATAACCCGCCGTGACCAGGCTGATCACCCACAGGGCCGCGCCCGTGACGTTGAAAAACTGGAAACGGGTATGGGTCATGTCCGACACCCCGGCCACGAAGGGGGCGAAGGTGCGCACCACCGGCACGAAACGGGCCAGGATGATGGTCTTGCCGCCATGTTTTTCAAAGAATTCGTGGGTGCGGTGCAAGGCATCCTTGTTGATCCACCGGTAATTATGGGTGAATACCCGCTGCCCGATGCGCGAGCCTATCCAGTAATTGAGGGTATTGCCGGTCACCGCGGCCGTGATCAGCAGCGCCATGAGCACGACGTAATTCATTTCGCCGGTGGCGCAGAAGGCGCCGGCGATGAACAGCAAGGTATCGCCTGGGAAAAAGAACAGCACGACCAGGCCGGTTTCGCAGAACACGATCGCAAACAAGACCGCATATACATATATTCCGTACTGGGCGAGCAAGGTGCCGAGGGTCTTATCGACATGCAGAATCATGTCGAAGAATTGCATCAGATCCATAATTTTCCTAAAGTCAGGCGCGAATCATACCACCGTTGGCCTGCGCCAATTGTATCGACTCGTCTCTTGCGATGAGGAACCTTGACCCACCGCAGCATTCCCTTGAATGGCGCTTCCCGACTACAATCTGCCAGCGCCCCCGCCAACAGGAGACCGAACGCATGCAAGCACAAAAGCACATCACACTGGCAACGCTGGTGGCCGCCATGGCCCTGGCCGGGATGGCCCATGGGGCGAGCGCCAAGCCGCTGCCGGAGAAACCGACCGTGGGCGACATCGTCAAGGCATCGGCGCCGGGCGAATGGCGCGCGCTGGACCCGGCCAACACCCTGTACATGGACACGAAAATGGGCCGGGTGGTCATCGAACTGGCGCCCGCCTTCGCGCCCCGGCATGCCGACAACATCAAGCTGATGGTCCGCGAACAGTACTTCGACGGCCTGGCGATCATCCGTTCGCAGGACAACTGGGTGGTGCAATGGGGCGACCCGGACGAAAAGAATCCGCGCCCGTTCAAGACCGCCAAGTCCAAACTGGCCGGCGAATTCACCGTCCCCCTGAAAAACGACAAGCAGTTCACCCGCCTGCCGGACCGCGACGGCTATGCCCCGCAGGTAGGCCACTCGAACGGCTTCCCCTCGGCGCGCAACCCGAAGACCGGGCAGGCCTGGCTGGTGCACTGCTACGGCATGGTGGGCGTGGGGCGCGACAACGAAAGCGACAGCGGCAACGGCAGCTCGCTGTACGCCGTGATCGGGCATGCGCCGCGCCACCTGGACCGCAACATCACCGTGGTCGGGCGCGTCATATCGGGCATGCCGCTGCTCTCGACCCTGCCGCGCGGCGCCGCCGCCATGGGCTTCTACGACAAGCCGGAACTGCACGTCCCGATCATCAGCGTGAAAGTGGCGGCCGACGTCCCGGAAGCGGAGCGCAGCAAGTTCGACATCATGCGCACCGACAGCGCCACCTACAAGAAAGTCCTCGAAGCCTAGCGCAACCGCGGCGGGCCCTGGAACAAGGTCGCCTCCGGCCACTTGGAGCTGTGCAACGCCCCCATCCCGGTGCGCGAAGCGAAATAGTTGCCCCACCAGGGTCAGACCTCGGGCGAGGAATATTTCTCGCCCGAGGTCTGACCCTGGTTTGGGTTGGCGCAGGGCGCAAGCGATATAATCCCGGGGATGAACGCTTCCGTCCTTGCCCACCGCCCGATCCAGGCTCTCCCCGATCAGTTGATCTCCCAAATCGCCGCCGGCGAGGTCGTCGAACGGCCCTCGGCCGTGGTCAAGGAGTTGCTGGAAAACGCGCTCGATGCCGGTTCGACCCAGATTACCGTGCGCCTCGAGGAAGGCGGCGTCAAGCGCATCGCCATCACCGACAATGGACGCGGTATCGCGCCCGAGCAGTTGCCGCTGGCGCTGGCCCGCCATGCCACGTCGAAGATCGCGTCCCTGACCGACCTGGAAAACGTGGCCACGCTCGGTTTTCGCGGCGAGGCGCTCGCCTCCATCGCGGCGGTGGCCGCCGTTTCCGTGACCTCGCGCACGCATGACGCGCCACATGCCTGGGAAATCATCGGCTCGCACCTGGGCGCCGTGGCGCCCTCGTCCGGCGCCCATGGCACCACCATCGACGTGCAGGACCTGTATTTCAATACCCCGGCGCGCCGCAAGTTTCTCAAGTCCGAACAGACCGAATACGGCCACTGCGCCGAAGTCGTGCGCCGCATTGCGCTGGCCCGCCCGGACGTGGCGTTTTCGCTGACCCACAACGGCCGCACCATCGACCACTGGAACGTGAGCGAAATGGCCAAGCGCAGCGCCCACATCCTGGGCAGCGAATTCGCCGAGGCGCGCCTGCCGATCGACGAGGCGGCCGGCCCCCTGCGCCTGCACGGCTATGCCGGCCTGCCCACCGCGTCCAAGGCGCGCGCCGACGGCCAGTTCTTTTACGTGAACGGCCGCTACGTGCGCGACAAGCTGCTGGTGCACGCCGTGCGCGCCGCCTACCAGGACGTGCTGCATGGCGACCGTTTCCCGTCCTACGTGCTGGCGCTCGACCTCGACCCGGCACTGGTCGACGTCAATGTGCACCCGTCGAAGATCGAAGTGCGCTTCCGCGACAGCCGCGCGGTCCACCAGTTCGTGTTCCACGCGGTGCAGCGCGCGCTGGCGCAGACTTCGGCCACGGCCTTCGGCACCGCGCCGGCGCCCCTGCCTGCGGCGGACGTCGGCGGCGGCGCATCGACCTGGCGCCGCGAGCACGAGCAAACCAGCTTCGGCGCGCAGCTGTCGTCGACTTTTTCGCCGTCGCCATACGCCCCGGGCAGCCGCTACGACGGCCCCGGCGTGGCGCAGCGCATGGACAGCTACGGCGCCCTGTTCGCGTCCGATACGGCGGCGGCGAGCGCGCCGGTCACGCCTTTCATCGCACCGGCGCAGACGATGTCGAACGACGAGTATCCGCTCGGCTTCGCGCTGGCCCAGCTGCACGGCATCTATATCCTGGCGCAGAACGCCAAGGGCCTGGTGCTGGTCGACATGCACGCCGCGCACGAGCGCATTTTGTATGAACAGCTGAAGAACGCCCTCGACGCCCAGGTCGACGGCCAGGACATGCAGGTGCAGTCGCTGCTGATCCCGGTCACCTTCTTCGCCGACGCGGTGGAAGTGGGCACGGCCCAGGAAAACCAGGATACGCTCAAGGCGCTCGGCTTCGACATCGCCGCCATCTCGCCCACCACCCTGGCCGTGCGCTCGGTGCCGACCCTGCTCAAGAACGCCGACGCCCAGACGCTGGCGCGCGACGTCCTGCGCGATGTGCGCGAATTCGGCGGCTCGCGCGTGCTGATCGAACGCCGCAACGAACTGCTGGGCACCCTGGCCTGCCACACGGCGGTGCGCGCCAACCGCATCCTGTCCAACCCGGAAATGAATGCGCTGCTGCGCCAGATGGAAAGCACGGAGCGCGCCGACCAGTGCAACCACGGCCGTCCCACCTGGGTGCAGCTGGAAATCTCCGCGCTCGACAAGCTGTTCTTGCGCGGCCAATAATGCGCCGCACATCCGATCACATCGCGCCGCTGCCGCAGTACGCGCAGGCGCCCATCCTGCTGCTGGTGTGCTGCTTCCTGATGCTGCAGCCGCTGTCGACCGACCTGTACCTGGCGTCCCTGCCCGGCTTGGCCACGGTGTTCAACGCGCCCGCCGCGACCGTGCAGTTGACGCTGTCGCTGTTCGTCCTGGCCTTCGGCGGCGCCCAGCTCATTGTCGGCCCGCTGTCGGACCGCTTCGGCCGCCGCCCGGTCCTGATCTGCGGCCTGTCGCTGTACGTGCTGGCCAGCCTGCTGTGCGCGGTCTCGCCCGGCATCGACCTGCTGATCGCGGCGCGCTTCATCCAGGCCCTGGGCTGCTGCTCGGCCATCATCATCGCCCGCGCCATCGTGCGCGATGCCTACGCGCCCGAGGACAGCGTGCGCGTGGTGGCCCGCGCCAGCACCTGGCTGTCGCTGGCGCCGCTGACCGGGCCCATTTTGGGATCCTACCTGCAGGTCGCCTTTGGCTGGCGCGCCGCCTTCGTGGCGCTGTCGATCCTGTCCGGCGTGCTGCTGGTCGCCGTCATCCTGCGCCTGCCCGAAACGAACGAACACAAAAACCCGCGCGCGACCGAATGGTCCGGGCTGATGGCGAACTACCGCACCGTGCTCGGCTCGCGCGAATTCTGGGCGCACGCGCTGCCGGGGGCGCTGTCGTACGGGGCGATCTTTGCCTTCATCTCCGGTTCGTCGGTGGTGCTGATCCGCGTGCTGGACGTGCCGACCGCCTGGTTCGGCTACTGCTTCGCATTCGGCGTGTCCGGCTACATGGGCGGCACCTTCCTGTGCCGCCGCCTGCTGGGGGCATTCGGCGCCGCCATCACGCTGCGCATCGGCAGCACCATCTCGCTGGGCGCCGGCGCCTTCTTCCTGGCCGCCGTCATGTTCGGCCTTGCCCACTGGTCGCTGGTGGTCGCATCGATGTTCCTGACCATGGGCGCGCACGGCGTCAATTTCCCGGTATCGCAATCCGGTTCGGTCACGCCCTTCCCGCAGCAGGCCGGCACCGCGGCGGGCTTGATGGGGGCGCTGTACATGAGCGTCGCGTTCGCGGTGGGCACGGCGGTGGGCGCCAGTTTCAACGGCACCCTGTATCCGCTGGCGCTGATCGCCTGCCTGCTTGGCGCCGCCATTTTCGCGTCGGTGCGCCTCATCGGCAGCGGCCAGGCCAGGGCCGTCGCGTGAAGCCGCTCGCCGTCGCCATCATGGGCCCGACCGCGTCGGGCAAGACCGCCGCCGCGCTGGCCATCGCGCACGCGATCCCGTCCGAGATCATCTCCGTCGATTCGGCGCTGGTGTACCGCGGCATGGACATCGGCACCGCCAAGCCGAACGCGGAAGAACTGGCCAGCGTGCCGCACCACCTGATCGACATCATCGACCCCACCGAGTCGTATTCGGTGATGCAGTTCAGGGACGACACCATACGCCTGGTGGCCGACATCAGCGCGCGCGGCAAGCTGCCGCTGCTGGTGGGCGGCACCATGATGTATTTCAAGGGGCTGGCCGACGGCCTGGACGACCTGCCCGCGGCCGATGCGGCCCTGCGCCTGGCCATCGAAGCGGAGGCGGCGCAGATCGGCTGGCCGGCCATGCACGAGAAGCTGCGGGCCCTGGATCCGGAAACGGCGGCCCGGCTGGCGCCCAACGACGCCCAGCGCATCAACCGCGCGCTGGAAATCATCGCCTTGTCCGGCAAGCCCATGTCCGAACTGCTGGCCAGGCGCGAAAAAACCGTGCTGCCCTTCGACCAGCTGTCGTTCGCGCTGGAGCCGTCCGACCGCAGCGTGCTGCATGCGCGCATCGCCACGCGCTTCGACCAGATGCTGGGCCACAGCGACGACAGCGGCATCGTGGCCGAAGTGGCGGGCCTGCGCGCGCGCGGCGACCTGCATCCGGCCTTGCCGTCGATGCGCTGCGTCGGCTACCGCCAGTCCTGGGATTACCTGGACGGCAGCATCGACCGCGCTGCCCTGCGCGAACTGGGCATCATCGCCACCCGCCAGCTGGCCAAGCGCCAGCTGACCTGGCTGCGTTCCATGCCGGAGCGCGTGGTAATTGATTGCCTGGCCGACAACACGGCAGCGACGATGCTGGAGCTTATCGAAAAACACGATCGCAAAAAAAGGGAGTAGCCTTGACAGACCAATCGAGTGTGCCTATAATGCTCGGCTGTTGGGTGATATAGCTCAGTTGGTTAGAGCACAGCATTCATAATGCTGGGGTCGGTGGTTCAAGTCCACCTATCACCACCAAAGACATGGCAAACGTCAACAATGTTTGCCTAAAAACCCCTAAGAAATCAAACGCTTAGGGGTTTTTTTACGTCTATAGCGCCAAAGTATGCCCATTGACACCCACCTTTTTTGCATCCATTCTTGAGCACATGGATGGATGGATGAAAAAAGGATGGATGCAAAATGCCAAAACTAGCCACGCCACTCACCGACATTCAGGTGAGGAACGCCAAGCCCAAGGACAAGCCATACACGCTGGCGGACGGCGGCGGCATGTATTTGGAGGTTGCACCCACAGGCTCGAAGATATGGCGCATGGCCTACCGCCAGCCGAACGGCAAGAACACCCGGATGACGTTCGGGGCCTATCCCGAGGTGACGCTCTTGGATGCACGCCAAAAGCGCATGGATGCAAAAAAGCAGAAGGCCGCAGGAACCGACCCGGCCCAAGCCAAGCGCATCGACAAGATTAGCAAGGCGACCGCCAGCGCGAACACCTTCGAGGCCGTCGCGCGCGAGTGGCACGCCAACAAGCTCGACACATGGCAGGAACGCACCGCTACCAACATCATGCATCGGCTGGAAGTAGATATTTTTCCGCTGATCGGCAGGCACCCTATCGCGGAAATCAAAGCGCCGGTCATCCTGGACGTGCTACGCCAAATCGAAAAACGCGGTGCGCTGGACATGGCGAAGCGCCAAGGGCAAGTATGCGGCCAGATATTCCGCTATGCCATCGCATCGGGAAAAGCTGACACCGACCCGGTGCCAAGCCTGCGCGGCGCGCTCAAGCCAAGCACGAGCGGCCACCACGCCGCCATCACGGCGGACGAACTACCGGAGTTCCTGCGCGCCTTCGAGAAGATCGAGGGCCGCATGTTCGTCCCAACCAAAGTCATGTTCCGCCTGATGATGATGACCTTCGTTCGCACCAGCGAGCTAACCGAAACGCCGTGGTCAGAAATCGACCTTGAAAACGAGTCTTGGGTGATCGACTGGCACCGCATGAAGATGGGCAAAAAGAAGGTCAACCCGCGCAAGGTCAACCACCATGTGTTCCTTCCAAAGCAAGGATGGGAGCTATTGCGCGAACTACACGGCATCACGGGCGGCAATAGATACCTGTTCCCGAACATGCGCGACCACACAAAGCCCGCTACCAACTTCGGCATCTTAGCAGCAGTCAAACGCATGGGCTACGGCGGCAAGATGACCGGCCACGGCTTCCGCTCCTTGGCGATGGGCGTCATCAAGGAACGCCTGGGCTACCGCCACGAGGTCGTGGACCGCCAGCTATCGCACGCTTCTGGCGACACCTACGGCGAAGCCTACGACCGCGCCATGTTCCTCGACGAGCGCCGCGTGATGATGCAGCAGTACGCCGACTATCTCGATACGGCGGCAACCGGCAAGGTCATCGCCGGTAGATTTGGCAAGGTCGCATAAAGCGAGTAACTGGCGTGAACACGCTGTTGACGCTGATCGAATATTGACCCACCCTGCTGATTGAAATTTGACCCAGGG
>JAZKBE010000076.1:0-1149 GCA_040388805.1 Pseudomonadota bacterium
TCACGGCCGGCGGGACGGCGTTTTGTTCTGGTTTGGGTGGCTGTTCGTTCATGGCCCTAATTGTAACGCGGCGAGCAGGCGTTCGTCGCCTGATCCAGTGAGGCGGATGTGCTGCAAACCCAGTGCCCGCGCCGTTTCTGCGATGCGCGCGTGGGCCACGATGAAATGTTGATGTTGCATATTTGCCACATTCCTTGCTCCAGCGAGACTGATCAGACCACGCAGGGCTTCCGAACTGGTGATGATCCAGTCGTTTTCCTGCGCCAGCAGGGTGTCGAGCTGGGCGTCCAGGGCTGGACGCCGGGCTGCTGCGCCGGTAAGCGGCCACCACGGTGACGTCCGCGCCGGCTGCGCGCAGACCCTCGGCCATCAGCTCGCGCCCATGCTCGCCGCGCACGATCAGCACGCGCGCGCCCTGCAGGCTGGCCAGGTCGAGGCTCTTGAGCAAATGCTCTGAATCGCTGCGGGCCGGGTCGCTGGGGCTGTGGATGGTGGTGGCGGGATCGACCCCATGCGCTTGCAAGGCCGCGCGGCTGCCCTCGCCCAGGATGGCGATGGCCACTCCCGCAGGCCAGCTCGCAAGGTGGGCAAAGGCGGCATCAATCGCATTGGGCGACACGAAAGCGACCATCTGGTAGTGCGCAAGGCGCGCCATTTCGGCCTGGAGCGCAGTTTGATCTGGCAAAGGCGAAATCTGCAGCAGGGGCAAGACCACGACCTCGCGCCCTAAGGCTGCTGCGCCCGCCGCCAGGGCGCCCGCTTGCGCCAGGGGCCGCGTGATGATGACTTTGCGCCTGCCGCCCGAAATCGGCTCAGGCATCGGCTTTGCACACGGCGAGGATAGCGTCTGCGTCCTGTGCACGCAGCAGGACGGACACCTGTTCGCCCAGAGTCTCGGCCTGGCTGGCCGGGCCCGTGGTCTCGGCGCTGGCTACCCGGCTGCCGTCGGGCGTGGCCACCATGGCGCGTAAATGCATGGTGTCGCCATCGACGGTGGCGTAGGCGGCCAGGGGAATCTGGCAGCTGCCGCCAAACACCTTGGATACTTTGCGCTCGGCGCTGACGGCGCGCGCGCTCGCTTCATGATTGAGCGGCGCGAGGATTTCCAGGAGCTCGGGACGGTCGCTGGGCACTTCAATAGCCATCAGA
>JAZKBE010000077.1:0-10697 GCA_040388805.1 Pseudomonadota bacterium
AGGATACACGCGAATATATTATAAGTCTTGTTATTTGTGACGCACTACACTAGCACTAGCCCTGGCCCTGGTACTACCCCCTCCCTTTTGGGGACTGTCCCAGGTTTATAGGAAATTCTTTCCTATAAACCTGGGACAGTCCCCTGTCAAAAGGAAATAAGGCTGAATCAGGCGGTTTGCGCGACTTTCTGGCGGAAGGCGGCGCGGGCGCGCCAGTCGTTCGGGACGATGAAGCCGCGCCCGGTTTCTACCAGTACACCCTCCACTTCCTTCACCGATGCGACCAGCACCGGCATCGGCACGGCGTCAAATTGCAGGGCCAGCGCAGCTTGCAGCTGGCCGCGGTCCAGCACCAGGTCCGGCCCTTCGCTGCGGTATGGCGCCAGCCACTGCAGGCGCGGCAGCACCACGAACCGGTCTTCTTCCAGCTTGCCGATGTCGTCGCAGGCGCACCAGAAGCCGCGGCAGTGCCGGGCTGAGATGCCGCCCATGCCGGCCTGCGCGCCCAGCGGATAGAACAGCCAGCCCTTGACCAGCGCCCTCGCCCTCACCACGGGCCGCGGCAGGATCGCTTGCGCGGCCGGATGCTGGCCCAGCGCCAGTTGCCGTTCGAAGATCTTGCGCATCTTGGCGCCCAGGCTGTCGGCCAGGTTGGGGCCGACGAAAGTGTCGAAGCGCGAGGCCGCTTCGCCTTCGAGCAGGTAGAACTTGGTGGCAAATTCGATATGCTCCACCGCGTCGGGACCGGCGTCGAGCAGGAAGTCGAACTCGCCGATGGTGTCGTTGCGCGCGGCCCGCACCTGCAAGCCATGCGCCACCAGCAGGCCGTGTTCGCGGTAGTAGAAGGCCATCAGCTTTTCGGCGTACAGGCCAAGGCGCGTGTAGGTGCGTGCGCCCAGTTCGGCATCGAGCCCCGAGGGGTCGAGGTCGATGCGGTTCAGCCAGGCGTCGGTATCCGGCGGCAGCGCGCCCAGGGAGGCGATGCGGCCTTCCCAGTGCGGATCCAGGGGGTCCAGCAGGTCGGGCGCGTCGAGCAGCCAGGCCAGGGCGCGCACATGCGCATGCCGAAGGTGGCCCCAGCGGCGCACGAAGGCGGCCTGGCAGGTGTCAGTCGCCGCGGCCATCGTGCGCGCGGGCCAGGCACAGGTCGGCCCAGGCCAGCGCCTTGTCGGCGCCGCGCCGCAACAGTTCGCCCGGGTGCAGCGTGGCGACCAGGCTGACGCCATTGACTTCGTGCACCTGGCCGCGCGATCCGGCCAGCGCTTCCTGCAGCGGCTTGCCCTGCAGGGCGTTGGCGGCGATCTGGCCCAGGGTCAGCACCATGGGCGCGCCCGTCAGCACCAGTTCGCGTTCCAGGTAAGGCTTGCAGGCCGCCACTTCGTCGGCCGTCGGTACCCGGTCGCCGCCGGTCGGCGTGGCGGGCCGGCATTTGATCAGGTTCGATACGTACACCGATTCCTCGCGCGACAGGTCGACCGCGGCCAGCATGTTGACCAGCAGCTTGCCCGGTTCGCCGGCCAGCGGCTTGCGTTCCTTTTCGTCGGCGGCGGTCGTCGCGCCGGCGGCCACGAACCAGCTGGCGCGCTGCGCGCCGCTGCCGTGCACCGGCTTGCGCCCTCCCTTGCACAGGCCGCAGCGGGTGCAATTGGCAATCGCCGTCTTGAGCTGGGCCCAGTCCATGACCGCGATTTCTTCTTCGGTCGCGGGCGGCGCAGGCGGTTCTTCGCCCCAGGCCGAATCGGTCGCGGGCCCCACATGCGACGTCATGGGCGGCGTGTCGGGGTTGACCCGCGCCGCCACCACCGGTGCCGCAACGATTTCCGGTGCGGCGTCGACAGGCGCGGCTTCGGCGGGCGCGGCTTCTTCTGCCACGCCGCGCAGGGTCCACAGGGGCGCAATGCCCATCTCGGCCAGGAAGGCCGCACTGCGCTGGTCGATGCTCATAACGATAACCTCATGACGATGGCGTCCTCGCGCTGGCCGTTGTGGGCCGGGTAGTAGTTCTTGCGGCGGCCGATCTCCGTGAATCCGTATTTTTCATAGACCTTCAGCGCGCGCAGGTTCGACGGGCGCACTTCCAGCAGGATCGAATCCATCGACAGGCCGCGCGCGCAGGCGACGATCTTGTCGATCAGGTAGCGGCCTATGCCCTCGCGCTGGCGCGGCGCGCAGACCGCCACGTTCAGCAGGTGCGCTTCGTCGACCACCGCCATCAGCAGGAAGTAGCCGACCAGGGTGCCGGCCTCGTCGCGCAGGGTCCAGGTGTTGTAGCCGCTCGCCAGCGAATCGATGAAGTTCCCGCGCGACCAGGGATGCGGATAGACGCTTTCCTCCAGGGCGAACACCTCGTCGATGTCGCCCACCACCATCGGGGCGTAGATCAGCTGGTCGTGGTCGCGTACCAGCATCATGGAGCTGCCTTGGCGGCGTTGATGACCTGGCGTTCGGCGCTGGTATAGGCGATCTTGTTGCGCAGGTAGAGCGGCTGGGCTTCGGCCGCGGGCACGCCCGGCCCGGCCGTCAGCGCCAGCCGGGCGATGTCGCGCGCGTGCGGCATGATGGCCGCCAGCGCGCCGTCGGTCCAGGCGAAGGCGTCCGGATAGGCCGACAGGCCATTGCCGCAGGCGACCAGGCCGTCGGCCGCCAGCGGCGCCACGGCGCCCGGTGCACACAGCGCCGGTGCGGACACGGTGTGCAGGCCGCCGTCCCAGCGGTACTGGGCCCAGTAGACTTCGCCCATGCGGGCGTCGAGCACGGCCACGATATGGTTTGCGCCGGTCTGCGTGTGGCAGGCCAGCGCCATGGCGTCGAGGGTGACCAGCGAAATGACGGGCAGCCCGGCGCCGTAGGCCAGGCCCTGGGCGATGCCGCAGGCGGTACGTACACCGGTAAACGATCCCGGCCCGGCGCCGAAGGCGATCGCATCGCAGTCGGCCAGGGCCACGCCCGCCTGTTTCAGCAGTTCCTGCACCATGGGCAGGATGGTCTGGGAATGGGTGCGCACACCCGACGATTCGCGCGACATGACGAGGTCGCCGTCGAGCAAGGCGCAGGAGGCCAGTTCGGACGAGGTTTCAATGGCTAGGATCTTTGGCATCCCCGTATTTTAACCCGAGGGAGCACTCAAGCGGCCATTCGGCGGGCACGGTAGAATGCCGCTCATGCACAGCCATACACTAGCCCAAGACAATCGCGACACCATCGCCGACGCGCTGGCCCGCGGCGACTGGATCGTCGCCTGCCTGTGCGCGGGCTGGTGCGGCACCTGCACCACCTACCGCGCCACCTTCGAGGCATTGGCGGCGCGCCATCCCGACAAGCATTTCGTGTGGATCGATATCGAGGACCAGGCCGACGTGGTCGGGGACCTCGATGTGGACAATTTCCCCACGCTGCTGCTGCAGAAGGACGATGTGGTGGCGTTTTTCGGGACCATGCTGCCCGATCCGGCGCTGGCCGAACGGCTGATCCAGTCGAAAACGGGGCAGACCCGGGAAGAACTGGCGGCGCAGGCAAACAAGACCTGGCAGGCCGAATGCAACCTTCAAACGCTGCTGGCTAACGCGTCCTGAACGGCTTGGTGGAAGGCGCTGCGCTTTTCCACCTTCACATCCACTTTTCGAGCATCACCGCCGGCATCACCGGCCGGCTGTAGAAGTACCCCTGCGCCTTGTTGCAGCCATGGCGCAGCAGGAAGGCCGCCTGCTCTTCGGTCTCCACGCCCTCCGCGATCACCGACAAATTCAGGCTCTTGCCAAGCTGGATGATCGCGATCGCGATCGCTTCGTCATTGACGTCGGTGGAGATATCCTTGATGAAGCTGCGGTCGATCTTGAGCGTCTGCACCGGCAGCTGCTTCAGGTAAGCCAGCGACGAGTAGCCGGTCCCGAAATCGTCGATCGCCAGCCCCACGCCGATCGAGTGCAGGTCGTTGATGAAGACCAGCGCATCGCCGGTATTCATGATCACCGATTCCGTCACTTCCAGCTGCAGCCGCTCCGGTCCCAGCCCGGTCTCTTGCAGGATGTCGGACACCATGTTGACGATGCTGCCGCGCTCGAACTGCTTGACCGACAGGTTGACCGCGATCTTGGGCACGTACAGGCCCGCTTCCTGCCAGCGGATCATCTGGCGGCACGATTCGTACAGCACCCATTTGCCCAGCTGGTTGATGAAGCCCGTGTCTTCGGCCAGCGGGATGAAGCGCACCGGCGGCACCGTGCCCAGTTCGGGATTTTCCCAGCGCACCAGCGCTTCGACCCCGATCAGGCGGCCGCTGTCGATTTCCACCTGCGGCTGGTAGTTGAGGAAGATTTCGTTCTTTTCGATCGAGCGGCGCAGCATCGCTTCCAGGCGCAGACGCTCGACGCCCTCGCCCGTCATCGACGGCGCGTAGAACTGGTAGCCATTGCGCCCGCGGGCCTTGGCCTGGTACATGGCCACGTCGGCGTTCCGGATCAGCATGTTCAGGTCGGTGGCGTCGTTCGGGAACAGGCTGATCCCCACGCTGCCCGTCACGAACAGTTCGTAGTCCGACACCAGGAACGATTCCTCGAACATCGACATCAGCTTTTCGGCCACGTGGCCGGCGCCGAACTGGCCGTCCACGTTTTCGAGCAGGACGATGAATTCGTCGCCGCCCAGGCGCGCCAGCGTATCGCCGTCGCGCAGGCGCCCGGTGAGGGCCTTGGCCACCTGCTTGAGCAGTTCGTCGCCGATATGGTGGCCCAGGGTGTCGTTCACGTTCTTGAAACGGTCAAGGTCGATGAACAGGATCGCCAGTTGCTGGCTGTCGCGCCCGGCGCGCTGCAGCGCGTGGTGCAGGCGGTCGTGGAACAGCAAGCGGTTCGGCAGCGCGGTCAGCGGGTCGTGGTGGGCCATGTGGTCCAGCTTTTCCTGCGATTCCTTGGCCTTGGTGATGTCGCTGAACACGCCCACGTAGTGGGTGATGGCGGCATTGTCGTCGCGCACGGCCGACACGGTCAGCCCTTCCAGGTACAGTTCGCCGTTCTTGCGCTGCTTCCAGATCTCGCCGCGCCAGAAGCCCGATTCCACCAGTTCGGTCCACAGGTCGGCGAAGAAGATGTCTTCGTGGCGCGAGGAGCGCGTCAGATTGGCGTCCTGGCCCAGCGCTTCGCTTTCGGTGTAGCCGGTGATCTGGGTGAAGGCCGGGTTGATGGCGACGATGCGGCTGTCGGTGCCGATCACCATCACGCCGTCGGCGATGTGTTCGAGCACGGTGGCCGACAGGCGCAGCTTTTCCTCGGCGTGGCGGCGTTCGGTGACGTCGGCGAACACCCAGATGCTGCCTTCGTTGGCGCGCTGGGGATCGAGCGCGCAGCCGCTGACCAGGCACCAGAACAGGCTGCCGTCGCGGCGGCGGTACTGGCGTTCCTCCGAAAAGTCCTTGCCGCGCGTGAGGGCCGTGTACTGGATCTCGCCGGCCTGTTCGAAGTCCTGCTCCGAGGGGAACACGATCGAGGTGGGCTCGTTGGTCATCTCTCCGGGGCCGTAGCCGAACAGCTCTTCGCAGCGGCGGTTGACCGACACCACGCGGCGCGCGCGGACGAACATCACGCCGAACATCACGTTGTCGAGAATCGCGCTCTGTTCGGCCAGCAGGCCTTCGATGCGCATCTCATTGTATTTACGTTCGCTGATGTCGGAAAGGATGCCGTCGACCCAGGAGGTGCCGGTGTCGGGATCCTTTTGCGGCTGGCCGTTTTCGGCCACCCAGCGTTCGGTGCCATTGGCGTCGAGGATGCGGTATTCGATTTCGTAGGACCGCCCGGACTGCATGGCTTCCTGCACGGTACGGCTTTGCACGCGGCGGTCTTCGGCGCAAATGATGTCGGACCACTTGTCGGTCGAACTGCGCATCAGCAGCGAGGCCGGATAGCCGGAAATGTCTTCGATGGCGTCGCTGACGAAATCGATCGGTCCGCCCGGGCGCACCCGGAACACGGCGCCCGGCACCTGGGTGACGATGGTGCGGAAGCGCTCTTCGCGGCGGCCGATGTCTTCGAACAGGTGCTTGATCGCGACCCGCATCTGCTCCATCTGCCCTGCCAGGCGGCCCAGTTCATCCTTGCCGGTCAGGTCGAGGCGGGTTTCGAAGTCGCCGTGCGACAGGCGGTCGGAAAAATTCATCAGCTTGCGCAGCGGAACCAGCAGGCGGCGGTTCAGGAACAGCACGATCAGCAGCAGCGAGACGGTCAGCTGGAAAGCCAGCACGAAGGCATAGTTGGACTGCTTGCCGCGCAATTCCTGCTGGCTGCGGGCATCGTCCATTTCGACCAGGATGCGGCCGATGCGCTCGCCGCGCACCAGGATGTCGCGCTCGGCGCGGAACACATTGCCGATCTGCCGGTTCGGCGAATGGACGTTCATGAACTGGGTATCGGACTGGCCGATCACCTGGATCTGCAACACGGAAGGGTCGCGCATCACCGATTCGACCAGCGACTGGGCCGATTCGGCATTCATGTTCCACAAGGATTCCTGCATGCCCAGCGCCAGGATGTCGGCATTGCGCTGCAGCGACTCGTTGAGCGCCGACTTGGCCGACTTCTGTTCCTGCACCCCGATCAGCACATAGCTGCCGATGATGGCAGGGATGACCAGGCCGCCGAAGACGACCAGCAGCAGGGCGCCATAGATCGACAAGCCATACAAATTACCGAGGCGGGCGCGGAATCGTTGATAGGCGGTGTTTTGCATTCAGTGAGTTATCAGCATTTTGTTATGCATAAGCCGCGGACAATGAACATTTATTGTTTGGAATTATGCACGCAATTGCCTGTATAGGACACCAGTCGTCGCCGGAAACAACGCCCGGCGAGCGCAAAGCCGGGCATCTTGCTATCATCGCAGCACTTTTTCAAAGGGGAACACCATGACTTTTTCCATGTACGAGGCGTCCGTGCCCGTTTTCAAGCAAATCCTGACCAGCCTGTCGGCCATCATCGACAAGGCCGAAGCGCACGCAAGCGAGAAGAAGATCGAAGCGGCCGCCCTGCTCCAGGCCCGCCTGTATCCGGACATGTTCCCGTTCATCCGCCAGGTGCAGGTGGCCTGCGACTTCGCCAAGGGCGCCTCGGCCCGCCTGGCCGGCGTGGACGTGCCGCGCTATGAAGATACCGAGCAAAGCTTCGCCGAACTGAAGCAGCGCATCGAGACCACCCTGAAATTCATCAGCGGCTTGCCGCAGGACGGCATCGAAGCGTCGGCCCAGCGCGACATCACCACCAGCAGCGGCGCCAACGCCAAGCAGTTCAAGGGCCAGGTCTACCTGGTGCACTACGCGCTGCCGCATTTCTACTTCCACGCCACGACCGCCTACGCGATCCTGCGCCACAACGGCATCGACGTGGGCAAGAAGGATTTCATCGGCAGTTTTTAAGTATTGCGGCGCGGGTAGCCCTGCGCCAGGATACGCTGCCACACGATTTCCTTCTGCAGCGTACTCATGGACACCCAGTGCGCCACTTCGATCACGGTCCTGCCGCAGCCGCGGCAGACGTCGTCGAAGGTGGTCGAGCACACCGCCACGCAAGGCGTATCCGGCCGTTCCGGCAAGCTCACGGGCGGCTCACCTGGCTGGGCCGACATCGAGCGCATCCCAGCCGTCATGGCCCAGTTTTTCCATGGTCTCGATATTCTTGTCGAAAATCTCGGCTGCCTCGGGGAAAGCCGCGACCGCCTTTTCGATACTTTCTTCCCGCAGCAGGTGCAGGATAGGGTAAGGCGCGCGGTTGGTGTAATTACTGATATCGTTTTCGTCAGTCTCGGCAAACTGGTAGTCCGGATGAAAACTGGCCACCTGCAATTCGCCTTCCAGCTGCATGTCTTCCACGGCGGCGTCGGCAATGTCCAGGAACTCGTTATAGTCCAGGAAATCATTGAGCACGAAGGGATGGATCAGCAAGGTGGTGTCGGTGACGTCCGGATCGGTGTCGGACAGGTGCTGCAGCTCGTTCATCAGCGTTTCAAGCAGCGCTTCCGCCGTGGTCGCGTTCGACACGACATAGCGCACCTGCTGCTTGACGTAGACGGCCTTGGCAAACGGACACAAGTTCAGGCCGATGACGGCCTTTTCCAGCCAGTTTCGGGTCGCGGCGATGATCTGCTCATCGTCGGCGTTCAGGTTCGGGGTACTCATTGTGATACTTTCGATAAGATCTGGCGTCGTGCGCAGTCCCCGGATTGTACGCACTCTTTGCGGCATCGCATAATTCGGCTGGACCCTGGCGGGTACGGTGAAAGCCGTATACATCATGTAAGAGACGTGATTTCAGCGGCAATATTGCGCTAAAAAGTTGTCAGACTATTTGCCGCCAAGACCGACAATTGGCTTGACTCCACTGTTCAACGCTACGTACACTCCGAGCTTATCTATCGTCAGTCCAAGTTACCAGGACGCAACAATGGAACGCCATGACCGACATCACCCGCAACACCGCAGTGCTCGCCGCCTTCGTCCTCATGCTCGCTCCGGCCATGAGCCAGGCCGAAACCACCGCAGCAGCAGCGACCAGCGTCGCCGTCACCAGCGTGCCATTACCGCAGGCGCAAGCCGGCGACTACAAGGAAGCCGATGTCTGGGGCCGCATCCGCAGCGGCTATGCCATTCCCGATATCAGCAATGCCCTGGTGAGCAAGCACGTCAACTGGTACAGCACCCGTCCCGATTACATGGCCCGCATTTCCACGCGCGCCAACCGCTACCTGTTCCACGTGGTCTCGGAACTGGAAAAGCGCAATATGCCGACCGAACTGGCGCTGTTGCCCATCATCGAGTCCGCCTTCAATCCGCAAGCCTATTCCAGCGCCGACGCTGCCGGCATGTGGCAATTCGTGCCCGGCACCGGGCGCGACTACAACCTGAAACAGAATATGTTCAAGGATGAACGGCGCGGCGTGCTGGCCTCGACCGATGCCGCCCTGTCCTACCTGCAAAAGCTGTACGGCATGTTCGGCGACTGGCCGCTGGCCCTGGCCGCCTACAACTGGGGCGAAGGCAATGTCCAGAAAGCCATCAAGAAAAACCAGGCGCTGGGCAAACCCACCGACTACGAAAGCCTGTCCGACCTGATGCCCGCTGAAACGCGCAACTATGTGCCCAAGCTGCAGGCGGTCAAGAACATCATCGCCAATCCGGGCAATTACAATGTCGCCCTGCCGGTCATCGACAACCAGCCCTACTTCACGGCCATCGACAAGACCAGCGATATCGACCTGACCATCGCGGCCCAGCTGGCCGAAATGTCGATCGAGGAATTCAAGGCGCTCAATCCGCAATTCAACCGGCCGGTCATTATCGGTGGTGAAAAAACCAAGATTCTGTTGCCGCAAGAAAATGCAGCGAAATTTCATCTGAACCTGGCGCAATGGGGCCGTTCGCTGTCGACCTGGACCACCCACAAGATCACCGGCGCCCGGGTCAGCATTGCCCAGCTGGCATCGCGCTTCGGCACCACGCCGGAAGTGATTCGCCAGGCAAACAATATCCCCGCGAAAACCGGCCTGCGGGCTGGCTCGACCATCCTGGTGCCGAAAACCTCGGCCACCGCCCATGTGGATATCGCCGAGAACGTGGTGGAAAACGCCGTGATGGCTTTCCAGGCCGAACGCAGCGCCGCCCGCCCGAAAGTCCGTGGCGGCAAGGTCAGCAATGCCGAGCGCGTCAAGGCAAATGTTGCCAAACTGAAAAGTCGCGTGGTCCAGCGCAGCGTCAAGACCGCGGCCGCATCGTCCCGCAAAAAACGCGGCTGATCGCCGTTCCACCCTCCGTAGCCCGTGCAGCGCGCCTTTTAGCGCCTGCACGCTACGGATTATCTATACAAGTACAGTGAAAGTACTGTATAGTTCTGTTTGTGCGCTGCAATACGTTTCTCGCAAGTAAGAATTAGCGATGGCTGTTGACAGATACAAGCAGTAAATTAGCAGCTTCGCAAGCCTAGGCGTATCCCACGGATACCCTCAATAAAGCCCTCCCGCCTTGTGTGTCGAACCTGACACCGTCCCGGCGCAAAGCTTTTGTGCCGAAATTTCTTTCATCCTGAGTCATTTCGTTGTGTTGGTTGGCGTTGCTATTTTGCGCTCGATGAATTCGTTCGAGCGCTGATCTATACCGAAAGAAAAGAACACATGAGTTTTGAAGCATTAGGCCTCCACGCGTCTATCGTAAAAGCAGTAACCGATGCAGGTTACACCGTCCCTACTCCGGTCCAGGAGCAGGCTGTTCCTGCTGCCATCGAAGGCCGTGACCTGCTGGTCTCGTCGCAGACCGGTTCGGGCAAGACCGCAGCATTCATGCTGCCAGCACTCCACAAATTCGCCGTCGCCGAGCAATCGCCGGCCGCCAAAACCGCAGCCCAGGAAGCGCAATCGGCGCGCGCCCGTGGCGAGCGTCCACGTTTCAAGCCTGCACAGCCCAAAATGCTGGTACTGACCCCGACCCGCGAACTGGCACTGCAAGTGACCACCGCGACCGAAAAGTACGGCACCCAGATCCGCCGCATCAAGGCCGTATCGATCCTGGGCGGCATGCCTTACCCGAAACAGATGCAACTGCTGTCGCGCAATCCTGAAATCCTGGTAGCCACCCCTGGCCGCCTGATCGACCACATGGAATCGGGCAAGATCGACTTCTCGCAACTGGAAATCCTGGTGCTGGACGAAGCGGACCGCATGCT
>JAZKBE010000078.1:0-7982 GCA_040388805.1 Pseudomonadota bacterium
AACCAGTGTGAAAGTAGGTTATCGTCAGGCTAGTTATATGAAAAAACCCCGGAGCGAATGCTTCGGGGTTTTTTTTTGTCCACATTTCCTCCCTACAGGGGACTGTCCCACTGTCCCAGTTTTAGTCCCAGTTCTACAGGCAACTCACCACCGGGGGCAGGCCCGGTGGTGAGCCCGGCGAACAAATCGTCATCCATGCACGTCAAACCGTGATTCGCCCGATGCTGCTTGTGCCAAGCGCACGCGCAAGATAAAGTCGCGGGCATGAACAACGCCTCCATGACTTCCGATCAGCAAGACACCCGCAAGACGATCGTGCGCCGCTTGCTGTTCACGTTCGGATTCGCCACACTGATCGGCATTCTGAACGTCCTGCCGTCACATTCGCCGACACTCCTTGTCCTTGGCCGCGTATGGCTGGTCGGCGTATTCGTGCTTCTGGCTTTTTCCCTGTTCGAACGGTGGCCGCGGCAACTGCCGTCCTGGCTGGCCCGCTGGGTACTGCAATTGCTCGGGATTCTCGTGGTCGTTCCCATGGCCGCCTTGCTGGCCTACTGGATTACGACGGGCGGCAACTTCGCTTTCCTAAAAGATCAGCAGCGTCTGCAAGGCTTCGGGTTCCTGACGGTCACCGGCATCCTTTTCGCGCCGTGGATTGCGCTCGGCGCCATGGTGCGCCAGCGCGAAGCATTCGCGCGGCGCCAGCAACTGTCTTTCGCGCTCGAACGCAGCGAACTGGAACGCCAGGCGCTGGACGCGCGCATGCGCCTGCTGCAGGCGCAAGTCCAGCCGCATTTCCTGTTCAATACCCTGGCCAATGTGCAGGCGCTGGTCGATACCGGTTCGCCCAAAGCATCACAGGTGCTCGGCACCCTGATCGCCTATCTGCGCGCCGCCGTGCCGCTGCTGGACGCGCCATTCAGTACGCTGCAAGATGAACTAGCACTCGTGCGGTCCTACCTGGAGCTGATGCACATGCGCATGCCGGACCGGCTGCAGTTCACCATTGGCTCCGATCCCGAGGCGCTGCTGCTGCGTTGCCCGCCCCTTACACTGCTGACCCTGGTCGAGAACGCGGTTCGTCACGGCATCGATCCGGGCGAAAAGGGCGGCCGCATCGATATCGATGTCCGGCTGTCCGGTCAACAATGCCGCGTCCGCGTCAGCGATACCGGCATAGGATTGAGGCAGACCAGTGGCAGCCTGGGCACCGGCCTGTCGACCTTGCGCGAACGCCTGTTGTTAAGTTTCGGCAGCGGCGCCGAATTGCATCTTACCGAAGTGCAGCCCCACGGCGTGCGCGTCGAGCTGAAATTTCCTGCACAAAGGATCACCGGATGAACCGCCGCCCCACCGCCCTGATCGCCGATGATGAACCGCTGCTGCGCGAGACCCTGGTGCGCATGCTGGCAACGAGCTGGCCCGAATTGGACGTCGTTGCCCTGGCGCGCAATGGGCGCGAAGCGCTCGCCATGTTCGAAGAACTCAGGCCCGATGTCTGCTTCCTCGATGTCCACATGCCCGGCATCTCGGGCGTGGATGCGGCGCATGCCATCGGCAGGCGCGCCCATGTGGTCTTCGTCACGGCCTTCGACCAGTACGCGGTGCGCGCGTTCGCGGAAGGGGCGCTCGACTACCTGGTCAAGCCGGTCGAAGCGGCGCGCCTTGACAATACCGTGGAAAGGCTCATCCATCGCCTGCAGGCCGACGAACCGGCACTCAATACCGACGAGCTCTTGCAGCAACTGGCCGCGCGGCTGCGTCCCGAGCCAGGCCCGGCCCATCTGCGCTGGATCCGCGCCACCATCGGCCAAGCCCTGCACCTGATTCCGGTGGACGATATCGACTACCTGCGCTCCGACGAGCGCTACACGCTCGTCGCGTGGCACGACGACAAAGGCGCGCCGGCCGAGGCGCTGATCCGCACGCCGCTGCGGGAACTGGTGCCCCAGCTCGATGCCGCGCAGTTCGCCCAGGTGCACCGCTCGGTGGTGGTGAACCTGCGCGCCATCAGCCACGTCCTGCGCGGCCTGAACGAGACGGCGGACATACACCTCAAACGCAGGAAAGATGTACTCAAAGTGAGCCGCGCCTATCTCCATCTCTTCCGCCAGATGTAGCCTGGAGCGTCATCCATGACGCGATAACCGTATTCCATCCCGGGCCGCTGTCGCCAGCGCAAGCATGCCGATACATTGCAGGCTTGAGCTTATCGAGGAGATGAAATGAATACTGCTACTGTCGGACACGCCGGCGCCGCAAACGCGCTGCCGCATTTCTCCAGCCGCGCATTGAACGCCGCCGCCAAGTCCTGGTTTGTGGTCGCGGTGAGCGGCCAGATGATCTTTCTGTCGTACATCATTGCCTATTACCTGCGCTCCGCGGTCCAAGGCGACTTCGGCGCCTGGAACAAGCTGCTGGTCAGCGGGCATATCGCCGGCGATGCGGCAAACAATGCGGCCATCATCAGCCATATTTTCATCGCTGCCTTCGTCACCCTGGCCGGCCCGCTGCAACTGATCCCGGCAATCCGGGCGCGCTTCCCCACTTTCCACCGCTGGACCGGACGGCTCTACCTGGTGACCGCAGTCGTCGCCAGCATCGCCGGCCTGTTCCTGGTCTGGGCACGCCAACCCAGCGGAAGCTTCCTGCAGCATGTGGCGATCAGCGTCAATGCGCTACTGATCATTGGGGCCGCCTGGTTCGTCGTGCGCCACGCCATGGCGCGCCAACTTGCCACGCACCGCCGCTGGGCGCTGCGGCTGTTCCTGCTGGTGAGCGGCAGCTGGTTCTTCCGGGTCGGGCTGATGTTCTGGATCGCCATCAACGGCGGCCCGGTCGGTTTCGATCCAAAAACATTCCTCGGTCCTGCCCTCGAAGTCATCAGCTTTCTTCAATTCCTGCTGCCACTGGCCGTGCTTGAATTGTATTTCCGCGCCAAGGCCAGCCCCAGTCCGGCATTCAGGATGAGCACCGCCGGCACCTTGTTCCTGATGACGGCGGCGATGGGACTGGGAATCCTGGTGGCGTCCAAGGGCATGTGGCTACCGTATATCGGGCGTTGATCAACACGGCGCAGAACGGCGCGGGCACGGTCAGCGTGACATAGCCGCGCAGGCCGGAGCAGCGCTTGCGGCTGCCCGCATGATCGCCACAAGCACAGCCCGATCCCTGCCTGAAGCGAACCTGAAGAAAACGCGCGCCGATAATAGCTTGCTCCCGGGCAGCGCTGCTACACTGCCTGCATGAAAATTTTTCTCATCGAAGACGACATGGCGATCGGCAGAGCGCTGCTGTCGGTGCTGCAGGACGAGGGCCATGTCGTGGTCTGGGTCCGGCTGGCGGCCGATGTGCACCAGCGCATCGCCAGCGAAACGTTCGATGCGATCCTGCTCGACCTCGGCCTGCCCGACGGCGACGGCATCGTCCTGCTGCGCCAGCTGCGCAACGAAGGAATTACCCTGCCGGTGATGATCATCACTTCGCGCGACAGCCTGGAGGACCGTTTGCAGGGCTTCAACGTCGGGGCCGACGACTACCTGATCAAGCCCTTCGAGATTCCCGAACTGCTGGTGCGCCTGCGTGCCATCGTCCGGCGCAGCAGCGGCGGCGATACCGTGGAACCTTTATGGCGGCTGGGCGATCTGACCCTGGACGAAGGGCGCATGCAGGTCACGCGCGCCGGTACCCTGGTGGCCTTGTCGAAGACCGAATTTGCGCTGTTGTTCGCGCTGATGCGCCAGTCCGATCGCGTGCTCACGCGCAGCGAACTCGAAAGCCGCGTCTTGCCCCATAGCGAGGGCCAGACGCTCGATGTCCATATCTCGAACCTGCGCAAGAAAATCGGCGAAGGGTATATCCGCACGGTGCGCGGTGTCGGCTACATGGTCCAGCGCGACGATGCCTAGGCAGTCGTCGCTGTTTCGCCGCCTTATGTTCGGCTTTGCTGCCGTGCTGGTGGCCGTTGCGCTGATGGGACTGGTGTCGGTGGTGAGCAATGCCAAGAGCAGCCAGCGCGACCACACCGCCAGCGAAAACAAGGCGCGCACCAGGGAGATGCTGCTCAGCTTGGCCAATGCCGGCGACGATCCCGTGCTCCTGCTCAAGACCGCCGAGGCGATCGAAGCCGTGCGGCGCGAACTGTTCACCGAACTGGCCTATGCGTCGCGCGTGCGGGTGCGGGTGTGGAAGCACCAGCGCCTGCTGTACAACTCCGCCCCCGAACTGCCGGACGCCTTGCCGGTCGCTGGCCGCAATCCGGTGTCCGGCGAATATGGCTGGGTGCGCTGGACCGAAACCGACCAGGGCAGCGGCGTGGTGGTCGAACGCAGCCACGAAGTGGACGATGAATGGATCTTCACGATGGCCGGCGCCAGGATCTTGCTGATGCCATCCACTTTCAACTTGCTGTTCCTGCTGTTGCCGGCATGGATCATCGTCAGCCTGGGCCTGCGCCCCTTGCGCGCGGTGGCCGACAGCATCGCCCAGCGTTCCGATGCCGACCTGACCGCCTTGCCCGAGTCGAACTACCGCGAACTGTCGCCGCTGATCCGCGCCATCAACCAGCTGATGGTGCGCCTGGGCCAGCGCATCGAACGCGAGCACGAATTTCTCAGCGAGGCGGCGCACGAAATGAAAACACCGCTGGCAGCCATCCAGATCAATGCCCACCTGCTGCTGAGCCGCAGCGCGGCGGGCAATATCGAAGGCAGCAACGAGGCTGGCATTGGACTGCGCGACGGCGTTGCGCGCGCCACCCACACGGTGCACCAGCTGCTGACCCTGGAGCGCATCGGGGCCGAGCGCGGCGCCGACGCCTTGCCCTTGACGCCGCTGGACGCCTTCCTGCGCGACCGGCTGGCCGCCGCGGCGCCGCTGGCGATCGCCCGCGGCATCGAACTTGAATTGCGCGCCGACGCGCCTTGCCCGATGCCCTTGCACCGCGAAAGCATGGCGGCGCTGATCGACAACCTGATCGGCAATGCCATCAAGTATTCCCCGCAGGGCGGCCGCATTGCCGTGCACTTGGCGCCGACTGCCGGCGGCGCGCGCCTGTCGGTGGCGGACCAGGGACCGGGCATCGCCCCCGGCCTGCACCAGAAAGTCTTCGAACGCTTCTACCGCGTGCCGGGCCAGGAGCAGCTGGGCAGCGGACTGGGCCTGGCGATCGCCGCGCGCGCGGCCGCTGTCAATCATGGCGTGATCCGCCTCGACAATGCCGCGCCCGGTCCGGGCCTGGTGGCGATCGTCGAGTTCGCGATGGGCGACAAGTAGCAGCCATCGCCGCGTCAATACCCCCTCGAAACAACGAATGATTGAAATCAATACGGTGCTTTGTGACATTCGTACGATTGCTTGTCATATAATACATATTAATAAAAATTAAAGGATAAGCCATGATGCGGTCGACTTCAATTTCCCCTTGGATTTTCGGCGCGGCATTGGCTGCCTTGCTGGCGGGCTGTGGCCGCAGCGACACCGAACCCGGCGTGGTGCCTCCACCGCCGCCGGCGCTCAAGGCGGAAGTGGCGCGCACCAGCTACGGCATTCCCCATATCAAGGCCGACAGTTTCAAGGGCCTGGGCTATGGCCTGGCCCATGCGTACGCGACGGACAATGTGTGCATGTTCGCCGACACCCTGCTGACTGTGCGCGGCGAACGCTCGCGTTTCTTCGGCCCCAACCTGCCGGCCACGCGCCCGGTCAATGGCGAGTACGGCGCGGCCATCGACTACCTGAACCTGAGCAACGAGGATAGCGACTTCTTCTTCAAGGGCTATCTCGACATCGAACAGCTGCGCGCTGGCCACGCGGCCGGCAGCAGCGAAGCGAAGCAACTGCTGGAAGGCTATGTGGCGGGCTACAATCGCTTCCTGCGCGACAACGCGGGCAAGCTGCCGGCCGCCTGCAACAACGCAGCGTGGGTGCGCCCGATCACGATCGACGACCTGTACCTGGCCATTGCCGAGAAAGCGCTGCACGCCTCGGGCGAAGTGTTCGGCAAGGAAATCGTTGACGGCGCGCGCGACGGACTGGGCACCATCATGCAAGCCGCGCCGCGCATGGAACAGGCGCCCGACATGAATTTCGTGCAGGAACGCCTGGCGCGCCTGACGCGCGAACAGCTGGGCAGCAATGGCCTGGCCATCGGCAAGGATTTGTCCGCCACCGGGCGCGGGCTGCTGCTCGGCAATCCGCACTATCCATGGACCAGCACCGACCGCTTCTACCAGGCCCACCTGACCGTGCCTGGCCAGTACGATGCCATGGGCGTCATCCTGGGCGGCATCCCGACCATCGTGATCGGCTTCAACAAGGATATCGCCTGGACCCACACCGTCTCGACCTCGGTGCACTTCACCAATTTCCGCCTGCCGCTCGATCCGACCGATGCCAGCGGCAGGACCTATCTGTTCGACGGCGTGCCGACGAGGATGACGTCGAAGACCGTCAGCGTTGACAGCCTGCAGCCGGACGGCCGCATCGTGGCGCGCAGCAAGACCTTCTTCCGCACGCGCCAGGGCGCGGTGATCGTCAAGGCCAATGCCGGCCTGATCTGGGGCGGGGGCGCGGTCCATGTGATCGCCGACGCCAACCTGCGCAATACGCGCATCATGGACCAGTGGCTGGCCATGGGCCGCGCCAGCAGCGTGGCCGAACTGAAGGCAGCGCTCGACAAGCACGTGGGACTGCCATGGGTGAACACCATCGCCGCCGACCGCAACGGCAATACCTTGTATGCCGATGCCAGCACGGTGCCCCTGGTTACCACAGACAAATTCGCGACCTTCTGTTTCGTGCTGCCGCAATTGCTGATGTTCGACGGCTCCATCAGCGCCTGCGCCTGGGGCAGCGATCCGCGCGCGCCGGAAGCGGGGCTGCATTCCCCGGCCGATGCGCCCTTCATGTTCCGCACCGACTACGTTGGCAATTCGAACGACAGTTACTGGCTGACCAATCCGCGCCAGTTGCTGACGGGCCCGGCGCCATTCGGCTACTCGCCGCTGTACGGCCCCGTGAACGTCGAGCAGATGCTGCGCACCCGTATCGGCTTCAAGCAGCTTGAGGAAAAAATCACGCAACGCAGCAAGCTGCAGCTGAGCGACTTGCAGGACCTGGCCTTCGCCAACCGCATCCATGCGGCCGAGCTGGTACTGCCGGAATTGCTGCCGCGCTGCATGGCATCGGGCGACCAGTTCGTCGTGGCAGGCTGCCAGGTGCTGTCGGCCTGGGACCGGCGTGCCAACCTGGACAGCCGCGGCGCCGTGTTGTTCCGCGAGTTCTGGAATATCGCCTCCGCGATTCCGGGCAAGTGGCAGATTCCGCTCAATCCCGCAGACCCCGTCAACACGCCGCGTGGCGTGGCGCCGGCGGCAGTGCCCGCCATGCTGGCCGCGCTGCGCACGGCGGTCGACACGCTGCAGTCGCTCAATATTCCGCTGGACGGCAAGCTGGGCGACTACCAGAGCGAAACCCGCAACGGCGTGCGCGTTCCTTTGCACGGCGGCATCGGCGATATCGACGGGTCCTACAACTCGATCCACATGGGCACGCCACTGCTAGCCGATGGCTACCGCAACATCGTGTGGGGCACCAGCTACGTGCAGACCGTCACCTTCGACGATGCCGGCCCGGTGGCCCATGCCATGCTGGTGTACGGCCAGTCGGTCGATCCGCGTTCGCCGCATTACGCCGACCAGATTCCCGTGTACTCGGCAAAACAGTGGCCGCTGCTGCCGTTCACGCCGGCAAAAATCCAGGCCGATCCCGCGTACAAGGTATCGACTTTGTCCGAGTGATGAAACAGGCGGACGAAAGCACTTGCCAAGCCCGCTCTCGCTTTGCTATAGTTCGCCTCCCCGCAGAAACGGCAGCAGTTGGCCGGCTCGGAAGGGAAAAAAGAGGGGTTGACGAGAAACGCGAAACGCTGCATAATCTCATCTCTTCGCTGCTGACAAACAAAACGCTTTGTCGACAAGCAG
>JAZKBE010000079.1:0-2823 GCA_040388805.1 Pseudomonadota bacterium
CGACCGACCAGATCGTGTCCTTGAGCGCCAACCAGGCCGGCGCGCTCAGCTCGGCGCAGTTGGCCTCGCTCTCGACCAACGATGTCGTCGCCCTCGAGACGGCCGACCTGGCCGCGATCAAGACCGCCGCCTTGACTGGCTTGACCACCAACCAGGCCAAGGCTCTCTCGACCGATCAGGCGGTTGCCCTCACGTCCGACCAGGTGGGCGCGCTGTCGGCCAACCAGGTCGCCGCGATGACGGCCAACGCCGTCGCCGCGCTCGACACGGTGGACTTCGCCAACATGAAGACGGCCGCCATCGCCGCCTTGCTGACGGCCCAGGTGGCCGCGCTGACGACCGACCAGGTCGGCCACATGACGACCAACCAGATCGTGGCGATGACGACGGCCAACCTGGCCAGCGGCATCACCACCGACCAGGTGGTGGCGCTGTCGTCGAACCAGATCAACGCCCTCTCGGCCAGCCAGGTGACGGCGCTGTCGACCAACGCGGTGGCCGCCATCGAGACGGCCGACTTGGTCGGCATGAAGACGTCCTCGATCGCCGCCCTGCGCAGCGCCCAAGTGGCCGCCCTGTCGACCGATCAAGTTTCTAACTTGACGACCGACCAGATCGTCGCGCTGACCACGGCCAGCCTGGTGAGCTTGTCGACCGACCAGATCGTCTCGCTGACGGCCAACCAGCTCGGCGCCTTCAGCTCCGGCCAGCTGGCGGCCCTCTCGACCAACGACGTAGTCGCCCTTGAGACGGCCGACCTGGCCGCGATCAAGACCGCCACCATGGCCGGCTTGAGCACCAACCAGGCCAAGGCGCTCTCGACCGACCAGGCCGTCGCCTTGACCTCGAACCAGGTGGGCGCGCTGTCGGCCAACCAGGTCGCCGCGCTGACGGCCAACGCCGTCGCCGCCCTCGACACGGTGGACTTCGCCAACATGAAGACGGCCGCCATCGCCGCCTTGCTGACGGCCCAGGTGGCCGCGCTCACGACCGACCAGGTCGGCCATATGACGACCGACCAGATCGTGGCCATGACGACGGCCAACCTGGCCAACGGCTTGACCACCGACCAAGTGGTGGCCTTGACCTCGAACCAGATCAACGCCCTCTCGGCCGGCCAGGTCAACGCGCTCTCGACCAATGACATCGCGGCCATCGAAACGGCCGACTTGGTCGGCATGAAGACCGCCTCGATCGCCGCCCTGCGCAGCGCCCAGGTGGCCGCGCTGACGACCGACCAAGTCTCGAACTTGACGACCAACCAGGTGGTGGCCTTGACCACGGCCAGCCTGGTGAGCCTGTCGACCGACCAGATCGTGGCCCTGTCGGCCAACCAGCTCGGCGCCTTCAGCTCCGGCCAGTTGGCCGCCTTGTCGACCAACGACATCGTCGCGCTGGAAACGGCCGACCTGGCCGCGATCAAGACCGCCACCATGGCTGGCTTGACCACCAACCAGGCCAAGGCCCTCTCGACCGATCAAGCCGTCGCGCTGACCTCGAACCAGGTGGGTGCGCTGTCGGCCAGCCAAGTCGCCGCGCTGACGGCCAACGCCGTCGCCGCCCTCGACACGGTGGACTTCGCCAACATGAAGACGGCCGCCATCGCCGCCTTGCTGACGGCCCAGGTGGCCGCGCTCACGACCGACCAGGTCGGCCATATGACGACCGACCAGATCGTGGCCATGACGACGGCCAACCTGGCCAACGGCTTGACCACCGACCAAGTGGTGGCCTTGACCTCGAACCAGATCAACGCCCTCTCGGCCGGCCAGGTCAACGCGCTCTCGACCAATGACATCGCGGCCATCGAAACGGCCGACTTGGTCGGCATGAAGACCGCCTCGATCGCCGCCCTGCGCAGCGCCCAGGTGGCCGCCTTGACGACTGACCAAGTCGGCAACCTGACGACCAATCAGATCGTGGCTTTGACCACGGCTAGCTTGGTGAGCCTGTCGACCGACCAGATCGTGGCGCTGTCGGCCAACCAGCTCGGCGCCTTTAGCTCCGGCCAACTGGCCGCCCTGTCGACCAATGACGTCGTCGCTCTGGAAACGGCCGACCTGGCCGCCATCAAGACCGCCACCATGGCTGGCTTGACCACCAACCAGGCCAAGGCCCTCTCGACCGACCAGGCCGTCGCCCTCACGTCCGACCAGGTGGGCGCGCTGTCGGCCAACCAGGTCGCCGCGATGACGGCCAACGCCGTCGCCGCGCTCGACACGGTGGACTTCGCCAACATGAAGACGGCCGCCATCGCCGCCTTGCTGACGGCCCAGGTGGCCGCGCTGACGACCGACCAGGTCGGCCACATGACGACCAACCAGATCGTGGCGATGACGACGGCCAACCTGGCCAGCGGCATCACCACCGACCAGGTGGTGGCGCTGTCGTCGAACCAGATCAACGCCCTCTCGGCCAGCCAGGTGACGGCGCTGTCGACCAACGCGGTGGCCGCCATCGAGACGGCCGACCTGGTCGGCATGAAGACTTCCTCGATCGCCGCCCTGCGCAGCGCCCAGGTGGCCGCCCTGTCGACCGACCAAGTCTCTAACCTGACGACCGATCAGATCGTCGCGCTGACCACGGCCAGCCTGGTCAGCCTGTCGACCGACCAGATCGTCTCGCTCACGGCCAACCAGCTCGGCGCCTTCAGCTCCGGCCAGCTCGCTGCCCTGTCGACCAATGACGTAGTCGCCCTCGAGACAGCCGACCTGGCCGCCATCAAGACCGCCACCATGGCCGGCTTGAGCACCAACCAGGCCAAGGCGCTCTCGACCGACCAGGCCGTCGCCTTGACCTCGAACCAGGTGGGCGCGCTGTCGG
>JAZKBE010000080.1:0-1582 GCA_040388805.1 Pseudomonadota bacterium
ACAAGGAGCCTCACATGTTTGAAAACCTTCGCATAAAAACACTGGTCATCGGCGCACTCGGTTTCCTGGTCCTGCTGATGATGATTATCGGGGGCGTGGGCATGTACAGCGCCGACAAATCGGTCGGCCTGGTGCGCGACGTCACGCTGCACGGCCAGAAGAACACCACGCTGCAGACGGCCATCCGGCTGGAAATGGAATTGGGGCGCAGCCAGATCCTGCAGGCGCTGCAGCACAATCCGACGCTGTCGTGGTCGCAGCTGCACGACCATCCGCTGGCGGTCCATTTCGACATGATCACGGCGATCAATGCGCGCACCACGAAACGCTGGGACCAGTACAAGGCAGGCATCGCTTCGCCTGCCGAAAAGCGCCTGGCCGAGGAATGGTATGCCAAGAGCGAAGGCCTGGGACTGGAGCATGTGAAGGCGGCCGCCCTCGCGGTCCGGGAAGGCCGCTGGGACGACGCCGAGACGGTGCTGATCAAGAAGATCAACCCGTCCTACCGCATCGGCGACGTGGCCATGAAGGCGCTGACCGAAGCGAACGAAGCAGCCAGCAAGGCCGAGGAAGCGAGCGTGAACCGGGCCCTGTCCTTCAATGCCTGGACCGTGGGCGGCGTGCTGCTGCTGGGCGTGTTGCTGGGCATCGGCGTGGCCATGATCCTGGTCGGCGCCATTTCGGCGCCGCTGCACAAGGCCATGACGATCGCGTCGATGGTGGCCGACGGCGACCTGACCGGCACCATCGAACCACAGAGCAGCAACGAGATCGGCGCCCTGCTCACCGCGCTGGGCACCATGAAGGCCAGCCTGGCCGGCATCGTGCTTGAAGTGCGCAAATCGACCGATACCATTTCGAGCGCGTCCAATGAAATCGCGGCCGGCAATGCCGACCTGTCCGAGCGCAGCGGCGCGCAAGCCGCATCGCTCGAAGAAACGGCGGCGTCGATGGAACAGCTGACCACCACCGTCAAACAGAATTCCGACAATGCGCGCCAGGCCAACCAGCTGGCGCGGTCCGCGTCGGAAGTGGCGGTCAAGGGCGGCGTCGTGGTGGCGCAGGTTGTCGAAACCATGGGCTCGATCAACGCGTCGTCGAAGAAGATCGTCGACATCATCGGCGTCATCGACGGGATCGCGTTCCAGACCAATATCCTGGCGCTGAACGCCGCCGTGGAAGCGGCGCGCGCAGGGGAACAGGGGCGCGGCTTCGCGGTGGTCGCCTCCGAGGTGCGCAACCTGGCGCAGCGCTCGGCCAACGCGGCCAAGGAAATCAAGCAGCTGATCGTCGATTCGGTGGACAAGGTCGACAGCGGCGCCAGGCTGGTCGACCAGGCCGGTGCGACGATGCAGGAGATCGTCACCAGCATCCAGCGCGTGACCAGCATCATGGGCGACATTACCCAGGCCAGCCTGGAGCAGACCTCGGGCCTGGACCAGATCAACCAGGCGATCGGGCAAATGGACGCGATCACGCAGCAGAACGTGGCGCTGGTCGAAGAAGCGGAAGCGGCAGCGACCGCGCTGCAGCAGCAGGCCGGCGCCCTGACGTCGGTGGTGAGCGTGTTCAAGCTGGAGGC
>JAZKBE010000081.1:0-50926 GCA_040388805.1 Pseudomonadota bacterium
CTGCTTGTCGACAAAGCGTTTTGTTTGTCAGCAGCGAAGAGATGAGATTATGCAGTATTCGGCGCTCATCGTCAACTTCTTTTTTTCTACCGCGCTCTTAAAGCGCTCCCCGATGAATGTGCCGCAACTGCTTGATTTAGCGTGCGTTTTCAACGGGAGGCAAACTATAACAAAGCGCCTGCGCTTTGGCAATAGCGACCGCCAGAAAAACTTATTTGGTCTTGTAGATGGGGAGGGGAATGGCGAGGAATGCGGGCTTGACGATGTCGCTGCCGCCGCTATTGAGTTCGCTGGAAATGCTGTTGCACCACTCCGTGCGCGCGGCAGTGCTGGCCGCCGGCTTGAGCGTCAGCTGCCCCACCCGGGCGGCAAGCTTGTTTTGCATGGCCAGGCGGTGGGTCGGGTTGACCACTTCCATCAGCAGGCGCTTCTGGTGCTCTATATACAGTGCATTGCGCCTCAGCCAGGCCTTGTGCGCGGCCGAGAATGCCTTGGCCGATATGTCGGACGCGGAACAGAACGGTTCGAATTTTCTGCCGAAATCGACCAGCTCCATAATCTTGAGCATGGTTTCTTCGTGTTCAGGCGTCACCAGGGCGTCGTTCACAAAGTCGGCCGGGGTTTCCACCTTGGCCGCGGCTTCCTTTTTGGCAACCGGTGCCTCCACCGGCCGCAGCACATAGGATTGCATGGTGCTGACCTTGGCCTTGGCATCGTTGGCCGGACGGTCGGAAAAGACGACCTTGCCATCGGGACCGACTGATTTGTACAACTGCTGCGCCTCCACGCTTCCGGCGGCAGTCAATGTCGACATCATCAGTATTGACGCAAGTTTGTTCATAGTCGATCAGCAAGTTCCGCCAAAATATAACCGTGCGGCAACCGCAATACTAACTGAGCTCTGCATCAAAATGCGCATATTTGAAGCTTGAATCATTCAAAAGATGTTCCGGAACAACTAGTAATGCAGCAAGTACTGAAGCATTTACCAACAAGACAGGCGGGCGGGAGGCGTAAAATGCGTCTTTCCCACCGGTTTTTCTTTCCCCATGACGATCCTGCTGTCCACCCTGAATGCCCGCTATGCCCACGCTTCGCTCGGCTTGCGCTACCTGCTGGCCAATATGGGCCCGCTCCAGGAACAGACCCGGCTGCAGGAATTCGTCATCGGCGCCAAGACCACCGAGATCGTCGAACGCTTGCTGGCCCATGCGCCGCGCATCATCGGTTTCGGCGTCTATATATGGAACGTGGAAGAAACCGCGCGCGTGGTGGCCATGCTCAAGCGCGTGGCGCCCGAGGTGGCCATCGTGCTGGGCGGACCCGAAGTATCGTACGAAAGCGCGGAACAGCAGATCGTGCAGCTGGCCGACTACCTGGTCACCGGCTGGGGCGACGTCACTTTCCCCAAGCTGTGCGGCGAGATCCTGCACGGCCCCAAGCCGCTGATGAAGATCCACGCCGGCGTGCAGCCGCCCATGGCCGAGATCAAGCTGCCCTACTCCCTGTATACAGAAGACGATATCGCCAACCGCACCATTTACGTGGAAGCGTCGCGCGGCTGCCCGTTCAAATGCGAATTCTGCCTGTCGGCGCTCGACAAGACCGCCTGGCCCTTCGGCCTGGACGCCTTCCTGGGCGAGCTCGAAGGCTTGCATGCGCGCGGCGCCCGCCTGTTCAAGTTCGTCGACCGCACCTTCAACCTGAACATCAAGACCAGCCTGAAGATCATGCAATTCTTCCTGGACAAGATCGCGGCCAACCCGGACGACCCGGTCTACGCCCACTTCGAGCTGGTGCCCGACCACCTGCCCGACGCCCTCAAGGAAGGCATCAGCAAGTTTCCGCCCGGCGCGCTGCAGTTCGAAATCGGCATCCAAAGCTTCAATCCCGCCGTGCAGGCCCTGGTCAGCCGGCGCCAGGACAATGCCAAGGCCGCCGAGAACATCCGCTGGCTGACCGAGCATTCGCACGCCCACATGCATGTCGACCTGATCGCCGGCCTGCCGGGCGAAGACATCGCCAGTTTCGCGGCCGGCTTCGACAAGCTGGTGGCCCTCAAGCCGCACGAGATCCAGTTCGGCATCCTGAAACGCTTGCGCGGCACGCCCATCATCCGCCACACGGCCCAATACGCCATGGTGTTCGATCCCTATCCGCCCTACACCATCCTGTCGACCAGCCTGATCAGCTTCCAGGACATGCAGCGCCTGGTGCGTTTCGCCCGTTACTGGGACCTGGTGGCCAATTCGGGCCGCTTCACCAACACCATCGAACGCATGCTGGGCGGCGCGCCTTTCCACAACTTCATGGCCTTCTCGGACTGGACCTACAGCCGTACCGACGCCACCCACCGCATCGCGCTCGACCGCCTGGCCAGGCTGGTCACCGAATGGCTGGCAAGCCGGGGCGTGGCCGATGCGGCGGCCCTGGTCGCCAGCGACTATGCGGGCCGGGCCGATGCCCCGGCCGCGAAGCCGCAAGCGGCCGTCAACGCGCCGGCGCGCCAGGCCCGCCATCTGGCCGCCTGAGGCGCGCACGAACTCAGGTAGCGGCCACAGCGAATCTCTTTTACACTGGCGCAATGCAGATTGAAAATGCGCCAACATTAACCATCAACCACGCCGACGCCGGCGGGGCGCAATCCGTCATCGCCAGCGGCATCTGGCAAGTCCATGCCCTGGCCCAGTGCGGCGCCATCAGGTCGCTCACGGCCACCCTCCATTCGCTCAAGGACAAGCCTGATGTCGTCTGGGACTTGTCCCAGCTCGCCAGCCTTGACCATATCGGCGCCCAGATGTTCTGGAACGCCTGGGGCAAGCAGCGCCCCGCCAGCCTGAACCTGGCCGAAAAACAGGAAGAACTGTTCGCCCGCATCGAAGAAGCGGGCAAGATGCACGTGCCGCGCCAGCGCCACAACCGCCTGAACTGGGTGATGGTGCTCGGCTTCGGCCTGATCTCGTTCTTCGAGCACATGCACGGCTTCATCAAGCTGATCGGCCAGGTGGTGCAGGACGTCGGACGCTGGATCCGGCGCCCCATGACCGGGCCCTGGCGCGAAGTGTCGGCCAATATCTATCACTCCGGCTTCCAGGCGCTGGGCATCACGGCGCTGGTGGGTTTCCTGATCGGGGTGGTGCTGTCCTACCTGTCGGCGCAGCAGCTGCGCATGTACGGCGGCGACGTATTCCTGGTCAACCTGCTCGGCATGGCCGTGATCCGCGAACTGGGGCCGCTGCTGGCGGCGATCCTGGTGGCCGGCCGCTCCGGCTCCTCGATCACCGCCCAGCTGGGCGTGATGCGCGTGACCGAAGAACTCGACGCCATGCTGGTCATGGGTATTTCGCACGGCTACCGCTTGATCATGCCGAAGGTGGTGGCGCTGGCCATTTCGATGCCGCTGCTGGTGGTCTGGACCGACGCCATGGCCCTGATCGGCGGCATGGCCGCGGCCAAGGTGGAACTGAACCTGTCGGCGCGCTACTTCATCCAGGAGCTGCCGGAAGCGGTGCCGCTGGCGAACTACCTGATCGGCCTGCTCAAGGGCACCGTGTTCGGCATGCTGATCGCGCTCGTGTCCTGCCACTTCGGCCTGCGCATCAAACCGAATACCGAAAGCCTGGGCCGCGGCACCACCACGTCGGTGGTCACGGCGATCACGGTGGTGATCCTGGCCGACGCCGTGTTCGCGATCATTTTCAGCGGCGTGGGGTTCTCGTGACCGAACCGAAACCGCAGCAGCTGAACATGAAGCCTGACGAGGAAGTCGGCCCGCCGGTGGTGCAGATCACGGGCCTGTGGACCAAGTTCGGCCGCACCGTCGTGCACCAGGACTTGAACCTCGAAATTTTTGCCGGCGAAATCATGACCATCGTGGGCGGCTCCGGCACCGGCAAGACCGTGCTGCTGCGCCAGATGCTGGGACTGGAACGGCCGGCGCGCGGCTGCGTGCGCGTGTTCGGCGAAGACATCAGCGAAGCCGACGCCGAGCAGCTGCAGCGCATGCGCAACCACTGGGGCATGCTGTTCCAGCAGGGCGCCCTGTATTCGGCCCTGACCGTGTTCGACAATATCGCCCAGCCGATGCGCGAACTGCACGCCCTGCCCGAAGACGTGATCCACGACGCCGTGCTGCTGAAGATGAACATGGTCGGCCTGGGCATCGAGCATGCGAACAAGATGCCGTCCGACCTGTCGGGCGGCATGGTCAAGCGCGCCTCGCTGGCGCGCGCCCTGGCGCTCGAACCGCAGCTGCTGTTCCTGGACGAGCCGACCGCCGGCCTCGACCCCGACCTGTCGGACGCCTTCGTGGCGCTGATCCAGTCGCTGCACCGCGAACTGGGCCTGACCGTGGTGATGGTCACGCACGATCTCGACACCCTGTTCGCGCTGACCACGCGGGTGGCGGTGCTGGCTGAAAAACATGTGATCGCGGTGGGCCCCACGCGCGACGTACTGGCGGTGGACCATCCCTTCATCAAGCAATTCTTCCTTGGCGCGCGCGGACAGCGCGCCCTTGAAGTGCTGGACGAAACCGAAGCCGCGCAAGAATCGGAGAAATAGACATGGAAAACAGATCGCACGCCCTGATGACCGGCTTCTTTACCATCGCCCTGCTGATCGCCACGGTGCTGGCCGGGATCTGGTTCAACCGCGACCGCGTGGAGCGGGTGCCCTTCGAAATCGCCACCATCCAGTCGATCCCGGGCCTGAATCCGCAGGCGGCTGTGCGCTACCGCGGCCTGGAAGTGGGCAAGGTCGACGACATCGTGTTCGACAAGACCAGGACCGGCCAGATCCTGATCCGCCTGTCGGTCGACACCGAAGCGCCGGTCACCAATTCCACTTTCGCCACGCTGGGCTACCAGGGCGTGACCGGCATCGCCTTCATCCAGCTCGACGACGAGAAGGTCGGTTCGCCCCGGCTGGTCAGCGATGCCGACAAGGTGGCGCGCATTCCGCTGCGCCCGGGCTTCCTCGACCAGCTGGAAAAGCGCGGCCTGGTGATCCTGAAGACGGCCGAGGAAATGACGGCGCGCCTGAACAATATGGTCAGCCCGGCCAACCAGAAAATCCTGCTGGGCGCCTTCGACAAGGTGGGCAAGGCGGCCGACGCCTATGCGGCGCTGCCGGAAAAACTGCAGCCCACCATCGACCGCCTGCCGCAGCTGACCGCGAAAGCCGAACAGAGCATGGATTCGTTCAACGAGCTGTCGGCCAGCGCCACCAGGATGACCCGCAGCTTCGACCAGCTGGCCACCAAGCTGCAGGCCAAGGACGGCCCGATCGAACGCCTGAACACCACCATCGACCGCGTGGGCGGCTCGCTCGAAGGCGTCACCAGCGACCTCGAACTGCAAACGCTGCCGAAATTCGTGGCCATGACCGAGGAAGCGAAAACCTCGCTGCGCGCCGTGCGCCGTACCGCCAATACCTTCAGCGACCGTCCGCAAAGCATCCTGTTCGGCGCGCCGAACGCCACGCCCGGCCCCGGCGAACCCGGCTTCGTGCCACCGACCAAATGAGGACCTCCATGAACCGATTCCTGCTCGTGGCCTTGCTGGCCCTGGCCGGCTGCGCCAGCGACAAGCCCGCCCATAACACCATTTTCGACTTCGGTCCCGCCACGCCGGCCCATGCACCGGCGGGCGCGGCGATCGGCGCGCTGGTCGTGAGCGACGTCACCGGTTCGGCGGCGCTGGACAACGAACGCATGTACTACCGCCTCAATTACGCCGATCCGCAGCAAGCCCGCTCCTACGCCAACAGCCGCTGGAGCACCACCCCGCTGCAGATGGTCACGCAGCGCCTGAAGGCGCGCCTTGGCCAGTCGGGCGCCAAGGTGCTGGGCACCATGGACGCGGCGGCCAATGTGGCCATCCTGCGCGTGGAAGTGGACGACTTCACGCACAGCTTCGACAGCCCGGCGCAAAGCCAGGGACAGGTAATCCTGCGCGCCTCGCTGTTCCAGGGCCACCGCCTGGTGGACCAGAAAACCTTCAACCGCAAGACCAGCGCCGGCAGCCTCGATGCCGCCGGCGGCGCGCGCGCGCTGGCCGCATCGACCGACGCGATCGCCGTGGATATCGCCAGCTGGCTGGCCGCGCTGCCACCGCGGAAAGAATGAACGAAGTCGTCGCCATCAAACCACGGCCGCGCGGCTCTCCCGTCGCGCGGGCGGCGCTGCTCGCCTACCTGCTGCTGATCGTGTATGCCAGCTGGTTTCCGTTTTCCGGCTGGAGCGGGAGCGGCCTGTCGCCGTTCACCTTCCTGACGCTGAAGATGCCGCAGTACTGGACCTACTTCGACGCCATCGTCAATATTGTCGGCTACATCCCGCTCGGCATGCTGCTGGTGCTCGCGCTGTATCCCCTCCTGCGCGGCTGGTGGGCCATCCTGGGCGCGGCTATCCTGGGCATCCTGGTGTCGGGCGGCATGGAAGCGGTGCAGACTTACCTGCCCAGCCGGGTGCCGTCGAACCTGGACTTCATGACCAACAGCGCGGGCGCCGTCATCGGGGCCCTGTTCGGCCAGGCCGGCGCGCGCTCCTACCTGAACCAGAGCAAGATGGTGCAGCTGCGCCAGCGCTGGTTCGCGCCGCACGCCAGCCAGGGTTTGGTGCTGCTGGCCCTGTGGCCGCTGGCCCAGATCTACCCGCTCGGCTACATGTTCGGACATGGCCAGATCCTGCCCATCCTGTCGGACTGGCTGTCGGCCGGGCTCGATACCGATATCGACCTGGTGACCATGCTGCGGCCCGGAGCGGCCATGAGCGTGGAGCAATATTGGCTGTCGGAAACCATCATCACCGCCTGCGGCATGACGGGCGCCGTGCTGACCATGCTGTGCCTGCTGAACCGCAATGCCCCGCGCGCGCGCCTGATCCTGGGCATGCTGGGCGCGGCGCTGCTGCTGAAAGCGCTCTCGAGTTCCCTGCTGTTCACGCCGGACAATGCCTTCGTGTGGATCACGCCCGGGGCCCAGGGCGGCTTCCTGATCGGCCTGATCATGCTGTCGGGGCTGGCCTTCGCGCCCCAGGTGGCGCAGCGCCGGCTGGCGGTGGTGACCCTGCTGCTCAGCTTGCTGGTGGTGAACACGATTCCCGTCAATCCCTACTTCATGGCAACGCTGCAAGGCTGGGTGCAGGGGAAATTCCTGAACTTCAATGGCGCGGCCCAGTTCCTGTCGCTGCTGTGGCCCTTCTTTGCTCTGTGGTTCCTGCTTTTGCCGTCCCACAAGCTGAATCGGCTCGAGAACCGCAGGACTTGATTCAACAGCGTATCATTGCAACTTCGATTGCAACTTCGGCTTTTTTTGCACAACATTCACCATGAACGACGAAAAACCCTATTTCCAGCAGCACGTGTTCTTCTGCATGAACCAGCGCGATGACGGCCGTCCCTGCTGCGGCAAGCAAGGCGCCGAGATCGCGCAAAAGCACGCCAAAAAACGCATCAAGGCGCTGGACCTGAACGGCGCGGGAAAAATCCGCATCAACCAGGCCGGCTGCCTGGACCGCTGCGACGAAGGCCCGGTGCTGGTGGTCTATCCGCAAGGCACCTGGTACACCTATGTCGACACGGCCGACATCGACGACATCATCGACACCCACCTGGTCGGCGGCAAGGTGGTCGAGCGCCTCAAGATCTGATGAAACTCACCGAAAAATTCACCCTCACCGGCGGCGCCGGCGTCATGGAGTGCGTGCTCGACCTGCCGGAGCAAGCCCCGCGCGGCATCGCCCTGGTGGCCCATCCGCACCCGCTGTACGGCGGCACCATGGACAACAAGGTGGCAGCCACCCTGGCCCGCACCTTCGTGCAGCTGGGCTATGTGTCGGCCCGCTTCAATTTCCGCGGCGTGGGCGCCTCGGCCGGCGTGCATGACGAAGGCCACGGCGAAACCGACGACATGGCCGTCATGCTGGCCCACATGCAGGCGCGCTATCCCGGCCTGCCGGTGGCCCTGACCGGCTTTTCCTTCGGCACCTTTGTGCAGGCGCAGCTGCAGCAGCGCCTGATCGCCGAAGGCCGGCCGGCCGACCGCATGGTGCTCGTCGGCACCGCGGCCGGCAAATGGCCGATGCCGCCCGTGCCCGAAGACACCATCCTGATCCACGGCGAACAGGACGACACCATTACCCTGACGCAGGTATTCGACTGGGCGCGCCCGCTCGATATCCCTGTCATTGTCATCCCGGGCGCGGACCATTTTTTCCACCGCAAGCTCGGTCACATTAAAAACCTGGTGCTCCAACTGTGGCGGCTATAATTGGGCGCCTCTGTTTTCGCACCCCTATTCTGTAGAGTACCAAGCCCATGAAAAAATTATTTGCGGCACTGGCAGCCAGTGTCCTTGCCATCTCCGCAGCCGTCGCGCAAACCCTGCCGCCGCCGACCATCGCCGCCCGTTCCTGGCTGCTGCTCGACGCCACCAGCGGCCAGGTGATCGCATCGCAGGATCCGGTCGCGCGCATCGAGCCCGCCTCGCTGACCAAGATCATGACCGCCTACCTCACCTTCGCCGCCATCCGCGAAAAGAAGCTGACCCTGGACCAGATGATCAATGTGTCGGTGAAAGCCTGGAAAGTCGACGCCAGCAGTTCCAAGATGTTCATCGATCCGGCCACGCCGGTGTCGGTCAGCGACTTGCTGCACGGCTTGATGGTGCAATCCGGTAACGACGCCGCCGTGGCCCTGGCCGAAGCGGTGGCTGGCGAAGAAAGCGCCTTCGTGTTCCTGATGAACCGCGAAGCCCAGCGCATGGGCCTGAAGAATACCCGCTTCGGCAATCCGCACGGCTTGCCGCATCCGGACAACTTTTCGACCGCCCAGGACCTGTCGGTGCTGGCCGCGCGCGTGATCGTCGACTTCCCCGAGTTCTACAAGATCGATTCGGTCAAGAGCTTCACCTACAACAAGATCACCCAGCCGAACCGCAACCGCCTGCTGTGGCTGGACCCGACCGTGGACGGCATGAAGACCGGCCACACCGAAGGCGCTGGCTACGGCATGATCGCTTCGGCGCGCCGTCCTAGCGGCAATATCGAGCGCCGCCTGATTTCGGTGGTGCTGGGCACCAATTCGGACCAGACCCGCACCCAGGAAAGCCAGAAGCTGCTGAACTGGGGCTTCCAGAACTTCGACACCATCAAGCTGTATTCGAAGGGCCAGGCGATCCAGTCGCCGGAAGTCTGGAAAGGTACGTCCAGCACGGTCAAGATCGGCTTTACCAGCGACGTGCTGGTGACGGTGCCGAAAGGCGTGGCCGCGAAAATGAAGCCCGTGCTCGAACGCAAGGACCCGCTGGTCGCGCCGCTGCCGCTGAACAGCCGCGTGGGCACGCTCAAGATGATGGTTGACGGCAAGCCCTTGCTGGAACTGCCGGTCGTGGCCCTGGAAGAAGTCGGCCAGGCGTCGATCTTCGGCCGTGCCTGGGATTCGATGCGCCTCTGGTTGAAATAAACGCGAAAGACAAGAACATGAGCCAAACCCTGCCTGCCGGAATGAAGTGCCCGCGCGTCGCCACCAGTACCCAGGGACTCGAACTGTCCCGCATTGTTGCCGGCATGTGGCGCATGACGGAATGGGGCATGTCGGCCGAGCAGCGCGTGGCCTTCATCGAACACTGCCTGGACCTGGGCGTGAGCAGTTTCGACCATGCGGACATTTACGGCGGCTACGGGGTGGAGTCCTTGTTTGGCGATGCGCTGCGCTTGCAGCCCTCGCTGCGCGACCGGATGGAACTGATCACCAAGTGCGGCATCAAGCTGGTGTCGCCGATGCGCCCGCAACACAGCATCCAGCATTACGACACCAGCGCCGCGCACATCACCGGCTCGGTCGACGAATCGCTGCGCCAGCTGGGCACCGACCGCATCGACCTGCTGCTGATCCACCGTCCCGATCCGCTGATGGATTTCGACGAAGTCGCGCATACCTTCCACGGCCTGCGCCAGGCCGGCAAGGTGCTCCATTTCGGGGTATCGAATTTCAGCCGCCACCAGTTCGAGGCGCTCAACAAGCGCGTCCCGCTGGTGACCAACCAGGTCGAGTTTTCGCCGCTGCACACCGCGCCCATGTTCGATGAAACCTTCGACGGCTTGCAGGACCTGGGCGTGTCGCCCATGATCTGGTCGCCGCTGGCCGGTGGCCGCCTGTTCAATGGCGGCGAAGCGCATGCCGACAACCTGCGCCTGGTGATCAAGGGCATTGCCGATGACCTGGGCCAGCCGTTCGCCAGCGTGGTGTTTGCGTGGATCATGCAGCTGCCATGCCGCCCGGTGCCGCTGACGGGCACGGGGCGCATCGAAGCGATTGCGGTGGCGGTGGCGGGTACCCAGTTCACGCTGAGCAAGATGGACTGGTTCAAGATCCTGCGCGCGGCGCGCGGCCACGAAGTGGCCTGAGGACTAGTCTTCGTAGACGAGGGGCGGCTTGATACCCTGCCACCCCATCTTCCAGCCGAGATTCAACAGCAACGTCGCGCTGACATACAGCACGAAGAACAGCACGAAAAAGCGCGTCTGCAGCAGCGCCAGCAAGCCCACGCTGGCCGCCATCAAGCCGATCACCAGCGGATTCATTTTCAGCTTGCTGCTCGGGAAGCGCACGGTCGATACCATCAGCGTGCCCACGCCCACCATCAGCAGCATCAGCATGCCCGCCTGCAGGTTGTTCACCAGCGGCGCCGGCCAGGCCACCACCACCGACGCCACGCAGGCAGCCCCGGCCGTAATCGGCATGCCGACGAAATAGCGCGGATCGGTGCGGCCCACGCTGACATTGAAGCGCGCCAGGCGCAAGGCGCCGCACGCGACGAAGATGAAGCAGGCCAGGCCACCCATGCGCAGCAGCGTCGGATGGCCTACGCCCATTTGCACGAAGCCGTAGCAGTACAGCAGCATGGCCGGGGCGCAGCCGAAGTTCATGACGTCGGCGATCGAGTCGAGCTGCATGCCGAAGTCGGACGTGGTCTTGGTCAGGCGCGCCACGAAACCGTCGAGCGCATCGAACACGCCGGCCAGCACCAGCAGGATGGCCGCCAGGCGGTAATCGGCCGGATCGCCAATGCGGGCGTTGTCGACCGAAATGACAATGCTGCCAAAGCCGCAAGCGATCGACAGCAAAGTGACCATGCTGGGGAGGGCAAACTTGGCGCGTGCCAGGCGTTGCTGTCTTGTCGGTTTCAAATCGGATCGCAATCGTGGTTGGGGTTTGTGTTGGTATTTTACAGCGAGCCGCTTGCGCACCCTCACGCACAGGCAAAAACAAAAATCACCAAATCTCTTTTTCGCCTAGAATCTATCCACACGGGATTTTATGCATGGGAGTAAGCAATGAGCGGAATGCGGCGCTGGCAATCATTTACGGCGGGACTGATCACCAGTTGCGCGCTGGCCGCTTGCGGCGGCGGCGGCGACAGTCCACCGGCACCAACGATCAGTCCGCCAGCAGCGGAAGTCGGCGCGCCTGTATTGACAAACAACATCAGCACCGACGGCTTGAACTGGATTAATTTCCGCCGCGGCCAGCTTGGCGTTCCTGTTCTCGCGCGCAATGGCCAGATCGACATCGCGGCCCAGGGCCATTCCGACTACCAGCGCGCCAACAATACGGTCAGCCATGACCAGCTCGCCGGCCGGACCGGCTTCACGGGCACGGGCTTGCGCGAGCGCCTGAACGCGGCCGGCTACGTTGTGCCGTCGAGCGGATTTGCGATCGGCGAAATCATTTCCGCGGCCGCCAGCAACAATGGCCACTCGCTGTCCGAAGAACTGGTCACCGCGATCTACCACCGCTTCGTGATGTTCGAGCCCAGGTTCAAGGAAATCGGCGTCGGCGCGGCCACCAATGCCAGCAACTACACGTATTTCACGGCCAACCTGGCCGCGCGCGACGGCTACGGCCCGGGCATCGGCCGCGGCAACCTGGTCAGCTGGCCCTTCAATGGCCAGACCGGCGTGACGCGCAATTTCTTCAGCGATTTCGAAGCCCCGGATCCGGTTCCTGAACGAAATGAAGTGGGCTATCCGATCAGCGTGCATGCGGACATCGACGTGACCCTGGTGCCAGGCAGCTTCACGATCCGCCCGCGCGGCGAAGCGGAACTGGCCGTCAGGCTACTGCGCCGCAGCGCTGCCGACCAGGTCACGCCCACTTCCGCGCTGGCCATCATCCCGCTCGAGCCCTTGCGCTCCGGCACGACTTATGACGTCAGCTTCAGCGGAACCAGCGACAGCACGCCCATCAGCAAAAGTTGGTCCTTCACAACCAAGTGATTTGCGTGATCATGCATCAATGGCAAAATCTGCTATCGTTACTGCATTCCTTCTAGCAATGATAGTTGTGTTTACGCGCTGAAAGCCATTTTGACTGCCCCGATCGAATTCCGCTCCGATGCCATTACCCGGGACACCATCGACATCGACGATGGGATCGAGCGCCTCATGGGGAATCGGGAATTGTACGGGCGCATGCTGCGCCGCTTCCGCAAGGACCAGCAGCGCGGCATCGAGCCCATCTGCGAAGCCCTGGCGGCGGGCGACATGATCCTGGCGCACCGCCTGGTGCACACGCTCAAGGGCGCGACCGGCATGATAGGCGCCCAGCGCCTGCATGCCCACGCCTGCGACCTGGAACAGGCGATCCGCACCGAAACCGACACCCAGGACGCGGTGGCCCAGTTGCGGCAGGAATTCGAGAAAGTGATCCAGCTGCTGGACGTATTGCTGACCGGCTCGCCGCCGGAATGCGTGCCCGTTGCCGTGCCGCACAAGCCGCTGCTGGACGACCGCCTGCTGATCGCGCGGCTGATCGAACTGCTGGCCAGCGGCGACGGCGCGGCGATCGACTTGCTGGAAGAGACGGACGCCAGCCTGCGCGTGATCCTGGGCGCGGAAACGCTGGCGCGGGTGGCGGCGGCGGTGCAGGAATTTGACTTCGAGGGCGCGCTCGTGGCGCTGGGGGAACCGGTGCCCGACAAGTAGCCGGGAGGCAATTAGTCGGGCGGATTGGCGATCGCGTCGGTGCTGTATTCGGCCTCTTCGTCAAAGGCATCCGCGCATTCCTTGCCGCAGAAACGGCGCACGCTGTCGATCGGCTTGTCGCAGTACCAGCAGGACCCCTTGGGCGGCAAGCTTTGCCTGGCCCGGAGACGCGCAGCAGCGCTACCTGGCGCCAGCTCGGCCCCGAGGTCCTTTTCCTGCACACTCTCCTGTAGCGTTCCCAAGATTCACCCCCAAAACATGGCAGCACATCAAAGTCTTACAGCAAGATTACGATAGTGGAATATTGCGGATATGAGAAATCGCAAACACCAAGTTTGCACGCAAAAACACGACGCCGCAATGCTGTAGATCTAGCCAGTTATTGCCGCGTGGAAACCATCATACTCCCGAATTCCCGGAAAAAGCCAATAGATTTCGGTGTGTGCAAATGATAGCAGGATTGCGAAAACCTCTACTTGGCGGGCTCGACGGTGACGAGCAGGCCGCGCGCCGTGGCGCTCACGCGGGTGGGGACGAATTGCACGCCGGCGTAGCGCAAGTCTTCGGGGCGGAAATGATACAGGGGGGTGTCGCCGACCGCTTTCTGCATGAGCAGATTGGCAACGCGGGCAATCTGGCGCTGGCGCGCTTCGTCGGCCTCGTCGATGGTGAACTGGTCCACGCGCGGCTCGGCCATCAGCACGGCATTGCGCGCGGGGTCGATGTAGAGGCGGCCGGACAAGGCCAGTTTGCCGGTCCAGGACTGGCGCGTGAAGGGCGGCGCGATCGACATGTCCATGGCCAGGGCGATGCGGTCGGCCTCGGGCAGCACGGAGAATTGCGGCCGGGTCAGTTCGATGTCGAACAGTTCGAGGACGCGGTTGCTGATGGGGAAGCGGCGCTCCAGGCTTGCCTGCAATTTGTGCAGGGGGATCTCGATATCGCGCGGGCCGACGATGCTGGCGCAAGAGGTGAGGAAGGCGCAGGCCAGCGCCAGCAGGAGTCGTTTTTTCATCCGAAAAGCGTAGCACACATCGCTCAGGAACATGCTGCGGCGCGCGCCAGCAGCAATTCGCGTTCGCGCAAGTTGTGGGTCAAGGACGCGGCGCGCTCGAATTCTGCCTTCGCTTCGGCGCTGCGGTCCAGCTTGGCCAGCAGGTCGCCGCGCACGCTGGGCAGCAGATGGTAATTGCGCAATGCCGGCTCCAGCGTCAGCCGGTCCACCAGCTCCAGCCCCGCCGCCGGTCCGAATGCCATCGACAGCACCACCGCGCGGTTGAGCTCGACAATGGGCGACGGCGCCAGCTGCGCCAGCGCGTCGTACAGCGCCGAAATGCGCTGCCAGTCCGTATCCCCGGGCGTGAGCGCGCGCGCATGGCAGGCCGCGATGGCCGCCTGCAGCCCATACGGCCCGTAGCCCTGCCCCAGCGCCGCCGCCCGTTCCAGCGCCGCCAGGCCGCGCCGGATCAGCAGCTGGTCCCAGCGCGCGCGGTCCTGGTCCATCAGCAGCACCGGTTCGCCCTTCGGTGCCACGCGTGCGCGGGCGCGCGAGGACTGGATCTCCATCAGCGCGACCAGGCCGTGCACCTCGGGGTCGCGCGGCGCCAGTTCGGCCAGGATGCGCCCCAGCCGCAGCGCTTCCTCGCACAGCTTCGGCCGCAGCCAGTCGCCGCCGGCGCTGGCCGAATAGCCTTCATTGAAGATCAGGTAGATTACTTGCAGCACCGACGCCATGCGCTCGTCCAGCTGCGCCGCTTGCGGCACTTCGAAGGGCACCTTCGCTTCCAGCAGAGTGCGCTTGGCGCGCACGATGCGCTGCGCCACGGTCGCTTCGGACACCAGGAAGGCGCGCGCGATTTCGTCGGTCGTCAGGCCGCCCAGCAGGCGCAGGGTCAATGCCGCTTGCGCCTCGGTCGACAGCACCGGATGGCAGGACACGAACATCAGGCGCAGCAGGTCGTCGCCAATGTCGTCGTCAAGCGTGGCGTCAAGGTCGGGCGCGGCATCTTGCAGCTGCGTTTCGATCTCGTAAGTGAGTTCCGCCTCCTTCGACTGATGCAGCTTCGCATGGCGCAGGTGATCGAGGGCGCGGTTTTTTGCCACGGCCATCAGCCATGCTGCGGGATTGTCGGGAACGCCGGCCTGGGGCCAGCGTTCGAGCGCGCTGACCATGGCGTCCTGCGCCATTTCTTCGGCCAGGCCGACATTGCGCAGCATGCGCGCCAGCGCGCCGATGATGCGCGCCGATTCCATGCGCCAGACGGCTTCGGCGACGCGTGAGGTGTCAGCCATTGAGCGTTAGCGCCCGGCCGCGAACTGCGCGCGCAGGCCTGCATCGAGCTGCTGCGAACGCATCTGCTCTTCGGCCGCCTGCAATTCGGGCGTGAATGCCCCGGCGTCGAACAGCTCGCGGATTTCAACTTCGACGTACTGCCCGCAAGGGTAGGGATTGCGCCTCGCCCAGGCGATGGCGTCGTCCATGGTCGCCACGCGGATCATCCAGAAACCGGCGATCATTTCCTTGATTTCGGTGAAGGGCCCGTCGATGAACGAGAACGACCCCTTGGCGATGTTGACGCGTGCCCCGCGCGCGCTGGTGCGCAAGCCGTCAGCGGCCAGCAGCACGCCTGCCGCGGCTTCCTTCGCGTTGTGGGCGTCGAGCGTATCGAGCGCAACTTGCGGCACCGGCACTTCGTTTTCCAGTGCATCGCTGGCGCGCAGCAGCACGGCGAAGCGCTTGCCTTTGGGGTCAGGCACATTGGCCGGATGAATTTGCGCGCAGCCGCCGGGGCAGCCGCTCTCGCGCAGTTCGAGTTCCAGCGCTTCGGACGCAGGATAGTCGCGCAGCGCCTCGATGGCCGCCTGTTTCGATTCGGCCTGGATGATGCCGAAACCGGCGATCATTTCGGCGGGATCGGCGAAGGGCCCGTATTCGACGGTGGCCTTGCCGTGGTCGAGCGTGAGGCGCACCGCACTGGCGCTCGGCTGCAGGCTGGCCAGCAGGCGGGCTGCTTCGGCGACCGGCAGGCCGCCCGCTTCCGTGCCCTTGTCGGCACGCCGCAAGATCATGTATTGCATACTCATCCCCCAAAATAAAGGCGGCCCGAAGGCCGCCCACATGCTTACTACTGTTCCGCCATCTGCTGGCGCAGACGCTCTTCCTGCTCGCGCAGTTCGGGCGTGAACTCGGCGCCGAAGTCTTCGGCTTCGAACACTTGCCGTATCTCGATGTCGGATTCGCTTTCCATCGGATTAGGGCAGCGCTTGACCCACTCGATGGCTTCTTCCAGCGACTTGACCTGCCACAGCCAGAAACCGGCAATCAGTTCCTTGGTTTCAGCGAAGGGGCCGTCGATGACGCTGCGCTTGTCGCCCGAGAACCGGACGCGCACGCCCTTCGAACTCGGATGCAGGCCTTCACCGGCCAGCATGACGCCCGCACGGACCAGTTCTTCATTGAACTTGCCCATGTCGGCGAGCAGCTTTTCGGTCGGCATCTTGCCGGCTTCCGATTCGGGGCTGGCTTTCACGATGACCATGACTTTCATTGCGGTGCTCCCGCGCAGGCCGTTTTCATGCCTTCTGCCATTTGTTCCGGCGTCAGGTCCCTGGTGTGGGTGGCGATCGACCAGCTGTGGCCGAACGGATCGCGCAGCACGCCGTAGCGGTCGCCCCAGAACATGTCGTCCACCGGCATCACGCTGGTGGCGCCTTCGGCGACGGCCTTGGCGAATACGGCGTCGGCATCCTTGACGTACAGGTGGATGGTCACCGGGCTCGACTTCATTTCGGAAGGACCGATGGCGCCCCATTCCGCGTTTTCTTCCATCAGCATGAGGGCGGAATCGCCGATGCGGACCATGCCGTGCATCAGCTTGCCATCCGGCGTGAGCATGCGTGCAGCTTCGGTGGCGCCGAACGCGCGCGCGTAGAAATCCATCGCTGCCAATGCATTTTTGCAGACGATGTGCGGGGTCAGGGAATGCATGTCTTCAGGAATCGGTTTGACGTTTGTGCTCATGGTAGTGCTCCTTTGTAAGGGTGGGCCAGGCAAAAAAATGGGGGTTGCTATACCTACGACGTAGCGCGAACCGGGAAATCGACACAAAACAAGAAAATATTTTCAGCTGGGTGCTTCGGCGCGGCTGTGCTGGAAGCGCGGCAGGCCGTCGGCCAGCTTGAGCCAGGGAACCTGGCTGTGGACATAGATGTGGCTTTGCGGCGGCGCCAGGGCGGGATCGTCGAGGCTGCAGGTGGTGACGTCGACATCGCCAGGGCTGGCGTCGTCGGCGAAGGTGAGCTGGGTGCCGCAGGCGGGACAGAAAGTACGGGTGCCGTGATGGCTCGAACGAAAGCTGGCCGGTGTGCCGGACAGCAGGCGGTAGTTTGATGCGGCAACAGTGAACCAGGCAAGGCAGGGTGCGCCCGTGGTGCGGCGACACATTTCACAGTGGCAATTGGCGTGATTGCGTGCCGAGCCCGAGGCTTCGTAACGAATTGCGCCGCAGTAACAGCCGCCAGCCAGCATGCCACCCTCCTGAATCAATGAGGATATGAGTATGCCATCATCGACTGTCAGATTGTGTCAGGAGTGGCAATGGCGCGCGGACATGTTTCATCCTTGCGGCGGGCCTGTAAGTGCCCGGGTATAATTGGCCCGCCGGCCCGTTCGGCATCCCGATATTGTCAACATTTCCCCTTCATGACCATGGATTTCTCCAGTTCCAGCGGCATTCGCATTGCCGAACCCAACATCAACGGACCAGTTTGCCGCACGCGCAAGCAGTTCAATGCCTTGATCAAGAAACTGGAAGCCGAGCGCATGCGCCTGGCCGCCTGGCACGAGGCGTTGCCCGCCATCCGGCGCCAGGTAGAAGAGGATTACTTGCCGCTGACGCAGGCCTTCGATGAACAGCGCAAGGCCTTGATCAAGGTTTTCGACCAAGCATGCAGCCACAAGGCGATCGGCAAGAAAGAGCGCGCCAAGTTGACCGAGCTGATCACGTCAATCGGAATCGCCTTGCTCGACGCCGGCGACGACGACGAGGTGCGCGACATTTTCAACCGGCATGCCGGCGGCGACGGCGTTTTCGGAACGGACGAATTCGCGGCTTCAATCAAGGACATAGCGCAAGACATGTTCGGCGTACGCTTCGACGATGATGTCGACCTGGCTTCGCCGGAGGCCTTGTTCAAGGCCATGTCCGAGAAAATGGCGGCGCAGCAGCAGGAAGCCCAGGCCCAAGGGCGCAAACCCGCCAAGCCTGCCAAGCCGAGCGCGCGCGAAACCCGACAGCAGGCCGAGCAGCAAAGGCTGCAGCAATCGGTGCGCGATATCTTTCGCAAGCTGGCGAGTGCCCTGCATCCGGACCGCGAGCCGGACGAGGTCGAGCGCGTGCGCAAGACCGCGCTCATGCAGCGCGTAAACGCCGCCTACGCGGCCAATGATTTGCTTGGCTTACTGGAATTGCAGCTGGAAGTCGAGCAGATCGACCAGGCCGCGCTCGATCGTCTGGGCGAGGATCGGATCAAGATGTACAACAAGATCCTTGATAGCCAGGTGCGCGAATTGCAGCGTGAAACCCACGAGCTTGAATACTCGCTGATGCGTGAAACGCAGCAGCCCAGGCCGCGTCAGCTGACGCCAAAAACGCTGCTGATGTGTTTGCATGCCGACATCGCGGAGATGCAGCGCAACGTCGACACCATCGCGCAGGATGTGGGCGATTTCCAAGACATCAGGGCGCTCAAGGCCTGGCTCAAGGACTATCAAATTCCGGCGGTCAGCTATCCCGACGAGTACTATTTCTGAACTGGATCAGAACGGTCTCCAAATTCCGCCGCGCGCCAAGGCGTCCGACGCCGTTAGCAGCTGATAGTGGAAATGGTGTCACCGGTTCGAAGATTGACCCCGATCCAGCACCGGTAGGGGCCGTCCTTCGTCCCCTGGTCCTGAGCTGTGTACGAGCAAACAACACCCTTCTTGCGTCGATGCCGGTTACCTTTCTCCCCGCTGCATGTTTCGGGGAAGTCGGGGCCTATCGAGTCGAATACGTCCTTCGCGGCTTTTCCATCAACAAGGACAGTCAGCCTGCGCGCTCGGTGGCTACATGGAGGAGTTGGAATGCATCAAGGCAAGTGCAATAAGAGAAGTATTCTTACCGAACACAATTGATGATGTCAGTCGGTTTGACATCAGTGAGCGGGAAACCGCCAAGTAAAAGAAAGGTACACGCAGCCCCCACCATCGGGAGACGTGTGCCAAATAGTGTAACTAAAATGTCTGGATGCCTTCGGGAAACCTTAGAACTCGTCGGACACGGCCTAAGGGTGAATAGCACGGACAGCCAACTATTTTCCGATACAGAAGCGGCTGAAAATCACGCCCAGCAAGTCATCCGAAGAAAACTCCCCCGTAATGCTCGACAGCTGGTTCTGCGCCAGGCGCAGCTCTTCCGCGAACAGGTCGAGCGACTGGTCATTTTGTGCAGCGTGGCTACCGGCCAGGTCCAGGTGCTTGCGCGCATTGCGCAGCGCTACCAGGTGGCGTTCGCGCGCCAGGAACAGCGATTCCCCGGTCTGTTGCCAGCCGGCGATGCGCAGCAGTTCGCCGCGCAGCAAGTCGATGCCCATGTGTTCGTGCGCCGACAGGTAGACGATGGTGGCGTCCTCGGCCGTGGCGACCGATGCCTTGTGGCCCGACAGGTCGATCTTGTTCCAGATGCGCACCACCGGAACGCCTTGCGGGAAGGCGGCGACGATGGCTTCGTCTTCGCGCGCCGGGCCGTGGCCGGCGTCGAGCAGGTGCAGGATCACGTCGGCCTTGCCGACCTCGCCCCAGGTGCGTTCGATGCCGATGCGCTCGACCACGTCCACCTGCTCGTCGATGACGCGGATGCCGGCGGTGTCGATGATATTGAGCGGAATGCCTTCAATCTGGATGGTTTCGCTGACCTTGTCGCGCGTGGTGCCGGCAATCGGCGTGACGATGGCCACGTCGGACCCGGCCAGCGCGTTCAGCAGCGACGACTTGCCCACGTTCGGCTGGCCCACCAGCACCACGTTCAAGCCTTCGCGCAGCAGCGCGCCCTGGGCGGCCTGGCGGAACACGGCCTCGAGCGAATCGACGATGACGGCCAGCTGGCCGCGCGCGTCCGATTTTTCCAGGAAGTCGATTTCTTCTTCCGGGAAGTCGAGCGTGGCTTCGACCAGCATGCGCAGACCGATGGTCTGCTCGACCAGGGTATGGATGGTTTTCGAGAAGGCGCCCGACAGCGATTGCGAGGCCGATTTGGCGGCAGCTTCGGTGGAGGCATCGATCAGGTCGGCCACGGCTTCGGCCTGGGCCAGGTCGAGCTTGTCGTTGAGGTAGGCGCGGCGCGTGAATTCGCCCGGCTCGGCCATGCGCAAGCCCATGCCGGCGCCCGCTTCGAGCACGCGCGCGAGCAGCAGCTGGAGCACGACCGGGCCGCCGTGGCCTTGCAGTTCGAGCACGTCTTCACCGGTGTAGGAATGGCGGCCCTTGAACCAGATCGCGATGCCCTGGTCGATGATGCTGCCGTCCTCGTTCCGGAATGGCAAGTAGGTGGCGTGGCGCGGGGACAGGGTGGTGCCGGGGAACAGCGCGGCCATCAGCGGCGCCAGCGACTTGCCCGAGGCACGCACCACGCCGATGCCGCCGCGGCCAGGTGCGGTAGCGATGGCGGCGATCGGGGAAGTGTCGAGTTTCATGTGATGATTGTAGGTTATTCGTATCGGAAAAGAAAAAGCCCGTGTTGTTTGCACGGGCTTTTTTCGTCGCACCCCGCTTGCGCGGGAAGGACCTTAGGCGAGTTTCCTGCCGGTCGCTGCTGCGTCTTCGTACTTCTTGGTGATCACCCATTGCTGCGCGATCGAGAGGATGTTGTTCACTACCCAGTACAGCACCAGGCCGGACGGGAAGAACACGAACATCACCGAGAACGCCAGCGGCATGAACAGCATCATCTTCGCTTGCACCGGATCGGCTGGCGCCGGGTTCAGCTTGGTGGTGATGTACATCGAAATCGCGTACAGCACCGGCAGGATGAAGTAAGGATCCGGCTTGGTCAGGTCGGTGATCCAGCTGATCCATGGCGCGCCGCGCATTTCAGCCGACGCTTGCAGCACCCAGTACAGGGCGATGAAGACCGGCATCTGCACCAGGATCGGCAGGCAGCCGCCGAGCGGATTGATCTTCTCGGTCTTGTACAGCTCCATGGTGGCCTGGTTCATCTTGGCCGGGTCGCCTTTGTACTTTTCGCGGATCGCCTGCATCTTCGGCGTCACCACCTTGATGCGCGCCATGCTCTTGTAGCCGGCAGCGGACAGTGGGAAGAACAGCAGCTTGATCAGGATGGTAAAGGCGATGATGGTCCAGCCCCAGTTGCCCAGGACATTGTGAATCTTGTCCATGACCCAGAAAATCGGCTTGGCGATCACCACCAGCATGCCGTAGTCCTTGACCAGTTCCAGGCCAGGGGCGATTTTCTCGAGCTTGTTTTCGTCCTGCGGGCCCGAATACAGGCGTACGTCGCTGCTGACGGTGGCGTTAGGAGCCACGGTCCCGAGCGGCATCAGGGTGCCAATGGCGTACAGGTTGGTGTCGATTTTTTTCGTGAAAATTTCACGGGCAATGTTTTGCGGCGGCAGGAAAGCCGATACGAAATAGTGCTGCGAGATCGCGATCCAGCCATCGTTGGCCTTGGTCACGTGGTCTGCATGGCCTTTTTTCTCGATATCCTTGAACTGCAGTTTTTCGTAGTTCTTGATCGAGGTGTACATGGTCGGGCCGGTGTAGCTGGCCGTGAAATAGGATTCGCCTTCCGGCTCGTTGCCGTGGTGCTGCAGCTGCAGGTACAGCGACGGCGCGATCGGCGCGGCGGTCAGGTTGGTGACATCGTGGCGCATGCCGATCAGGTAGTCGCCCTTGCGGAAGGTAAAGGTCTTGGTCAGCTTGACGCCGCTTTCAACCGCTTCGAGCACCAGCTGGACTTCAGCTGCGCCGTTGAGCATGCGCGCACCGGGCTTGGCCACGAACGGCGTGTTGTGGTTAGGCAGCGCTGCGCCGGCCGCATTGCCGATCAGGCCGGTCTGGGCGACATACACGCCCTTCGTGTTCACGTCGAACAGGACCTGGTTCTTTTTCTCGTCGATCTTGTCCTTGAACTGGAGCAGTTCGAGGCGCTTGATCACGCCGCCGGCGGTGTCGATGTCGACTTTCATCACGTCGGTCGTGATGGTGACGACTTCGGTCTTGATGGCTGGCGCGGCTGGCGCTTCGCCTGGCAGCACGGCGGCGCCGGCAGCGGCTGGCGCGGCGGGCACGCCTGCCAATGCCGTTTTCGGCGCAGGCGCGGCCACCGTGGCTGGCGGCGGCGTCATGGAGAACATGGACTGGGCACCGTTCGCCACCATCCAGTTGTTCCAGAGAACTACCAGCGAGACGGAAAACACGATCCACAGGATGGTACGTTTATTGATATCCATTGAGGTATTGGTCAGGAGTGGTTGCAGCCGCAAGCGGCTGTAGATGAATTCTGGTCGTGCCTGGGCGGCACGAGGTCGACGCCGCCATGATGCCACGGATGGCATTTGCACACGCGGCGGGCCGCGAGGAAACTGCCGCGGGCGGCGCCGTGGGTGCGCAGGGCTTCAATGGCGTAGTTCGAGCAGGTCGGATAAAAGCGGCAGCGCTGGCCCAGCATGGGCGACAGAAAAATCTGATAGCCGCGCAGGATCCAGACCAGCAGGGTCTTCATGTTGCCGCCTTGGGCGCCTGCGACGAAAACAGGCGCGCGATTTCTGCGTGCAGGACTGCCTTCAGCGCGGCATTGGTGGCCGGGCCTTGCTTGGTGTTGACCGGGCGCGACAGGCGCACGATGCAATCGATCGCCGGGAGCGGCGACAGGCGGAACAGTTCGCGGGTAACGCGCTTGATCGTATTGCGGGTGACGGCCCGGGGCGCAAAGCGCTTGGCCACCACGACGCCCAGCCGCGCATGCGGCAGTTCGTTCGAGCGGGTATAGAGCACGAAGTGCGCCGACTTGTGGGCAGGGCGCAAACGAAAAACGGATGAAAATTCATCCGTTTTAACGATACGCCGAACGCGCGCGAAGTCGTGTGAACCTTCGCTAGTCATAGCCAACCGCGATCCAGCTGTAGGTGCCAGACTTATACAGCCAGGCGTTTGCGACCCTTGGCGCGGCGTGCATTGAGCACATCGCGACCGCCACGGGTAGCCATACGTGCGCGGAAGCCGTGCGTGCGCTTGCGACGAACGACGGAAGGTTGGTAAGTACGTTTCATGGTGGTCTCGCTTAAAGCAAATAAAAATGCAAAATCGGGTCTGACGTCCCGTCAGTCTTTTTTACCCGCTAAGCCAAACCAACAAGCCACAAAAAGGCTCGTTTGCACGGAATACGGGCGGGGAACCCTGAATTAGACACGATTTCGGTGTCGGCTGTCAAGGCTTGGGTCATTCTGGCGCCGAAAGTGGTGGAAGGCGCTGCGCTTTTCCACCCTGCGGAAACGTTAACAATGCAGCAACAACACAAGCGAAAATAAGCGGCGTGCCTGTGGATAACTTGGTCCGTCGCAGGTAGAATAGCGTGTTACGTGTGGCGAACCGCTCGCATCGAACCGCCCCTCCACACCTTATTCAGACAGACGATTCATGGAAAATTTTTGGCAGACCTGTTCCAAGCAACTGGAACTGGAACTGACACCGCAACAATTCAGTGCGTGGATTAAACCGCTTATCGCCCTCGATTACGAGGACGGAAAGTTGCGCATTGCAGCGCCTAATCGCTTCAAGCTGGACTGGGTGAAAACGCAATTCGCGACCCGCATCACCGAACTGGCTTGCCAGTTCTGGGAAGCACCCACCGAGGTGCAGTTTGTGCTCGACCCGAAAAACGCCTTGCCGAAAAAGCCAGTGGCGCCGCATCCGGCCCCCAACGACGGCCCCATGCAAGGCACCATCCAGAACGAAGCCCAGCCCGGCACGCCGGAGATGTTCAATATCGGCAGCCCGCCGCGCCGCGAACAAAGCCGCGTGAACACCGAGCTGACCTTCGACAGTTTCGTGACTGGTAAGGCCAACCAGCTGGCGCGCGCCGCCGCGATCCAGGTGGCCAACAACCCGGGCGTGTCGTACAACCCGCTGTTTTTCTACGGCGGCGTGGGCCTGGGTAAAACCCACTTGATCCATGCCATCGGCAACCAGGTGATGGCCGACCAGCCGGGCGCGCGCATCCGCTACATCCACGCCGAACAGTATGTGCGTGACGTTGTGACCGCGTACCAGCGAAAAGGTTTCGACGATTTCAAGCATTACTACCATTCGCTGGACATGCTGCTGATCGATGATATTCAATTCTTCGGTGGCAAGAGCCGTACGCAGGAAGAGTTTTTCTATGCGTTCGAGGCGCTCATTGCTGCCAAGAAGCAGATCATCATCACCAGCGATACCTATCCAAAAGAAATCACGGGCATGGACGACCGCCTGATTTCGCGTTTCGATTCCGGCCTGACGGTGGCGATCGAGCCGCCGGAGCTGGAAATGCGGGTGGCGATCCTGCTGAAGAAAGCGCAGTCGGAAGGCGTGACCTTCTCGGACGACGTGGCTTTCTTCGTGGCCAAGCACCTGCGCTCGAACGTGCGCGAGCTGGAAGGCGCGCTGCGCAAGATCCTGGCGTACTCGCGTTTCCACGGCAAGGACATCACGATCGATATCGTGAAAGAAGCGCTCAAGGATTTGCTGTCGGTGCAGAACCGGCAGATTTCCGTGGAAAACATCCAGAAGACGGTGGCCGATTTCTTCAGCATCAAGGTTGCGGACATGTATTCGAAGCGCCGGCCGGCCAATATTGCGCGGCCACGGCAGATTGCGATGTACCTGGCCAAGGAACTGACGCAGAAGAGCTTGCCCGAGATCGGCGAGCTGTTCGGCGGACGCGACCACACCACGGTGCTGCATGCCGTGCGCAAGATTGCGCTGGACCGTACCAAGAATGCCGAATGCAATCATGAATTGCACGTGTTGGAGCAGACGCTGAAGGGCTAAGGCCCGGATTTCTGTTAGCCGGGTAATTTCTGGCAAAATATGGGGTTAGTAACAAGGTTTTAATGGTGGAAGGCGCTGCGCTTTTCCACCCTACGGTGAGCATCATGTAGGGTGGAAAAGGCGAAGCCGCCTTCCACCTTCGAAAAAAGTATCATTCTGACAACCTACCGAGGATTACTATGCAATTGGTCAAAACCACCCGAGATACCCTTCTCCGGCCACTGCAGATCGTGAGCGGTATTGTCGAGCGTCGGCACACTATGCCGATTCTGGCCAATATCCTCATCCGCAAAGACGGCGAAAGCGTCTCATTCCTGTCGACCGACACTGAAGTGCAGATCACGACGCGCGCCGACATCGGCTCGGGTGCCGAAGTTGCCGGCACCACCGTCGCGGCGCGCAAGCTGCTCGACATCCTGCGCGCGCTGCCCGAATCGGGCGACGTGACCATGAAGCTGGAAAACAAGCGCCTGACGGTTCAAACCGGCAAGTCGCGCTTTGCCCTGCAGACCCTGGCCGCCGAAGAGTTCCCTACCGTGTCGGTCGCCGACACCTTCAACGCCACCGTCACCCTGCCCCAGAAAACCCTGAAGCACCTGTTCAACATGGTGCACTTCTCGATGGCGCAGCAGGACATCCGCTACTACCTGAACGGCTTGCTGCTGGTGCTGGACGGACGCAACGTCATCGCCGTGGCCACCGACGGCCACCGCCTGGCGTTCTGCCAGGTGGAAACCGGACAGGAATTCACGCGCCAGGAAGTCATCATTCCGCGCAAGACCATCATCGAACTGCAGCGCCTGCTGGAAGAAAGCGACGAGACCGTGCAGCTGGACATCGCGGCATCGCAGGTCAAGCTGACCTTTGCCGATATCGAGCTGGTGTCGAAGCTGGTGGAAGGCAAGTTCCCAGACTACACGCGCGTGATTCCGAAGGGTTACAAGAACGACTTCACGATCGGACGCGATGAGCTGCTGCGTTCGCTGCACCGCGCGGCGATCATGACCAGCGACAAGTTCAAGGGCGTGCGCTGCATCATCACCCCGGGCAGCATGAAGATCAGCTCGACCAATGCCGACCAGGAAGAAGCGGTCGAAGAACTCGAGATCGATTACGGCGGCGACAGCGTGGATATTGGTTTCAATGTCACCTACCTGCTCGACGTGCTCAACAACCTGAAGTGCGACCAGGTCAATATCGCGCTGGGCGACAGCAATTCGTCGGCGCTGATTTCGATTCCGGATAACGCGGACTTCAAGTACGTCGTGATGCCGATGCGTATTTAAGACAGCAACACCCCCACCGTCATTCCCGCGCAGGTGGGAATCCATGGCACCTATGCTAAGCGAAGGTGCTATGGGTCCCCGCCTTCGCGGGGACGACGGAAGAGTACCCGATACATCCGTTTTTTGAGAAAGCAGTCCATGTCCGAGAACACACCAGCAGTCCCCGCCAAAGAACAAGAATACGGCGCCGCCCAGATCCAGATCCTGGAAGGGCTGGAAGCCGTGCGCAAGCGCCCAGGCATGTACATTGGCGACACCTCGGACGGCACCGGCCTGCACCACCTGGTATTCGAAGTGCTGGACAACTCGATCGATGAATCGCTGGCCGGCCATTGCACCGAAATCCACGTCACCATCCATTCCGACAATTCGATCTCGATCACCGACAACGGCCGCGGCGTACCAACCGGCATGAAGTTCGACGACAAGCACGAGCCAAAACGCAGCGCGGCCGAAATCGTGATGACCGAACTGCACGCCGGCGGCAAGTTCGACCAGAACTCGTACAAGGTATCGGGCGGCCTGCACGGCGTGGGCGTATCCTGCGTGAACGGCCTGTCGAAACTGCTGAAGCTGACCATCCGCCGCGACGGCAAAGTGCACTACATGGAATTCGTGCGCGGCGTGCCGCAGAACCGCGAGATCGAAATGATCAACGGCGTGGCGTGCTCCCCGATCAAAGTCATTGGCGAGACCGACAAGCGCGGCACCGACGTCCACTTCTGGGCCGACGAAGAAATCTTCACGCACGTCGAATTCCATTACGAGATCCTGGCCAAGCGGATCCGCGAACTGTCGTTCCTGAATAACGGCGTGAACATCAAGCTGACCGACCAGCGCACCGGCAAGGAAGAAGTATTCGCGTTCGAAGGCGGCACGCGCGGCTTCGTTGAATACATCAACAGCGCCAAGACCACCTTGCACCCCACCGTGTTCCAGGCCACCGGCGAGCGCATGTCGGACCAGAACACCAACATCACCGTGGACGTGTCGATGCAGTGGAACGACACCTACAACGAACAGGTGCTGTGCTTCACCAATAACATCCCCCAGCGCGACGGCGGCACCCACCTGACCGGCCTGCGCGCGGCGATGACGCGTGTGATCAACAAGTACATCGACGAGCACGAGTACGCGAAAAAAGCGAAGGTTGAAATCACCGGCGACGACATGCGCGAAGGCCTGACCTGCGTGCTGAGCGTGAAGGTGCCGGAGCCAAAGTTCAGCTCCCAGACCAAGGACAAGCTGGTGTCGTCCGAAGTGCGCGGCCCGGTCGAAGAGATCGTCGCCAAGACGCTGACCGACTACCTGGCCGAAAAGCCGAACGACGCCAAGATCATCTGCGCCAAGATCGTGGAAGCTGCGCGTGCGCGCGAAGCGTCGCGCAAGGCGCGCGACCTGACCCGCCGCAAGGGCGTGATGGATGGCCTGGGCCTGAGCGCCAAGCTGGCCGACTGCCAGGAAAAAGACCCGGCCCTGTGCGAACTGTACATCGTCGAGGGTGATTCCGCAGGTGGATCGGCCAAGCAGGGACGCGACCGTAAATTCCAGGCGATTCTGCCGCTGCGAGGCAAAGTGCTGAACGTGGAAAAGGCGCGCTTCGAAAAAATGCTGTCGTCGGAGCAGATCACCACCCTGATCGCCACCCTGGGCACATCGATCGGCCCGGACGAATTCAACGTCGACAAGCTGCGCTACCACCGCATCATCATCATGACCGATGCGGACGTCGACGGCGCCCACATCCGTACCCTGCTGCTGACGCTGTTCTACCGCCAGATGCCGCAGCTGGTCGAGCGCGGCCACATCTACATTGCGCAGCCGCCGCTGTACAAGGTGAAGGCCGGCCGCGACGAGCGTTATCTGAAGGACGATATCGAAGAAGCGAGCTACATGATGACCGTGGCGCTGAACACCGCGTCGCTGACCCCGCGTGACGGCGCCGACGCCATTACCGGCGAAGCGCTGGCCGAGCTGGTACGCCAGTTCAACCTGGCCAACGCCATCATGATGCGTTTGACGCGCGTGATCGACCGTGCTGCGCTGACCGCCATCATGACCGGCGTGGAACTGAACCTGGACACGCTGGACAACGCGGCGGTGTCGGCTGCGGCGCTGGAAGCGACCATCAACGACAAGGCGGTGAAAGTGACCGTGCGTTCGGACGACCTGAACGACAAGCACGCGCTGCGCATCGAGCGCATGCACCACGGTAACGTGAAGGTCAGCTCGATCGATGCCGACTTCGTCCAGGGCGCGGACTATGCAACCCTGGCCAGTGCAGCGGCTACCTTCAAGGGCTTGATCGGCGAAGGCGCGTTCATCCGCCGCGGCGAAGGCGAGCGCGTGAAGGAATCGGCCGTGGACGACTTCCACCATGCCATGCAGTGGCTGCGCGACGAGGCGGAACGCACCGTCAGCAAGCAGCGCTACAAAGGACTGGGCGAGATGAATCCTGAGCAGCTGTGGGAAACCACCATGGATCCGACCGTGCGCCGTTTGCTGAAGGTGCAGATCGAGGATGCGATTGCAGCCGACCAGATCTTCACCACGCTGATGGGCGACGAAGTCGAGCCGCGCAGGAACTTTATCGAGTCGAATGCTCTGCATGCGGGCAATATCGACGTGTAAGTGACGTCGCCAGACCCATAAACTGGCACCGTAACAGAACAGGCTCATGGATTCCATGAGCCTTTTTTATCATCTGGCTCCGATTGCCACTTCACACATTGACCATGCCCTACACAACCCGCACTCTGATGTCGCTCTGGCTGCTTTGCGCCATGCCCGCGATTGCCGCGACGGCTTACCCTCCTTCCGCCTACAAGGATGGCGCGATCAAGTGCATGCGGTCACGCCATTTTGATTGCTCTGAAAAGAACTGGGTTCAATACATCAAGCTGCGCCCTACCGATACGCAAGCCATCGCCAGCCTGGCAATCATGTACACCTGGGCCGACAAGCCCGAGGCTGCCATCGTGCAGGCAGAAAAAGCCATCGCGATGGGCCAGGGCACTTACGACCTGTTCGCTGCCTATGAGGAAAGCCTGGAGAAGGTGGGCCGCATCGACGAGGCGATAGACTGGTCCTATAAGACGCTGGCGATCGTGCCCAACCTGGTCAACGTGCGAGGCGACCTTGCCAGGCAGCTGATGTTGAAGAAACGGGAATACGAAGCGCTGGCCATGCTGACCTCGTTCGACGCCTCGCTGGAAGCCAAGGGCCACCGGGCCTATTTTGACGGCCAGCGCATCGCCATCGAATCGACGATAGAACGGCAGGGCCAAACCCTCGCCAGTGCGCAGAAGTTCCTGCGCCTGTCCAAGATCGGCGACCATTTCTACGCCCCTGTAAAAATCGGAGACGCCCGGCCGACAGCATTCGTGGTCGATACCGGCGCCGCCAAGACTACGCTCAGCGACGATATGCTGAGCCGCTCCAAAGCAAGCTACAAAGTCATCCAGCCCAACGCCATTATCGGACTCGCCGACGGACGCCGTGTCAGCGCCCGCGTGGTCATGCTCGATACGCTCAAGGTAGGGCCTTTTGAACTACGCAAGGTCACCACCATCGTCTGCCCGAACTGCGTTCCGCTGCTGGGCCAGGGCTCGCTGTCGCATTTCAATTTGGCCTCGGCCAAAAAGGAGGGTGTGGAATTCATGACGCTGGAGCCACGGGCAGCGCGATAAGCGTTCCCAGTTCATGCGGGCTTGAAATTTTGCAAATTTCCCCTACATGGGAGTAGTGACAGTCAGCTCTAAGGAAACAATGAAAGTACTGCAAGCGGTAGCCGCCACGATCGTCGTTTCCGCACTGGCCTGCTCGCCAGCCTTTGCGCAATTGCCTGACACTGCCGATCAAGCCGACATGCAGATGACGGACGCGAGCCGCAAGCAATTAATCGACAGCCTGATCAAGGAAGTCAACAACAGCTACGTTTTCCCGGACATCGCAAAAAAGATCGACACCGCGCTGCGTGCGCAGCAAAAGCGCGGGGTCTACAACAGCATCAACAGTGCACAGCGGCTATCAGAAGTTTTGACAGACGAGCTGCAAGCCACGTCCAAAGACCGGCACTTGCGGGTGATGTACAGTGCGCGGCCCATCCCCATCAACAAACCGAATACCGAGCCAACGCCCGACGATGCAGCCCGCAAACTTGCAATCATGCGGTCCGAAAATTTCCGCGTCGAGAAAATCGAACGCCTGCCGTTCAACATCGGCTACCTGGACCTTGCCGGTTTCGCGCCGGCGAAGGATGCCGCCGAGACGATTGCCGCCGCCATGACGGTGCTTGCCCACACGGACGCACTCATCATCGATATGCGCGACAATCTTGGTGGCGACGCTGCCACCTCGGCGCTGCTGGCAAGCTACCTGCTCGACAAGCGTACCCACCTGGGTGATTTTTACTACCGGGAAGGCGACCGCATCGAACAGCGCTGGAGTTCGGATGTGGTGCCTGGCCTGCGCTATGGCCAGAAGAAGGACGTCTATATTCTCACCAGCCAGGACACCTTCTCGGCAGGAGAGGACTTTACCTATGCACTCAAAAACCTCAAGCGTGCTACCGTCATCGGCGAAACAACCGGCGGCGGCGCCAACGCCGGCGACGTCAGGCGCTTGCTGCCGAACTTTGCCGTATTCGTGCCGCTGAGCCGCTTGATCAGCCCGGTCACAAAGACAAACTGGGAAGTCGTCGGCGTGACGCCGGACGTCAGCGTCTGTGCCGACGACGCCTTGAGAACTGCCCAGGTGGCCATACTAAAAAAGATGGCGGACGCCGAGAAAAATGCCGCCAAGCTCAGTCGCGTGAACGATCGCATTGCAGAGCTTGGCACCGGGAATACGACGCGCACCAAGTGTCCCTGAATTGATCACTTCCCACGGCAAACAAAGCCATATTTCGTCACACTGCATGCGCGCTTGACGCATTGGTCCGCACTATAGCCGTGTTCCCTGCATGCCTTCAGCGTGGCCGACATTGCTGATTCCTGGTCGGGCTTCGTTTCCGCCGGCACTGCCGGTTTGCGGACAATCTTGCGGACGGGCGCTTGCTGCGCGACCGGTGTAGGTTCAGGCTCAGGTTCAGGTTCAGGCTCCAGCAGCACAAGGGGCGGAACGGGTGCGGCAGGCTCCACATGCACGTCGCCGTCCGAGCCCAGCGTGAACTCTTTCGCCTCAAGCGCTCGCCGCTTTAAGGCTTTGTCGAACTGCGGCTCCGACTTCAATTCATCGGCAACCAGCGCCAGCGTGCCTGCATCCTCGCGTTCTTCGTAGAACCACCAGGCAGCCTGGACGGCCAGCGCACTTGCAAGCAGGCAGGCGCCCCAGGTCAGATAGCGCCGCCCGGGCCGTTCAAACCAGCCTGGCTCGCGCTTGAACACGTCGGGCGCTGTCGATGGCGAAGGGGGCGTGAAATCGAACACGGGGCCTTGCGGTGCTGGCTGAGGCGGCGCTTGCTCATCATCATCAGCAGCAGCTGCAGGCTTTTGCCGCCAGACGCCGGTCGCGGAGCGCGGCATGGCGGCACGTGCAGGGGTATTTGAAACTCTTCCGGAAGGCACCAGCGACAAGGTTGCGCTTTGGCCTATATCTTCAAGTAACTGCGTCTTCATGATGTGCTACCCACTGCAATCCCGAACCAAGAGCTTAGCGCTTTTTTCAAAAATGTATGGGCCCAGTTTGTAAGAAGATGTGAGCTGGCACCATCCATCCGCGCCTATCGTCATTCGGCCGGTCCCGGGCGTCACTCGCCGCTTGCCGCTTTTCTTCGCCATGCCTGTGCGCTAGACTGGTGGCGCTGTTTTCCTTTCAACGCTACCGGCGGGCCCAGGCATGACTCTATTACCCATCCATATTGCTGCCGGCGCCGTCGGCATGCTGTCCGGCGCCGTGGCGCTGTATGCGCTAAAAGGAGGCAAGCTGCATCGCAAGAGCGGCATGGTCTTCGTTTACGCGATGGTGCTGATGACCCTCACGGCCCTGATGATGACGATGCTTGGCGGAGGCAGGTTCAGTGCGATGCAGGCACTGTTCACCTTCTACCTGGTGACGACGTCGCTGCTGACGGTTCGCCAGCGCGAGCCGCGTTTCCGGTGGACGAATGTGGGCGCCATGATGCTCGCGCTGTCGGTGGCGGTCTACGACATCATGCTGGGAATGGAAGCAGCGGCCCGTCCCAAGGGCACGCTTGATGGGATTCCCGCTGCGATGATGTTCATTTTTGCCGGCTTTGCGCTGCTGGGCGCGCTGGGGGACTTGCGCATGATGCTGGGTCGCCAACTCCAGCGCAATGAGCGTATTGCACGGCATCTGTGGCGCATGGGCCTGGCGCTGTGGATTGCCGTCGCATCGTTTTTCCTCGGGCAGTCCAGGCATTTTCCGGAACCCCTGCGCAATATGGCCTTGCTGGCCATTCCGGTGCTGCTGGTACTGGTATTGACGGTCTACTGGCTGCTGCGGGTGCGCTTCACCGCCTGGGCGCCACGCCGGCAGCGCATGGAGACGGCAGTGCGATAAATGCGATTCATGCATATGGTCCATGTGATAGCATCTGATGCCTATTCTCAACCATCTGCATCGTTTCAATGGCTTCCGATTCCAACCATTTCGCACAGATAAATAGCAGGGTTGTTCCGGACGACCTGACTTCGCGCCTGTGCAGCGGGTTGGGAATTTGAACACTGCTCGCCCATGGCGCATGCGCAGCGCCGTGCTGCTCTCCCTGGTGCTTCACGCGCTGCTGTTGAGCATCACCCTGGGTGGCCAGACATTCGGGCTTCCCGGCCTGAAGTTTCCCTGGAAGGAACGGCGCCTGGGGGCAGAAGAATTGCGCATTTTTCTCGCGCCGGCGCAGCCTGCTGCGCCTGTACCGGCGCCAGCGCCGATGCCAACAGACATTCCCATCCCTGTACCAGTTGCTGTGGACAAGCCCGCAGTCGCAATCCCGCCCCCCGCACCCGCGCCGCCTCCGCCGCCTGTCATGACGGCAGCGAAGCGGCCCGACGTGAACCTGCCGATCGCACCGGACGCAGCGCCGACGAGGGCGCCCACCAGCACCGTGGCGTCTATCGCACCTGTTCAGGCCAGTGAAGCGCCAGTCCCCAACGACGCCGCGCTGGAGCAGGCCCGGCTCGACCAGGAGAAGCTGAGCGCGGAAAAACTGCGGCAAGCCGAACTGCTGGCGGACGCGCAACGGGAAGCGGCGCGCAAGGATCAGTTGCGGCAAGATGCCGCCCGCGCCGAGCAAGCAGCCAAGAGCGAAGCTGCCCGCCTGGAGGCCGAACGCCAGGAACGTGCCCGGCAAGAGAAGGCAAAACAGGACGAGAAAACACAGCAGGAATCCGCCAGGCAGGATCAGGAGCGGACCGAGGCCGCGCGACTGGACGCTGCGCGCAAGGAAGCCGCACGGCAGGAGCAGGCAAGGCAAACGCAGCTTGATGCGGCGCGGCAGGAAGCTGCAAAGCAAGAGGCAGCACGACGCGACGCCGCAAAGCAGGAAGCGACTCGACAGGAGGCTGCAAAGCAAGAGGCAACACGGCAGGAAGCAGCAAGGCAGGAATCGATACGACAGGAAGCTGCAAGGCAGGAAGCCGCGCGACGCGACGCCGTCAGGCAGGAGGCAGCGCGACAAGAGGCCGCCAAGCAAGAGGCCGCACGCCAGGAACGGGCAAAGCAAGAGCAGGCTCAGCGTGAACGAGCGGCGGAAGAGGAGCAACGCAACGAGCGCCTGCGCGCGATCGGAAGGCAACTCGACAAGGAAGCGGCCGAGCGCGATGCGGCGCTGAAGAGCCCTTCACGCGCGCTGCTGCCCACGGTGAGCAGCTTGCGCCGCGGATGGCTTTTCGGCCGCGCCGACCCGAACGCCGACCTGGTGCAATACGCGGAAGCCATGAGCCGCAAGATCGAGATGAACATGACAATCGACATGGTGCGCGACGTGGTGAAACAGCCGCATACGCGGCCGATCGTGACGGTGGCAGTGCGCGCTGACGGGACCGTGGAGAAGGTGACGTTTGTGGTTTCCAGTGGCGTGCCTGCTATTGACGATGCAATACGCAAGGTCGTGGCCAGTCAGGCGCCTTATGGGGCATTTCCGCCTGCCCTGGCGCGGCAGTATGACGTGGTCGAAATTCGGCGCACGTGGATATTTGACGTCGCCATTCGTTTGCAATAACTCCCGCCTCAGCGCATTTGGACTTCGCTACGGAAGCGCCACGCATAGGTCTGGCTGACCTTCAGTTGCGCCGGATGGTCGCGCAGTTCCACCGTGATATTGCCCAGCTCATCGCGCCGCGCGCGGGCGATGGCGCGCACGCACACCAGCGTACCCCGATGAATCTGCCAGAAATGGTCGGGGTCCAGCCCCGCCTGCAAGTCCCTGATCGGCACGCGGATCAGTCCTTCATCGGTGGCGCTGACCACTCGCGTATAGCGTGAATCCGCTTCGAAAAACAGCACTTCCTCGATCGGAAAAATCTTGATCGTGCTGCCCGCCGTGGCGCTGATCCAGCGGATGCGCTCTTCCTTCGCCACCGTGCGCAGCCGCCGGTCCAGCTCGCCCAATGCCTTGAGCAGCTGCGCGCCATCCACGCCCGCATCGGCCTGGCTGCGCAGGCGGATGACGGCCTGCTCCAGCCTTTCCTGCGTGACCGGCTTGAGCAAGTAATCGACAGCACCCAGGTTGAAGGCTTCGATCGCATGGCTGTCATAGGCGGTCGTGAAAACCACGCGACAGGTGCCCGCGCTGGCCCTGGCAACATCCAGGCCGCTGATTTCCGGCATGCGGATATCGAGGAAAGCCACATCCGGCCTCAGGCGCGCGATGGCTTCCAGGGCGTCGCCCCCATCCTCGCACGAGGCCACGATCTCCAGTTCGGGCCACACCAGCGCCAGCAGGCGCTGCAACTCGCCGCGCTGCAGGTCTTCGTCGTCGGCAATGACTGCGGTCGGCATCTCAGTTCCCTTCCGGCATGGTACGGATCGGCAGCGTGATGCTGGCGACCACGCCGCCAGCGTCGCCGGCGCGCAGGGACAACGCCGCTTCGCCGCCGTACAGATGCTTCAGGCGTTCGCGAATATTACTCAGGCCGATGCCGCTGCCGGTTGTGGCCGTGCCGAAGCCGACCCCGTCGTCCGCGATCGACAGTTCCAGCAAGTCCTGCCCCGTGCGCACTGCTGTCACATGGATCGTCGCGGGCCCCTTCTTCAATTCGATCCCGTGCTTGACTGCATTTTCGGCGAGGGAAATGAGCATCAGGGGCGGAATGGCGACGCCGCGCAATTCTTGCGGACAATCGACGTGGAAACTCAGGCGCGGCATGCGTGCCTGGATGATGCCGAAATAGGCCTGCACCGAATCGAGCTGGGATCCAAGCGCCACAAACATGTGGGCGCGGTCGGCACGCAGCTGCGGGATGGTGGAACGCAGGTAGTCGATCAGGTGGTCGATCATGACGATGCCCCGGGACGGATCGGACAGCATGGCCGCGCGCACGCCCGACAAGGTATTGAACAGGAAGTGCGGCTCGACCTGGCTGGCCAGCACCGACAGCTGCGCTTCGACTTCGTTGCGCTGGTTCTTGTAGCGTTCTACCTGTTCCAGCAAATCGGCCTCGCGCAGCAGGCGGCGTTGCCGGAAGTAAGCCACCAGGTCCAGCGTTCCGCCCAGCCACATCAGCACCGGGAACCAGATCACCAGGTTGAAGACGAAGGTTTCGCGCTCGCGTTCGATTTCCTGCGGCGTCGATGGCTGCGGGGTCCGGGTATAAGGCGTCAGCGACAGCGACACCAGCACGCCGAACAACATGGCGAACACGATAGCGGCCGCTTCGCGCCGTGGCGACCATTTGCGCCGGCGCACCAGCACCGCCAGCCCACGCCCGAGCGAAAGCGCCAGCGCCACCACCACCCAGACTGCCAGCAAGGAAAGGTTGAAACTGGACTCCTCCACCGCTGGCTGCGCGATCACGGCAATGAGTCCCAGGATCAGGGCCAGCAGGCCCAGCGGCGTGGCAAAGGAACGCATGCGGAAGGCGAACCAGGTCTTGCTGAATATCGGGTACTGGTGCGCGATCGCCGACCAGCCCGCCAGCTTGCTTGCCATGCTGTGCGGGAGTGGCTGGTCGTCGCCCGGCAGTGCGGCATTATTTTCCATGGCGCTATTCTACGCTGGCCCGCCTAGCGGACTGTGGCGCGGATCCAGTCGCTGACGGTGTCGAGCGCAACTTGCGCCATCGTTTCTTCGATGTCGAAGTATTCGGCGGTGGAGCCGGTCTTTGCGGTCTGGAACAGATGGTTCAGTTTCGGCATTTCCCGGATCACGGCGCGGGCATTGTTTTTCAGCGCGGCGCGGATGGGCGGCAGGTCCAGCGCGGCGGGCACCTGCAGGTCGAGTTCGCCATTGAGCACCAGGATGGGCTGGCGCGTGGCCTGCAGCACCGGTCCAGGTTCGTAGCTGAGCATGGTATGGAACCAGGGCGTGGCGAAGCGCTTGAAGATGGCCTCGCCTTTGCCGGCAGGCAGGTCGCCCTTGCGCTCGGCTTCGGCAATGAGCAGGCGCGCCTTGTTCTTTCCGTCTTCCAGTTTCGGTTCCGAAGAGAAGGCGAGGAACAGGGCCTGGTTCAAGGCGCGTTCCTTGGCCACTGCCGCGTCCGGGGCGCCGCGTGCTTTCGCCGACAGCGCCAACTGTTCCACCAGCAAATGTTCGCCGCGCACGCCGGGGCCAGCCAGCATGACAACGAAGCCCAGTGCCGGATCGCGCGACGCCAGCAGGGGCGCGATCATGCCGCCTTCGGACAGGCCGACGACGCCGATGTGGCGGGTATCGACGTCGGCGCGGCTGCGCAGGAAACGCACCGCCGCTTCGGCATCGGCCGCCAGGTCGTAGGTGGTGGCGTTCTGCAGGCTGCCGCTGGACTTGCCGATGCCGCGCTTGTCATAGCGCAGCACCGCGATGCCCTGGCGGCTCAGGTGGTCGGCCAGCACCAGGAAAGATTTGTGGCCAAACACGTCGCCATCGCGGTTGATGGATCCGGAACCGTGGACCAGCACCACCGCCGGGAACGGGCCCTTGCCCTGGGGGACGGTAATGGTGCCGGCCAGCGTGACCTTGGCGGCGTCGTTGGTGAAGCTGACTTCGCTGCTGGCGTACACAGGCGCACGGGCGGCGATTGCGTCTTCCTGTGGACGTTTCGGCTTGAGCGCTTCCAGGGTGGTCGCGCTGGCGCGCTTGAGGACCAGCGGCGTGGCCTGGCCCTGGGTCCAGGTGCCGGTCCAGGCCTTGTCCTGTTCGTTCCAGCGGGCAGAATAGCTGGCATTGAATTCGGCCAGGGCAAAGCTGACCTGGTCGGGCGTGACGACCAGGTTTTGCACTTTGCGCACCAGTTGCTGCTGCGGGACGGACATGGTGCCCACCCACGGGCCGTCGGCCGGTTTGTCGAACACGAGAATCACGTTGAGGGTATTGGCAATGGTACCGCTCCAGCTGCCCGTGGCATCTTCGGCAAAGGCCGGGTTGATTGCCATCACAGCTGCTGCTGCCAGGCCAAGAAGCGTCGTTTTCATGCCAGTTCCTTCAAAGTGGTTTCGATGGGGAGACTGTAGCTACGCTTGCTGCGGAAAGCCGGGGAAAGGGGCGAATGGGGGGATTTCTGTCATCAGCCCCCGGAAAACTCACATGGGGCGGAAACGCCAGGCATAGGCCTGGCTGACTTTCAGCACCTCGCTATTGCCATGCAGTTCTGCACTGACACGCCCCATCTCGTCGCGCCGCACCTTCTTGATGGCCATGGCACGCACCAGCACGCCGCGGTGAATCTGCCAGAATTCCTCCGGATCCAGGCCGTCGATAAACTCCTTGAACGGCTTGCGCACATGGGCTTCGTCGTCCTGCGCCACGATCCGCGTGTACTTGCCGTCCGATTCGAAGAACAGGACTTTCTCGATCGGAATCATCTTGATGGTATCGCCAGCGCTTGCGCTGACCCAGCGAATGCGCGGCGCGGTCTCAACCTGGCGCAGGCGCCGGTCCAGCTCGGCCAGCAGGCTGCCGGCGTCGGCTGCCGGGGCGCTGGCTTGCAGGCCTTGCTTGAGCCGGGTAATGCATTGCTGCAGGCGCTCGCCGGACACCGGCTTGAGCAAGTAATCGAAAGCGCCCGCGTTGAACGCGTCGACCGCGTGCTGGTTGTAGGCCGTGACGAAAACGGTCTGGCAACGGCGCGCGCTGGCCATTACCGCTTGCGCCACGTCCAGGCCCGACAAGCCCGGCATCCGGATATCCAGGAAGGCAATGTCGGGCGCATGCTGCTGGATCGCTTCCAGCGCTTCCGTGCCGTGTTCGCATTCGGCAACGATTTCGAGTTCGGGCCATGCCTGCGCCAGCATGCGGCGCAATTCGCTACGTGGCAGGTCTTCGTCGTCGGCAATGATTGCTGTGGTCATGCAGTGCTCCAGGTCAGAATTGGCTGAGGGGTAAATGGATGATGGCGGCCACGCCACCGGTGGCGATGGCTTTCAGGGTCAGGCCGGCCTGGTCGCCATACAGGGCTTCCAGCCGTTCGCGGATATTTGCCAGGCCGATGCCGCTGCCCGAGGTGGTGCCGCCGAAGCCGACGCCGTCGTCCGACACGATCAGTTCCAGCCGGCTTGCATTGCCGGCGGCCAGGCGCGCGTGGACGGTCACCCTGGCCGGGCCAATCTTCGGCTCGATGCCATGCTTGATGGCGTTTTCCACCAGCGAAATCAGCAACAAGGGGGGAATCGCGGCACGTTCCAGTCCATCGTCGGCCTGCACGGCGAAGGACAGGCGGCCGATGCGTGCCTGCATCAGCGCCAGGTAGGAACGGGCGGCGTCGAGTTGGCTGGTAAGGCTGGTTTGCACCTGGGCGTCGTCGCCGCGCATTTGCGGGATGGTGGCGCGCAGGTAGTCCACCAGGTGGTCGACGATGGCGGTGGCGCGTTGCGGATCGACATTGATGGCCGAGCGCACGCCCGCCAGGGTATTGAACAGGAAATGCGGTTCGATCTGCGCGGCCAGCACGGCCAGCTTCATTTCGGCTTCGCGGCGCTGTTCCTGGGCTTGCACCAGTTGCTGCTTCTGCAGCGATTCGCGCAGGCGGCGGCGCTGAAGCAGGTAGAACACCAGGTCGACGCCGCCTGCCAGCCAGATGACGGCCACCGTCACGATCGACAATACCTTGTCGCGCGCCATGGCACGCGGCACGGGTGGCGCAGCAGCTGTGGCCACGGCTGCCGGTGCCGCCGGCGCCGCTTTCACGGCTGCAATACGCTCCTCCCGGCGCGCTTCCACGCCGCTGGCAGTGAGGACGAGGTCGCCTGCCTTGTAGATGGCCACGCTGGCCAGGGCCCCCAGCAGAAGCGCAAGAACCAGGCACATCAGCTCCTTGCCATCCGGCCATGCCTGGGAGCGCACCCAGACCGCCATGCGCGGCCCCACCAGGCCGAAACTGCCCAGCGACGCGACGATCATGGCGGAATAGGCCAGGCGGTCGGGCCAGCTCATGCCCTGGCCGGCCGTGGGCACGATGCAGAACACGACAAACAGCAGGGCCATGACCAGCAGCACCGAATGGCTGCGGTGGCGGAACCACATGGGGCTGAAGATGGGATAGTTGCGGTCGCGCCCGAACCAGAACGAGCTGCGCAGGGCCACGTCGGGCGGCAGCAGTTTGTCGTAAGGGGCGCTGTTGGGCATGTTCATGGTGCTCTCGCTGGTGGGTGGACGATGCATGCAGTGTAAGCAAGCGAGACGGCGCCCGGGCGTCATGGGATGAAAGCGGGCAATTGTGGCATGAAACCGGCGGCTGGCGCCACCAAAGCGGCCGAAGCCATTCCCCCTGGAAGTCAGACGGGTTGTGCTTTGGTCATATCGCGCTGCGAGAGGCAAATCCCCTACACATCACCGGCGTGATAGACGCAATAGGAAACTGGCACCAACCGTCCCTGGGGATTTCGCCAAAGATATACAGAGTCACCAAACGACGGAATGGGAAGCAAGGTTACTTTCGTGGCTGCGACCAGGATGTGGTCAAAGGGGCCCGTCGTCCCCGAGTCGTTCCATGCCTCAATTCGAAAAACCTGCATGAACTGCGGAGAAATCAATACTGAGGGGCTTCTCAACAGATCCAGGAATTTCGGACGAATGTAATTCGATGCGGTATCCCTCAGATCGAACATGCCCCTGAATGTACGCCTGTCACGTTTTGGGAAATCCGCACGATATGAAAGATCACCTACCGCATTGGTAACTTTGTAAGTGAGGAAACTCTTCCTCTCGACCACAAAAGTGGTTGTGCCAGCACATTGGAAATAGTCCCGGGGCGATTCGCCATCCGGCCAAGGGTCTTGCAATCCTTGTTGACGCCAGACGCCTTTCAAGCTGGCTACCATTTCCAAATCGTAGTCCAGAATACTGGCTCTCCATTCGGGATCTATTCCTAGTTGGGCCAAGTCTTCCGGGCGAAATGTCGCGAGAGTCCGCTCAATACCTTGCACATCAAAGTAGGCATCCAGCCTGAGGCGTTGTGGAAAGTAGTTGGAGAAATTAATGTTCAGCGCATATCCAAGCAGTAACGCGGCGACTACCAGAGCGCTGTATCTGACAATCGCTTCACTTTGCTCGAAAGCCGCAAGTGGAATCTTTAAGCCGATGATCGCAACCTTGATCTCGGCTTCCAGTGTGGCTGGCGCGGTAGCCGACAGAATTCTTGGGCTAAACAGGACGAGCGATGCGAGTACGATGGCGACGAGCAGTGGGACATAGAATCTTTTGACAAACGCATTGCCGGTCTTCATTCAATTTCTCCAACAAATAATTTGATAATTGACAATGTCTCTTGTGGACGCTCTTCGTGGGGAATGTGGCCAGTATCGGGAAGTATCGAAAGCGTCGACCTTGGAATGTCCTGTTTAAATCGATGGGCAAATTCCACGGGAATTGCAGGGTCGTTTTCACCCCAGATTATCAGACAGGGAACGGAAATGTCACGGTAGCTGGCGACCCAGCTGTCGAGATCGGCAGGCAGAAGCGCTCGAGCCGCTTCGCCAATCGCGTGGGACGCGCCCGGCAAGTCGAAGTACTTCGCATAGCGTTCGATTCTCTCCCCTGTAATCTGCGCCTTCACCATCATGATCTTGTGCAGCAACACGCTGGCGCGTAGTTTCGCCGGGAACAAGTTCACGAAAAATTGAATGAGCGGCTTTTCAACTGCGGTTACGAAGAACGGAAATTCTTGCCTGTATCCGGCACTATTTATCAGAATCAGGCTCTTGATTGGCGAAATGCCTGCGGCGCGAAGTGACGATATATATGCAGTGAGTACGACGCCACCGCCATAGGAATGCCCCACAAGGTGTACGGCATTCAGGCCCAATTTTTCGATCAAGGCAGTCAATATCACGGCCTGATCTACGAGTGAGTAATTGCTATCAAGGGGCTTAGCGGAAAGCCCGTGCCCCCTCAGGTCGAGCCGGACCACAGAGTACGTTTCGCACAACGCATGAAAAATTTCTTCCCACGATTCAAGCGATGCCCCGAAGCCGTGAACCAACACGATAGTTGGCCCGGTCCAATTCGGATTGATGCGATGTTCATAGTTGATGACGGTCCCGTTTATTTTCATAGTCTTCATGTTGGGACGTTTATCGGGCACCATTGGAACTGATCTGCAGCCATTGGAAGCCGTAGCCATGGCACATAACGCAAGGAAAGCCCGACGTGACGTCCTCACTTTGAATCCGGTATTGTAATCAAGGCGTCTATATTCGAAGTCTCCGGCAGAATCAGTTCATTGGTCGTTTGGGATCGGATCGGATAACGTAAAACATCGACACTTTGATCGGAACTTTACGGACAGCATTTCCCCATCATATTACTTCCTCGAAAACTTGGCGAAGTTTTTCTGGATGATATTTTGTCGATCAGTTTTCTGGGTTGCATGACGATACTTATATCGGTCAGCCACCACCGCACGTGAATAAAAGTAGGTTGCCCTAACGAAATATCTGAACTCCTGACAAAACGGAGGACCGCGATGGGGATAGGCGCAGCGCGTTGGCTAGACCATGCGGCCCGGCTGTTGCTCGCGTTGTTCGCCCTGCTGCTGTGCGCCGGCGCCCAGGCGCGCCCTTTGCCGATCGACTACCTGTGCACGTCGACGGCCGACACCCCTCCCGTCCATTCAGCAAACTGGCAGCATGCCGCCGATGGCGTGATGCAGATGCAAGCCCAGTTCGACACCTGCTGGATGCGCCTGGCCGAACTGCCCAGGGCCGGCGAGCAGCTCGCCATCAGGAACGGCTGGGCGAATGTTGTTCTATTCGATGCGCAGGGCAACGTACTGGCGCAAGGCAATCGCATCGGCGAACGCAGCCAGGCCGTTATCAGCGCCAATTACGTCATCTTTTCCAACAATCCGGACTGGAACGGGCCGCTGTACGTGCGCGTATTTCCCCGTTCGAAGGGCCTGACGATACCTGCCAGGGCTGTAGCGGAGGCACAGGACGGCCCCGCCCTGGTCGAAGTCGGGCGGCGCCAGGCCAATATCAGCCTGGCCGTTGTGGCGGCGGTGCTGGTGGTGGCGTTTTTCTCCGGGGCGTTCAGCTTTGTGCTGCGCGATGCGGCCTATGCGCTGATGGCGTGGTATTTGCTGCTGTCGGTGGTGATACGCATATTCAATCCCTTCGAACCGCTGATCTTCATGCTGACGCCCGACTTTGAATTTGCAAGGCTGGTGGCGCGCGTGATGTATCCCTTGATTAACTCGGTGTGGATGCTGGCCTATGCGCGCGTGGCGGACTTTGCCGTGCACGCGCCAAGGATCAACCGCCTGTGCCAGGTGACGGCCGTGCTTTACCTGCTGGATGTTCCGCTCCTGCTCAATGACGCCACCCTGGGTTCGACCGTCAACTGCGCCCTGATCATTTTTCTGACGTATCCCTTGCTGTTCAGCGGTTGCTGGATTGCCTGGCGCAAAGGCAGCGCTGCCGCGGGCATTCTCTTGCTGAGCAACCTGATGCTGGCCGTGTTCTGGGCCCCAAGCCAACTTTACCAGGTGTGGCCGAGCGAGGCTTTGCTGGACTTTATTAATTCCAGCACGCAGTTCGGATCGCTGAGCAGTTCGCTTGGCGTGGCGTCGGACTTGATGATGCCGCTGCTGTTCTGCATTGCGCTGGCCATGCGCACGGCAAGCCTGAAGCAGACTGCCATGCGCTTGATGTCGTACGACGCGCTGACCGGCATGCCGAACCGCGAGAACATACGCCGCATGGGCGATGCGCTGCTGGCGGGTAACGACAAGCTGGCCGTGCTGGTGCTCAATATCGATCGATTCCGCGCCATTAACGGCGCGCTGGGGCCGGAGATAGGCGACCAGTTGCTGGTGGTGACGGGCAAGCGACTGGCGGCGGTGGAAGGCGCCCAGGTGGGCAGGCTGCATGCGGATCAGTTCTGCCTGTTGTGGTCGGACATGAATACCTTGCCGGCACTGCGGCAGAGGATAGAGCATGACTTTTCGCACCCGGTGGATGTGCACGGGCAGATGGTGGATTTGACGCTGTCGATTGGTGTGGCCACGGCGTCGGCCGTGCCGGCGACCATGGCGCAATTGTTGAGGCGGGCCGAGACCGCGCTGGATGCTGGGCGTGCGTTGCACCTGGAATGGATGGAGTATCGGGCGGAGCTGGAGAGCGATCTGCGGGCGGACCTGGGGCTGCTGTCGGAATTGAGTCGGGCGATTGAGGAAGGCGAATTGCGCATGTACTTGCAGCCAAAGGTGCGGCTGGCAGATGGCGCCGTGAATAGTGCGGAGGCCCTGGTGCGCTGGCAGCATCCACGCAGGGGCAATGTGCCGCCGGTGGAATTTGTGCCGTTTGCTGAGCAGACCGGGCGGATTCATTTGATTACGCAGTGGATGCTGGGGGAGGCAATGCGGCTGTGCGCCAGGCTGCGCGCGGAGGGGATGCCGTTGCAGATTTCGGTGAACATTTCGACGGCGGATCTGGCGAAGGCGGGGTTTGTGCCGGGGGTGGTTGCGCTGGGGGAGGAGATTGGGGTGCTGCCGGAGGACATTCGCCTGGAGGTGACGGAGAGTGGGGCGATGCATGATCCGGCGTCTGCGCTGCTGATCATGCATGCGCTGAGGAATGCGGGGTTCAGCTTGTCGATTGATGATTTTGGGACGGGGTATTCGTCGCTGGCATATTTGCAGAAGATGCCGGTGGCTGAGCTGAAGATTGATCGGTCGTTTGTAAGGGATGTTGTGGCGGGGAGTGATGGGGCGGTGCTGCTGGAGTCGACGATTGAGCTGGGGCACCGGCTGGGGTTGTCGGTGGTGGCGGAGGGGGCGGAGACCAACGATGAATGGAAGCTGCTGCAGGAACTGGGCTGCGACTATGTGCAGGGGTATTACGTTGCGAAACCAATGCCGGCGCATGATTTCCTTGGCTGGCGCACGAAACACTCAGTCTTTCAACCGATTCAAGTGAAATCCGTCGTCGGTTTGTAGGCGTCATCATTTGGGGGGCTAGGAAAGCAAAGGAAGCACGAAAACTTATCAAAAAGAAATTGAACAACTGGTACACTTGATCACTAATTCAGCTGACAAAGTGGTCAAGTAAATGGCAGGACTCCCGCAGGATGCCGATGCAGAACGAACTGTCATTGATTGGACCGACGCAGAACTCGGTGCAACGGTCTCGGCATACCTTGGCATGCTTCGAAATGAACTCCAAGGAAAGCCATACGTCAAGACGACAGTCAATCAGCAATTGCGCCATGGCGTGCTAAGCGGACGAACGAAGGGATCGATCGAATTTCGGATGCGGAATATCTCTGCGACACTTTACGATTTACGGATCCCCCATATCCCCGGCTATCTCCCAGCAAAGAATGTTGGCCCCGGCGTGAAAGAACGCATCAAGGCAGCGCTAGAACTTGCGGGCATCGCCGAGTTTTACGACTACGTTCCGACAGCCGATCACGTGCAGCTTGACTTGAAGGTTCGGTCATTGAGAACCAAGCCACTTGGTGTGATTCCGCCAGGCACAAACAAACCGCTCACTGTCACGACAACCACAACAAGTTTCGTGCGCGACCCCGCTGTCAAATCTTGGGTCCTCGCAACATCTAACGGCCAGTGCGAAGGATGTGACGCTAAAGCGCCTTTCGTGGATATCCACGGTTTGCCTTACCTGGAGGTTCACCACGTAATGCCGCTTTCGAGCCATGGCTCGGACACGCCATCTAATGCTGTGGCGCTTTGCCCGAACTGCCATAGACGCTGCCATTATTCCGCTGACCGAGACGAGTTCAAGCTAGCCTTGTATGAGAAACTCCCGCGCCTCAAGATCGAAGCCCCCGCGGCCGAGGATGTACAAAATTTAACTTACATCTGAAGCCGCTAGCAAGTTCTTGTACCCGAGCGCCGAAAGGCTGCAAAATTCGGCTTAGTCTTGGAGGCTACCCTATCTAGGAGGTAATCCACGGCTTGACGCCCCCGCCCCCCTCCCCTACCATGACTCGATGAAAAAGCTGAGCTTGTTCCTCGTCGCGCTCTGGTTCTGCCTCCCCGCCCGCGCCGAAGTCCCCCACGTTGTCCGGGCTTGTGGAGACTCCGCCGAATTCCCTCCTTTCCAATACTTCGAACGCCAGTCCGGCCACAAAACCAACCGCGTAGCCGGCTTCGACGTCGACCTGCTCCGCCGCGTATTCACCGATGCCGGCCACGAAGTCCAGATCGACCTGCTCCCCTGGCTGCGCTGCCTGGCCCTGACATCGCGCGGCGACTACGACATCGCCATGGACGGCATCAAATCGCCAGTACGCGAGCGCGACTTCCTGTTTGCAACGTCGCACTATTCACTCACATCGGTATTCATCTACCTGAAATCCAATCGCAAGCCCCGCACGGAGTCGTCCGCCGCGCTGGCCACCGAACGCGTGTGCTCGCAAGCGGGCTACAACTACGCGCCGTTCGGCGTGCCCGATTCGATGATCCGCAACCGCGCAAAGACCCTCGACGATGCCGCCAAGATGTTGCGGCTTGGTCGCTGCAGCGTCATGTTGCAGCAGGTGGAAGTACTACGCGGAAGTGCCACTCTCGGTAACATCGATCTGCTGAACCAGCCGGACTTCCTGCAGGAATATCCGACATGGATGCGTCCCATCGACTTCCACTTCATGGTCAGCCGCACCCTGCCGCACCGGGAAGCGCTGCTCGACATCATCAACGACGGCATGGCCAGGCTCGAGAAGAGTGGTGAGCTGTCGCGGATCCGCGGCGTTCACTATCGCCCGGCGCCACAGTCCATTCAAAAAGCACCTTAACGGACATATTTGGCCGTAAGATTGGCAAGTCAGCCCTCAGTATTTACACCTGAAAGCCCCACCTTTGCCGGGAGGGTACATGAATGCCTTCGGACTGCCGCTGCTTAGCGCGGTGTTGGTATGTGCACTGCCTTCCCCGGATGCCAGCGCGGCGCCGCAGGATGCGCCTTCAACGCCGCCGTCAGCAGACGCGGCCGCAGACCTGACCCAGGTATTCATTACGGCCCGCAAGCGCGACGAGCGCCTGGTCGACGTGCCTGTCGCCGTTACCAGCTTTGGCCCGCAAGCCCTGGACGACTACAACATCCGCTCGTTTTCCGACTACGCCACCAAAGTGCCCAACCTGTCTTTTGCTTACGGCAACGGGTCCAGCACCGGCGAGACCGGTACCGGATTTGCCAATGCGCGCACCATCGCCATCCGCGGCGTGGCAGGCGCGCGCACCACCGCCTATTATCTGGACGACACGCCGCTGCCGGGCGCTGTGGATGTGCGCGTGCTGGACCTGCAAGGTATCGAAGTATTGAAGGGGCCGCAGGGAACGCTGTTTGGCGAAAGTTCCCTGGGCGGCACGGTGCGGCTGATCTCGCGCCAGCCGTCCATGGCGCGCAATGAATTCCAGTACATGGTGGAAGGCGGCACCACGCCTGGTGGCGGTGCCTCGCTCAACGGTGGCACATCGGCCGTGGCCAATGTGGTGCTGGCGCCCGGCCGCGCTGCGGTACGCCTGGTGGGCTTTGCCGACTACGATGCGGGCTACCTTACCCGCACCTATCGCAGCGAACTGGCGAACCCGGCATCGACACCTGGTGAGCGTGGACAACCAGGGCGCTCGGCGCAGCGCGGGTGGGTCGGCCAGTGCCCTGCTGCGGGTTGGCGACGATACCGATGTCACGCTGCGGCTGCTGTTCCAGCGCACGCGCTACAACGGCTTTCCAGCCAGCTATGCGCCGCTGCCGGCATTTGTTCCGCTCGACGTCATCAACCACACGGCCAACATTCAGCCGCTGTCGCGCGACGACTGGACGCTGCCCACGCTCATCGTGCGGCATCGGGGCGACGGCTGGTCGCTGCATTCGTCGAGCAGTTATTTCAGGCGCAAGGCGCTGGACGTGGAAGACTCCACCGAGGGGACGGCGCAGTATCTGTTCAGCTATGGCTACGGGCAACCGCCCACGCAGCCGTTTGAATGGACCGCACACCGCAACAGCCAGCAGTTTTCGCACGAAACCAGGTTTGCCATCAACCCCACCGGTGCGCTGAGCGCCACTGCCGGCCTGTTCTATTCTTCCTTCAAGAGCCAGCGCGATTCGGTGCCCATTTATGCGCGCGATATTTTGGGCGTGCCGGGGCAGTCGCTCATGTGGACCTATAACAATGACTACAACCGCAGCGATGCGTCGCTGTTCGGCGAGCTGTACTACAACTTCCTGGACAAGTTTACGCTTACCCTGGGTAACCGATTCTATCGGCTGCAGCAGGACGATCACACGCGCTTCGACGGCGTGCTGTATGGCGTGAACCTGGTGTCCGATACCGACAACAGCACCAAGGGCAGCAATCCAAAGGTGGCGCTGTCGTACAAGCCGACCGCGAACACGCTGGCGTATGCATCGGCCAGCAAGGGATTTCGGGCGGGTGGATCGCAGACCGACCTGAGCCCGCTGCTGGGCGGCTGCGTTAGCGCGGAAGAGGCGGCGCGGCTGGCACGCATTGCGCCCGATACGGTGTGGAGTTATGAGGCGGGCGGCAAGATTGACCTGCCGGAACCTGGGCTGATTGCAACTGCGGCCGTGTTCTATGTGGACTGGAAAAATATTCAGCAGCCGGCGTTCATTCCGGCGTGCGCGTTCTACTTGCAAGGCAATGCGGGCGCGGCTGTGCTGAAAGGGGCGGAGCTGGAGCTGGCGGGCAAGGTAACGCGGTCGCTGCGCTTGCGGGCGGGTGTGGGGTATCAACATGCACGCATAACCGAGCAGGGGTCGTCGCAGCCGCCTGTGGGGGCGCGGGTAAAGCAGGTGCCTACCTGGACCGGAACCCTGGGGGCGGTGTATGAACGGGCGCTGACGGCAACGTTGAAGGGGTTTGCTTCGGGGGATGTCAGCTATGTGGGCGACAGCATTTCGTCGAATTCGACATCGCTTGCGCTGGTGCGGGGTAGCTACAGCCTGGTGAATGCGCGCTTGGGGGTGATGTGGGCCAAATCGCAGCTGTCGCTGGATGTGAGCAATGCCACGAACAGGCGGCCGAATCTGGGGGATGTGGGGTATCTGGGCTACCAGCGCTTCGAAGCCGATGGCACGACGCCGATACCGCAGGTGGTGACCATGCCGCCGCGCAGTTTCATGCTGCAGTACAGGCAGCGGTTCTAGCAGGAACTGCTGGAGTGGTGCGTACGGCTCCGTACAGATCGAAGGGGAGATAGGGAACACACTCGCACTCTTGGCAATGCCGGGTTCTTAGGCGCTGCCCCATCCCCTCCAATATCAAGGACACCACCATGTCGTTCAATCACGCAGTCGTCTGGCTCGACCAGGCCGAAGCACACGTTATCCATTTCACCCGCGACGCTGCCGAGTCGGAAGTCATCAAGACGACATCGCAACACAAGAAGGCTGGCGTAGTTGGCAACAACCGTGCTGAAGAGGATACGACTTTCATGGACGAGATCGTTGTCGCGATCACCGATGCCAAGGAAATCCTGATCGTCGGCCCTGGCATGGAAAAACTGGCCTTCATGCGCCACATGCATTCGAACCATGTTGGCACGGCCGATAAGGTTGTCAGCGTGGAGACCGTCGACCATCCGAACGACGGGCAGCTGCTGGCTTATGCGCGCAAGTACTTCGTCAAGGAAGACATGATGCATTGATAGGCGCAGGCAAGCTGCCGTGGCCGGTCTGGTCAGCGGTACTTGTCGAACAGGGCTTCGATTGTTCCGTCATTTGCCATCGCGGCAAGTGCGCGGTCCACGTCCGCCAGTTTGACTGGCGACGTCAGTGCAAATGCGCAGCTGGCTTTGTACTTGAGATAGACGAAGTCAACGCGCATCGGCGCTTGCGGGTGCAGCTTCATGTGATACGCGATCGTGATTCCGTCGACTACGGCGTAACGCGAGCGGCTGGCGCCCAGCTTGGCGATCGAATGCTGGACGGAGGGCGCGTCGTCGCGCAGCATGGCCGTTCCTAGCGCGACTTCAAGTTCGGGATACCGATAGCCGAGCACCGTTCCCAAGCGCTCATTTGCCAGGTCACGGATGGCGTTAATGACCGGTGCGCTGGTGTGCGCGACGATGACGCCAGTTGCAGGGATGATGGGACGCGTCCATTTGAAATCGCCATCGATCCAGTTGTGCGCGACGAAGCACACGCCGTCGGCTTCGCCCTGGATCAGGGCCAGTGCCACGCGTTTGCCGGGGACTGTGTGGAAGCGGGCTGTGTAGCCAATGCGCTTCGCCAGGACGTCGCCGAAGTCCTTGAGAAAACCGCCGACCATTTCGCCGTTTTGGAAGTTGGCGAAGGGCATTGTGTGGTTGGCGGGGGCGAGGAGGGTCATCACCGGAGGCGCGGCTTGGGCGGTGGACAGAATCAAGAACGACGAAAGGGAAATCAACGTGCGCATTCCAATCCCAGCGAATTGGGGGTTTCTGCAATTATGCGCTTTCCCAAACGGAACAATGCATTTCAGCTTAGCGAAGTGATCAGGCGAGCCCCACAGTCCGCAATGTCGCCATCGTACGCATACGGCCGTCCCTCGTGGGAAGCCCCGTTTCCCCGCGCTTTAATGGCAAAATTGCCTTTGCATCTAGGGCAGTGAGTCATGTCCGCATCCAAAGCGGCAAGTTCACCCAGCACGTGTGTTCCCGACGAAGCGGAAATAACCGTACCGCCGTGGTCAGTCTTGTCGTGGAGTCGAATGACGCCGATGCCATGATTCTTCATTCTGCGGGCCTCCTGATTTCTAGATCGCTTCCTCACCAATGGTATGACTTTTCCAATCACTCCCTCCGGCTTCCATTAACTGCCACCGAACGTCTTGGGGATCGACCTCCAGCAGCCAATCGACGATTGGGACCGGAAATGATCGACCTTCTGCAATCCAAGACTGTCGCCAAGTCTGATTGATGATCATGTGCAATGGGTGCGCTTCATCTACCCCACCTCGGTATACACAAGTCTGACTGACCCCGCATCGCCCTCGAAAAACTCGTTTACATTCAA
>JAZKBE010000082.1:0-55216 GCA_040388805.1 Pseudomonadota bacterium
TGAGCTGTGAAACGCTTGAGCTCGTGTCCGGATGTCAGGCCTGGCCCCCGCCGGATTGCGGCTTGCTCAGCTGCCATGCGATGAATTAAGGGGGGAAATGTCCCTTTTAAAGAACACCAGTGCTTGAAGTTGCAGGGTAGAATCGGTTTTCCTCCGCTCCTGCCGCTAGCAATCGCCAATGCAAGAAAAATTTCCTCATACCGTGGTGCAGTGCCTTGCGGCCATCGCGCAGCACCACGGCGTGCAGATCAATCCCGAGCGGCTGGTGGAAGACTACGCGCTCGGTTCCAGCGAGCCGCACGGCCCACTGCTGCTGCGCATGGCCAGCGACCTTGGCTTCAAGGCCAAGGTCGCCACCATCAAGTGGGATGACCTGGTCGCCCAGGATGGCGTCTATCCGCTGGTGGCCCGCTTGAACAATGGCAATGCCGTCATCGTGGTCGGCGCCCGTACCGACGGCGAGCACAAGGTGGCCATGCTCGACCCGCTCGAGCACGGCGCCGGCGTCATCCTGCTCACCCAGGAACAGTTCGCCACCCGCTGGGATGGCGATGTGGTGTTCATGAAACGCCAGCATGCCCTCACCGACCTGAACCAGCCGTTCAGCCTGCGCTGGTTCATCCCCGAAATCCTGAAGCAGAAGCAAGCTTTCCGCGATATCGCGATCGCCGCCATGGCCATGAATTTCCTGGCGCTGGCGTCGCCCCTGTTCTTCCAGCTGGTGATCGACAAGGTGCTGGTCCACGAAAGCGCGTCCACCCTGCTGGTGCTGGGCGTGGGCATCGTGCTGGCGCTGATCTTCGATGCGCTGTTCAGCTTCATGCGCCAGATCCTGACCCTGGGCGCCACCAACAAGATCGACATGACGCTGACCCGGCGCACCTTCGGCCACCTGCTCAAGCTGCCCATCGATTATTTCGAGACCACCACCGCCGGCGTGGTCAACCGCCACATGCAGCAGCTGGAAAAGATCCGCAATTTCCTCACAGGGCGCCTGTTCTTCACGGCCCTCGACGCGACCGCGCTGTTCATCTTCCTGCCCATCCTGTTTACCTATTCGGTCAAGCTGGCCATGATCACGCTCGCCTTCACGGTGCTGATCGGGGTGATCGTGGCGGCCATGGTGCCGGCCTTCCAGCGCCGCCTGCAAAAGCTGTACATGGCCGAAGGCAAGCGCCAGGCCATGCTGGTCGAAACCATCCACGGCATGCGCACTGTCAAGGCCCTGGCCATCGAACCGACCCAGCGCAAGCTGTGGGACCAGCATTCGGCCGCTTCCATCGGCATGCATTTCAAGGTCGGCCAGATTTCCATCGCCGGCAATACCATCACCGACCTGCTGGGCAAGCTGCTGCCGGTGACCATCATCATCGTGGGCGCCCAGGAAGTGTTCGCGCAAACCCTGTCGGTGGGCGCGCTGATCGCCTTCCAGATGCTGACCGCGCGCGTGGTCCAGCCGCTGATCGCCATCGTCGGCCTGGTCAATGAATACCAGGAGACGGCCTTGTCGGTGCGCATGCTGGGCGAAGTGATGAACCGCGCGCCGGAAGGGCGCCTGGGCGCCGGCGGCCTGCGGCCCCAGCTGGCCGGCACCATCGCCTTCGACCAGGTCACCTTCCGCTATCCGGGCTCGGCCACCACCGCGCTCGACCGCGCCACCTTCACCATCAATGCCGGTACCGTGGTCGGCATCGTGGGCCGCAGCGGCTCCGGCAAGACCACGCTGACCAAGCTGATCCAGGGCTTGTACGCGGTCCAGGAAGGCATCGTCCGCTTCGACGGCATCGATGCCCGCGAAATCGAGCTGCAGCACCTGCGCCGCCAGATCGGCGTGGTCTTGCAGGAAAACTTCCTGTTCCGCGGCACCGTGCGCGAAAACATCGCCGCCACCAAGTCGGACGCCACCTTCGAGGAAATCGTCGAAGCGGCCCAGGCCGCCGGCGCCGATGAATTCATCGAACGCATGCCGCAAGGCTATGACACCTTGCTGGAAGAAAACGCCGCCAACCTGTCCGGCGGCCAGAAGCAGCGCCTGTCGATCGCGCGCGCCCTGCTGGCCAAGCCGCGCATCCTGGTGCTGGACGAGGCCGCCAGCGCGCTCGATCCCGAAAGCGAAGCCATTTTCATCCGCAACCTGGGACGCATTGCCGTCGGCCGCACGGTGATCATGATTTCCCACCGCCTCTCGACCCTGGTCAATGCGGACGCCATCCTGGTCATGCAGCACGGCAGCCTGATGGACAGCGGCACCCATGGTGAACTGTTGTCCCGTTGCTCAACTTATCAGCATTTATGGAACCAACAGACAAGCCACCTGTGAAAAAGAAGACGGGCAAGGCCGACGTCGACTTCCTGCCGGACGCGGACGAGATCGAGCAGCGCCCGCTGCCCGCCTTCGCCCGCATCACGCTGCCGCTGCTGACGGCGGCGCTGATCCTGGCCGTCCTGTGGGCCAGCTTTTCGCAGGTCGACCAGGTGGTCACCGCGCGCGGCCGCCTGATCAATCCGCTGCCCAATATCGTGGTGCAGCCGCTGGAAACGGCCATCGTCAAGTCGATTCCCGTGCGCGTGGGCCAGATCGTGAAAAAGGGTGAGCTGCTGGCCACCCTCGACGCCACCTTCGCCAAGGCCGACGAGGAACAATTGCGCGCCAAGCTGCGCAGCCTGGAAACCCAGACCGCGGCATTGACGTCCGAACTGGCCGGCACCCCCGGGGCGGCCGCCACCGGCGACGACGACAGCCGCCTGCAGTCGCGCCTGGCCATCGAGCGCAAGGCCAATTTCGACGCCCAGGTGCGCCGCATCAATGAAAACGTGGAGCGCCTGCGCGCGTCGCTGCTGACCAACCGGCGCGACCAGGCCGTGCTGGAAGCGCGCCTGAAGTCGGTGCGCGAAATCGAAACCATGCAGGAAAAGCTGGTGGCCCAGCAGTACGGCGCCCGCATCCGCGTGCTGGAAGCCCAGGACAAGCGGCTCGAAGTGGAGCGCGATCAATTGCTGACCAAGAACCGCGAGCAGGAAATCGAACGCGAGCTGTCGGCCTTGCTGGCCGAAAAGGCGGCCTTCGGCAACAGCTGGCGCCAGCGCGCCATGGAAGACATGCTGGGCATCGGCCGCGAACGCGACAGCCTGCGCGAGCAGCTGAGCAAGGCCGACCGCCGCAACGCCATGATCAGCCTGGTCGCGCCCCAGGATGCGGTGGTGCTGGAAATCGCCAAGCTCTCGCCGGGCTCCATCGTGCGCGAGGCGGAAACCTTTTTCACCCTGGTCCCGCTCGGCAGCGCGCTGGAGGCGGAAGTGCAGATCGATTCGATCGACGTCGGCTACATCCGTCCCGGCCATTTCGCCCAGGTAAAACTGGATGCCTTTCCGTATCAAAAACATGGCGGCCTGAAGGGCACCGTGCGCACCATCAGCGGCGACGCCTTCAAGCGCGACGTCAACAGCGGCGATGGCCTGGATGCCTATTACCTGGCCCGCGTGGCGCTGACGACGACCGAACTGAAGCAGATGTCGCCCCATGCGCGATTGCTTCCCGGCATGACCATGAAGGCCGAGATCGTGGTCGGCAAGCGCACGGTCATGTCCTACATCCTGTGGCCGCTCATGAAATCGATGGATGAATCGATTCGGGAGCCGTAACCCGGGCTAACGCGGCATAATGTGTATAGCGCGCACTCTTTTTCTGGATTGGAAGATCTCATGTTCGACAACAAAACCATCCTCATCACTGGCGGCACCGGTTCCTTCGGCAAGCAGTACGTCAAGACGATCTTCGCGCGCTACAAGCCGAAGAAGGTGATCATCTATTCGCGCGACGAACTGAAGCAGTACGAAATGGCGCAGACCTACAATGCGCCGCAGATGCGCTACTTCATCGGCGACGTGCGCGACCAGGCGCGCCTGAAACAAGCCATGGATGGCGTCGATTTCGTGATCCACGCGGCCGCGCTCAAACACGTGCCGGTGGCCGAATACAATCCGATGGAGTGCATCAAGACCAATATCTACGGCGCCGAGAACGTGATCCAGGCGGCGCTGGCCTCGGGCGTGGAAAAGGTCATCGCCCTGTCGACCGACAAGGCCGCCAATCCGATCAATCTGTACGGCGCCACCAAGCTGGCGTCGGACAAGCTGTTCGTCGCGGCCAATAACATGGTGGGCGAACGCCGCACCCGTTTTTCCGTGGTCCGCTACGGCAACGTGGTCGGTTCGCGCGGCTCGGTCATTCCCTTCTTCCAGAAGCTGCTGGCGCAGGGCGTGACGGAACTGCCGATCACCGACGAACGCATGACGCGTTTCTGGATCACGCTGCAGGACGGCGTGGACTTCGTGTTCAAGGATTTCGAGCGCATGCACGGCGGCGAGATCTTCATCCCGAAAATTCCCTCGGCCACCATCCTCGACCTGGCCAAGGCCATGGCGCCCGACCTGCCCTTGAAAATCATCGGCATCCGCCCGGGCGAAAAACTGCACGAGATCATGTGCCCGTTCGACGATTCGCACCTGACGCTGGAATTCCACGACCACTTCGTCATCAAGCCGTCGATCTCGTTCGCGCTGGAAGTGGACTACGCCAAGAACAACAAGGGCGAGGCGGGCACGCCGGTGCCGGACGGCTTTGAATACAATTCGGGCACCAATCCGGAATTCCTGAACGTCGAGCAGATTACGAAACTGATCAAGGAAGGCAGCGAAGAATGATTCCCTACGGCCGCCAGTCGATCTCGGACGTCGACATCGCCGCGGTTGCGGCGGTCCTGCGCTCGGACTGGATTACCCAGGGTCCGAATATCGACGCGTTCGAGAACGGCCTGGCCGCCTACTGCGGCGCGAAGCACGGCGTGGCCGTGGCCAACGCCACCGCGGCCCTGCACATCGCCTGCATGGCGCTGGGCGCGGGCCCCGGCGACATCGTGTGGACGTCGCCGAACACCTTCCTGGCGTCGGCCAACTGCGCGCGCTATTGCGGCGCCGACGTCGATTTCGTCGACACCGACAAGCACACCTACAACATGAGCGTGCACGCGCTCGAGGACAAGCTGATGCAGGCACGCGCCGAGCGCCGCCTGCCCAAGATCGTCATTCCCGTGCACTTCGGCGGCCAGTCCTGCGACATGGCCGGCATTGCCGCGCTGGCGCGCGAGTACGGCTTTTCGGTCATCGAAGACGCTTCGCACGCCGTCGGCGCCGACTACCACGACGGCAAGGTCGGCAACTGCACCTACAGCGACATGGCGGTGTTCAGTTTTCATCCGGTGAAGATCCTGACCACGGCCGAAGGCGGCATGGTCATGACCAACAGCGCCAGACTCGACAAATCGCTGCGCCTGCTGCGTTCGCACGGCATGACACGCGACCCGGCGTCGCTGGACGACAAGGGCGAAGGCCCGTGGTACTACGAGCAACATGGCCTGGGCTACAACTACCGCATCACCGACATGCAGGCCGCGCTGGGCCTGTCGCAACTGGCGCGCCTTGACCAGTTTGTGGCGCGCCGGCGCGCGCTGGCGGCCAGGTACGACCAACTGTTCGAAGGCATGGCGCTCACCCATCCAGTGCAGGCGGCATACGGCAAGTCGGCCTTCCACCTGTATCCGATCCACGTGGCGCCCGAACGCCGGCGCGCCGTGTTCGACTCCCTGCGCGCGCAGGGCATCGGCGTGAACGTGCATTACATTCCGGTCCATACGCAGCCTTACTACCGCGACCTGGGCTTTTCGAAGGGCGACTTCCCGCAGGCCGAAGCCTATTACGCGGGCGCCATCAGCCTGCCCATGTTCTTCGGCATGACGGACGCGGAACAGGACCAGGTGGTCGCCGCGGTGCGGAGCGCACTGTCGTGAAACTGGCCGTGATTCCTGCGCGCGGCGGCAGCAAACGCATCCCGCGCAAGAACATCAAGCCATTCGCCGGCCGTCCCATGATCGCCTACGCCATCGACGCCGCGCGCGCCTGCGGCCTGTTTGACCATATCGTGGTCTCCACCGACGACGACGAAATTGCCGCAGTGGCCCGTTCGCTGGGCGCCGAAGTGCCTTTCATGCGCGAGGCCGAACTGTCCGACGACCATGCCGGCACGGTGCCGGTGATTGCCGCCGCCATCCGCGCCTGTGCTTCCCTTGGCTGGGTCGCCGACCATGTCTGCTGCATCTACCCCGGCGTGCCCTTGCTGCTGGCCGACGACCTGATCCGGGCCCACGCCCTGCTGGCTGACGCCGACTATGCCTTCGCCGTGGCGCCGTTTCCGGCCGCCGTGCAGCGCGCCATGCGGCGCGACGCGGCCGGCATCATGTCGCCCATGTACCCGGAAAACGTGCGCACCCGCACCCAGGACCTGGAGCCGGCGTACTACGACGCCGGCCAGTTCTACTGGGGTACGGCCCCCGCCTGGCTGTCGGGCCAGTCGCCGCACGTCAATGGACGCGGCCTGGTGATCCCGGAATGGCGCGCGGTCGATATCGACACGCCCGACGACTGGACGCGCGCCGAACTGGCGTACGCCGCCAAATGAAAGTCGCGATCCGCACCGACGCATCGCTGGCCATCGGCACCGGCCATGTCGAGCGCTGCCTGACCCTGGCCGACCGCCTGCGGGCGGCCGGCGCCGACATCACCTTCCTGTGCCGTCCGCACGCGGGCCACTCCTGCGAGCGCATTGCCGCGCGCGGCTACGCCGTCGTGCGCCTGGCCGAAGCGCGGGCGCAGCCCGACACCGGCGGCCACCACCACTGGCTTGGCGCCACCTGGGAAGACGACGCCGTCCAGACCCTGGCGGCCATGCCGCCGGACGTGGAGTGGCTGATCGTCGACCACTATGCGCTCGACGCCCGCTGGGAACGCGCCGTGCGCCCGGGCGCGCGCCGCATCATGGCCATCGACGACCTGGCGGACCGCCCGCATGCCTGCGACCTGCTGCTCGACCAGAACATGGCAGCGGGGTTCGAAGAGCGCTACGAAGCGCTGGTTCCCATCGAAAGCACCAAGCTGCTCGGCCCCACATTCGCCCTGCTGCGCCCCGAATTCGCCCTTGCCCGCGCCGGCCTGCGCGAGCGCGATGGCACGGTGCGGCGCGTATTCGTCTTCCTGGGTGGCGCCGACGGCGAAAACCAGACCGGCAAGGTGCTCGATGCCCTGGCCGGGCATGATCTCGAAGTCGACGTCGTCATCGGCGGTTCGAATCCGAACCGCGCCGCGCTCGAACGGCAATGCGCCGCGCTGCCGAACGCGCGCCTGCACTGCCAGGTCAGCAACATTGCCGAACTGATGGCGGCCAGCGACCTGGCCATCGGCGCCGGCGGCGGCGCCATGTGGGAACGCTGCTGCCTTGGTCTGCCGAGCATTGTCATCGGCGTGGCCTCCAACCAGGACGGCGGCAGTACCGAAATGGCACGCCAGGGTCGGGTGCTGTACCTGGGCGCGGCATCGCATGTCGACAGCGCCATGATCCACCACACCATCGGCCTGGCGCTGGCCAGCCCGCCGCTGCTGCAGTACCTGGCGCGCGCCAGCCATGACACTGTCGACGGCGGCGGCGCCGCGCGCGTTGCGCGCGCCCTGCTGGCCGAGCGCCATATCAGCCTGCGCGCCGCCACTGCCAGCGACTGTGATGACCTTTGGACCTGGCGCAATGCGGACATCGTGCGCCGTTTTTCAGGCAACAGTGAGGCAATCCCCATCGAGCAGCACCGCCATTGGTTTCATGCCACCTTGTCCAACCCGGACCGCAGCATCGTCCTGGGCGAAGTCGACGGACATGTAGCGGGCGTCTTGCGCTATGATCGTGAAGGTCAGGTAGCGACGATTTCGATTTACCTGACACCGGATTTCATAGGGCAAGGATTGGGCAGGGCCCTGATTGAACGCGGCAGCGAGTGGATTGCGCAGCACTGGGCGGACAAGGTGGACACCATCCACGCCCGCGTCATGGCGGGCAACCAGGCATCGCGCGCCGCCTTCGTGGGCGCGGGCTTTAGTGAACATTCGACGACTTTTGCAAAACGGATTACTCCATCATGCTGATTGAACACCGCACCGTCGGCGCCGGCGCCGCGCCTTTCGTGATTGCCGAGATGTCGGGCAACCATAACCAGTCGCTCGACCGCGCCCTGGAAATCGTCGAGGCAGCGGCCCGCAGTGGCGCCCACGCGCTCAAGATCCAGACCTATACCGCCGACACGATGACGCTCGACCTGGACATCGGCGACTTCAAGATCAACGATCCCAAGTCGCTGTGGAACGGGCGTACGCTGTATAGCCTGTACCAGGAGGCGCACACGCCGTGGGAATGGCATGCGCCCATTTTCGAACGCGCGCGCGCCCTGGGCATGATCCCGTTCAGCACCCCGTTCGACGACACTGCGGTCGACTTCCTTGAAAAGCTGGACGTGGCCTGCTACAAGATCGCCTCCTTCGAGAACACCGACATTCCGCTGATCCGCAAGGTGGCCGCCACCGGCAAGCCGATGATCATCTCGACTGGCATGGCCAGCGTGGCCGAACTTGACGAATCGGTGCGCGCGGCGCGCGCCGCCGGCTGCAAGGACCTGGTCCTGCTCAAGTGCACCAGCACCTACCCGGCCACGCCCGCCAACACCAATATCCTGACCATTCCGCACCTGCGCGAGCTGTTCGGCTGCGAAGTGGGCCTGTCCGACCACACCATGGGCACCGGCGTGTCGGTGGCCAGCGTGGCGCTGGGCGCGTCCGTCATCGAAAAGCATTTCACCCTGGCGCGTGCCGATGGCGGCGTCGATTCCACCTTCTCGCTCGAGCCCGACGAAATGCGCGCCCTGGTGGTGGAAACCGAGCGCGCCTGGCAAGCCCTGGGCAAGGTGAGCTACGGCGCCAGCAGCGCCGAACAGCCCTCGCTCAAATTCCGCCGTTCGCTGTACGTGAGTGCCGACATCGCCGCCGGCGAACGGTTCACGCCCGCCAACGTGCGCGCCATCCGGCCCGGCATGGGCCTGGCGCCCAAGCACCTGGACGCCGTCCTGGGACGCACCGCCAAGACCGCGATCGCGCGTGGCACGGCACTGCAATGGGAACTGATCGGATGAGCCGCATCTGCATTCTTGATTACGGATCGGGCAACGTGAAGTCGGTGTACAACCTGCTCGCGTCGCTGTCCGACAATGTGAAAGTCTCGAACGCCCCGCAGGATATCGAGGACGCCACGCACGTGGTGCTGCCCGGCGTGGGCGCTTTTGCCGCCGCCATGCGCCGCATCCACGAGCGCCTGCCGCTCGACGTGCTCGACCGCGTGGTGCGGCAGGAGCGCAAGCCCTTCCTGGGCATCTGCGTGGGCATGCAGGTGCTGGCCGACCGCGGCTTCGAGTTCGGCGAAACGCCGGGCTTGGGCTGGATAGGCGGCGACACGCGCAAGCTCGATTCGGGCGACTTCCCCTTGCCGCATATCGGCTGGAACAATATCGACGTGCGCCAGCAGTCGCCGCTGCTGAACGGCCTGGAAAACGCGCCCGATTTCTATTACGTGCACAGTTTCGCCTTTCTTCCGTCGGATCCGGCGTCGGTGCTGGCGTCCACCGACTACGGACAGCAGTTCTGCGCCGCCATCGGCCGCGACAATGTGTATGGCGTCCAGTTCCACCCCGAGAAAAGCCAGCGCGCCGGCATCAAGCTGGCCAAGAATTTCTTGGCGATGACATGAAAAAGAACCGCGTCATTCCCGTGCTCCTTCTGCGCAACGGCTTCCTTGTGCAGAGCAAGCAGTTCAAGCGCTACCAGAACCTGGGCAACCCGATCACGGCCGTCAAGCGCCTGTCGGAGTGGGGCTCGGACGAACTGGTCTACCTGGACATTTCGCGCGACGATACGCACGACATGCGCCGCGACGACCTGGGCCACCACAACCGCGACAATATATTCGACATCATCGAAGATGTATCGAAGGCGGCCTTCATGCCGATCACCGTGGGTGGCCGCATCCGTTCGCTGCAGGATATCGAAAAGCGCCTGTCGCTGGGCGCCGACAAGATCTCGATCAACACCATGGCGCTCGACCAGCCCGACTTCATCGAACAGGCCGCGCGCGAATTCGGCGCCCAGTGCATCGTGGTGTCGATGGACGTGCGCCTGGAAGAAGACGGCGTGCACCGCGTGCGCCGCGACGGCAACCGCGAAGCGACACCCTACACCGCCGCCGAGTGGGCGCGCCGCGTGCAGGAGCTGGGCGCGGGCGAAATCCTGCTCAACTCCATCGACCGCGACGGCATGAAAAACGGCTACGACATTCCCCTGCTCGACGAAGTGGGCAGCGCCGTGCGCATTCCCGTGATCGCCTGCGGCGGCGTGGGCGAGTGGGGCCACTTTGCCGAAGCGCTGCAGCAGACCCGCGTTGATGCTGTGGCCGCGGCCAACATCTTTCACTACAGCGACCAGAGTGTCTACCTGGCCAAGAAGCACCTGTTTGAACAAGGCCTGAATGTCAGGTCGCCCGAATTGCTGGAAATCTGAGGAATCGACATGAACTACCGCTCAATGCAATACTGCGCGCGCTGCACCTACCCGTTTGTGACGGTCAACCTGTCGGTCGACGACGAAGGCGTGTGCGCCAGCTGCCGCACCGCCGAAGCGTTCGAGGAGCTGACGCCCGCGTTCTGGGACAAGCGCCGCGCGCTGTTCGAGAAGAACGTCGAAGAGATCCGCAAGAACAAGACCTCGGACTACGATTGCATCATCCCGGTCAGCGGCGGCAAGGACAGCTACTACCAGACGCACGTGATCGTGGCCGAATACGGCCTCAAGCCCTTGCTGGTGACCTACCACGGGAATAACTACCTCCCCGAGGGCAATTACAACCGCGACCGCATGCGCGAAGTGTTCAATGTCGACCACCTGGTGATGGGGCCGAGCACCGAAGTGCTGAAAAAGCTCAACCGCCTGTGCTTCCGCAAGATGGGCGACATGAACTGGCACGCCCACTGCGGCATTTTCACGTTCCCGATCCAGATGGCGGCGCGCTTCAATATCCAGCTGATGGTGTGGGGCGAAATCGCATGGGATATCTCGGGCATGTACGAGCCGGACGACTTCGTCGAATTCTCGGCGCGCGTGCGCCACGAGCACGGCCTGCGCGGCTTCGAATGGTACGACATGCTGAACGACCCGCGGGAGCCGCTCAAGGAAAGCGACCTGTCCTGGGCCAAGTACCCGAGCGACGACGCGATCCTGAAAACCGGCGTGCGCGGCCTGTACATCGGTAACTTCTTCAAGTGGGATCCCTACAAGCACACCCAGATGATGAAGGACCTGTATGGCTGGAAGGCGGCCGAAAAGCCGTTCGACCGTACCTACCGCACCGCGTCCAACCTGGACGACCGCTACGAGAACGGCATCCACGACCTGCTCAAGTTCGTCAAGTTCGGCTACGGCCGCGGTTCGGACCACAGCTCGAAGGACGTGCGCACCGGCTACATGACGCGCGAAGAAGCTGTCGAAATGGTGCGCAAGTACGACCACGTCGTTTCGGACGACCTGCAGTACTGGCTGGAATACGTGGACATGTCGGAGGAAGAATTCTGGCAGACCGCCGACAAGTTCCGCGATCCGCGCGTGTGGTGGATCGAGAACGGCAAGTGGTTCAAGGATAATATCTGGGGCGGTTCGTCCAGCTATGGCGACGTGCACCTGGCGCTGGCCGACCAGCAGAAATACAAGCGGAGCTGACCGGCATGAGCGCACTCGAGACCCTGTATGCGATGGACCGGGCGCAAGCGGTTGCCACCCTGCGCGGCAACTACACGCTGTTTTGCGAAGCGCTCGACGAGATCGCGGCCAACAATCCGGTAGCGCCGCTGGCGCCGCGCGACGACACCCCGCGCGAAGCCGTGCTGACCCAGGTGGTCGAGCTGCTGCGGCGCGACGGCATGGTGATACTGAGGGGACTGTTCAACGACGCCGAGGCGCTGGACCAGCTGCGCATCAAGGCGCAGCAGATCAAGGCCAGCGGCGAGAAACTCGATCCTTCGGTCGGCGCATACGACGCAACGGTGGGCGGCCAGATCTGGTCGCGGCCCCTGGTCACGCACTACCGCGCGGGCATGAATCCGGATTACCTGCCGCCGGCGCTCAATGCCTTCCTGGCTGGCGGCTTGTTCGGCGATATCCTGACACGGACTTTCGGGATCACGCAGGAAGTCAAGCCGACGCTGGTCGTGGTCGACAATATGCAGCCGACGACCGAGTATGAAATGCAGTGGTGGCACCAGGACTTCGTGCGCGACCAGATCAAGGCGATGATCCTGATCGATCCGGTCACGAGCGAGAACGGGCCGATGAAAATCGTGCCGGGCACGCACCGCTTCGAAGGCCAGCGCCGCCTGATCGATTTTTCGATGTATTCGGAAGAGGGCTTCGGCGATATCCCCTACCACTACTACAACAAGGCCAAGCCGAACACGGTGGAGCTGACCGGCGAGCCGGGCGACGTCATCCTGTTCAATACCCGCACCTTCCACGCGGTGGGGCGGCCCCGTTCATACCAGCGCCAGACGCTGACGGCCTATTTCGCCGATCTCGATACGCCGCTGAACAAGTTCCTGCGCGATTTCAACCCGGGGCATCAGGTCTGAGGTAATTGGAAATGAAGTCCTTGCGGCGCGGGAAGAGCTGAACGCCATCCCCGCGCCGCACGGCGACCGTATCGTCGGGCATCTCCATGCCATGCACCACGGTGCCGGCCGATACCACGCAGTTGTTCCCGATTCTCGAATTGCCCGTCACGACGGCGCCCGGATAGAGCACGATATTGTTCCCGAGCGTAGGCCGGTCCTGGCCAACCCGGCCCACCGTCACGTTCTGGAAAATCACGAGCCGGTTGCCATACGTCGCGTTCCCCAGCACCGCGCCAAGGCCGTGCGAAATGAAGAACACTTCCGGCAGCTCGACCGCATAAAACAGGTCGATCGCATTGAGCGCGCGGTTCAGGTAGAACAGGCGGCTGGCCAGCACCGAGTGGCCGTTGCGGCGATATTCCTCGTTCCCCACCAGGTATAGCAAGCTTGTGTACTGCAGCGAATTGAAGCGGTTGAAGGCATCAGGGCTGAATGCGCCGACCGATGCCAGGATGGGATGCATGCGCTGCATCGCGCCTTCCATCAGCGGCGCCACCAGCGCCAGGTCGGCGTCGTAGCCGCCTTCGGGGAACATGTTGTCGAGCTGGCGTGCGATGTATTGGTCCAGTGTCATGGCTTTCCTTCCAGTTGCGCGATCCGGCTGGCGTCGCCCCAGAACTCCATCGGTTCATGCGCCGGATAGGGGTAGTGGCCCAGGTTGAGCTTGATCCGCGCACCGCGTTTCGCGATATGTTCCTCGACCAGCGCCCGCACGGAAACCGGCTTGCCGCTGCATACATTGACGACGCCATCGCATTGCGGACGGTCGACCAGCAGGGCCAGGCGCCGCGCCACCTCGGCCACGGGCAGGTAGTCGCGCAACTGCGCGCCGCCCGACATGTTGAATGAAGGGGCGCCTTCGTCGATGGCGCGGTCAAGCTGCGCCAGCAGGCTGCCGGGCATCTGTCCCGGGCCATGCATGTAGAACAGGCGCGCCCACTGCAGCGTGAACGGCTGTTCCTTCTGCAGCGCCTGCAGGAAGCGGCGCAGCGTGTCCTTGGCCAGCGCATACGGATTGGCGGGGTCGGTGGGCATGTCTTCGCGCAGGCAGCCGCTTTGCATGCCGTACTCGAAGCAGGTGCCTGTCACCAGCAGGCGCGGGGCGCCCAGCGACTTCAGGAAGCGGTAGTCGGCCGGCAGGTTGTCTTCGAAATGGAAAAGCTTGCCGTAGTTGGGCAGGCCCTGCCACGCGAGATGAATGACCATGTCCTGCGGCGCGATGGCGATGGGGGCCGCGTGGATATCGTGGGCGATGAAGTCCACGCCGTCAACGCGCGTGCGTCCCAGCGCCGTGACCTGGTGGCCACGCGCCAGCAGCAGGGGCACCAGGTGCGCGCCGATGAAACCGCTCGCTCCGGTGACCAGGATTTTCATGAGATCTTCAGCTCCGGCACGGCGACGACGAACTTGCCGCCCCAGCTGCGCACGACGTCCTGCTGCGCCATCACTTCGGCCGCGATATTCCATGGCAGGATCACGACAAAGTCGGGACGGCGTTCGGCCAGCGCGGCAGGCGGCAGGATGGGGATGTGCGTGCCGGGCAAAAATTTGTACTGCTTCGACGGCGCGGCGTCGCAGACGAAGGAGAGCAGGTCGGGCTTCACGCCCGCGTAGTTCAGCAGCGTGCATCCCTTGGCCGCCGCGCCATATGCGGCCACCGATTTGCCGGCGCGCTTTTGTTCGATCAGGAATTGCAGCAGGTCGTCCTTGACGCGGTCGGCGCGCGCCTGGAATGCGGCATACGTGGCCAGGTCGCGCAGGCCGTGCGCGCGCTCCTGCGCCAGCACCTCGCCCACCGCACTGGTCGGCGCACGCAGGTCGTCCTGGTGGCAGCCATATACGCGCAGGCTGCCGCCGTGGGTGGGCAGCTGCTCCACGTCGCATACCTTCAGGCAGGCCTGCTGGAAAATGTGGCTGACCGCGTCGAGCGACAGATAGGAGAAATGCTCGTGGTAGACGGTATCGAACTGGGTCTGCTCGATCAGGCGCATCAGGTGCGGGAATTCGAGGGTGATCGTACCGCCCGGCTTCAGCGCGAGCTTCATGCCGGCGGTGAAGTCGTTGATGTCCGGGACGTGCGCGAACACGTTGTTCCCGATGATCAGGTCGGCCTTGCGGCCTTCGCCGGCCAGGCGCTGGCCCAGCGTGGCGCCAAAGAATTCGCGCAGCACCGGAATGCCGAGCGCCTCGGCTGCCGCCGCCGTGCTGTCGGTCGGTTCGATGCCCAGGCATGGAATGCCGGCGGCGACAAAATTCTTGAGCAGGTAGCCGTCGTTCGATGCCAGCTCGATCACGTGGCTGTCGCGGCCAAGCCCCAGGCGCGTGGTGATCATGGCCGCATAGCGCGCCGCGTGATCGAGCCAGCTTTGCGAGACCGACGAAAAGTAGGCGTAGTCGTGCGAGAACAGCTCGGAGCGGGCCGCGTAGTCGATGGTCTGTACCAGCCAGCAGTTGTCGCACACATACAGCTTGAGCGGGTAGTACGCTTCGGGTTTGGTCAGGTCGCTGACGTAGGAATTCGAAGGCGGTGCGTAGCCGAGGTCGAGGAATACATGCTCGAGCGCGTGGTCGCAATGACGGCATTTCATAGGGTTATTCCCGCAAAGTCGGTTGGAATGAGTCGATGGTGCTGGTCGCGCTCGGACAGGTCCACTGCCGGCAGCGGCCAGTCTATGGCAAGGCGCGGATCGTTGTAGCGCAGGCCGCCTTCGGAAGGCGCGTCGTAGAAGGCGGTGTGCAGGTACAGCATTTCGCTGTCCGGCTCGAGCACCTGGAAGCCATGTGCGAAGCCTTCGGGAATGATCATCATGCGACCGTTGCCGGGCGTGAGCTCTTCTCCGAACCACTGCAGGAACGTCGCCGAGCCTGCGCGCAGGTCGACCGCGACGTCGAGCACGCGGCCACGCAGGCAGCGCACCAGTTTCATTTCGGCGTGGGGCGGGTGCTGGAAATGCAGGCCGCGCACGGCGCCAACCGCATTCGTCCTGCTCAGGTTCGACTGCACGATGCGGCGCGCGCCAATGACAGGCGCCAGTTCGCGTTCGCAGAACAGGCGCGCAAACGAGCCGCGCTGGTCGGCCCGTGCGCCGCCCGATGCGACCGCGAGGCCTTCGATCGGCGTCGCGTCGATGTTCATGACGATGCCCAGGACAGGCCGGCGCCGCGCGCTGCGTTCACATAGGCTGCCAGTTGCTCGCGCGTGGCCACGGTGCCGTCCAGCGCGCACTGGCGGTACCAGTCGGCGGTGGCCATCAGCATGTCGTCGAAACTCCACACGGGATGCCAGTCCAGGCGCGAACGCGCCTTGCTGCTGTCCAGGTAGAGCAGGCGCGCTTCATGCGGGCCGGTGGTGCTGGCATCCTGCCAGGTCAGGGCGGGCCAGTGCTCGGCGAGGCCTTGCAGGACGTCGGCCACGCAGCGGTTGCCTTCCGCGGGCGGGCCGAAATTCCATGACTGCGCGAAAGCCTGTTCGCCGGCCAGCAGTTTCTGGCCCAGGATCAGGTAGCCGCTCAGCGATTCGAGCACGTGCTGCCATGGGCGGGTGGAGCGCGGCGAGCGCACTTCCAGCGGCACGCCCGCTTCGATCGCGCGCACCAGGTCGGGAATGAGGCGGTCTTCCGACCAGTCGCCGCCGCCGATCACATTGCCGGCACGCGCCGTGGCCATCAGGGGCGCATCGGGCTCGTTGAAGAAGGCGCTGCGGTAGCTCGCGGCCACCAGTTCGGCGCCGGCCTTGGAGGCGCTATACGGGTCATGCCCGCCCAGCGCATCGCTTTCGCGGTAGCCCCAGTCCCATTCCTGGTTCTGGTAGCACTTGTCGGTGGTGACCACGACGATCGCGCGCACGCCTGGCGTGTGGCGGCAGGCTTCGAGCAGGTTGGCCGTGCCCATGACGTTGGTCGACCAGGTTTCCAGCGGATCGCGGTAGGAGCGGCGCACCAGCGGCTGGGCTGCCAGGTGGAACACGATGTCGGGCTGCGCCACTTTCAGCGCCGTGCGCAGCACCGATGCCTCGCGAATGTCGCCGCGGATTTCGTCGCTGGCCAGGGCCAGTTTGTCCCAGTGGTTCGGCTGCGTGGCCGGGTCGAGCGCGAAGCCGTGAACGACGGCGCCCATCTGCTCCAGCCACAATGCCAGCCAGCTGCCCTTGAAGCCGGTGTGCCCCGTGACGAACACGGACCGGCCCTGGTAGCTGCCGCCGAACAGGTTCCCCGGCAGGCTCACTTCCAGACCTTCCAGGGTGGATTTGCCGCCCACAGGTCGTTGAGCTGGTTCTTGTCGCGCAGGGTATCCATGGCTTGCCAGAAGCCGGTGTGGCGGAACGATTGCAGTTCGCCGTCGGCGGCGAGCCGCTGCAGGGGCTTGTCTTCGAAGATCGTCGCGTCGCCGTCGATGTAGTCGAGCACGGAAGGCTCGAGCACGAAAAAGCCGCCGTTGATCCACGCGCCGTCGCCGGCAGGCTTTTCCTGGAAGCTGCGCACGATGTCGCCGTCCATGTTCAGCGCGCCGTAGCGGCCCGGCGGCTGGATCGCGGTGATGGTGGCCTTCTTGCCGTGATTGCGGTGGAAGACGACGCTGGCCGCGATATCGATGTCGCTGACGCCGTCGCCATAGGTCATGCAGAAGGCGTCGTCGTCCAGGTAGGGCCGGATGCGGGCCAGGCGTCCGCCGGTCATGGTGTCGGCGCCCGTGTCGATCAGGGTCACGCGCCATGGTTCGGCGTAGTGCTGGTGCACTTCCATCTTGTTGTTGGCCATGTCGAAGGTGACGTTCGACGTGTGCAGGAAGTAGTTCGCGAAGAATTCCTTGATCACATAGCCCTTGTAGCCCAGGCAGATCACGAAATCGTTGATGCCGTGGTGCGAATAGGTCTTCATGATGTGCCACAGGATCGGGTGGCCGCCGATCTCGATCATGGGCTTGGGCTTGAGGTGCGATTCTTCGCTGATGCGGCTGCCAAGGCCACCGGCAAGGATGACGGCTTTCATGGGAGGTTCCTTTGCGTTGGGTTGTTGGTTACCACACGGTGCCTCGCGCTTTCGCTTGCATAATGGGGCTGGCGGCGACCTGCGCCTCCAGTTCGACCCGGTCCGCGACCCGGATCGACGGCTCGTCGATCGGCAGGCCGTGCTGGCGGCTCAGGATCAGGAATTCGTCGAGTCCGAACAAATGGAATTTTTCGCCTTCGATGGTGCCTTCGCGCTGCTGCAGGTCGAAGCCGATCAGCGCGGCGAAAAAGTCGTCCAGCGGATAAGGCGTTTCGCCCTGCGCCAGGTGGCGTTCGTAGATTTCGGCCAGGTGGCCGCGCATCTGCGCCACTTCCGCCGCGTACTGCGGGTCCTGGTACCAGTCGACGAAGTCGAGCGCACGGTTCCATTGCGCGTTGGTGACCATGGGCGCCTGCACGTTGCGCAGCCACATGAGCGGCTTGACGCCCACCATGCCGCCCTGGATGAACAGGCAGGCCGAATACAGCATCTCCTGCACGTACGGGCATGAGAAACGCTGGCGGAACGCGATGTCGACCGCGCCCTTGAGCGCCGTCGTGCGGTTCACCGAATAATAGAAACCCGACTGGATCGGGAAGCAGTCGGTGATGCGCTTGAGCCGGTTCGACGCCAGCGGGCTCGTTTCGCTGTACTCCTTCAGGCAGTTCTTGAAGGTCCCGATCTGCATGCCATGCTCGTTGTACAGGAAGGCGGCGCAACGGCCGCCGGCAGCCGACAGGGAAGGATCGTCGCGCAGTTGCTGCGCCGCGGCGGCGAGGCCGCCACCGAGGAAGTATTCGTCGTCGCAGGCCAGCATCGAAAATTCGGTGTGGCACAGGCCGGCCGCGAACTTGATGCGCTCCTCCATCGACACGGGCATATGGAAGTAGCGCAGGCTCGCGGGCCGCTTGCCCAGCGTCGCCAGGTCCAGGGCCGTGCTGCCGCCATCGACCACGATCAGGTGCACCGCCAGCGTGGACCAGAATTCGAGCGCGCGCGCCAGCGAGTCATGCCGGTTGTAGGTCGGGATGACGACGGTCAGCTCGGACAGGATGGAACTGTCGGCCGGCAGCGTGCTCTCGAGCAGGGCGCGCAATGGCCGCGCATCCTTGAAACTGCCGGCGTAGGTAGCGAACTGTTTCACGCGGAAGGCATGGAAGGCGGCTTCGTCGTCGACGTAGGAATCGAGCCGCGCCAGGATCTGCGCCACCGATCCGCGCGGAACCACGCTGGTATCGGACAGCACGGCTTCGTACTTGGCCAGCGGCTCGGGAATCGCGTTCAGGATAGGCACCGAATTGCGCAGGAAGTCGATTTCCGCGGTCGTTGGCGCGTCGTACATGATGCACAGGTCCTGGTCGGCGGCAAATGCCACCAGCGATCCGGCCAGGCAGGCTTTCTGGTCCGCGATGCTCACGCCGGTGGCTTCCTCGACCATGTTGAACATGGTGGCGCCCGGGCGGCCGCGCACCACCAGTTCGATACCGCGTGCGCGGCACCATGCGGCGACCTGGCGCACGCCTTCGATGAAGGGGCCGGTCTCGGTGACCAGCACGCCGTTGAGCGAAATGGCGTTGAGTAGCAGGCCGATGCGGCGCAGCGGGCGCGGCGCAGCGCCGCTGCCTTCCAGGCGCTCCGGATAGATCATCTTGTGGCTGCGCACCGGCGCGCCGAGCGCGTCGACAATGCTGTCGCCCTGGATCGGGTGGGTGAGGCAGGTGACCACGCTGGCGGCGTACTGGATGTCGGCCGTGGTTTTCGAATGCGGCACAAACAGCACCGGAATGTCGTGGGTCTCGGCATAGGCCAGCAGCGGACCATGGAAATTCGCATCATGGTCGGCGATCAGCATCTTGCCCACGGTGCGCGTGCGGAAAAACGCGTGCAACTGCATGTGCATGACGAACTGCGACCGGTACAGCGCCACCAGCTGCGCCACCTGGCGCGTGCGGTAGGACGGCGTGCGCAGGTGCGCTTCGAGCAGGGTGTCGATGCGGGCCGACAGGCGCGCCGAAATGTCGTCCAGCTGCACGCTGGCCGCTGGCGACAGGTAGCCCAGCATGCCTTCGACCTGGGTCATGCCCACGTCCAGCGTGCCCGGCACCGGCATGTCCCAGTACTTGGCGCGCAGGTTCAGGACCGACTTGCCGCTGGCGGCCAGTTCGTTCTTCAGGAAGTCGCCGTCGTGCAGGCAGGTCGGCAGGTGCACCAGCAGGTCCCAGTGCGCGGACTGGTCGACCTTGCCGCCCACCAGCATGGGAATGGCGCCGGTTTCGTCGGCGCGCTCGCCGTAGGTAAAGCCTTCGAACCTGATGGCGCGCGACTGCATTGCCTCGAGCAGCGCCACCGCCGGCACGAAGGACGGCCAGAAGAACATGCTCGGATTATCGTTGATGAAGACCGTGGCCTGGGCGTCGCCGAAGCGCTCTTCGTACGTGGCGGCGATTTGCAGGCCAAGCGCGGTGTACCAGCGGCTGGCGATGAACAGGTAGTAGAAGTTCAGGTGCAGCCACGAGAAATTGCTCACGCCCGGCAGGAACTCCTTTACCTCGGCGAACAGCGCGCGCTCGGTGGCCAGCGCCATGTCGCGGCTGCCGTCGTGCAGGTCGGGAAAGGTGGGGCAGCCGGGGAAATCGACATACTCGGCGTTTTCCAGGCCGCCCGCGCGAACCTGGTCGAGCAGCGAGGGGTCGAACACGGCGACGCGGCAACCCGCATATTCCCGCGCCCGCGAGAGCGCCGGTTCGATGTCGTGCGAGCTGAGGATGAAGAGGACGTGTTCCATGGCGGCCGGTCAGCGTTTCAGGACCAGGCCCTGGCCGGTCGGAAGCGGGAACACGCGGTACTTGCGCTTCTCGAAGAAGGCATCCTCCGCCATTTTCTGTTCGCGGTAGATGCCGGCCCACTCGTAGTCGTCCAGGATCAGCATGCCGCCCGGGACCAGGCGGTCGAACAGGACTTCGAGCACCGCCACTTCGTATTCGGCGCTGTTCATGTCCACGTGCAGGAAGGCGATTTTTGCCGGCGAATTGTCCACCAGCGACGCCGGCAGCAGGCCCTTGACCAGCTTCACCTGGTCGTAGCCGGCGAAGCGGCGGCAGATTTCGTCGTACAGGCCGTCTTCCTGGCCGGAGAAGGAGTGGCCTTCGACCGGGTTGTAGTCGAAGGTGTCGTAGCCCCAGTAGGTCTTGGTGAATTCGTCCTTGCCGAAATAGTCGATGATGGTCTTGATGCCGGTGCCGCGGTACACGCCGCATTCGACGAAATCGCCTTCGAGCTGGGCGCAGTGATAGGCCGAGCAAGCCAGGATGTAGCGGCGCCACGCGATGGCGCGGTCGGCGTCGTTCTGCACGTTCGATTCCCAGGCCTTCACGAAGGCCTTGTCCTCGAACGGCGAATTGCCCTTACCCCAGGTGAACAGGTTGTCGCCCAGGTAGGTGCCCGGCACCACCAGCGTTTGCGCTTCGGCCATCAGCTGGTAGAAGCGCACCGGGTCGGTGATGCCCCAGGTGGTCTGCACCATGAAGTTGAGCACCTTGTTCGGATCGATGATCGGGGTTTGGGCAGGCAGTTTCATGGAAGTGTCCTTTGAAGGAACGATCTTGGCGATGGAGAAGAAGGCGTCTTCCAGCTCGCGCACGAATCGCGGTGAATCGAACAGGGTGCAGGTGAGGCGGTTGTCGTGCAGTTTCGCGCGGTAGCCGGCCAGCGTTGACGGGTCCAGCGCCAGGCCGACCGCCTTGTCTTCGTAATCCTGCAGGTTGTAGGTGATCAGTTCGGGCAGGTCGACCGCCAGCAGCAGGCTGCCTGCCATGCGCGACGAAAAGGTGCGCTCGCTGCAGGTGAGCAGCGGCAGTCCGGCCCACAGCGCATCGCTGGCGGTGGTGCCGGCATTGAACGGAATGGTGTCGAGGAACAGGTCGGCCACCTGGAAGCGGGCCAGGTAGTCGGCCGGCTGCACGCGTTCGGCGAAGTACAGGCGCGCCGGATCGACGCCGGCGCGGCCGGCTTCCATGCGCAGGTTGCTGCGCACCGATTCGTGGTCCGACACCAGCCACAGCACGCTGCCCGGCACGCGCTGCAAGATGCGCATCCAGACCGCGTACACCTCTTCGGTGAACTTGAAGTTGTTGTTGAACGAGCAGAAGACGAAGGCGTCTTCCGGCAGGCCGCACGCCGCGCGCGTCGGTTTGGGGCCGATTTCGCGCTGGCGGTCGTTGATCTGGAAGCAGTTGGGCAGGTACAGCGGCTTTTCGGTGAAGTGCTGCGCCAGTTCCGGCGGCAGCACGAAGCGGTCTGCCACCACGTAGTCGATGCACGGCAGCGCGGTCGAACCGGGGAAGCCCAGGTAGGTCACCTGCACCGGGGCCGGGCGGTACGACAGGATGTCGGGACGGGTGCCCTGGGTCAGGCCGTGCAGGTCGACCAGGATGTCGATTTCATTGGCGCGGATGCACTTGGCCGCTTCCTCGTCGTTCATGGTGTCGATGCGGATGTAGCGGTCCATGGCGGCCACCACGCGGCGGCGCAGCGGCGTGCCGTCCTCGCGGCTCCAGGAAAAGGCGAATACCTCCACCCGGCTGCGGTCGTGCAGCTCGTACAGTTCGGCCGTCAGGATCGACACCGCGTGCGCGCACAGGTCCGACGACAGGTAGCCGATGCGCAGGCGGCGGTGGCTGTAGCCCTGGGCGGGCGCCAGCGGCGCGGTGGGCGCCAGCACCTTCTCGTCGACGTAGCGGCGCGCGGCGGCCAGCTGCACTTGCGGGTCGCTCGACGCGCTTAGCATGGCCAGCGCGGACGTGGTTTCGAACATGGTGCGTTCGTCGATGCCCGGCAAGGGCGCCAGGATCGGCCACTTGCACTGCTTCTGGCGCAGGTGGATCAGGTGGGTCAGCACCTTCGGCTGGTCGACGTCGAGCGCCAGGCTCTGGGTCATCATCTGTTCGGCTTCCGGGAACTGCTTGCGGATCTCCATCACCCGGCCAAGGTTGTTCAGGGCCTGGATGTAGAACGCGCGGCTGTCCGGATTGTCCCGGTTGGCCAGCGCCGTGATGCGGTTCCAGTGCGTGAGCGCGCCCACCTGGTCGCCCCGGCGTTCGAGCAGGGTGCCAAGGTTCATCAGCGCTTCGATGAAATTGGGATTGAGCTCCAGCGCCTTGCGGTACTGGACTTCGGCCCCGGCATCGTCCTTCACGTCGGCCAGGTTGACGGCCAGGTTGAACATGACCGCGTACGCGGCCGGCGAGGCGGTCGAGGCCAGCCACAGGCGGTACAGGGCGATCGCGGCGGCGCTGTCGCCTGCCGCATTCAGGCCGGCGCACACATTGAACAGTTCGACAATCGGCAGGGCGCCCTGGCCGGCAAGCCCGGTGGCCAAGGCCGCGATCCCGGCGAGCGGACGCTGCGCGGCCATTGCTTGCTGCAAGGCATTGAGTTGAGCCTGCGAATTTTTTGTCATGAGTGCCCAGTGAGGCTATTTTTACCCAAGAAAGATTCTAATCCAGTTTGCATGGGCAACGAGGCCTTTTTAAGGGGCGAACAAGGGGAGGAAAGGGTCTCATATTCCATTTGGAAAAAGGCGGTATCATTCCACCACACTCCCACTGAAAGGTTGGAAGCATGCTGCAGACGCCCTTGTCTTTTACGCCACTGATGACTCCGCAAGACCACGCCGACCCCTTGAGCTTCGTGTTCCAGGGCGGCCAGCTGCTCGTGCGCGAGGAAGACCTGTCGCTGCCCAAGGCGGCCAATGTGGCGGGGCTGCACTTCCAGCCGGTCGGCCTGATGGGCGACCGTTACTGCCAGGCGGCCTGGCAGGAACGCGATACCGCGCCGCCGCCCGGTTTTGCCTGGCGCCCCCTGCGTTCGCTGTTCGGCGTCATGGACGACGGCTTGCTGGGCGTGGCCGGGCGCGCCGGCCAGATTGCCGAGTGGGCGCGCACGCACCGCTATTGCGGCGCCTGCGGCGAACCGATGCTGCTCGTTCCCGGCGAGCGCTGCTTCAGATGCGCGGCCTGTTCGCACTTGGCGTATCCGCGCATATCGCCGGCCATGATGGTGCTGATCAAAAAGGGCGACCAGGTGCTGCTGGCGCTGCACACGCAGTCGCCCACCAAGCGCTTCACGCCGCTGGCGGGCTTCCTGGAAGCGGGCGAATCGATCGAGGAAGCCGTGCACCGCGAAGTGTACGAGGAAGTGGGCCTGCGGGTGCACAAGCTGAAGTACTTTTCGAGCCAGTCATGGCCATTCCCGCATTCGCTGATGATCGCCTTCACGGCCGATTACCTCGACGGCGAGATCCGCATCGACGAAAGCGAGATTTCCGAGGCGCGCTGGTTCGGTCCCGGCGACGAATGGCCCGAAAGGGTGCCGCACGTGTCGGTGTCGAGCATCCTGGTCGATGCCCATCGGCCGATCACTCCTTCGGCAGCGGCGTGAACTTGTAGTCTGCGCCCGTCCGTGTCCGTGGCCGCGATGATCTTCACGCCCGCATGTAGCCCGGCATGTCGCCGTGGGCGCAAACGCTGCCGACGAAGCCGCCCTTGTCGGCCACCAGGCACAATTTGCGACTGGGCTTCGAATCGGCCCGGAACCATGCCTTTTTCGTCGGTGCCCATCTGCCCCGCCAGGTGCATGTAGTCGCCGGCGCGCACGGCCAGCGAGAACGGGCGGCCGGGCGCGGCGCCTGCAAGCACCGGCACGGTCAGAGCGCAGAGCATGCGTTTCATCCGACTTTCATCCCGAAGGGAAGTGGCGTCAGATCATAGGCACAGCCGCTGGAGATTTGCTAGGGCTTTGCGCCGGTGCCGCGCAGCTGCACGGTCTTCTTCATGAGGTCGAACCAGAAGGGCGCCCCGAACAGGGCAGTGGACGCCGTCAGCAGCCAGCCCGCCACGTTCATCACAAACTGCACGTCGAATGCCGGCGGGAATTGGCGCCAGCCGATCGGCGGCTCGGGCGAGTGCAGCCACAGCGCCTGGAACAGGTGGATGCTGTCGATGTTGAACAGCACCGCCAGCAGCAGCGACAGCAGCAGGCTGGCCATCATCGAGCGCCGCTTGTACGATCCCGACACGCGGTCCATGGCGCTTTCGAACCAGGCCGCGAGCTCGGGCCGGAACTGGTCGGCACTGCCGGCGCGCTGGTAGATGCCGGCCAGCGCGCGCCGCACCTGCGGATCGGCCAGGGCGTCGATGTCGCGCCCCAGCTGCACGTGGTTGCCCGGCACCGTCTGGATGACGTCGACCAGCGCCGCGGCGAAGTCGCGCGGTTCGATGTACGAGGGGTGTTCGCCGTGCGGGTTGACCAGCGACTGCGCGTACAGGGCGCGCGCCAGTGCGTCGTTGAGCATGGTTTTCACGCCGCCGAACAAGGTGCGCGCGCGCAGCTTGAAGGCCGACGCCAGCGCTTCCTGCAAGGTGCTGACGATGAGCGCCACCGTGGCGTAACAGAATGTGAGGCCGACCACGACCTCCAGAACAGTGCTTCCGAACATGATGCTCTCCCGCTGGCGTAGATGCCTTTACGCTAGCCGAAGGCGGCTCATTCCGGTGCCGGTTTGCGCAAACTATCGCGCCGTTTGATCAGGCTCTTGATGGTCGCCTTCAGCTTGTCCTGGGCCTTCTTTTTCACGGCCGCGCCGGACACCACCTTGCTGTCGACGCGCCAGTTGACCGCGCTCCACGGGCCGTACAGTTTGACCGGCAGGGCGATGCCTGTCGCGGCCAGGGTGCAGGCCAGGTTGAAGTCGATCTGTTCGCGCGCCAGGTCGATGTCGCCGGTGCCGGCCACAGACAGCAGGGGCGCGCGCATCATCAGGTCTTCGTTGTGGGCCACGCCGTTGGCGACCGTGAAGCTGGCGCCCAGGTGGGCGAATCCGGTCTTGTCGGCCAGGGCCGCGGCCCCGGTGCCGGCGGCGGCATTGCGGATGATGGCGGCCACGTCGATGCCGTTGACGGCGCCCCCGGTCACCTGCAGCGCGGCGGTGCCGGCCAGCGACTGGCGCATCTGCGCCACGCTGGCGCCTTCGAAACTGAGGTCCAGGCGCAGGTCGCCCTTGCCGTCGACCGGTGCCTTGCCGAATGCGTCCATCAGCAGCGGCCCCACTTGCGCGCCCTTCACGTTCTGGACCACGGTAATGCGCGGCGTGCTGGCGCTGCGCGTGAAATCGAAGGACAGCGAACCGGCCGCCGCGCCGCCGTACATATTGGCCGCGATCGGTTCGAGCGTGAGCCGGTGCGCGTCGGACCGCAGCACGGCGCGCACATTGGTTGCGTTCATGGCGCCGGCCTTGAGCGCGCCGACGTGGATGCTGCCGCTGGCGCGCAGGTCCGCCAGGCCCGACAGGTCGACCGGTTCGGCGTCTTCGGGCGCCGCCGGATCGGTGGCGCCCACCACCGGCGCCAGCCTGGCCTTGTAGCGGCCCAGGTCCACCTGGTCGACGTCGAGCATGAGCTGGTACTGGCCGGCGCGGCGGCCGGCCTTGACGTCGAAGCTGCTCTCGTCCATGCGGCCTTTGAGCTCGGCCGCGAATTCGTCGACGTCGAGATCGAGGTCGATATTGCCGGCCAGTTTGACCTTGGCATCCTTGAGAGAAATATCGAGATTGGCGTCGACGTCGGTGAAGGCGATGCGGCGCCGGACGGCGTCGGGCAGGAAGCTGCTGCTGAAGGTGAGGGCGGCATTGAAGGCCGGCTTGTTCAGGCGAACATTCGCCGACAGGGCCAGCTTTGCCGGCTGGCCGCGTGCGATGGCGCCCGAATCGATGTTCAGGTGGCTCACTTCGAGCGTGCGGCCGGTCTTGCGGTCGTCGAACAGCAGGTGCGCATTGTCGACCCGGATGCTCTCGATCCCGAAGCGGATCTTCCGGCCGTCCTTCGCGGCCGGTGCGGCCGGCGCAGCCGCGCGCGCCGACGTCAGGTCGCCCGTGTTCATGCTGCCATCCGCGAAACGCACGACCTTCGCGCGCATGCCGCGGATGTCGATGCGGTCGATGACGATGTCGTTGCGCAGCAGCGGCAGCAGGGCCACGGATACGCGCGCGCTGTCGATGGCCGCGAATTCGCTGGCGCCGCCGCGCTCGGACAGCGTCACGCGGCCGAAATTGGCGCCGATGCGGGGATAGAACGTCAGTTTGACCTTGCCCGGAATGGACAGCGTGCGCTGGTGCTGTTCCTGTACCAGCCTGATGACGCCGGCCTTGTAGTCGTCCGGCCTGACCGTGGTGGCCACATAGACGGCGGCGGCCAGCAGGACAAGGAGGATGGCGCTGGCGGCAATCGCGGCTATCTTGAGGAAACGGGCCATTGGCGGTTGAGGGCTTTTGAATGGCACCGAGTGTAGCATTCACCGCCCCGGGTGCGCATTTCTGTATACTGGAACACTTGAACAAACAGCAGGATTGTTATCGTCATGGCACATATCGAATGGCACCAGGGCGGCGCCGATTCAGCGTTCCAGCTGGCCGCCGCCAGCGGCCGTCCACTGTTCCTGTACTGGGGCGCATCATGGTGCCCGCCCTGTAACCGCGTGCGCGCCACCATCTTCAACCGTCCCGATTTCCTGGCGCTGGCGCCGTCCTTCGTGGCCCTGCACATCGACGGCGACAGCCCGGGCGCGCAGCAGATGGCCGAACGCTTCCGCGTGCGCAGCTATCCCACCATGATCGTCTACCGCCCCGATGGCGCGGAGATCACGCGCCTGCCATGCGAACTCGACGGCGCGCGCTTTGTCGAGATCCTTGCAGTGGCGCTGGGCTCGCAGCGCACCGCGGCCGAGTCGCTCAGCGCGGCCCTTTCGCGCGAGCGCATGCTGGCCGACGACGAATGGCGCCTGCTCGGCTTCTATTCCTGGGACACGGACGAACGGCAGGTTCTCAAAGGACTCGACTTCGCCGCCACCCTGGCCAGCATGACGCGCAGCTGCACCCTGCCCGACGCCCTGCTGCGCCTGCAGTGGCACGCGCTGCACGCGGCGGCCATGTCGGGCAAGGGCGGCATCGACCAGCGCCGTGCCATCGCGCAGCTGGAAGACATCCTGGCCGACGGCCCCGTGGTGCGCGCCCAGATGGATATCGTGATGAACCACGCGGTGGACCTGGTGCGCTTCCTGACGGCGCCGCAATCGTTGGCGCGCGTCGACCTGGCGCAGGCCTGGGCCGCGGCATTGGCAAAACTGGAAGGCGACAGTTCGCTCGACCTGGCCGACCAGCTGGCGGCGCTGCGCACGCGGGTGCGCATGTCGCGCCTGCGCGCGGCCATCGCCGGCATCGACGACGTCGCCCGCGCCCGCGTGGCCGAGGCCGTGGCGGCAGTGAACGAGCCGGCCATGCGCCACCAGGTGATCAACACCGCGGCCGGCGTGCTGTCCGACGCCGGCCTGCTCGACGAGGCCGACCGCCTGCTGCAGGACGAGCTGGCGCGGTCGCATTCGCCGTTCTACTTCATGCACAACCTGGCCGCCATCGCCAAGAAGCGCGGCGATCCGGTGCAGGCCTTGCGCTGGTACGAACAGGCGTGGGAAGACGCGACGGGACCGGCCACGCGCCTGCAGTGGGGCGCCACCTACCTGGCGGGCCTGATCGATCTCGCGCCGCACGAAGCGCAGCGCGTCGAACAGTTCGCCAGCACGATGCTGCACGAGCTGGGCGGCATGACGGACGCCTTCTGCCAGCGCAACCGCACCCAGCTGGAACGTATCGCAAGCAAGCTGGGCGCGTGGAGCGGGGCCGGCGAACATGCGGCAGCCCTGCAGCAGGCGGCCCGGTCCGCAAACTCCTGCACTTAGCGGGAACCTGTTCCGCATCGGGGCCTCAAACAGATTTTGAGGCCAGAAGATGCCACGACCGCCATTTGCCACCGACGTTACGCGCGAGCAGTTCGAGCTGGTCAGGCCCATGCTCGAGGCCGCGCGCCGCCGCACCCGTCCGCGCAAGCACGACCTGTACGACGTGTTTTGCGCGGTGTTGTATTTCGTGGGCAGCCACGCGGCCTGGCGTGCGCTGCCGCCGGTGTTTCCGCCCTGGCGCACGGTGCACGAGTATTTCACCCAGTGGACCACGGCGCGGCCGGGCGAAGCGTCGCTGCTGGAGCAGGTGCTTGCCGCCATGGGGCGCGACGATATCGCGGCGCGCGTGCGCGAGCTGGTGGGGGGGCGCTGACACAACTACCGGACCTCCAGCACCGTCGCCACCCAGTCCACGAACGCGCGCACCCGCGGCGACAGATGCTTGTTGTGCGCGTACACCACCGACACCGGCAGCGGCGCGGGCCGCCACGCCGGTAGCACTTCCACCAGTTCGCCCGATGCGATCAACTCGTCCATTCCCCAGCGCGGCGCCTGGATCAGCCCCAGTCCCGCGCGGCAGCACGCCATGTAGGCTTCGGTGCTCGACACCGACACCTGGCTGCGCATCTGGATCGTGAAGTCTTCGCCATCTTCGCGGTACTCCCACGGCAGGTCACGCCCGCTGCGGGATGAAAAGAAATTCACCGCGCTGTGCTGCGCCAGGTCGGCCAGGGTGAGCGGCATGCCGTGCGCGTCGATATATCCGCGCGACGCCACGTTGACCTGTTCCAGTTCGCCGATGCGGCGCGCCACCAGGGTCGAATCGCGCAGCTGGCCCACGCGCACGGCGCAGTCGATGCCTTCGCCCACCAGGTCGGCGAAACGGTCGCTGGCGCCCACGCGCACCTTGATGTCGGGGTACAGGCGGAAAAACGCGGGGAGCTGCGGCAGCAGCTGCAGGCGCGCCATCCGCTCCGGCATGTCGACCCGGATGGTGCCGGGGCCGGGACCGGCGAACAGGCCGTTCATGTCGTCGAGTTCACCCAGCAGGCGGGTGCAGCGTTCGAGGTAGATTTCGCCTTCGAGCGTGAGCGACACCTTGCGCGTGGTGCGGTGGAGCAGGCGCACGCCCAGCTGCTGTTCCACGCTCTGGACCGCATTGGTGACGGTGGGGCGCGGCAGGTCCATCTGTTCGGCGGCGTGGGCGAAGCTTTTGAACTCGGCCACGGCGCGGAAAATCTGCATGGCCTTGAGCTGGTCCATTGTTAGCGATTATCGAATTATGTAATGCGAAATGAGATATTTATTTCTGAAATAGATAATAACATAATGGCTCCACTGTCTTGAGCACCCACTGGAGCGCAACATGAAAATGACACAACTCGGCAAAACCGGTCCGCAGGTAGCGCACATCGGCCTTGGCTGCATGGGCATGTCCGACCTGTACGGTCCGGCCGACCGCGGCGAAAGCCTGGCCACCATCCGCGTCAAGTTTGGCGCACTGCGCGACCCGGCCGGTGGCTGGGGCGGCATCGACGCCAGTCCGCAGGCGGTGAAAAACTTCGCGGCGTATTCGCTCAAGCGCCTGGGCGTGGAGCAGATCGACATCTACCGCCCGGCGCGGCTCGATCCGTTGGTGCCGATCGAAGACACGGTGGGCGCGATCGCCGACCTGGTCAAGGCGGGCCATGTGATGCACATCGGCCTGTCGGAAGTGGGCGCCGACACGCTGCGCCGCGCGCATGCGGTGCATCCGATCAGCGATGTGCAGATCGAGTATTCGATGGTCTCGCGCGGCATCGAAGCCGGTATCTTGCCGGCGGCGCGCGAGCTGGGCGTGGGGATCATGGCCTATGGCGTGCTGTCGCGCGGTTTGATCAGCGGGCACTGGAGCCGCCAGCGCGCCGGCGAGGCGGGTGCGTGCGATCGCCAGCGACATGGGCGTGTGCGTGGCGCAGGTGGCCATTGCCTGGTTGATGGCGCAAGGCGTGGATATCGTGCCGCTGGTGGGGGCGCGCCGGCGCGATCGCTTGCAGGAAGCGCCGGGGGCGACGCAGGTCGTGCTGTCAAAGGCCGACCTGGCAAGACTGGAAGCTGCGGTGCCGCAGGATGCGGTGGCGGGGTCGCGCTATAACGCTGTCCAGATGGCGCATCTGGACAGCGAAGCTTAAGCCGGAGGAGGCGCAGCCGGCTTGGCCAGCTCGAGATCCATCTTCTCGCCTTCGCCAACCCGGAACACGCCGACCGGATCGCCCATCGCTTCCGGCGCGGGTGCGGCTTTCTGGGAGCAGGTCTGGGTTTCGACTTGCCACAGCTGGGTGCCGGAACGAAGGGTGTAGGTATTGTCGCCGGCGTCGAACAGTTCGAGCACCACTTCGTCGACCGGCATGGTGATGAGCCGGAACACGCGCACGCAGTCCGGCCAGCGCGAGGCGACCACGGTCAGTTCGACCTGGTCTTCCCAGAAGTAGCGCTGCTCGACGCGCACCGTCAGCGAGTGCTCCTTGCTGTCGTTGATGTAGTAGCTGGCCGACTGTTTGACGCAGCCTGCCAGCAGCAGCGGAAGCAAAATTAGCGGTGTCTTGCGCATGTCGGCATTCCCGAGGAGTTGTAACTCGGAAGTATAGTTCAGAACTCGGTGCCGATGGTTATTGCCGCGACCCGGTGCCGGGGGATGGGGATGGAGGACTTGAACCCGGGCGAACGCCGCGTGATCCTGAACTGCACGAACCAGGGGCCGTGCGCGGCGGTCCGGGTGTTGGGAATGTCGAAGCGGGTGGCGGACACCAGCTCGCGCGCGAAGTCGCGCTGCGGGGTTTTGGGTTCGTCGATGAACGAGCGCTCCTGGTAGCGCGGCTGCACCTGCGCCGACGCGGCCGCGCTGACGAAAGCCAGGCCGCACACTATCAGCTTTGGATTGATCGACATTGCCGCCACCGCCTTCCAGAAAGGTTGACACGGTCCTTCCGATTGTAGGCGTGGAAATCGGCCGGAAATTGGCCTGGATCAGTCCCGAGCGCATTGGCAGGAACGGGGGTAATATATGCAGCAACCCGAATTTCCAACCCACAACAGGAGCAGGGCATGACGAAGCTGAATGTCAACGGGACCATCCGAGAATTCGACGCGGAAGACGACACGCCCCTGTTGTGGGTGTTGCGCGAGCAACTCGGGCTCACCGGCACCAAATACGGCTGCGGCATCGCGGCGTGCGGCGCCTGCACGGTGCATATTGACGGCGAGCCGACCCGCACCTGCGTGCGGCCGGTGTCGTCCGTGACCGCGAAACAGAAGATCGTCACCATCGAAGGCTTGTCGAAAAATGGCGACCACCCGGTGCAGAAAGCCTGGGCCGCGCTCGACGTGCCGCAGTGCGGTTTCTGCCAGTCGGGCATGATCATGGCGGCCGCCGCTCTGCTCAAGCAGAAAGCCAAACCAAGCGACGCCGATATCGATGCGGCCATGACCAACATCTGCCGCTGCGGTACGTACAACCGCATCCGCGCCGCGATCAAGGTGGTGTCCAAGGGCGGCGACGTGAAGTCCGCCGGCCTGGCCATCGATCACGTGGGAGACAAAGCATGAGCGTCGATACGAAACGCCGCAGCTTCCTGAAAGCGTCAGCCGGCCTGGTGGTCGCATTCCACATTCCGTTTGGCGAAGCGCTGGCGCAGGATGCCGCCGCCATGCCGCCCGAAGTCAATGCTTGGGTGGTCGTCAAGCCCGACGACACGATCGTGATCCGCATCGCCCGTTCCGAAATGGGCCAGGGTACGCTGACCGGCCTGGCCCAGCTGGTGGCCGAAGAACTCGATGCCGACTGGTCGAAGGTGACCACGGAATATCCGACACCGGGACAGAACCTGGCGCGCAAGCGGCCGTGGGGCAGCTTCGGCACCGGCGGCAGCCAGGGCATACGCGGCTCGCACGACTACGTGCGCAAGGGCGGCGCCAGCGCGCGCATTATGCTGGTGCAGGCCGCTGCCGACGAATGGAAAGTGCCGGCCGGCGAATGCGTGGCCGCGAAGAGCGTCATTACGCACACGCCGTCGGGCCGCAAGACGAGCTACGGCAAGGTGGCCATTGCGGCCGCCAAGCTGACGCCGCCGGCCGAGATCAAGCTCAAGGATCCGAAGGACTGGAAGCTGGCCGGCAAGCGCCTGGCGCGGCTGGACACCGTCAAAAAGACCACCGGCGCGCAAATCTACGGCATGGACCTGACCATGCCCGGCATGCTGAACGCGGCCATCAAGGATTGCCCCGTCTTTGGCGGCAAGGTGAAAAGCTTCAATGCGGCGGCCATCGACAAGCGGCCCGGCATCAGGAAAGTGGTGCAGATCGGCGACTCCGCCGTAGCCGTCATTGCCGACACCTGGTGGCGCGCCAAGACCGCGCTCGACGCGCTGCCCATCGAATGGGACCTGGGACCGAACGCCAAGCTGTCGAATGCCGACGTGGCAGCCACCCTGAAGGCTGGCCTCACTGCCACCGACGCCGTGGTGGGCCATGAAATTGGTGACGCGCGCGCCGCCATCGGCAAGGCCGTGCGCACGGTGGAAGCGGTGTATTCATACCCGCACCAGAACCACGCGACTATGGAAACCATGAACGCCACCGTGAAGTGGACGCCGGAACGCTGCGAAGTGTGGACCCCGACCCAGAACGGCGAAGCCACGCTGGCGGCGGCGTCGGAAGCGGCCGGCCTGCCGCAAACCCAGTGCGAGGTGTACAAGGTGCACCTGGGCGGCGGCTTTGGCCGGCGCGGCGCGGTGCAGGACTGGGTGCGCCAGGCGGTGGCCATCGCCAAGGAAATGCCGGGCGTGCCCGTCAAGATGATCTGGAGCCGCGAAGAAGACATGCTGCACGGCCGCTTCCATCCGACCACGCGATGCAAACTGACGGCAGGCCTGGACGACAAGGGCGAGATCACCGGGCTGCACATGCGCATTTCGGGCCAGTCGATCCTGGCGTCGGCGCTGCCGCAGATGATCAAGGATGGCAAGGATCCCTTCGTGTTCCAGGGTCTCAATGCCGCAGGACCCGAAGCGTCGATCGGCTACACCTTCCCCACGCTGCTGGTGGACCATGCCATGCGCAATCCGCCCGTACCTGCTGGCTTCTGGCGCGGCGTGAACCTGAACCAGAATGCGGTTTATCTCGAGTCCTTCATCGACGAGATTGCGCATGCGACGAAGCAGGATCCGCTGGCGCTGCGCCGCAAGCTGATGGCCAATCATCCCAAGCACCTGGCCGTGCTGAACGCCGTGGCCGAACGCGTGGGCTGGAGCAAAAAGCCGCCCAAGGGCGTGTTCCGCGGCCTGGCCCAGACCATGGGCTTCGGCAGCTACGTGGCCGCCTGCGCCGAAGTATCGGTGAACAAGGACGGCAAGCTGAAGATCCACCGCATCGTGGCGGCCACCGATCCCGGCCACGCGGTCAATCCGCAGCAGATCGAAGCGCAAGTGGAGGGCTCCTTCGTGTATGGCCTGTCGGCGGCGCTGTACGGCGAATGCACGCTCAAGGACGGGCAGATGGAGCAGGACAACTTCAGCACCTACCAGGTCATGAAGATGGACGAGATGCCGAAGGTGGAGACCATCATCATGCCGTCGGGCGGCTTCTGGGGCGGGGTGGGCGAGCCGACCATTGCGGTGGCCGCGCCCGCGGTGCTGAACGCGATCTTTGCGGCGACGGGCAAGCGGATACGCGACCTGCCGCTCAAGAATCACAGCCTGAAGAAGGCGTGACGCACCGGATCGCCGCCCTGCTCCTGGCCTGTGCTTGCGCGCTGGCGCAGGCGCAGGACGGCGACGCCGCGCGCGGACGCGCCATCGTGGCCAGCCGGCAGGTGGGCCTGTGCCTGCTGTGCCACACCGCCCCCATTCCGGAGGAACGGTTCCAGGGCAACCTGGCGCCCGACCTGGCTGGCGCTGGCGAGCGCTGGACGGCAGACCAGCTGCGCGCGCGCATAGTGGACGCCAGCCGCTTCAACCCGAACACCATCATGCCGGCCTACGGCAAGACCGAAGGCCTGAACCGCGTGCCAGCGGCGCTCAAGGACAAGACCATCCTGAGCGCGCAGCAAATTGAAGACGTGGTAGCGTACCTGCAAACCCTGCGCACACCATGAACCTACGCCGCCGAAAACTGCTCGCCATTGCCGCCGCGCTGGTCGTCGCCAGGCCGGCGCTTGCCACGACCGCGGAAATGAAGGCTGCCATCGCCGCCTTTGCCGGCGGCGCGGAACCGCGCGCGGGCAGGGTGACGCTGGACGTGGCCAAGCTGGTCGACAACGGTAATGCGGTACCGATCACGGTGAGCGTCGACAGCCCCATGACCGCGCTGGACCATGTGGTGGCCATTGCCGTGTTCAACGAACGCAATCCGAACACCGACGTGGTGAAATTTGCGCTGGGACCGCGCGCCGGCAAGGCGGTGGTGTCCACGCGTATTCGCATGGCCACATCGCAGAAGCTGGTGGCGGTGGCGCGCATGAACGACGGCAGCGCGTGGTCGGCGACGGCGGACGTCATCGTGACGCTGGCCGCCTGCGTGGAAGGCGACGGCTGACATGGCGCGCGCCCTGATCACCATGCCCAGGACGGCCAAGCGCGGCGAGATCATCGAGATCCGCGCGCTGATCGGCCATCCCATGGAAACCGGCTACCGGCCCGACGCCAACGGCAAAACGCTCCCGCGCGACATCATCCGCAGCTTCGCGTGCCGCTACAACGGCGAGCTGGTGTTTGGCGCCGAGCTGCATCCGGCCATGTCGGCCAATCCCTATATCGCCTTTCATACCGTGGCCACCGAATCCGGTACGCTGGAATTCACATGGGACGGCGACAACGGCTTTTCGCAAACGGAGACCGTGGTCATCACGGTCAGCGGATGATGCGCTACCTGGTCCTGCTGGCGGCAGTGGCGTCAATGGGCGCGGACCAGCGCAAGCCGGGCAGCGACTTCATGGGCGAATCGACCAGGGTAATGCAGCGCGACGACTCGCAAAATCCGGCCATGCTGTGGGTGGGCGACGGCGAAGCCCTGTGGCGCGACAAGGTGAACGGCAAATCCTGCGCTGGCTGCCACAGTGACGCGGCCACCAGCATGAAGGGCGTGGCCGCGCGCTTTCCCGCGTTTGACCCGCATGGCAAGAAACCGGTGAACCTGGCGCAGCGGATCAATCAGTGCCGTGTGGCGAAACAGGACGCGGCGCCGTTCAAGCTCGAATCGAAAGAGCTGCTGGGCCTGGAAAGTTATCTGGCGCTGCAGTCGCGCGGCATGCCGGTGAATCCGCCGCAGGACAAGCGCCTGAAGCCGTTCACCGCCAGCGGCGAGAAACTGTTCTTCCAGCGCATGGGGCAGTTGAACCTGTCGTGTGCGCAATGCCACGACGACAATGCCGGCAATCGCCTGGCCAGCAGCCCGATACCGCAGGGACACGCCAACGCCTATCCCATTTACCGGCTGGAATGGCAGGCCGTGGGATCGCTGCAGCGGCGCTTGCGCAATTGCATGAGCGGAGTGCGGGCCGATGCGCCGCCGTACGGGGCCCTGGAACTGGTGGAGCTGGAACTCTACCTGGCCGCGCGTGCCAAAGGAATGACGATCGAATCACCAGGCGTACGACCTTGAAGGGATGACCATGAAAGCATTGTTTGTAGTGCTGGCGCTGGCAAGCGGTTCGGCGGCAGCCAATGGCGAGCGCCTGTACGCCAACTGTTCGGCCTGCCATGGCACCAGCGGCGCGGGCAATGGCAGCACGCTGCCGGTTCTGGCCGGACAGTCGAAGGACGCCCTGGTGGCCAGCATGAAGGCCTTCAAGGACGGGACCCGGCCCGCGACCATCATGCACCAGATCGCGAAGGGTTATTCCGACGCGCAGATCGAGGAGATCGCGGTTTTCCTGGCATCGGGGAAAAAGAAATGAAGCGCCGCCAGTTTATCCAGGGAATCGGCGTGGTGCTGGCAGCCACCGGCTGCACCGTCATCCCGCGGAAGGCGAAAGCGCATGTGGTGGTCATTGGCGGCGGCTATGGCGGCGCCACGGCGGCCAAGTACATCCGCATGTGGAGCGAGGGCGCTATCGACGTCACGCTGGTGGAGCCGAACGCCGCGTTCATATCCTGCCCGCTGTCGAACCTGGTGCTGGGCGGATCGCGCCAGCTGCAGGACATTACGCTCAGTTACGACGGGCTGGGCAAGGTGCACGGGATCCGCATGGTGCGCGACATGGCGCAAGCCATCGACGTGGACAAGCGCAGCGTGAAGCTGGCCAGCGGCGCCACGCTGCAATACGACCGCCTGGTGGTGTCGCCCGGCGTCGACTTCATCTGGGACGAGCTGCCCGGGGCGCAGGACAAGGTGCTGCATGCCTGGAAGGCGGGGCCGCAGACGGTGGCGCTGCGCGCGCAGCTGGAAGCCATGCCCGATGGCGGCAACTTTGTCATCACCATTCCGCCGGCGCCGTACCGCTGTCCGCCCGGGCCGTATGAACGGGCTTGCCAGGTGGCGCATTATTTCAGCGTGGCCAAGCCGCGCTCGAAGGTGCTGGTGCTGGACGCGAATCCGGACGTGGTGTCCAAGGGCGCACTGTTCAAAAAGGTTTGGGCGCAGAAATATGCGGGCATGGTGGAATACTGGCCCAACTTCAAGACCGTGGCGACGGACGTGGGCAAGCGCGTGGTGTCGGAACTGGGCGAGCGGGTGCAGGCCAGCGTGCTGAACGTTATTCCGCCGCAGCGGGCGGGCGCGATTGCCGTGCAAGCCGGGCTGATGAATGTGAACAAGCACTGGTGCGGCGTCAATTTCCAGACCTTCGAATCGACCGTGGCGCCGCTTGTGCATGTGCTGGGCGATGCGATCCAGACGTCGCCGCTGATGCCCAAGTCGGGCCACATGGCGAACCAGCATGCGAAAGTATGCGCGGCGGCGGTGGTGGACTTGCTCAATGGACGCACGCCCGAGGCCACGCCCATCCTGAGCAATACCTGCTACAGCTTTGTGTCGGACAAGGAAGTGATTCACGTGGCGTCGGTGCACGCCTACGATGCCGCGCAAAAGACGCTGATCGTGGTGCCGGGATCGGGCGGCGTGTCGGCCGCGCCGAGCGAACTGGAAGGCGAATACGGGATGAACTGGGCCCGCAATATCTGGGCCGACACCCTGTTCTAACTTTGCTGGTTCTTCTTTTTCCAGAAGCGGTCGAGGATCAGGTTGACGCTGGTGCCGTGGACGATGATTGAAAGCATGACGACCACGATGGTGATTTCGATCAGGTCGCCGGCCAGATTTTTCGGCAAGCCGTGGTTGATGGCGTACATCAGGTAGTAGATGGAGCCGATGCCGCGCACGCCGAACCAGCCCATGATGGAGCGCACGCGCATGGAACTGTTGGACCCCAGCAGGCCGATGAACACGCTCAGCGGCCGCGCCACCAGGAACAGGAACAGGGCGGTGCTGACGGTTTGCCAGTTCCAGTCCTGCAGCGACACCATGCCGCCAAGCAGCAGCACCAGCGTCAGTTCGGACAAGCGTTCCAGGTGTTCCTTGAACACCAGCGATTCGCCGCTGACGGTGAGCGCCGTGTCGGCGTCGACATGTTCGCTCACCAGCAAACCCTGCTTGTCCTTGTGCGCGCCCGACAGCACCAGTTCGGTCTGGCGCAGGGCCACGCCGGCGAAGAACACGGCCAGGAATCCCCAGGCGTGGAACACGACGGTGACGCCGTAGACCACGGCGATGAGCCCCAGGCCGACCAGGTCGTCGAGCACTTCGTGCTTGGGATCTTTTCCGCGCAGCATCCAGCCGATGCGCCCTAGCGTCATGCCGCCCAGCACGCCGATGCCGATGGCGGCAAACGTGCCCCACAGCACGTCGACCAGCGCCCACTTCCACCAGAAGTCGCCCAGTTCGTGCGCGCCCAGCAGGCCCAGGCCCAGCATGACGAAGGGAAAGGCCGAGCCGTCATTCATGCCCGCTTCGCAGGTGAGGGTGAAGCGCAGCTGGTCGCGGTCGTCGGGGTGGCGCAGCTGGACGTCGGTGGCGAGCACAGGATCGGTCGGGGCCAGGATTGCGCCCAGCAACACGCCCGCACCGATGGGCAGGCCGAGTGCGTAATAGGCAAACGCGGCCACCAGGGCCACGTTGATGGTCATGGACAGCCAGGCCAGCCGGATGGCCGGCGCCCAGCGCTTGCGGGTGATGGGCACGGGCATCTTGACGCCGGCCGAAAACAGCGACACCAGGACCGCGATTTCAGTGAGGGTTTCGAGCAGGTGCGCTTCTTCGATGGGATTGAAGCGGAAGGTGCCCAGGACCACCGGGCCCAGGATCAGGCCGACACCCAGGTAGACGATACTGGACGTAAACGGCGAACGCGAGATGGTGGTGGCCATCAGGCCGCGCGCCAGCATCAGGAAACCGATGAGGATGAACCAATAGGTAGTCGTCATGCGACGATTCTACAGAGGAAGTGGCCGGATTAACGCCCGCTTGTGTTCTCGCCGCCGGCAAGGGTGACAAATGGGGCGCTGGTGGACGCCACCGCTTGCGCGCCATGGCCTTCTGCAAGGCCGCGCGCTTCGACGGCGGCGTGCAATTCGGGGCTGTAGTCGCATCCCGTCATGGCGATCACGCTGGCCGCGAGGGTGATGAGCAAATACCGTAGCAGGTAGGCTTTGTGCGACATGGACGGCTTTCGGAAGGCAGGAGCGCGAAACAGGCCACATGCTACCTTCAAAGCCGGGTGAAAATGGCAATCGTAACGTTGCTTTTACACTCACTTACAACTTCCCGACAAGCGCCGGACCCTGGGCCCGGCGCCTTGTTATTTAAAACGCAAAACTACCCGCGTCGAGCGTCAGTACAGGCTGGCCGCAGGCCGGGGTGGTGGCTTCGCGGTTGCCGCTGCCGGTGGACTGGTTGCGTTCCCACACGGTGGCGCCGTTGCCGTACTTGATGAACTTGTACTGGATAGCCGTGTTCGGCGGCAGCTGGAAGGTGCGCGACCAGGGCACGTTGGCGCCGCTGCCTTCGATGGCGAGCTGGTTGCCGGTGGTAGCGGTCCAGTTGCCCAGTTCGGCGCGGTTGCCGGTGACATGCACGTTCTGGCCCATGACCGTATTGGCATTGGCCACGCGGAACTTGACGTCCACCGTGGTGCAGGTGGGCGGCGGCGTGCCACCGGTTTTCTGGTTGATGTGCAAGGCCACGGCAGGCGTGCTGGAACCGTTATTGCCCGGAATGCTGACCGTGACGATGCCGTTGCTGGCCACCGTCAGGCTGCCGCCCGTGCAAGCGTTGCCTGCCGCGTTGAGGACGCCCTGCGTGACGTTGCAGTAGGTGCCGGCAGGCAGCGACGTTTGCAGCGACGCATTCCAGGGGGCACCGTCGTTGTTGATGGCCACAAATCCCTTGGCGCCGCGCGAGAAAGCGACCTGGTTGCCGGTGCCCTGGACGAAGTTGCTCACGCCTTCCCCCGCCACGGTGGAGCGGAACTTGACCATGTTGGAAATGTTCGTCCAGCGGTGGATGAAGTCCCACTGCTGGTTGATGAGCGGATTGCCGCTACCGTCGAAGGGGCTGGCGGATGGCGGGCCCTGGTCGTAGCTGGAAAAGCGGAAGCCCGAATGCAGCTGGGCATGTCCGTACGGCCAGGCCAGCATGAAGATATTGGCCAGGTCGTAGCGCTTGGTGCCCGAGGTGTCGTTGGTAGCGCCGGACACGAAGTTGCTGGCGACCAGGGAGCTGCCATTGCGTTCGGTATCCCAGTTGTTGACGAAGACGGTGGCCTTGTCGGTGGGGATGAAGCCCCAGGTGCCGCCCCAGCTACCCGGCTGGCCCATGATGGTGCGGATCTGCGACAGGCTGGCGCCGTTTTCGTTGCGGAAGACCGCCTTCATGGCAAAGGTGAACTGGAATTCGTTGAGCGTGCCGTTGGGGTAATACTCCGAGCGCACCACGTTGCCGTCGGGGATCACTTCCTGCGTCAGCCACAGCGGCTCGCCCGACGTGGTGGTGGTGCTGGCGCCGTTCATGATGGCCGTAATGTGGGCCGGCTGCATGTGCTTGGCCGCGTCGATGCGGATACCGTCCACGCCCATGGCCACCAGCTTGTTGAAGTAATTCCGGATCTGCCCCTGCACATAGGTGCTTTCGGTTTTCAGGTCGGGCAAGCCCACCAGGCGGCAGTTCATGACGCTGTTGCGGTTGCCTGGCGAACCGTAGTCGCCGCCCTGGATGTCGCAATTGCTGTGGAAGTCCTGGGCGCTGAAATTGGGGTAGGTGAGGCTGGTCGAATTCCAGGTGGAACCATTGGACGCGGTGCCCGAACCAGCGGCCATATGGTTGACCACCACGTCCGTATAGATGCGCACGCCGGCTGCGTGGCAAGTGTTGATCATGGACTGGAATTGCGCCTCGCTACCCAGGTTGCTCTGGAGCGAAGTGAAATTGACTGGCTGGTACACGTCCCACCAGGTGCCCAGGCTGGGCGTTGCCTGCGGCGGCGACACTTGCACGCCGCCAAAGCCCTGCGGACCGAGCCAGTTGGTGCATTCCTTGGCGATGTCGGTCCACTTCCAGCGGAACATTTGCACCGAGGTGTGGGGTGGGTTGAGGGCGGCCTGGGCCGGAACGATGATGCTTGCCGACAGGACGCCGGCCGCGAAGATACTGCCTATGAGTCTTCCGATGATGCGTTGTTTCATGTTGTTTCCTTATGATTTTAAGTAGTGGAAATGAACAGCAACAAAACGATGCCCGGCACGATGCCCCGTTGTCTCCCTCGAAGAGCACGGCCGTTGGAACGAACTGCAGGTGATACGCGCCGTGAATTGGCGCCAAGTGGGACGGGAGTGGATGATCATCCCGAGATGAAATGTAGCAGAACTACTTGAAATGTAAACTATAATAATGAGCAAATATCACTTATTTCATTGAAAACAGGGAGTTTTGTCCAGAATTGGTATCGCAGTGTGTAGTTGTCCTACATGTATCGTTTCGATTGAGAAAAGAAAAAGGCCAGGGACGCAGCCCTGGCCTGTAAAAACGGAGCGGTCAGCGGTCAGCGGTCAGTGCTGGAAGGCTCCGATATCGATGCCTGAACTCCTGGTGCGCAGTTTGCCGTCGGCATCGGTGAGCGACGCCTGTTCGTCGGTACCTTTGCCGATGGCCGGCGAATTGCTGCGCAGGCGGAAGTCGGGCGGCACGTGCTTGCCGTATTTGACGAACTGGGGCGCCTGCGCGACGGTGCCCGAGTGCTTCAAGCCATTGCGCAAGGTCCAGTCGCCTGCCGGATTCTGGAACACCAGGTTGTTGCGGTAGCTGTTGTTGGCGCCCGTGGCGCCCTGTTCCGAGATGCCGTACTTGTTGTCGTACACAATGTTGTTGTGAACGCTGGTGAAGTCGTTGGGGCCCTTGGTGCGATAGAAGTCGCCGCCGCCGACCAGGATGCCCGTGGTCGACAAGGCCACCGTGTTGTTGCTCACTACCACGCTGTGCGCGTCATGCCACATCTGGATGGCGGCGCCGCCGATGCGGTAGACCACATTGTTTTTCGCGCTGCCCGAAGTGCTGATGTAGATGCCCTGCACGAAGCGGCAACCGGGCGCGCCGATGTCGTGCACCGTGTTGCCGACCACGTCGCTCTGCACGCCGCCGTAATAACTGTCGATGCCGATGCCGGCCCCGCCCGCGCTGGCGCAACCGATGTCGAGCGCCACGTGGTGCACGCGGTTGTCGCGGATGACGACGCGCGAACCGCCGTTGTAGATGCCGTGCGTCCATTTGATGCCGCGCACCGTGTTGCTGCCGTCAATTTCGAAGCCGACGATGTCGACAAAATTGCCGCGATTTTCCCAGCCATACTTGTTTTCCGAACCGGTAGGCGGCACCAGCTTCGCGCCCCACTTGACGGTGGACACATAGTAGATGCGCTGCGATTCGGTGCCGCTCATGACGGTCTTGAAGCCGCCCGCGTAAGTGCCTGGCGCCACGTGGATGGTGGTGCCCGGCAAGGCCACTTTGGATGCGCGCAGGATGGTCTGGAAAGGCAGTTCGGCCGTGCCCGGATTGGAGTCGGCCCCGTTGGTGGCGACGTAATAGTTATAGGTGGTTTCGACCCGCGGCACCGGCGCTTTCAGGGGTGCAGCGATGAGGTCGCTACAAAGGAAAACACTGGCGAGGAAAAGGAATGAGGGGTGCGCGGTCTGTTTCATCAACAGTCCCTTTGCAGAAGAAGGGGGGATGGAGGCGGATGTTGGAATCGAACCAACTAAACCAGCTTTGCAGGCTGGTGCATTTCCATTTTGCTACTCCGCCGTTCACAGTTTCCCCGAACCGACAGGGCGCGGGTTTGGCCCAGATCAAACAAACGGTTGTGTTAACCCATCATTGCGGCTACCGGGCAACAGCCCTTGCGCGCAGGCTACCGGGCGCTGGGAAACGGCGTCCGCCACTACACTTCTGTACTGATGTGTACCAATTTTTCCGGAGCAAGACATGAAATCGAGAGTAATCCAGGCCCTGCTGATGGCAGTGCTTGCGGCCGCTGCTGCTGCCAGCGCGCAAACCATGAACACCCCGGCGGCCCCGGCCCTGAACAAGACCGACATGGCGATCGTGAATGGCATGGCGCAGGCGAGCATTGCCGAGATTGAAGCGGGCAAGCTGGCGCTGGCCAAGGGCAGCAGTGTCGCGGTGAAAGTCTTTGCCAGGCAAATAGTCGAGGACCATGGCAAGGCCTTGCGGGACTTGACCGAGCTGGCGCAGAACAAGGGCATCGACCTGCCCACCGCGCCGGATGCGAAGCGCAAGGCCATGGTCGCCAGGCTGGGAAAGTTGAAGGGCGAAGCTTTCGACAAGAAATACATGGCGGAGGCTGGCGTGGCGGACCACAAGCATGTGCTTGCCGCGCTGATCAAGGACGAGGCACGCGCCAGGGATCCCGATGTCAAGGCACTGGCTGCGAAAATGCTGCCGACGGTGGAGCAGCATTTGCATCATGCGAAGGGTGCGAAGGCCACGCAGTAGCCTATGCCTTGGCGCCACGCGGGCGCCGTTTTCCCCTCAATTCGCCAGCCAGGGTCCAGGTTGAAGTATTGGGCATCAGCACCCATACAACTTTCCAGGCGTTGCGTCGCGTTCCGCCGGCCGCGTTGGCGAACCCGCTCGGCGATACTTCTTTTCCTTCGTACTTGATGCCGTCATCTTTCACGTGGCAATGGAAATTTTTGCCGTTGAAAACTGTGCGCAGCACCGTGCCGTTTGGCAGGAACACGTTCTTCCATTGATAGCCAGCTACAGCTGGCAAGGCGATGGCCTGGGGCTGATTATTGGCCAACCAGTCACGAATTGCCATGGACCCGATTTCCCAGAATTCCAATTCGAAAAATGTGGCGGTCGCGGCTGACTGCAATTGACGATATTCCTCGGCGGTAATTGGCAGGGAGGCTTCGTAGTTGGGGTGGTGGCGCGTTGTCGGAATCATGGGTTGCTCGCTTTCGCACGATATTGGCCGATACCGCACGATAGTCGAGCGAGAATGCGCGAAATGCCGACGAAAACGCGCGAAATGCGCACGAAATTGGCCGATTACTTCACGATTTCAAACGATTTCTGCGGCGCATTTGAATTTCATAATCTGTTAGACATTCATGGTGTGAATCGTTCAGTTTCGCGGCAAAATCGCGCAAAATCGTCTGCATTTCGTGAGGTTTCGTACGTGTTTCGCGCAGTTTCGTTGGACTATCGCGCAGTATCGGGTGGTATCGTGCAGTATCGGGCGGTGGCCGGATTTGAAAGGGGTGGGATACCCTCTCTATGTGCTTGTTCCTGCTGAGTTTGCTTCAACTGTGAAATATCCACGATGCAAGTTCATCGATCACAGACTCGCAGTAGAATGAGCAACTCACTTTCTACGCGGGATTTCAGAATGTCACCCAAGCTCTGCCTGACTTTGTGCATCGCCGCATTGTCGTCCGGCTGCGTGTCGCGCCTGGGCACGTACGGCTACGTAGGCGAGGGCGACAAGGCTATCGTGGAAGTGCTGCGCCGTAATCACATGAGCACGCCGAAGGGCATCGAAAAAAACCTGCGCGCAGAGCTGTACCGGGGCAGGGATCCGGCCAACGGCCTGACGACCGATTACCTGATGCGGCGCGGCGTGAAGTGTGTTGAGGAACCGGTCGTCAAGTGCAGCCTGAAGGGCGAAGCGAACTTGAATCACACAAGTTTGCCGTCGGGGAGCACGCAAGGGCCGTATCAGAAGACGACCTTGCTGGTGGATATCTACCTGAGCGAACAGCCGCAGCGCATGGTGGTGATCAGGACGGACGTCTTTTCCACGGAGCCGACAGCGCCTGCGCCTGTCGCGGAGTGAAACCGAGCACGGTTAGAAATTTGCAGCAGCAAGGAAGAGTATGATCAGCTGAGTAACCAGGACTCATGACTGACACCCATGCTGAATATCGATTCCGAACTCCTTAGCCTGACCAGCCAGTCTGCGTACCGGAGCGCGTTTGACCGTGGCTACCGCTGGCTGCGCTTTGAGGGAGAGCTGGAGCGCGAGTTCCAGGCCTTCTACACCGAAGGCCACCTGGTGCGTGTGCGCCTGGCTGCCTACCTGGCAACGTTTCTCTTTGGGCTGTTTGTCGTTATCGACCTGTTGACTCTGCCGCCGGATGTGTCGTGGTGGACGGCGCGCATCCGCCTTGGGCTGATCATTCCGAGCTTCATCCTGACGCTGGCGCTCAGCTACAGCCCAAGCCTGCGCAAATACCTTCGCACTGCCATGTTTGGCGCGTCCATGCTGACCGGGCTCGCTACCGTCACCTTGCTGGGAATCGGCCTGAACATGGGCGCGAAGATCCCTTACGAGGGCATCCTGCTCATTGCGCTGTTCATCTACCTGATCACCTGCCTGCAGTGGTGGCGCGCCCTGATCGCCAACCTGGTCACCCTGGCCGCGTTTATCGCCATGGAAATGGTGTACCAGACGGATCCCCAGGCGCGGCTGTACCAGATTGTTTTCATGTGTGCGGCAAACGCGGTGGGTGCCTATGGCGGCTATTTCCTTGAACACAGCGCGCGGACGATGTTTCTGATTAATAAGCTGCTTAACGAGCTGGCCGAACTGGATGGGCTGACCGGCCTGTCGAACCGGCGCACCCTGAACCTGCACCTGGACCGCATCTGGCGCCAGGCCATGCGCGACAAGCAGGATGTGGCTGTGGCCATGATCGATATCGATCACTTCAAGAAGTACAACGACCTATACGGCCATGCGCAGGGCGATGCGGCCTTGCGCGCGGTGGCCGACGTCATTTCGCACCATGCGCGCCGGCCGCTGGACATTCCCGCGCGCTACGGCGGCGAGGAATTTGCAGTGGTGTGGTATCACCCGACCGCAAGCGAACTGGCGAGGATGGCGGAAGTGCTGACCCGGGCGGTGGCATCGCTGGAGATGCCGCATGCGGATAGCGAGTTCGGGAAGGTGACCATCAGCGTGGGCGTTGCGCTGATGACGCCCGATGTCGGCCAGTCGAGCGCCGACGTCCTGCGTGCGGCTGATGAAGCGTTGTACGAGGCCAAGCACCTGGGGCGCAATCGCGTGGCGGTGCACGCTTGAGCGCAGAACGGGTTCCTTACTGATCCAAACGGTCTCGAATTTTCTCCATGGCGATGGTCCAGTCGATACGTTCCTGTTCCAGACGCACGTCTTGGCCCCATGAATTTTTCCGTAGGCCTTCATAGACGCTCGATTCGTCGGGACTGAGCGAGGAGAGCTCATCAGCGCGGTGCTGGCTAGGTTCGCGCGACCAGAACGGCTGGAATTGGCTCAAAGTCAGTTCATCCATCAGGATCGACTCGATATGGGCGATTCGCGTCCGCGCGCGATTGAGGATGGCGAAACCGTGGGTATCAAGGTCGCCCCAATAAATGCAATGTGCCTGCCGGATCCACGGCAACTGTTGCAATAGGTCGACGCCGTAGCCGAGTCCCATGAAAACAACGGTGCCCGGCATGTCGTCGAAAGCCAAGCCGGTTTGCACATTTTCCACGATCAGAACGACACGGGGCCGCCACTGGAGAGCGGCCAGCTGTTCAACTGGCGCGGCAAGGTCGCCGATGCCGCCCAGGCGAGCGCGCAATGCGGGATCCAGGGCGCGCATGCGAATTTGTGCAGGCGGACGGCGCAAACCGCACAATTCATGAAAATCGAGGCTTCCTGGCGGAACTCCGCGGATCGTTGCGATCAGCTCGGCCAAAACAGGCCTTCGCGCTTCCAGCCACTTCGAATCCATTCCGGCCACAGGCAGTTGGCGAGGATAGAGCCGGCTTTGCGGATGCTGGCTTACCCAGGACAGCATGTCTTGCAGGCGCTGGAAATCGGCATCGTCGTAATCCGCCAGGACGCCGTACAGCCTGGACAGCGGCACGGCCAGGGCCGGCCAACATGCGGTGAGATGGCCAAAGCGACCTTGCGCACGCTTCCAGCGATCTTGCTGTCCAATCCACTGTGCCACCTCATCCACGCCATGGAGGGTGAGCGTGTCGGGGAGCCGCTGGGTGCCGAGTACCTTCCACTGGCGGTCGGTCCAGGCCAGTGCGCCAACACCCTGCCATGACCGCCACGCGCTGGCCCATACCCGGACCGCGTCGATCTCGCGCATCGCAGCCTGTTCCGTGGGGATGCCAAGCGATATGGTCAGTGCCGGTATCGTCTCCGTGCTGACCAGCCACTCGCGATGCCTGGTGGAGAAACGCTGCGTCAGAATGCGCACGATGTCACTTGGCAGCTTCAAGTACGGCCTCGGTGCGGGTGTGGTCTGGGAGTTTGAGGCGTTGCCGCGTATCGTCGTACTCGATCATCAGGACGCCAGATACGCGGCGCTCCCGGATCGCAACGAAACAGGCACCGCCTATGAAGGGTTCGAGTGTCATGACGGACTTGAGCGGTGTGGCCACGATCATCTGGAAGCCGAAGTTGGCGAAAATATTCATCGCCAGGGCAGTGAACTCGTTGTCGGCCTTGTCAAATGCTTCGTCCAACACAACCGCCGCGTACATGGGGACGCCGTGGTCGGTGCCGCCCAGCTGGTAGCGCAGGGCCGCCGCGAGGCAGGTCGTGGTGAGCTTCTGGCGCTGGCCACCCGACTTGCCGGCACCGCTCTGGTAGACATCGACCTGCACACCTTCGGTATCGAGTTCGCGCCCGACAAATTCGACATGCATCCGCACGTCGAGGACGGCCTCGCGCCAGCGGCGCAGTTCCGGCTCCTGGCTGGCGAGCCGGTCGACAAGCTTGCGCAGTGCCAGGAAGCGTTCCTCGGCGAACTCCGCGTCCTCGGTCCAGGCATGACTCAATATGCGCTGGATATCCTGTTTGAATTCACGTACTTCGGGCAACTGCCGGTCGCTAGGCTCGATGTGCAGGAAGGTGGTCTGATCCAGGCTCTGGTTGAATGGCACCTGGCGCAGGCTTTCGTTGACCAGTTCCATGCGTTCCAGAATCGCCTTGCGCGCATTGTTCAGGTAAGTCGACAGGGCCGCGAGATTCTGGTTGCTCTGGTTCTGCAGCAAGTCGAAAAAGCGCTGCTCGTGCGCGGGGAGGCCATCGACTTCAAGGCGCGACAATTTCGCGAAGAAATCCGTGGCCGCGCCCAGGCTCGCATCGAGCCCGTCAGCGTCACCGCGCCATCGTCCGATAAAGTGTGCGAATTGCGCTTCGACGAATTTCTCGCACACGGCCGCCTCGTGATTGAAGTTTTCGATGTCCGCACCAAGCGATTTGGACACCGCGCGGTCTGCCTTGTCGAGTGTGTCGAGCTCGACGGCGTCAGGCAGGGCACTGTAGCGCGCGTCCAGACCTTCACGCTGGAAGGGCGTCAAAGCGACAAGCGACGGATCGGCACGGCATGCTGCACGTTTCTCTTCGTGCTGGACCAAATGACGCCGGCATGTTTCATGATCGACGCCTATCTTGCGCAGTGCCTTTTCCGCATCAAGCACCAGGTCTTCCTGCTGCTTCAAGAGCGTTTCAATGCGCTTGAGCGCGCTGTTGCCGTCACGCGCAGCCGTGAGACTGCGTTCGATGGCATTCATGCGTTGCACCAATGGCTGAGCATCAATTTCCTGGAATTGCAGGTTGGCAAGCGTCTGGCATTGCAGCACGCGTGCACCGCGCAGTGCCTGCTGCTTGCTCAGGATGGCGATCTGCGTGTCGAGGTCGTCAATTTTTAACTGAAGGGTATGTGCATCTTGCTCGTACAAGGCCAGTTTTTCGCGATTGTCGAAGCCGAGCAGCCAGTGCCGGCGAAGGTCCACGCTCTTGCGGTCATCCTTTTCGTGCCGGCTTCGGCTATGCTTGACCTGGCCTTCGCGGGTCAGTGCGCGTTCGCTGGCCGCCCGGAACGCCTTGATGGAATCGACACAATCGTAATCAAAATGCTGGCGTAGCGTGGCCTGCAGCCAGGCAGTATTGGCGCAATCCTTGACGTTGAGCTTGAGGACCAGCGAACTTGCGCGCACAGGCCGCGTGATAGTCGATTCGGGGCGCGTCATGCGGTTGTAAACCAGCCGCTGTCCCAGGTTGATGCCATTGATATGGTTGGCCAGCGCGCCGTAGTGCTCGTCATCGACCAGGATCGACATGGCGAAACCGCGTAATACCCGCTCGGCGGCGCCGCGCCAGGCCGATTCTTCGGCTTTGACTTCGACCAGTTCAGCCACAAACGGCAGGGCTGCCTCGGCGACGCCGATGGCGCCTGCGATCTCGCGCCGCAGATCGAGCATCGGGGCCGGAATGTTCGAAGGCTGGCGGCGCAGCGAGGCGATTTCGGTGAGCAGCCCGCGCTGGGTGGCGGTGCTTTCAGTCTTGAGGCGATCGAGCACGAGCAGTTGTTCATGCGAGCCGGCAACGGAGGTCCATTCGTTGATCTCGACACGCGCCAAACCCTGCAGCGCAGCAAAGTCGGCCGGCGCGGCTGGCAAGATCCAGTCGAGCGCGGCGCAGGCCCCCAGCGCTTGCTCGCGCCGCCGCATGCGTTCCTTGCGTTGCTGTTCGAGCCCCGATTTCTCGTTTTCCCAGTGTTCGATCTGGTCGCCGCCCGCCTGAAGGCTCTGGTGCCGCAGATCACGCAGGGCGGCGCTGCGGTTGTCGAGAGCATCTTGCTGGCGTTGCAGCTTTCCCTGCAATCCTTCCGCCTCGATTTCCAACGCGGCAATGGCGTCCGTCAGCAGCGCGATCCGGCGCAGTTCGCGATAACTGTTCATGCCGGCGCGTAATTCTTCGGCGCCATTGCGGCGCATCTGGATAGCGCGCATGTCGTCGTAGCGCTGGCGCGCCGGGACCAGCACGCCGACTTGTTCGCGCGCTGTGACGACGGCCTGGTGCGCCGCATTGAGCTCGCCGAATTCGTTGACCAGGCGTTCCGCCACGTCGAAGGTTTCCGGTCGGTCGAGCATGAAATCGCGCAGAAAAGTGTTCAGGTCGCCCAGATTCTTGGCCGATTGCGTCTTGTGCAGCAGGCGCAAGGCCATCTCGTTCTCGATACCCAGCAGGCGACAGAATCGTTCACAGTAGGGCCGGAATTCATCGCGAGAATGTGCTTCGGGAAAGGCCGCCTTCAGCTTGCGGATGTCGAAATTGTTGTTGCCGAAATCCCCGAGTTGGCGCAGGTCGAAAGGGCGCTCGAAAATCAGGTAGTGGCGCCGGACGTCACTGTTGCCGTTGGCGTTGCCCCGCAGCCAGAACAGCTGGACCAGAACGACATGCTGGCCCAGCGCGTTCTGGTAGTGCAGTGCGATGGCCGACCAGGTCGTGCCGGTACGCAGATAGCGCATGGCGAATTCGCCCGAGGCTGCATCGTTCTGGGCCGACCACGCCCCCCGGATATAGGTGACCAGGTTGCGATCGCGTCCGGTACGGTCTGCCTCGCGGGCGGCGGCATTGAAGTCAATCCAGCGTGGTGGCACCAGCAGCGCTGAAAATGCATCGAGCAAGGTCGACTTGCCTGCGCCGGACGGGCCGACGATCAGGAAGCCACGTTCGCTGATCGGGATGTCGTGCAGTTCGGCGAAGGTGCCCCAGTTGAAGACCTGGAGGCGTGCCATCCGGAACTGTTCGCGTTCGAAGAGCTTGCCGGAGCGCGGGTCCTGGTTCACGGTTCGTCCTCGTCAATCGAGACGGCCTGCTTGGCCACCAGGGACGGATCGCCTTCGGCCATGCGTTTGTAGAGAGCGGTCAGGTCGAGGATCTCTTCGGCCGAAAACAGCAGCTTGAGCGTGGGGGAGATTTCGAAACGATCTTCGCTACCGCGGATTTTTTGCAGGATGTTGTGTTTCTTGACTTTCTCAACCGAAGCGCTGACGCGCTTGGTAAAACCGGCGCGGTCGGTACTGGCAGCGCGTTCGTACAAGGTGAGATTTTCGATCATTTCATCCAGGGATACGACTGCGCGATCACCATGTGCGTCCGCCTGCGTGAGGCGCTGGCGAAGATAAAGCACCAGTACCGAATCGATGAAAGTGAGCTGGGCGCGGCGCAGCAGAATGGGTACTTCCAGCTCGCCCGTGTCGGCCTGGCGGGTGAAGGCGACCTGCATATCCTTGTCGATGACCAACTCAAGGAATAATTCGGCAAGGCGGCGGCGGACGACCAGTTCGTCGCGGGCCAGGACCGGCCATAGTTTGGGATGGCGGCGCGCGTCGAGGGAAGGACCGGCCAGCAATTGCACCAGCAGGCGCCGGGTGTCGAGCGGAAGTTCGCCGCTGTCACCCATGAACAGGGTAGTCGCGGGGGCAGCGCCTTCCGTGGCGTGCGGCTGCTCAGTCCAATTCATCGATGCGCTCCTTCAAGAAATAGATGACGGGGATGCGGGCGCTGCGGGCCTGCGCATCGCCACCGGTCCATGAGACGGTTTCGCTGGCCGATGCCTGCATCCCATGCTTGCTGCCGAGTGCGAGCAAGCCCACCACACTGCCCAAGCCTTGGGCCGCAGGGAATTCTAGCAGTACATCAGCGATCGACGCCTGGTCGCGCCTTCCCAGCACGTCGCGCACATTGGCCTTGAGCGAGCGCAGGTCGATTTCGGATTGCGCGACCAGGTCGCTGACCGAGGCCAGGTCGATGGGGGCAGCTGCGCCATCGCTCATTTGTCCAGGAAGGGCTTGCAAGGCCGGATCATGAAGCAACCACTGGGACAGGGAACTGAGCTTGCAGCTGGTAAGCGGTAGCGTATAGCTGAGCGTGTCGGTTGCGCGGACCTCATCCTTGAGGGCAAGCGCGGCGCGCTGCGCATGGCGCAGCAATTGCGTCAGGCGGCGCTGCTCGAGGAATTCCCTGCTCTGGACAAAATTCTTCAGGCTGCGCGCGAACGATTGCAGGACGTCATGTACGAGGCCCCCTTGCTCGAGCAGAGTACGGGTGAGGCGCAGCAGGAAGCGGCGTTCCTGCAGGTCGAGACCGGCGACAAAATCGCGCGACATCAACTGGTCGAGCGCGTTTTCCAGTGTGGCGGACTGTTCCGGGTCGGTCAGCAGGCGCCAGAACGCGGAAAACGTGCGCCCCGCCTCGCTTTCCGAGATCAGGTCCACGCCCGCGAACAGGGTATCGAGCACGTCGCCCCGGTGGCCGTTGTCCTCCATGATGCGCTCGCGCAGGTCACGGTTGAGATGCTCGAACTGGTCACGCACGCGCCGAAAATCGCCTGCCAAGTCGTCGGCCAGGGTAATGATCTCGCGCGTGCGCTCGAGTGCCTGCGTCGCCGGCAGAACGTGCAGCACGCCATGCTCGATGGCTGCGATGTCGCGTTCGATGCGGGCTTGTTCGCTGCGCAGGCGATTGATGCGGCGGGTCTTGTCGGCGTCGGTGTCGTCCGAGAGGCGGGACAGGGCGTCGATCACCAAGCCAAGGCGGCTTTCGGTGGCACTGGAATGCGGCTTGACCAGGCTGGCAACGAAACGGATGGCTTCCACGGTCGAGGATGTGAGTTCGTACTCTTCTTCGGACGAGCCGGGCGGGAAGCGTCTTTCCAGGTAATTGTCGGCCAACCATCCGGCCACGTATTGCTGTGCCGTTTTTGGCCAGTCTTCCCCCAAGTTGCGCAGGCGTTCAAGTTCGCGGCTGATGCGTTCGTGGAGGATGGATGCGGGGAGGCTGCGCTCGTTGTCGTACAGTTGGCATTGCAGCAGGGCGAGCACCGTCGGGCCGTTGGTCGAGGCAAGCAGGCTCCACAGCGGCTGAGTGCGCATGCGGCGGTAGGTCGCAACAGCTTTGTCTGATTTCATGCGGGCTTGCGCAGAACCACTGCGACGGTGCGATTTCAGGGGGAAAGTATAACATTCAAGACCATCGCACCCCTGACCAGGTTTGCGCTAGCGCAAATTGCCGAGGAGAAGTTATCCAATAATGTCCGTTGGGCATTGGATAGCGAGGATTCCATGGCAAGCGGTGAAAGCTATGTCCCTACCGTGTGGGAACGGCTCATGGCAGCCGGTGGTTCCGACGATGGGCAATCGCATACCGGCCTCGAGCGACTCAAAATGGCGGTGGCGCAGGACCTTGAGGGCTTGCTGAATACGCGCGTCGCCATCCCGCATGCGGTATTTGAGCAATTTCCGCTGGCACGGCAATCTGTCCTTAACTATGGACTGATTGATTTTGCCGACATGTGCCTGTCGAGCGACGAAGACCGGAAGGTTCTTTCCGCAGCGGTCAAGGATGCGATTGAACGGTTCGAGCCGCGGTTGTCGAATGTGACGGCCGAGGTATTCATCGAGCGCGGCGCTACCAATCAACTGAAATTCGTCATCGTGGGTACGCTCAGGCAAGCTACTGCTTCCGGACAGGTTCGCTTCGACGCGATGCTGCGTCCGTCGAACCTGCATTATTCGATCAGCCTGGCGCCGCGCGAAGGACGGCGATGATCGAAGAACTTCTGCCCTTCTACGAGCGCGAGAGTCGGGAACTTGCGATCCTGTTGCGTGAGTTCGGCGAGCAGTATCCGCAGCTTGCCGGAAAGCTGGGCATCGTGGATGGCGCGTGCGAGGATCCGAGCGTGCAGCGCATCGTGGAGTCGGTGGTGATGCTGGGTGCTCGTATCCTGCGCCAGCTGGAGGATAGCTATCCCCAGTTTACCGAATCGCTGCTGCATGTGAATTATCCGCATTTTGTCCGGCCTTTTCCCTCCAGTTCGATCGCCGCGTTTGCATACAGTCGTGAAAATGCGGAGAGCATGAGCGTGGTCACCACCTTGCCGGCGGGGACAGTGATGACTGCGGATGTGCGGAACGGCGTGGCGTGCCGATTCCGGTCTGTGTACCCGGTGACGATTGCGCCGGTGATTCTATCCAGGGTGGCTTTTGAACCGGTGTTCAAGTATCCACCGCATGTACGTTCCGTGGCGGCGTCGGTTATCCGTATCGATATCGAGGGTGTCTGCGCCAGTCTTACGCTCGGCAATTTGAAGCTGGGGTCACTGCGCGTGTTTATCGATGGCGAGCCTGCGCTGCGTGCGGCTTTGCGCGATATTGTTTTCATGAATACGGTGAGGGCGTATGTCGAAGTACCGGGACACGTGCCGATGAAAGAACTGGCATCCATTCCGATTGCAGCGGTCGGCTATTCTGAAGACGACGCCATGCTGCCCACATCTGCCGGCGACCATCCTGGATACCGGCTGCTCACGGAATACTTTGCCGCGCCGGAGAAGTTCAATTTCTTCGATATCGACCTGCTTGCGCTGGGAAGTCATTTGCCGCCAGCAGGGCAATGCATCAGCCTGTTCCTGGCCATAGGGGACCTGGCGGTGGAGTCGGATGTCGCGCGCATACTCAAGCCGCTGTCGCACCGGAACTTGCGGCTGGCGTGCACGCCAATCGTGAATCTGTTCGAATGCACGGCATCGCCCATCGACCTGACGTGCGCCAGTACCGAATACCTTTTGCGGGCCAGTAGCGAAAGGCCGGCCGCCTTCGATATCTACAGTGTCGACAGCGTGCGTCTTGTGCGCGATTCCCCGGCAGGGAGCACGGTGACTGAATTCCATCCGTATTATTCGATGCGGCACGGACTGGCTGGCGGACGCAAAGGACATTACTTTGCGATCCGCCGCGACGAGCTTCAAGCGCGCACGAATCCGGGCCACGAAACGATGATCAGCCTGGTTGATATCGACTTGAATCCCCTGGTGGTGGAAACGGCGACTGCGTCCGTGGAAATGACGTGCACAAACCGGGACATGCCACGAATGCTGCAAGTCGGTGGACTTTCCGGAGACTTGAAAGTGGAGGGGGCGGCGGTAAGCTTTCCGATTCAGCTGTTGCGCAAGCCGACGCCTGGCTACCGTTTCGCCGCCAGTGCGCACTGGCGACTGATTGCCCAGCTATCGCTGAACCATCGATCGCTGGTGCAGGAAAACCTGGAAGCATTTACCGAGATGCTGGCCTTGTACGATTTGCCGCAATCAGCAGGAACGCAGCGGCAGATTCGCGGCATTGTCGGCATTGCGCAGCGCCCGGCACGGGCGTGGATCAAGGACAAGCATGGCGGCGCGCGGGTGCACGGGACTGAAGTTGTAATCACGCTCGACGAATCCGCATACGTGGGAAGCAGCATGCATGCATTCATTGCGTGTATCGACCACTTTCTGGGCATGTACACGCATCTGAATTCGTTTACGCAATTGACGGTTTTATCGATGGCGAACGGACAGGAGATCATCCGATGCAAACCACGCTGCGGCGACGCAACGCTAGTGTAGTGCGTCATACAGATTGAAGCTTATTAAGCTTGGCACGAGCGCG
>JAZKBE010000083.1:0-61876 GCA_040388805.1 Pseudomonadota bacterium
CCGCCGGCGGTGACGATCATGCCTTCGCCGGCGATGATTTCGGTGGCGCCGCCGATGGCCATGGTTACGCCGGGCTGGATGTCCGGGTTGCCGGCCTTGCCGATGGCGGCGATCAGCCCGTTCTTCAGGCCGATGTCGGCTTTGACGATACCCCAATGGTCGACAATGACGGCGTTCGTGATGACCGTGTCCATGACCGCGGCGGCCACGCGCTGCGACTGGCCCATGCCGTCGCGGATCACTTTGCCGCCGCCGAATTTGACCTCTTCGCCGTAGATGGCGAAGTCGCGCTCGATTTCGATGAACAGCTCCGTGTCCGCCAGGCGGATGCGGTCGCCCGTGGTGGGGCCGTACATTTCGGCGTAGGCGCGGCGTATGATGCTTGGAATGTCAGTGCTCTCCCTGCGGCGGCAAGTCGCCCATGACCAGCCCATTGAAGCCGAACACGCGCCTGTCGCCCGCCAGCGCCACCAGTTCCACGGTGCGCTGCTGGCCAGGCTCGAAACGCACCGCGGTGCCGGCTGCGATATTGAGGCGCATGCCAAGGGCCGCACTGCGTCCGAATTGCAGCGCGGTGTTGACTTCGAAAAAATGGAAATGCGATCCGACCTGGATGGGACGGTCGCCGGCCACGCTCTTGCCGTCGCGCGCGCCCTCCATGATGGCGGCGCTGATCAGCGCCACCGCCTCGGGATAATTCAGTTTCAGGCCGCGCGCCAGCCGGCGTTCGGCCAGCAGGCCGGCGGTAAAAATGAGCAGCTTGTCTTTTTCGCGTGGTGTCAGGTGCATGTCCCTTGTCCGTGTCAGGTATTCCAGATGCGCGGCACTGGCGCGGCAACGCCCAGCAGGTGCGGGCGCAGCGCCTGCCATGCGCGCGTCATGACAGCGCGCGCGGTCTGGCGGTCGCTGCACAGGTAGCGCGCCACGAAGACCGACTTGACCTGGGTGACGGCCAGCGCCGGATCGATGGCGCGCATCCCGGCCAGCCGCGCGCCCGGCAGCGGCGTTCCCACGCCGATCAGGGTGGCGCAGACGCTGGCGCCGCCCAGTCCCTGCACGCTGCCCATGGCGGCGCTGCCGCCGGCCAGCCTGCCCTGCTCCCACCACAGCAGCTTGCCGCCTTGCCGGATCTGCGTGCGCTGGGCAATGCTGCCGCTCTCGAAACGTTCGCCCGAGGCGCTGCGTCCGAAGCACAGGATCTCGCAGCCGATATAGCTGGCGCCGGCGGCCAGGGTCACGCTGTGTTCCATGCGCACCTGGGCGTCGTTAAAAAAAATGGTCTCCTGCGGCATCCATTCCACCACAGCCCCTTCGGCGGCATCGATACGCACTTCCTGGACCGATATCTTGCCGTTAACGCGGTACCACTTGGCCGCGCCGGGCGAAGTAAGAAAGGCGTGGGCGGACGGACCGGCGATCGCATCGATGGCCAGCCGGTCGCCGCCGACAATGCCGCCGGGCGGGTGGATCATGATGGCGTGGCAGATGCGCGCGCCTTCGGGATAGAGCGGCTTCTGGACCCGCAGCGGCCCGCTGTGCGACCGTTCGACCAGGCGCGTGGTGCCCGCGTCATCGACGAAGCGCAATCGCAGGCTGGCTTGCCATGCAGCGGGGTCGGTCCGGGATAGGTGGGCGCAATCGGGCATTCCTGTTGATCAGCAGGATGCGCGCCAGCCAAAGGTGCGCTGTGCGCCCGTTTGCATGCACCAATTCCGCCCATGCGCACCATGCCGGTGCGGCAGCGTCAGAAACGGATGCCCGCGGCGAGCGAGACCAGGTCGCGGTCGGCCTGGTGGTTGTACACCCCACCCCAGACCGGGGCATACACCACTTCGGCCAGGTAGCGCTGGCGGTACTCGAGGCGCAGCGCCAGGTTGGCGGTCTTGCGCCCTTCGTTGATCAGGAAATCGTGGGACCAGCCCTTGACGTCATGAACCAGCATGGCCGTGACGGTGGCGTTCAGCGCCGGCAGGACGTCGATCACGCGCGCATCGAGCCGCAGGCGCCAGGCATAGGCGCTGGGCGACACATAGCCGTCAAGACTGCACTGGCGCGCCGCATTGGTGGTCGTCACCGTGCACACGCCGTTGACCGGGCCGCCCCCGAACTGGTCGGGCCGTCCGTAGCGGCGCAGCGCAGGATCGGGCAAGGACATGGCATGCTTGCCGATCGCTTCGACCACGGACGACAGCGCGAACGGCCCCGCCTTGCCCCAGTCGTTCTGCAGCCCGACTTGCAGCTGCACCGTGTTCAGCCGGTCGTAGGCATGGAAGACGCCGCCCGGCGCCACCGCATTGGCGTCGGCCCGGAGCAGCGACGGCGCCGCCAAGCTGAGGAAAGCAGGCAGCACGTCGCCCGGCGGCAGCTGCACGGGCTGGCCGGCGCGGTAGGCCAGTTCGCCGAACAGCATGCCTTTGCCGCGCTTGTGGGTGGCGGTGAGGGCAAGCATCTTCAGGTCGTTCGGGTGTTCGGTAAAGTAGCTCAGGTTCAGGCCACCCGCATCGCCCGGGATGAGCGCCGCGCCGCCCACCCGCGACGATTTGCGCAAACCGGGCAAGAGGCCGCGGTTGGTATAGCGCGCCGCGTAGATGCCGAATTCGGAAGCGAGCATGGCGGACTTGAACGTCAGCGCGGCGCCGTACTGCGCGACGTCGTTATCGGTGGGATTGGCGCTGCGCTTGAGGAAGGAGCCGGACGCGAGGCGCTGGCGGTCGCTGACGGCGGGCGGGCCGGCGAAGGCACGGTCGCAGCCCTGGGTCAGGTAGTCGGTGACCGCCCAGAAGCTGCCGCACATGTCCTGGGCCGACGGCCGGAAGCTGAACTGGTAGAAGCCTTCCAGGCCGATGGCCGGGGTCAGGTCCAGGCGCGCGAACAGCATGGGCGCCGGCACGCGCAGTTCCGGCGGCACGGCGCCGGCGCGCCGCAGTGCGGGCGCGTCGACGGCATTGATCGCCCCCAGGCCGCCCGCGAAGCCCGCCCGTTCGCCCCAGGCCAGCGATTGCTGGCCCAGCCGCCCCAGCAATTTTGCGCTGCCGATGGCCATGCTGTGCTGGACCCAGGCGTCTGCCATGGCCACGCCCGAAAAACGCGACAGGCGCGCGCCGCCCGCGTCGCTCAGCGGCTGGCCGGCTGCATAATTGCCGGGGTTGTTGCCCCAGGTCCTGGCATGGTCGCTGAGCGCGAAATCGTGCCAGGCCTTGACCCGCAGCAGCGCGCTGAAGGCGCCTTCCTTGGCGCCGACGTCCAGGTAGCCTCGCAGCGCGCGCGTGGTGGCGTCGCCGCGCCGGAAATTGAGGTTGGCGTCGTCGGTATTCTGGCCGGCGCTGGCCATGCCCACCAGGCCGATGGCGGCGGCATTGTAGGAAACCAGCATGGCCGGGTCGGGCGCTTCGGTGCGAAAGGCGGCGCCAAAACTGAGCCGGCCCGTCACCTTGGTTTCCAGGGCACTCGCCGTCCCGGGCAACGCCAGCGCGGCGGCAAGTACCGTCAACGCAAGGCCAGGTGGTCGGATCATGTGCGTCCCTTGTTTTCTTTACACCATGATCCTACCGCGACAGCGGCGGGTCAATGCCATGGGAATATGTTCTCGGCGGGCATTGTAAAGACGCCACACAATCCAAACAAAGTCTCAGGCATTCGCACCGTACAGGGCTTCGGCCCGCTGGAACAGGATCCAGGAAGTGACGATGTATTTGTCGCCGCTGCGCGCCACATGGCCCTTGTGGGTATGCGTAAAGCCGGCCGGTGCGATGATCAGCCGGCCCTGGCGCGCCTCCACCTTGCGCTGCTGGTAAAAGAATTCGGTCTCGCCGCCGTCGGCCACGTCGTTCAGGTAGAACTGGAACAGCAACGCGCGGTGCAGGCTTTCGCAGCTGGCGTTCTGCGGATAGATCTCGGAATGCCAGTGGTGGTAGCCGCCGCTGGCCCGCAGGTACTTCTGCACATTGAGCTGGCCGGCGCGGTACATGGTGCGCATCAATTCGCCGATATAGGGCCTGCCGCATTCGTCGAAGTTGTCGATCGACAGCTGCACCGCTTCTCCGCTGGTCGGGTGCACCACGCGCGGCGACATGGCGCCCACCAGCAGCATGCGGTACTTGTCCATGTAGGCTTGCAGGTGATGCTGCACGGCGCCCATCAGCATGTTCGAGGCATCGTTCCAGTCCGGATGCTGGCTGATGGTCAGGTCGTAGCTATCCTTCTTGGCGGTATCGACGCCCTGGCCGGTCTTGCCGCGCACCACCTTGTCGCTGGCATCGAAGCGCGCGATCAGCTGCGCGCACTGGGCCGCCGACAGCGCGCCGTCATAGACTTCGAGAAAATCGTCCACGCTCAATGCCCGTGATGCATTTCGTCGTCGGCTTCGGCCTTGGTGGGGTGAATGATGCCGTCCGGATGCTCGGGCGGCGTGTACAGGGTGTACAAGCGCATCGGCTCGGTGGCGGAGGTGTTGATGACGTTATGTTCGGTGCCGGCAGGGATCACGACGGCGACGCCATCGGACAGGGCGTGCTCTTCGCCGTCCAGGATAGCGATGCCGACGCCCGCTTCCACGCGGATGAACTGGTCGTGCCCGGTGTGGTGCTCCATGCCGATTTCCTCGCCCGCCTGCAAGGTCATGATGACCAGCTGGCTGCGCGCGGTGGTATAGAGCACTTCGCGGAAATTGTTACCCTCAAGTGTTTTCGCTTCGATGTTGACGCTGTAGCCGGACATGGTTTTCTCCACAAAAGTCGTTGTGGCCTATTCTATCAGTGCTGGCAAAGCGGCTGGCCGGGGTCGGACATGCGCGGGCGAAAACATTCGTTCACCGCGCCTGCCGCAAAGTGATCGCGCTGGTTAAATCAATGGAGGTCTCTATCGCAAAAGTGCAATAGCCTTACTTGTAAAACGCTTCGACCTTGCCTTTCAGCTTGATCAGCATCGGGTTACCTTTGCGATCAAGCGTTTTTCCGGCCGGGACCTTGATCCAGCCTTCGCTGATGCAGTATTCCTCGACGTTCATGCGTTCTTTATCGTTGAATTTGATTCCGACTTCGTGTTCGAACACGGCGGCAACATGAAACGGGCTGCGCGGGTCGATCGACAGGCGGTCGGGCAATGGGGGGAGTGTCGTAGTATCGTTCATGGGCAGAATTATCCTACATTTCTGCGCTCGCGAGCGAATCGACCGTCATTGTTGCGGGAAGACGGCTATGCCGGCCGCCGACACGAGATATTCTTAATATTAACAATCGTCATTAAAAATTGTCATCTGTGGAACGCATTTCGCGCCGCGCAAAAGCGCTTCGCGCCATTTTTCCGCGTTTCGTCGCACTGCCCACTGCCCCCTCCCGGTTTTCTTTACAGTTCACCCATCGCAACACAAACCCCACTGGAGAACACCATGAATGCACTGATGAAAACCGCTTTTGCCGCCGCCACCCTGCTGTCCCTGAACCTGGCCCACGCCGCCGACCTGACCATCCACATCGACGACGTCAAGTCGACCAGCGGCAATGTGCTGGTCGCCGTCTACAATTCGGAAGGCAGTTTCCTCAAGCAGCCGGCCAAGACCAATGGCACGGCAGCGGCCACCCCGGGCAGCACGGTCGTCATCAAGGACTTGCCGGAGGGCGAATATGCTTTCGCCGTGTACCACGATGCCAATGCGAACGGCAAAATGGACAAGAACATCATCGGCATCCCGACCGAAGATTATGCTTTCAGCAATAACGCCATGGGCAAGATGGGTCCCCCCAACTACGCCAGCGCCAGGATCACGGTCGCCGCCGCCGGCACCACCGCCCGCGTCAGCCTGAAATAATTCATTCATTCCCGGAGAGCGCCATGGACCGCCGCAAATTTATCACTTCCAGTATCAGCCTCGGTGCGCTGGGCCTGGCCTCGGGCAACGCCCTGGCCGACGCCGAGACCTACAAACGCTTCCAGGCGGCGCTCAAGCGCGATCCGAAGCTGGTGGTGTTTGCCGATACCGTGGGCGAAAGCGCCGGCCAGGCGCTCATCAAGGGGCGCATGCCCAAGGACTTGAACGGCGTGTTCTACCGTAACGGTCCGGGCCGCTTCGAGCTTGGCGGCGAACGCTACCACCACTGGTTCGACGGCGACGGCTATGCCCAGCGCTGGCAGATCGGCGGCGGCCAGGTCAGCCACCGGGGCAAGTTTGTCCAGACCCAGAAATTTACCGAAGAAACGGCCGCCGGCCAGTTCCTCTACCCCGCTTTCGGCACCCAGGTGACGCGCCGCGGCGCCAAGAGCAATGACCATGTCAATGCCGCCAACACCAACCTGCTGCCTTTCAACGGCCGCGTGTACGCACTGTGGGAAGGCGGCTCGGCCTACGAGGTCGACCCCGTCACGCTCGACACGGTCGGTATCAAGACCTGGAGCGACGACCTCAAGTCCATGCCCTTTTCGGCCCACCCGAAGGTCGAGCCGGACGGCAGCATGTGGAATTTTGGCGCCTTGCCCGGCAGCGACAAGCTGGTGATCTACCGCATCAACCCGGCCGGCAAGCTGGTCTCGACCGGCGTGATCGACATGCCGCAGATGGCGATGGTGCACGACTTCGTGGTCAGCGCCCAGCACCTCATTTTCATGATCCCGCCGTACGACATGATCCGCGACGAGAACAAGAGCTTCGCCGAGCGCCACCAGTGGGCCGGCGAAAGGCGCGGCTTGCGGGTGGTCGTGGTGTCCAAGTCCGAGCTGCAGGTGCGCAAGATTTTCGAGATGCCGCCGCAGATGGTGTTCCACTTCGGGAACGCCTACGACGATGGCGCCACCACCCGTTTCGACGTGGTGCTGCACACGGGCGACGCCCTGGGCGAAGTGGGCTTGCTGATGCAGGGCGAACGCAGCAACGACCCGATCGAGCGCAGCTTCGCGGCCCAGGTCACGCTCGACTACAGCACGGGTACGGCCAAGGTGGCGCGCTTGCTGTCGGGCAGCGAATTCCCGCGCGTGATGCCGCAGGTGGTGTCGCAGCGCTATCGCAAGCTGGCACTGCTGAGCCGCTCGCCGCGCAACCCCGACGCCATCCTGGACACGGTCAATGTGATCGACATGAATACAGGCAAAAGCGACAGCTTCCGCTTCGGCGACGGCTGGCAGGTGGAAGAGCATGTCATGGTCCCGCGTGCCCATGCCCGCTCGGAAACCGACGGATACCTGGTCGGCGTGGTGCAGGACACGAAACGGGCCCAGACCGTGATGACGGTGTTCGATGCCGCCCATGTCGGCGCCGGGCCGCTGGCCATGGCAAGGCTGGGCTATCGCACGCCGCATTGCTTCCATGGTAACTTCCTCACCACCTGACCCTGTCGAAAGCATCGCGTGAATTCAAGCACCGCCATCCGGACTTCGTCGCACCCGCTGGACATGATTCCCCTGTTCCGCAGGTGGCCAAGCTCGGTATGGCGCGATGTGCTCTACACCGGCATCTGGAACGCGCTCATTGCGCTGTTCCTGGCCGCGGCGGCCATCCTGTTCAGCGGCCAGCGCAGCTTCATGGATTTTTTCATCCCGAACCTGATCATTTCCAACATGGTGGGCTATTTGATCCACGCGGTGCTGGTGCTGTGCAACTGGCTGCTGCGCGGCTGGCCCATCAACGCGCGCGGCCTGCCGCGCATCGCCTATTACCTGGCCGTGGTCGCGCTATGCGTGGTCGTCGGCATCGCGCTGGGCGACTCGCTGCTGCGCGGCGCCAATCCGCTGCGCTTCGCATCGCGCCTGACAGCCCTGGCGCCGCTGCTGCCGTTCGCCCTGTTCATGGCCGCCTTCATGGTGGTGGTCCTGGGCGCCGGCGAACGCCGCCTGGCGGCCGACACCCTGGCCGCGCGCCAGAGCGAACAGATCGCCAGCGCCGCCCAGTTGCTGGCCGAAGCGCGCCTGCGCGCCCTGCAAGCCCAGATCGAACCCCACTTCCTGTACAACACCCTGGCCAATGTGGTCGGCCTGATCGACACCGACCCGGCGCAGGCGCGCCACATGCTCGAACGCTTCATCGACTTCCTGCGCGCCAGCCTGGCCGCCAGCCGCGCCGAGCAATCCACGCTGGGCGCCGAATCGGACCTCATTTCTGCCTATCTCGACGTGCTGTCGGTGCGCATGGGCGCGCGCCTGCGCTACCGCATCGACATCGGCGCCGATTGCCGCGACACTCCTATCACCCCCATGCTGCTCCAGCCCATCGTGGAAAACGCCGTGACCCATGGCCTGGAGCCGAAGATCGAAGGCGGCCTGATTACCGTGCGCGCGCTGCGCCAGGGCGAGTCGCTCACCGTGGAAGTGAGCGATACCGGGGCCGGACTCACGGGCGACGCGCCGCGGCCGGGCGGCGGCGTCGGACTGGGCAATATCCGGGCGCGCCTGCGCAGCCTGTATGGCAGCGAGGCTCAGGTACAATTGATCGAGAACCAACCCTGTGGCATGACGGTACGCCTGATGCTGCCCTTGAAAGCGACGCCGCCATCAACCCTCCCCGCGCCCTGATCGCCGACGACGAACCGCACCTGCTGGACTACCTGCAGGCGCAGCTGGCGCTTGCCTGGCCCGAACTGCGCATCGTGGCGCGCGCCGCCAACGGCATCGACGCCCTGCGCCAGATCGACGAGCACGCGCCCGACCTGGTGTTCCTCGATATCCGCATGCCCGGCCTGTCCGGCCTTGGCGTGGCCGAACGGCTGGCCGCCGGCGTGGCGCCGCCGCACATCGTGTTCATCACGGCCCACCAGCAGTATGCGGTGGACGCTTTCGAGCATGCCGCGGTCGACTACGTGCTCAAGCCGGTCACTCAGGAGCGCCTGGCGAAAACCGTGGCCCGGGCCAGGGAAGCGCTCACGCAGGCGCCCGCCGCGCTGCCGGCCGAGACCCTGCGCTCCCTGATCATGCAACTGGCCGCGCCCGCCCCCGCACCCGAAGCGCTGCAATGGGTGCGCGCCGCCCAGGGTGATGAAACGCGCCTGATCGCGGTCGACGAGATCATCTACTTCCAGAGCGACGACAAGCACACCATCGTCTACCTGCAGGACGAGCAGTGCCTGATCCGCACGCCGCTGTCCAGATTGCGCGAACAGCTCGACGAGGCGCGGTTCTGGCAGATCCACCGCGGCATCATCGTCGCGGCGCGCCATGTGGCCGGCACCGATACCGATTTTCGCGGCCGCCTGCAGCTCAGGCTCAAGGGCCGCCCGGAACAGCTGACCGTCAGCCGTAACTACGTGGACCGGTTCCGCAAGATGTGAGCGTGCGATCCATGATAATATTTTGTTATTGCCTGAGTGGACAACACGGCGGCGCGCATTGAAGATCAGTTTGCAGGGAATCAAGTTCCGTTTTATCGCGCTGGGCATTGCGCTCGCCTGCGTCGCGACCCTGTTGCGCCAGCTGGTGGTCCTGCCCCAGTTCCAGCCCCAGGTGTCGGAACTGGGGGTGGCCCAGCACGCATCCATCGCCCGCTACATCGCCCTCGACGTTGAACACTCGCTGGTCCGGCGCCTGGAACTGGTGGGGCAGTTTGCCAGCGACCTCCCGCCCGAACTGGTATCCCAGCAGCCGAAGCTGCAAGCCTGGATAGCCGCGCACCAGCGCGCCACCCCTTCCTTCAATGGCGGCATGTTCGTCGTCGGGCTCGACAATTTCACCCCGCTGGCCGAATACCCTGCCCTGCCCGGCCGCCGCCAGTACGACTTTCACCGTTCGCCCTGGCTGCAGGCGGCGCTGCGCAACAAGAAAGCGGGCATGAACACGCCCGCGCCGGTGCTGCAAAGCGGCGAACCGGGCATCCTGTTCACGGCCCCGGTGCGCGACGCGAGCGGGGTGTCGGTCGCGATGCTGGTCGGGATCGGGTTTCTCAACAAGCCCGGTTTTTTGGACGGCATCAACGATTCGCGCCTGGGCGCGACGGGCAACTTCCTCATGGTATCGGTTGCGGACCAGCTGATCGTCCACGCCAGCGACCCGAACCTGGTGCTCAAGCCGGCGCCGCTGGCCGCCATCCGCACGCTGGAACAGGCGGCCGCGGGCCATGGCCAGGGCGGCATCGTGGAGGGCGCGGACGGCACCGACGAACTGTGGACCCTGGCGCCCCTGCGCCGCTTCGGCTGGCTGCTGGTGGCCCGCATGCCGACCGAGGAAGCCTTCAAGACGGTCGAAGGCGTGCGTTCCTTCGTGTGGCGGGCCAGCGCAGTGCCTTGGGCTTCGTGCTGCTGGTGCTGTTTTTCGGCCTGTCGCGCATCCTCAAGCCGCTCACCAATGCGGCGCGCGCCATGCGCCTGATGGCGGACGGCGCGCAAGAGCTGAAGGTATTGCCGCTGGCGCGCCACGACGAAGTGGGCGACCTGGTGCAAGGCTTCAATGTGCTGGTCGAGCGTCTCAAGGTCGAGGAAACGGCGCGCATGGGCACCAGACCGGCGACGCGGTCCTGTGCGAAATCGCCGGTCGCCTGACGCGCGCGCGGCGCCATTCCGACACCGTGGCGCGCCTGGGCGGCGACGAATTCGTGATCCTGCTGGCCGACCTGAAAGATGGGCACAAGGCGGCCGAACTGGTGGCGCGCCAGTGCCTGGCCGCGGTGCGCTCGCCGATCCACCTGAACGGGGTGGACCTGAAGGTCGACATGACCATCGGGATCGCCAAGCACGCCGGGCTGGCGGTGGCGCCGTCATACCTGCTGTCGCAGGCCGACGCCGCCATGTACGAGGCCAAGCGCAAGGGCAAGGGCAAGGGCAAGGGGCAATATGTTTTTTCCGACGAGCTGACCGCGCCGCAGCGCCTGCAGGCACGCCACGACCGCTCCCTGCAGGCCTGAAGCTTACAAGCCGGCGTGCGGATCGACGTCCGCGCCCGACAAGGTTTCGCTCGCTTTGAGCGCACTGAGGAAAATGGCCCCGTTCAGGCTATCGGCAAGGGAGCTTTGCTTCAGGCGGTCCATGACCGGCCCCTTCACTTCGGCCAGGTGCAGCCCGATGCCACGCTGTTTCAGGGCCTGGTTCAGTTCCAGCAGCGCGAACAGGGCCGAGGTATCGATCTCGCTCACCGCCGTCATCACCAGCACCAGGTGGCGCGCCGCCGGATGCGCCTTCAGTTCGTCCTCGATGCGGGCATTGACCGCTTCCACGTTCCCGAAAAACAGGTTGGCGTCGATGCGCAGCATCAGCACGTGGGGCATGGTTTCTGCCGGATAGCGCTCGACATTGCGGAAGTGCTCCGAGCCGGCGATGCGCCCCAGCACCGCGATATGGGGGCGGCTGGCGCGCCAGATCAGGTTCGCCATCGAGATCATGACGCCGACAATGACACCGGCTTCGATACCCAGCACCAGCACCCCGCCGGTGGTGGCCACCAGGGCCACCGCGTCGCTGCGATCGTAATGCCAGGCCGTGCGCAGGGTGGTCAGTTCAAGCATGCCCAGCACAGCCACGATGATGGTGGCGGCCAGCGCCGGCAGCGGCATCAGGGCCAGCCAGCCGGTGGGCCCGACCAGCGCCACGGCCAGCAGCAGCGCGGTGATGATGCTGGCCAGCGGCGTGTTGGCGCCCGCCGAAAAATTGACCGCCGAGCGCGAAATGCTGCCGGTGACGGGAAACGCGAAACTGAGCGCACTGCCGATATTGGCCGCGCCCAGGCCGATCAGTTCGAAATTGCTGTGCAGTTTTTCCTGGCGCTTCTGGGCCAGCGCCTGCGCCGCCGACATGCTGATCAGGAAAATCATGAAGCCGATCAGGAGCGCCGGCTGCACCAGCACGCGCCAGTGGTTGACCGAGGTGGCCAGGTTCAGCACCGGCAGGCCGGAAGGCACGGCGCCGGTCAACTGCACCCCGGCCGGCTGCAGCCCGAGCGCCACCACCAGGATGGTGGCCCCGACCACCGCCGCCATGGGGGCCAGGCGGGCGCCGATGTCGGCCGTGGCCGCGCTCAGGCCCAGGCGCCGCAGCAGGGGCGCCAGGAAAGTCCGGGCCAGCAGCAGGAAGGCCAGCGTACCGAGCCCCAGCGCGGCGCTGGGCAGGTGCGGCTGCCTGATGCCGCCGCCCAGCAGCGGCGCCAGCTGGCCATGCGCGATCAGCAGCGCGGCGCCAATGGTGAAGCCGCTCATGACGGGACGGGAAAAGAAATTGGCCAGGAAGCCGATGCGCAGCAGCCCGCACAGCAGCAGCACCACGCCCGACATCAGCGCCAGCTGCGCGGCCAGCACCGAATACAGGCCGGAACCGGCAACGGCCAGCGGCGCCAGGGCCGCGGCGGTCATCAGCGAGGTGATGGCCATGGGGCCGACCGACTGCGTCATGCTGGTGCCGAACAAGGCGTAGATCAGCGGCGGGAGGATGCTGGCGTACAGGCCGGCCACGGGCGGCAGGCCCGCCACCAGGGCATACGCCATCCCTTGCGGGACCATCATCATGGCGACGACGATGCCGGCGCTGATGTCGCCGGCAAGCAGGGAACGGCGGTAGTTCTTCAGCCAGTGCAGCATGGAGGGTGTCGTCCGGGGAAAAGCGCAAGCCTAACACGGCCGGCCGCCCCCACCAAGCCCGGGTTTACTGCATCGCCAGCTCCACGCAATTGCGGCCGGCGCGCTTGGCGCGGGCCAGTGCCGCGTCCACGCGCAGGGTCAGGGCGTCCGCGCTTTCCTGGTCCGACAGCTGGGCCACGCCCAGGCTGATGGTGAGCCGGTCGCAGCCCGGAATGTCGGAGTCGGCGATCACCATGCGGATTTTTTCCGCCATCTTGAGCGCATCGATCGCGCTGGTATGCGGCGCGATGATCAGGAATTCCTCGCCGCCCGAGCGCACCAGCACGTCGCTGTTGCGCAGGCCGGCCTGGGTCACTTCGGCCACCACGCGCAAGGCCGCGTCGCCCACCGGATGGCCGTAGCGGTCGTTGATGGCCTTGAAGCGGTCGATGTCGAATGCGATCAGCGCCAGCGGCAGCTTGTAGCGGCGCGAACGGCGCACTTCGAGTTCGAGCAGGTATTCGCCATGGCGCCGGTTGGCCACGCAGGTCAGCGCGTCGGTGGTGGCCATGTGGGTCAGGCGGCCAAGCAGCTGTTCGTTTTCGCGGCTCATTTCGGCCATGCGCAGGCCGAAGCCGGTCAGCTGGGCCAGGCGGACAAAGGTGGCCAGTTCGTCCGGCGAGAACTGGCGCGCCGCGCGGAACATCAGGCACAGCGAACCGCGCGCGGCGCCGGCGCGGCTGACCGGCAGCGGCAGGCCGATCACCATTTCGGCCCCGGCATCCATCAGCGCGATCGCCAGTTCGGGGTCGCCCGACTTGGCCGGCGCGTCGAGCAGCGCGATCTCGCCGGTGCAGGAAGCGAGCAGGCCCGGGAAGGCATGCCGCAGCGGCGACTGCAGCAGGCGGTCGGTGCGGTGCAGGATGCGGGCCAGGTTCATGCCGGTGGCCGAGTGCTGCGCCTCGAGCTGCAGGTCGCCCCCGTCCTTGAGGTGGAACAGCGAGGCATGCAGCACGCCGGGAATGGCGCACAGGGCCACGCAGACCTGGTCGACCACCTTGTCGAAATCGTCGACGTCGGTCATGGCATCCTGCAGGCGCGCGCAGGCGGCCAGCAGGTCGCGCAGTTCGGCCACGCGCGGCGCGGCGGGGACGTCGTCGGAGATGTGCGCGGCCACGGCCTGGCGCAGGCCGTCGTCGACCAGCGGCGTGATGGCATACGACACGGGGCCGAAGGCCATCAGCTCGGGCAGCCAGCCGCTGCAGGCGAACGGACACAGGACCAGGGTGCGCGCGCCTTCGCGCAGCGCGATCAGCTGGCCGATGGCGGCCAGGTCGAAACTGCGGTCGAAGCGTTCGAGGTCGATGACCAGCAGGTCGACCTGCTGGTGCGACAGCAGGTCGCTGGCCTGTTCGGTGCCATCGGCCAGGTAGAGGCGCTCGAATTGCTCACCGGAAACCTGCTGGAAATCGACGCGGCGCTGTGCCACCGGATTGAGGAAAAGGCCGATCCGGGACGGGTATTGCTCAGCTGCCTGCGACATGAATTCTCCAATTGTTTCTGTGTTTCATTACCTATCGGGCAGTGTGCCATAAACCCCACTTCAGCGAGAAGCCGATTCCATAGTTTGTGTGCGCGTACGCACTGTCCTGCAACGGCGCATCGCCAATACTCGGCGTTCCATGACGTGGGCAGCATCATGGCGAGCAAGGTCAAGATGGTTACCAAAATGCAACGTAGATAACAGAGAAAGGGCTGGCATATGGCACGCAGTCTGTGGAAAGGCGCTATCAGCTTCGGGCTGGTGCATATCCCGGTCGAGATGTACCCAGCCACCAGCGAACACCGGCTGGACCTGACCATGCTCGACCGGCGAGATTTTTCGCCCGTCGGCTTCAAGCGTTACAACAAGAACAATGACAAGGAAGTGAGCTGGGACGATATCGTGAAGGGCTACGAATACGCGGACGGCGAATACGTGGTGCTGAGCGACGAAGACCTGCGCGCGGCCAATCCCGAAGCCACCCAGACCATCGACATCCTGGCCTTCGTGGACGCGCAGCAGGTGCCGCTGCTGTACTACGAAAACCCCTACTATCTTGCGCCCGGCAAGGGCGGCGACAAGGTCTACGCCCTGCTGCGCGAAACGCTGCGCAAGACCGGTAAGATCGGCATCGCCAATGTGATCATCCGCGTCAAGCAGCACCTGGCGGCGCTGGTGTGCGTGGGCGACGCCATTGTGCTGAACACCCTGCGCTACCACGATGAAATCCGCGATACCGGCGAACTGAAGATCCCGTCGGGCAAAGCGAAGACGAGCGCCATCTCGGACAAGGAACTGAAGATGGCAATGGAACTCGTTGAAGGCATGAGCGACGACTGGAAACCGGAGCAGTACCGCGACAACTACCGCCAGGACATCCTGGCGCTGGTGGAAAAGAAGGTCAAGGCCAGGCAGACCAAGACCATCACCATGCCGGGCAAGGAAAAGGCGCCCCCCGGTTCCAGCAACGTCATCGACCTGGTGTCGCTGCTGCAGCAAAGCCTGGGCAAGAAGCCCGCCAAAGCCAAGGCAGCCAATGATGAAGACGAGGAAGAACCCGCGCCGAAGCGCCGCGCCCCGGCAAAAAAGGCGGCCGCCAAAGCCCCGGCGCGCCGCAAATCTGCCTGAGTTTTCCATGGACGACTTGCTGAAGCTCCTCGAATGGCCTGCCATGGCCATCACGCTTGCGGCGGCGTGGCTGATCGCATCGAAGGACCCGCAAAAACGAATCTGGGCGTTCGGCATGCTTATCGTGGGCAATATCCTGTGGATAGGCTGGGGCTGGACCGATGCGGCTTACGCACTGATCGCCCTGAATGTCGGGCTGATGGCGCTCAATATCCGGGGCATTTTCAAGAATGAAGAGTAAATACTATCGAAACTATAGAATTAATTTACTTTGACTAATTCCGTTGCTGAAATAGACTTCTTGGGGTCAACAAACCCATAGGAGATCAGCATGAGCAAGCTCACCACCGCGTCGGGCATTCCCGTCGCCGACAACCAGAATTCCTTAAGTGCAGGTCCGCGCGGCCCGCTTCTGCTGCAAGATTTCCACCTGATCGAAAAACTCCAGCATTTCAACCGCGAGCGCATTCCGGAGCGCGTGGTCCACGCCAAGGGATCCGGCGCCTACGGCACCTTTACCGTCACGCACGACATCAGCGGCCGCACCAAGGCAGCCCTGTTCAAGGAGGTGGGCAAGCAGACGGAAGTATTCGTGCGCTTTTCGACCGTCGGTGGCGAACGCGGCAGCGCCGACACCGAACGCGACCCGCGCGGCTTTGCGCTGCGCTTCTACACCGAGGAAGGCAACTGGGACGTCGTCGGCAACAACACCCCGATGTTCTTCATCAAGGACCCGATCAAGTTTCCCGATTTTGTGCACACCCAAAAGCGCTGCCCGCGCACCAATCTGAAGTCGGCCACGATGATGTTCGACTTCTGGAGCAAGGCGCCCGAAAGCCTGCACCAGGTGACGATGCTGTTCAGCGACCGCGGCACGCCGGACGGCTACCGCCACATGGACGGCTTTGGCAGCCACACCTACAGCCTGATCAACGCTGCAGGCGAACGCGTGTACGTGAAGTGGCATTTCAAGACGCGCCAGGGCATCAGGAACCTGGATGCGGAAGAAGCTGTGCGCCTGGCCGGAACCGATCCTGACTACGCCCAGCGCGACCTGTTCGGCGCCATCGAGCGCGGCGAGTTTCCGGCATGGGACGTCAAGCTGCAGGTGGCGACGGAACAGGAGCTGGCCGACTGGGAAGCTCGCACCGGCTGGAATCCGTTCGACCTGACCAAGGTGTGGCCGCACCGCGACTTCCCGCTGCAGCCGGTGGGCGTGTTCGAGCTCAATCGCAATCCGCAGAACTACCATGCGGAGGTGGAACAGGTGGCGTTTTCGCCGGCCAATGCGGTACCGGGCGTAGGCTACTCGCCGGACAAGATGCTGCAGGGTCGCCTGTTTGCTTATCATGACGCGCAGTTGTACCGGGTGGGCACCAACCACCAGCACCTGCCGGTCAATGCGCCGCGCTGCCCATTCCATAACCAGCAGCGTGATGGCGCCATGGCCATTCACAATGGCGGAGCGGCGCAAAATTATGCGACGGTGGACGCGGCAGGCACGGGAGCCGGCGGCATGGGTCACGGCGAGCCGGAGCTGCCGTTGACAGGGAATGCGGGGCGGTTCGATGGCCGCGGCAAGGAAGATGACTTCACCCAGGCGGGCAATTTGTTCCGGCTGTTGACGGAGCAGGAACAGCAAAACCTGTTCGACAACCTGGCCGGCCCGCTAAGTCAGGTCGATGACGAGATCGTGCAGCGCCAGCTTGGGCACTTCGACAAGGCCGACAGTGCTTATGGTGCGGGCGTGCGCGCTGCACTGAAAGCACGCGGCAGGAATGTAGACTAGCTTACAGTTGCGACTTGAAATAGTTGAAGGAATGGACAAAGGCGTCACGAACCTTGTCCATTTCGGCGACCATATTGTCCCACTTGTCTTCACCGGCGTCGACCAGGTCGTCGAACTTGGCCTTGGCGACTTTCGACTGGTGGCGCAGCTTGGCCATTTCTTCGACATACTTTTCGTGCGCGGATTCCTTGGCGTCTTTCGCCTTCGCTTCGAGCGCGTTCATTTTCGCATCCAGCTCGTCGAGTTGAAGCTTCATTTTGGCGATATACGTGTCTTTGGTTTGCATGATGTTAGTCCTTGGTGGTGTTGGAATACGGTCCATCAGGCTAAGTCCAAACCGCAGCCTGCTCCGTGCGGTAACCGACACAGCAGCTAGAGGGCGGCCTCTACAATCGACAGATGCGTCAGTTTGCGATATCGAGTTTCTTCATCGCCGCTGTCAGCGTCTTCCCCGCCTTCGCATAGCCCTCCCACGGCTCGTTTCCGCGGTCGAGCCGGGTGTGCGCATTCTTCACATTCCACTGATCGCCCGCCTTCAGGCCCGCCAGTTCGTCCCACGCCACAGGCACCGAGATCCCCAAGCCCGGGCGCACGCGCGCCGACCATGCGCACGCCGTCGTCGCTCCCTGTCCGTTGCGCAGGTAATCGATGAAGATCTTCCCTACCCTGTTTTTTGGCCCGCTCTTGAATGCAAACCGGTCCGGCAAGGTGGACGACAAGTGCCGCACGATGGCCTGTGAAAAAACCTTCACCGTGTCCCAGTCTAACCCCGGCTTGATGGGCACGACCACGTGCATGCCTTTGCCGCCGCTGGTCTTGAGGAAGGCCGGCAGCCCCAATTCGTCGAGGAAGGCCTTCATGACCTGCGCCGCTTCCTGCATCTGCGGCCAGGCCACGCCTTCGCCCGGATCGAGGTCGAACACCATGCGGTTGGGCTTTTCGTAGGAAGTGCCAATCGCGTTCTGGGTATGGAATTCCACCACATTCCACTGCGCGGCCGACAAGATGCCGTCCACGCTGCCGACCGTGAGCATGGGAGGATGCTCGGGATCGAGGTCCGGGTCCATCTGCTTCATGCCGGGCATTTTCCTGACATCCGCATGCTTCTGGAAGAACAGCTCGCCAGCCACGCCAGCAGGCGCGCGCACCAGCGATACCGGCCGTCCCTTCAGGTGCTCCATCATCAGGGTGCCGACCAGCGCGTAGTAGCGGATCAGGTCCAGCTTGGTGGCGCCGCTCTGTTCATCGATGACCCGTTCGCCATTGGTGATCTTGAGCGACGCCGGCAGCTTTCCTTCCGGTGCGGCGACCGGTTTCACGACGTCCTCCACATGCTGCACCTTTTCGCGGCCGATGCCCGATGCCGCCTTGTCCTGCCGCAGTCCATGGAACACGGCGTGCCGGACCGACCCGCCGCTGGTCCACTCGGCGAAGCTGACTTCGCAAATGAGCTTGGGCTTGACCCAGTGGTGCCTGCGCCCCGCCACGGCCTTGGGCGGGAACGGACTTTCATTCGTCGCCAGCGCGTCGAGTTTTTTCTTCAGGTCGCGCAGGGTCGCCTGGTTGAAGCCGGTGCCCACGTTGCCTGCGTACCGCAGCACGCCATTGTCGTCGTGCGCCCCGAGCAGCAAGGCGCCGATGCCGGTGCGCGCGCCTTGCGGATCGGTGTAGCCGGCAATGACGAATTCCTGGCGCTGTCCGCATTTGAGCTTGATCCAGTCGGACGAACGGCGCGAGACGTAACTGGAACTGCGGCGTTTTCCGATCACGCCTTCAAGGCCCATCTTGCAGGCGGCGATCACCAGTTCGCCGGGATCGGAGCCGAATTCTTCGCTGAAGCGCAGCACGTCCGAGCCATGCTTTGCCAGCACCTCGCCCAGCATCGCGCGGCGCCGCTCGAGCGGTTCGGCGCGGATGTCGCGCCCGTCCAGGTAAGGCGCGTCGAACAGAAAGTAGACGATGTCTGCCGTGTCCGAACCATCGAAGGCCATCTGCAGCAGGCCGAAACTGGGTTTGCCATGCTCGTCATGCACCACGATCTCGCCGTCGTACCAGCCGTCGGGCAGCTTCGCTTTGAGCACGGCCTTGTGCAGCACGGGCAGCTTGCGGGTCCAGTCGTGCCCATTGCGGGTGAAGAGATTGACGTCCTTGTCTTCGACGCGGGCCAGCAGACGATATCCGTCGAACTTGATTTCGAAGATCCAGTCTTCGGGGGACGCCGGCGCTTTGTCCACCAGCGTGGCCAGTTCGGGCGACAGCGACGCGGGCAGTGCGACCGGTTCGCCCGGCATCGGCAAGGCCTTGACGCTGTCGGGCTGTTCGTCGACCACGGAGAATTCGGCAGCGGGTCGCGCCAGCGCGTCCTTCTCCTTGACCAGCAGCCAGGGCTCCTGCTTTTCGCCCTTGCCCTTCATGCGGATCAGCGCCCACTTGCCGTGCATCTTGTGGCCATGCAGTTCGAACTTCAGGTTGCCCTTGTCGTAGCCGTCGTGCGGATCATCAAGCGGCGCCCATGTGCCCTTGTCCCAGATGATGACCTTGCCCGCGCCGTACTGTTTTTCGGGGATGGTGCCTTCGAAGCTCGCATAGGCGATCGGATGATCCTCGACGTGCACGGCCATGCGCTTGTCTTTCGGGTCGTAGCTGGGGCCTTTGGGCACGGCCCAGCTTTTCATGGTGCCGTCGAGTTCGAGACGGAAGTCGTAGTGCAGGCGGCTGGCCCAGTGCTTCTGGATGACGAAGGTGAGCGCCTCGCCGCTCTGGCCGCCCTCGGCAGGTTCGGACGTGATCGCGAAATTGCGCTTTGACTTGTAGTGCTTTAACGGATCAGGCATGACGCGGTCCCGGCGGCTGGAGGAACCGAGTATGGGGCCGCAGGCGCGCGCAAACTGTACGCCACCTAACCCAGCCGTGTTTGTAAGCAGATGTAAAGAACGTCAACTACTGCCGAGCTGGCCGCGTTTGTGTCCTTGCAAGACCCAAAAAAGCCTCGCCATATAAACTTCTAAGGACAAACCATGAACAAAGTCATCGCAACCCTGATCGCCGGCCTGTTTGCTACTTCCGCATTCGCTCAAACCGCAACGCCAGCGGCAGCAGCTTCGCCTGCGACGCCTGCTGTTGCGGCAACTCCAGCAACTCCAGCAACGCCGGCAGTAGCCGCTACGCCAGCAACGCCAGCGGTTGAGAAAGCTGTCGTCAAAGAAGAAAAGGCAGTCGCCAAAGCCGACGCCAAGGAAACCAAGACTGTTGCCAAGGCCGATGCCAAGCTGGAGAAAGCCACTGCTGAAGCAAAAGCTGACGTCAAAGTCGCCAAGGCTGATGCCGATGTGAAGAAAGCCAAAGCTGCTGGCAAAGCGACCAAGGCCAAAGCAGCCGCCGCTGAAGAAAAATCGTCTGCCATGGCCGATGCCAAGAAAGACGCAGCAAGCAAGTAATCATCTGATTGCGTGATGCACATGTCGGGGACCAGTTTGGTCCCCGATGCCGTTTACCGAATTGATTCGCTAGTGATGAGCCCGTGTCCAGATGTCAGGCCTGGCCCCCGCCGGATGCACGGAATGTTTAGCGCGGCAAGGCCTTGATCTTCGCTTCCAGCGCCGCCGGCACCACGTGGTCCGGGTAGGCGGCGCGGAACTTGTCCCAGGCCGCCAATGCGTCCGCATTCTGCCCGGCCTTCAGCATGGCTTCGATACGGCCCAGATGTTCTTCCGGTCCCGCAGCCCGTATGCGCGAACCTGTGACGGTCACCTTGTCCTCGGCCGCATAGTTTGCCTGGTCCGCGGCGGCGCGCTTTGCCTCCCGCGCAGCACCAACGCCCATGGCCGGCGCAGGCGCGGGCGCCGCTGCGGCCTTGGGTGGAGGCAAGTCCGGGCTTGCATTGATTGTGATGGGCGACGCCGATTCCAGTATCGGCGCCGGCCGCGGCTTTTCAGACCTGACCTCGACCACGCTCTCCGGTTCCGGCGGCTGCTTTGCCATCTTCGGCGCTGGCGCTGGCGCGGCCATTGCCGGTGCTGGTTCGGCCACGGGACGCGCTTGCGCCACCACCATGTCAGCGGGCGGCGGCGGTGGCGGGATCATGGCCGGCGGCGGTGCTTCGCCCGGCTGCTCCATGATGATCAGGGCCGGCGTGGCTTCCTGCGGCAGTTCGCGCTGCCGGTTGCTGTTATCGAACGCCTGGTTCGCGAATACCCCCACCAGCAGGGTCGCGGCGATGCCCGCCGGCACGCGCCAACGCCAGCCCAGGCCGCGCGCCAGTTGCGGCACGGCGCCGTCCTGGCCCGGATCGTTGGCGGCCGGACGGCCTTGCTGGGCCACGGCAAACTTCACCCGCTTCATGATGACCGCGTCCAGTTCCGCGCCCGGCGACGGCTGCGGCAAGGCTTGCAGGCGGCGCGACAGCTCGTCCTCCCCTTTCAGGAAGGCTTCGAATTCTGCGTCCTCGCTCATGTCATCCTTGTTCACTGAGGCTCCCCTCGCGCAGCCTGCGCATGGCATAGCGCAGCCGGCTCTTGACCGTTTCTACCGGCGCTGCAACCACCACGGAAATTTCGTCCAGGCTCAAGCCACTGAATTGTTGCAGCACCAGCGCTTCCTTCTGTTCTGCCGGCAAGGACGCCAGCGCCAGGTGCAGGCTGTCGTTGCGTTGCTTGTCGGCCAATGCCGTTTCCGGCGTGACCACATCCTGCGCCCCATCGGCCAGTACGTCAAATACGTCCCGTCCATCCGTGCCGGTACCAAGCTCGGCGGCCAAAAGGTGCTGCTGCTGGCGCAGCAGGTCCAGCAGGCGGTTGCGGGCGATCTGGTACAGATAGGTGCGGAAGGTGGCGTCGGGCTTGTAGCGCGCGCGGGCGTGATGCAGATTGGCCCAGCTGTCCTGGACGATCTCGTCCACCCAGTCGGCGCGCGGCGAACGCCAGGCGATAAAGCGATACAAGCCCAGCCGGTGGCGCCCATACAGCTCCTCGAAGGCGGTCAGGTCGCCTTCGCGGTAGCGGAGCATCAGCTCTTCGTCGGGTGTGGTGGTGGGCATGTGGCCCCATTGTATGGCGGCCGGCCGCAATCCGCAAACCGCGAGCGAATATCACAAAAACAACTTCAATTCCCTGCAAAAATAGAAGTTTCTTTTGTTGCTATGTCGAAATTTTTTACAGAAAACAATAATTTTAACGCAAGATGTTCTGATAACCTTGCAGAATCAACAACTTGAACTAACTGGCATGCTAATTGCTCAATGTTGCTTGCTGCATCACTCCAACTTCAACTCTTAGATTGGTATTACATGAAACTCAAGACTATCGCTTCGATCTTCGCCCTGAGCCTGACGATGTCCGCTGCCAGCGCAGCCAACTTCTCGTTCACCGGCAACTTCACGTACGACAATGACGTACAAGCGTTCAGCTTCGTGGTCGGCTCGCCATCGTCGGTATCGCTGCGCAGCTGGTCATGGGCAGGCGGCGTCAACGCGGCTGGCCAGAACATCGCCGCAGGCGGTTTCGACCCGATCCTGGCGCTGTTCGATTCGACCGGCAACCGCGTGGGCGAACAGGATGATGCAGGCTGCAGCCTGGTCGCGTCGCACACCGGCCGTTGCTGGGATACCTTCTTCACCACCAACCTGGCAGCCGGCACCTACACCGCGACGATCCAGCAGTACAACAACTTCAACCTCGGTTCGCTGGCCCTGGGCTTCCAGTTCGACGGCGTCGCCAACCAGAACTTCCGTAACGGCTTCCATGACGCCGGCAACAACGTGCGCGATTCGCACTGGGCATTCGACATCCTGAACGTGAACGAAGCAACCCAGAACGGCCGCGTACCCGAGCCGGCATCGCTGGCCCTGCTGGGCCTGGGCCTGCTGGGCGTGGGCGCTGCACGCCGCCGCAAGTCCGCTTAAGTCTTACCGGTAGTTTCGGCCGCGACCACCGCGAGGTGCCGCGGCCTTTTTTCGCCTACTGCCAGCCGCCGCCCAGCGACCGGATCAGCGCCACGGTGGTCACCGCGCGGTTGCCGCGCAATTGCACGGCGCTGCGTTCGGCCGCCGCCAGGTTGCGCTGGGCATCCAGCAGGTCCAGGTAGCTCGAACGGCCCGCCTGGTACAGTTTCTGCGCCAGGTCGGCCGAACGGCGCGCCGATACCACCGCCGCGTCAAGCTGCTCGGCCTGGCCGCTCAGGATGCGCAAGCCGGCCAGGTTGTCTTCGACTTCGGCAAACGCCACCAGCACGTTCTGCCGGTACGCCGCCACCGATTCTTCCAGCACCGCTTCGCTGCGCGCCACATTGGCCTTGTTGCGGCCACCATCGATGATGGGCATCGACAGCAGCGCGCCCAGCACCCAGGAACGCGCGCTCCAGTTGAACAGATTGCCGGCGCTGCCCGATTCGCTGCCAAAGCCGCCATTGAGGGACAGCGCCGGGAACATGGCCGCCTTGGCCACGCCGATGCGCGCATTCGACGCCACCATGGCACGCTGCGCGGCCGTGATGTCGGGACGGCGCTCGAGCAGCGTCGACGGCAGGCCGGCAGGAATCACCGGCAGCACCGCGTTCTCCGGCAGCGGGCTCGCTTCGGCCGTGAACATGGCCGCCGGTTTGCCCAGCAGGACGGCCAGTGCATGTTCGTTCTGCACGCGCTGGCGTTGCAGGCCGATGGCTTCGGCGCGCGCCACCGACAGTTCGGTGCGCGATCGCGCCAGGTCGAATTCGCCGATGTCGCCATTGTCGAAGCGGCTCTGGTTGACCTTCACGCTCTGGGCGCGCAAGTCCACCGTGCGCGCCAGGCTGGCCAGTTCGGCGTCGGTTTCACGCAGGCGGAAGTAGGTTTGCGCCACGTCGGCCTGCAGCGACAGCAGCACCGACTTGTAGGTCGCTTCGGACGCCGCGGCGTCGGCCTGCGATGCGCTCACGCTCGCGCCAACGCGGCCGAACAGGTCGACCTCGTAGCTGGCCGACAGCCTGGCCTGGTAGGACCTGGCCGGCGCAATGCCTTCCGCGCCGCTGCGCTGCACGCCCAGTCCCGCGCCAACTTGCGGCATGCGGTCCGCTTGGGCCAGGCCGGCCAGCGCCCTGGCCTGCTTGACGCGGGCCGCGGCCACGGCCAGGCTGGCGTTGGCGCGGGTGGCTTCCTCGATCAGGCTGGTCAGCACCGGATCATTGAACGCCAGCCACCAGGCGCCACGCGCCTGCGCTTCGGCCGGCTGGCCAACTTTCCAGGTGGTGCCGTCGGGCGCTTCCTTGAAGGCGGACGGCATGTCGACCGGCGGCGCCTTCAGTTCGGGCACGGTGCTGCATGCCACCAGCAGCAGTGCCGCCAGCAGCGGCGCCACGCGCTTTGCAAATGTGTTCATCAGATGGCTCCTTCGATTTTCAGTTCGGCCGGCGCGGCGATGGCGCTGCGGCTGTCGAGCTTTTTCGCGAACGTGCGCAGCAGGACGTAGAACACCGGCGTCAGGAACAGGCCGAAGAAAGTCACGCCCAGCATGCCGCCGAATACCGCCACGCCCATCGCATGGCGCATTTCGGACCCGGCGCCGCTCGAGAACACCAGGGGCACCACGCCCATGATGAAGGCGATCGACGTCATCAAGATAGGACGCAGGCGCAGGCGGCACGCTTCCAGCGCGGCTTCGACGACGCTGCGGCCATGGTCTTCCAGTTCACGCGCAAACTCCACGATCAGGATGGCGTTCTTCGAGGCCAGCCCCACCAGCACGAACAGCGCGATCTGGGTGAAGATGTTGTTGTCGCCACCGGTGAGCTTGACGCCGACCAGCGCGCACAGGATCGACATCGGCACGATCAGGATCACGGCCAGCGGCAGCGTCCAGCTTTCGTATTGCGCGGCCAGCACCAGGAACACCAGCAGCACGCACAGCGGGAACACCAGCACCATCGTATTGCCGGACAAGATCTCCTGGTAGGTCAGATCGGTCCATTCGAAGGTCACGCCTTTCGGCAGCACTTCGGCGGCGATCTTTTCCAGCGCGGCCTGGGCCTGGCCGGACGACACACCAGGCGCGGCGCCGCCATTGATCTCGGCCGACACATAGCCGTTGTAGCGCTGCACGCGGTCCGGGCCATAGCTGTCCTTGACGCGCATCAGCGACGACAGCGGAATCATTTCGCCCTTGTCGTTGCGGACCTTGAGCTGGGCGATCTGGTCGGCGTGCGAGCGGAACTGCGCGTCAGCCTGGACCCGTACCTGGTAGGTGCGGCCGAACTGGTTGAAGTCGTTCACGTACAGCGAACCCAGGTTGATCTGCAAGGTCTGGTAAATGGTCGCCAGCGGCACGCCCAATTGCTTGGCCTTGACCCGGTCCACGTCCGCGAACAGCTGCGGCACGTTGATCTGGAAACCGGAAAACACGCCGGCCAGCTGCGGGTTCTGCCAAGCCTTGGCCTGCAGCGCCTGCACTGCCTGGTACAACTCGTCGTAGCCGACGTTGGCGCGGTCTTCCACCATCATCTTGAAGCCGCCGATGGTACCCAGGCCGTTCACCGGCGGCGGCGGGAACACCATGATGAAGGCATCCTGGATCACGCCCAGGCGCTTGTTGATCTCGGCGGCGATCTCGGGGCCGGACTGGCCCTTGCCGGTACGCTGGTCGAAAGGCTTGAGCGAGGTGAACACGATGCCGGCGTTCGGCGCATTGGTAAAACCGTTGATCGACAGGCCGGGGAAAGCGATCGACGATTCCACGCCAGGCACCTTGGAGGCGATGTCGGACATGGTGCGGATCACTTTCTCGGTACGGTCGAGCGATGCGGCGTCCGGCAGCTGGGCGAAGCCCACCAGGTACTGCTTGTCCTGGGCCGGCACGAAGCCGCTCGGCACGGCCTTGAACATGAACACGGCGGCGATACCCAGCAACACGTACACCGCCACGGCCATGCTCTTGCGCTTCAATACGCCATTGACGCCGCTTTCGTAGCGCGTCGATGCGCGGCCGAAGAAGCGGTTGAACCAGCCGAAGAAGCCGCCGAACACCTTGTCCATGCCGCGGGTCAGCGCATCCTTCGGCGCATCGTGCGGTTTCAGCAAGGCGGCAGCCAGGGCCGGCGACAGCGTCAGCGACGAGAAGGCCGAGATCACGGTCGAAATGGCGATCGTCAGCGCGAACTGGCGATAGAACTGGCCCGACAGGCCCGATACGAAGGCAATCGGCACGAACACGGCGCACAGCACCAGCGCGATGGCGATGATCGGACCGGAGACCTCCTTCATGGCCTGGATGGTGGCGTCGCGCGGGCTCAAGCCCGCTGCGATATTGCGCTCCACGTTTTCCACCACCACGATGGCGTCATCGACCACGATGCCGATGGCCAGCACAAGACCGAACAGCGACAGGGTATTGATCGAAAAACCGAATCCGAGCATGACGGCGAAGGTACCGATGATCGATACCGGCACGGCCACCAGCGGAATGATCGATGCGCGCCAGGTTTGCAGGAAGATGATCACCACCAGCACCACCAGCGCCACCGCTTCGAGCAGGGTGTGGATCACGGCGCGGATCGATTCGCGCACGAACTGGGTCGGGTCGTAGACCACGCTGTAGTCGACGCCTTCCGGGAAGTCCTTTTTCAGTTCCGCCATCTTGGCGCGCACGTCGGCCGACAGTTGCAGCGCGTTGGCGTTCGGCGCTTCGAAAATGGGAATCGCGGCGGCCGACTTGTTGTTCAGGAGCGAACGCAGCGAATACGAGTTCGAGCCCAGTTCCAGGCGCGCCACGTCCTTCAGGTGCGTGATGGCGCCGTCGGCGCCGGTGCGCACGATGATGTCGCCAAATTCCTCGACCGTGGTCAGGCGGCCCTGGGTATTGACGGTCATCTGGAAATCGGCGTCCTTCGATGGCGAGGCGCCAACCACGCCGGCGGCGACCTGCACGTTCTGTTCGCGCACTGCCGCCACCACGTCCGGCGCGGTCAGGCCGCGCGCGGCGACCTTTTGCGGATCGAGCCAGACGCGCATGGCGTAGTCGCCCGCGCCGAACAGCTGCACTTCACCCATGCCGGGAAGGCGGGCCAGCTGGTCCTTCACGTTCAGCACCGCGTAGTTGCGCAGGTAAACGTCGTCATAGCGACCGTTTGGCGAGACCAGGTGGACCACCATGGTCAGGTTGGGCGAACTCTTGACGGCGGTAACGCCGATCTGGCGCACCTCTTCCGGCAGGCGCGGCAAGGCGCGCTGGATGCGGTTCTGCACCTGCGACTCGGCCTGTTCGACATTGGTGCCGACCTTGAAGGTGACGGTCAGCGCCAGCGAACCGTCGGACGTGGACTGCGAAGACATGTACAGCATGTTCTCGGTGCCGTTGATCTGCTCTTCGAGGGGAGCGGCCACGGTTTCGGCGATCACTTTCGGGTTGGCGCCAGGGTACTGGGCCCGCACGACGATCGACGGCGGCACCACGTCGGGGTATTCGGAGATGGGCAGCGCGAAGATCGACAGCAATCCGGCCACGAAAATGATGATCGACAGGACGGCCGCAAAAATGGGCCGGTCGATGAAAAAGCGGGAGAAGTTCATATTCTTATTCCTTTGCCTGTGCCGCTGCGGCTGCGAGCTTCACGTCTTTGCCGTCGTCCTGCATCGCCACGACCTGCGCGGTAACGGGAGCGCCGGGCTGCACGCGCTGCAGGCCATTGACGACGATTTTTTCACCGGGACGGATGCCGTTGCGCACCACGCGCAGGCCTTCGTGGACGGGGCCGAGCGTGACGTTGCGGTATTCGGCCTTGCTGTCGGCGGTGACCACATACACGTATTTGCGATTCTGGTCGGTGCCCACGGCGCGGTCGCTGATCAGGATCGCCTTCGTTTGCGCGGCATCGTTGCCGCCCAGCTGAACGCGGGCGAACAGGCCGGGCACCAGCGTGTTGTCGCTGTTCTCGAAGGTGGCGCGCATGCGCACGCTGCCGGTATTGGCATCGAGCCGGTTGTCGACGAATTCGAGCTTGCCTTCGTGCGGGAAGCCCGTTTCGTTGGCCAGGCCCACTTTCACGGTGACGGGCGTGCCCTTCTGCGCCACGCGGCCCACGCGCAGGTAGGTGTCTTCGTCGCCGTCGAAGGTGGCGTAGATCGGGTTGTTCGACACCACCGACGTCAGGACCACGGCGCCGTCGACCAGGTTACCCGTGGTCACCTCCGCCTTGGATACGCGCCCGCTGATGGGCGAATGCACGCGCGTGTACGACAGGTTCAGGCGCGCGGCGTCGGCAGATGCCTGGGCGGCGCGCACATTGGCGTCGAGTTCCTTCAGCCCGGAAGCCTTCTCGTCGAATTCGCGCTGGGCGATGGCCTTGTCGGCCAGCAGGCGCTTGGCGCGGACCAGTTCCAGCTTGGCCAGTTCGGCGCGGGCGCGGGCCGAACCGGCGGCGGCGTCGGCGCGGTTGGCTTCAGCCTGGAAGGGGCGCGGATCGATCTCGAACAGCACGTCGCCTTTTTTCACGACGCTGCCCGGCTTGAAATTGACCGAGGTGATGAAGCCGCCCACGCGCGACCGGATTTCCACCCGTTCCACCGCTTCCAGGCGGCCCGAAAACTCCTGGGTTTCGCTGATCGCGCGTTCGATGACCACGGCGGCCGTGATCGGCGGCCCGGCAGGCGCGGCGGCCGCAGGCTTGGAATTCGCGTTGTCGCAACCCGGCAGCGCGATGGCCGCCAGTCCCGCCAGAGCCATGGCCGCGAGCAGCGGACGGGCAAATAATTTATTGGATTTCATACGATTCCTTTTCTTGATGAAAATTATTAATGATTCAGGCGGTAAAACGACCTGCTGCAAAGCAAAAGGCAAAACGGGTCCGTACGCTGCGGTGAGAGTCTCAGCGCAGCTGCACGGGTTTAACGGTGGTGATAATCAGTTCAGGACGGCTGTCGGTCGTCCAGGGTCAGCAAAAAGTTGCCGATTTCCTGCAAGGCGGCCGCCTGGCAGGCACATTCATTGCGGGCTTCGGCATCCGGCAGGTTGTCTGCCGGCATGCGCTTGAGCGTGGTGGTCACGCCGGCGGCGGTCAGCTTGGCGCCATATTGCTCCGCTTCGTCGCGCAGCGGATCGTCTTCGGCCGACAGGATCAGGGCCGGCGGCAGGTTCTTCATCCGGCTCGACTGCAGCGGCGATGCGTAAGGGTGGCTGCGGTCGGCGGCATTGGGCAGGTAACCACGGTAGCTGGCGGCGCAGGTATCGGCCACGCCGGCCGCGTTCGCGTCCTGCTTCAGTTCGCGCATGGAGCAGGTGGACAGGCCGGGGTCGAGCATGGGCATGATCAGGATCTGGCCGGCCAGCGCCGGAGCGCTGCGGTCGCGCGCCATCAGGGTGCACACGGCAGCCAGGTTGGCCCCGGCTTCGATGCCCGCCACGACCAGGCGCTTGCCGGTCCAGCCCAGCTTGGCCTTGTTCTTCTTGACCCACAGCAGCACGGCGTGCGCATCTTCGGCGGCGGCCGGGAACGGCCGTAGGGTGGCCAGGGTGTAGCACGACGCCAGCACCAGCTGCTGCTGCGAGCAACTGGCCAGGTGGCGCAGGAACTGGTCCGCTTCGTTCAGGTCGCCGCCCACGAAGCCGCCGCTGTGAAAGAACACGATCAGCCCATCGCGCTTGGCGCCTGCCGCGCCGCCCGCATACAGGCGCGCCGCCAGCATGCCTTCGGCGCCGCCCACTTCCAGGTCGCGGATCGTCAGGTCGGCCGGCACGGTCATTGCGGGTCCGCCTCTTTCTGCTCTTCCGGCGCAACCAGGCCGTCGAACAGGTCATGTGCGAGTGCATCAAAACCGACGCTTTCGGCGCGCGAGGCTTGCGGGAACTGATCGGCGTAAACGCTGCCGACCATGGTGATGGCGGCCAGCGTGAGCATGACTGCTCCGATGATTCCATTTTGATAACGCATGATCAGCACCCCTTTCCTTCCCGTAAGCCACATCGTCTTGATGCAGTACGATCACTGTAAACTTGTTCTACAATCTGATAAATAGTGCAAGCGCGAATTGATTGTTCAAAAATCCGAACAATAAGGAGTTTTATGAATAAACTGCAAGCGATGGAAGTGTTCGTGCAAGTGGTGGACGCCGGTGGCTTTACCCGTGCCGCAGAGAACATGCAGCTGCCGAAAGCGACCGTGTCGACCCTGGTCCAGCAACTGGAACTGACCCTGGCGGTCAAGCTGCTGCACCGCACAACGCGCCAGGTCAGCGTCACGTCGGACGGGGCCGCCTACTACGAACGCTGCCTGCGCATCCTGTCGGACGTGCGCGAAGCCGAAGAATCGCTCTCGACCAACCGCGCCTCGCCCAGCGGCCGGCTGCGGGTCGACGTCTCGGCCGGCATCGCCAATGAAGTGCTGATCCCCGCCCTGCCCTCGTTCTTCGACCGCTACCCGAATATCCGGCTCGACCTGGGCTGCGGCGACCGCCAGGTGGACCTGATCGAAGAAGGCGTCGATTGCGCCATCCGCGGCGGCACCCTGCCCGATTCGGCCCTGATCGCGCGCCGCGTGGGCGTGCTCAATTTCGTCACCTGCGCCACCCCGGGCTACCTGGACAAGCACGGACGGCCACGGCATCCCCACGACCTGCAGCGCCACAAGTGCATCAACTATTTTTCATCCAAGACCGGCAAAACCTTCGAATGGGATTTCGTGCGCGGCGATGAAACCATCATGGTGGCCACGCCGGCCTGCCTGGCCATCAACGACGGCAATGTGTACGCCACGGCCGGCCTGCACGGCCTGGGCATCATGCAGATGGCCAGCTTCCAGGTCGAATCGCTGATCGCCAGCGGCCGCCTGGAAGCGGTGCTGCAGGACTGGACCAGTTCGCCGCTGCCGATCAACGTGGTGTACCCTCAGAACCGCCATTTGTCGGCCAAGGTGCGCGTGTTCGTCGAATGGGTGGCCGAACTGTTCATGACCCATCCCGACCTGCAGCTGAAAAAGGACTGATATGCAGAACATCGTCTTCCTGGACCGCGACAGCCTGCATGCCACGGTGCGCCGGCCCGCGTGCGCACATGCGTGGACCGAGTATCCGGCCACCGCGCCGGGCGAGGTGGTCGCGCGCCTGCGCGGCGCCACCATCGCCATCACCAACAAGGTACCCTTGCGCGCGGCCGACATCGCGCAACTGCCGCAACTGAAGATGGTGGCCATCGCCGCCACCGGCGCGGACAATGTCGACCTGGCGGCCTGCCGCGAGCGTGGCATCCTGGTGTCGAACATCCGCAACTACTCGCTGGTATCGGTGCCCGAACATGTGTTCACGCTGATCCTGGCGCTGCGCCGCAAGCTGCTCGACTACCGCGCCGACGTCATGGCCGGGCGCTGGCAGGACTCGCCCCGTTTCTGCCTGCTGGACCATCCGATCGCCGACCTGGGCGGCAGCCGGCTGGGCATCGTCGGCTACGGCGCGCTGGGGCGCAAGGTCGCCGCCATCGGGCGCGCCTTCGGCATGCAGGTCGCGGTGGCCACCCGTTCGCCGGTGGACGACGCCGCCGTCACGGTGCTGCCGCTGGCGGAACTGCTCGCCACGTCCGACGTGGTCAGCCTGCACCTGCCGCTCACCGGACAGACCCGCAACATGATCGCCGCGGCCGAACTTGCCGGCATGAAACCGGGCGCGCTGCTGATCAACACGGCGCGCGGCGGCCTGGTCGACGAAGCGGCGCTGGCGCAGGCGTTGCGCGAGGGCGTCATCGGCGGCGCCGGCTTCGACGTCCTGAGCCAGGAACCGCCGGTCGACGGCAATCCGCTGCTGGCGCCCGACATCCCCAACTTCATCCTGACCCCGCACGTTGCCTGGGCCAGCGCCGGGGCCATGCAAACCCTGGCCGATATGCTGGTCGACAATATTGAGGCTTTCACCAATGGGGCACCCTTGAACAGAATGTAAACCAGACTGGCCTGATTCCACTTTCCGTGCCATAAAACGCCATCCAAATGCGTCCTCGCGCTCATCGACGCGGGCCGGCCCGGCATCCGGCAAGTCGTCTTTTGATGCATTTTATTTAATGCTTTTCATTTAATCCTGTAAAATTGCTAACATCATCTACAGGAAACTCATGAAAAACAAGTTCAGCATTGCCGTCGCACTCGCCCTTCCATTGTTGCTGGCCGGCTGCGGCGGTTCCCAGCCCGCCGACAAAGCGGCAGTCACCGCCGGCGTCTCGCAGCACAGCGCCGTGGTCGTCGCCGATTATCACGACCTCGTCCAGCGTACCTACGTCGCTTTTTACGGCCGTCCCGCCGATCCGGCCGGCCTGCAATACTGGGCCAATGCCTTCCACACCTACCAGCTCCCGCAGACCGTCAGCGGGCTCAACGCCGCCTACGCGACCAATACCACGGTGCGCATGTTCGTCGACGCCTTCGGCAACAGCGACGAATCGCAGGCGCTTTACCCGGGCGACAACAGCGCCTTCATCAGCGCCATTTACCGCAACCTGTACAGCCGCGAACCGGATGTCGGCGGCAAGGCATTCTGGGTCGACGTGCTCGACCGGGGTGTCATGACACGCCCCACGGCCGCGCTGTGGATCATGAGCGGCGCGCAGTCGACCGACATCACCATCATCAACAACAAGGTGGCCGTTGCCGCCGCATTCACCACGGCGATCGATTCGCCGCTCGGACAATCGGCCTATAGCGGCATGGATGCATCGGCTGTCGTGCGCGAGATGCTGGCCGGCGTGGGCCTGGACACCAACCCGGGCAATTTTCCCGGCCTCGCGAGCACCATCGCGCAGCTGGCCAATGCCTGCGGCTGGGCCGGTTGCAATTCGACCCGCTACCTGGCCTTCATCTACGGCGGCATGGACGAAGGTTATGCCAGCCTGGGCCTGGTATCGACTTCGGGCGGGATGGCCTTCGCCACCACACCCGGCGTGCCTGGCCACCTGGCGGACTACCTGGTGGGCGGCACGATCACGGACAACGTCGCCTCGAACTACTATTTGCACAGCATGATCGCGTGGAAGGGCAAGCGCCTGTACCGCCAGAAGCTGGTCGGCTATGGCGGCCTGCCCACCGCGGCCATCGTCTCGACGCTGAACCTCGACGACGTGTGCAGCCAATACAGCGAAGAAAACATGGACGCCTACGACCTGGTGTCGCCGCCGCTGTCCTATGAAATCTACCGCGGCAAGGGCGCCGACGCCCAGTGTTCCACCGACGACGACCCTTTCTTCGCCGTGCGCATGGACATGGCGCCGACCACGCCGGCGCTCATCGTCGACCAGCCGCTGCACGCAATCCATAACAATGTCGGCGGCCTGACCGGCTTCCTGGTCCGCAATGGCCAGACGGTCCGGCGCGTGGACCGCAACTTCACCAATCCCGTCACCATGTTCACCCTGCCGGCGGCGGACCTGGCATCGATGGATCACGCTGGCGAGCAGTCCAATACCTGGCTGTTCACGTCGGGCGGCAAGGTGTACGCCTTCAATGCCAGCGGCGCCGCCGGCCAGCCGGCCGCCATCCTGACGCTGGGCACGGACGAAACTGTCGACGAAACCCTGTCGAACGATACCCAGGATGTGTTCTTCACCGTGCGGACCGGCCCCAATGCGGTCCGCGTGATGCGCTACAACCTGGCCGCCGGCAGCACCAGCACGGTCGGCAACGTGACGCTGGCCGGCTTCGGCAGCGCCACGATGTCGCTGACGGCGACCCGCGTCGTGATCGTCAACAGCGCCACCGGCGCCGTGTACTCGCTGCCGCGCAGCGGCGGCAGCGCGCTGGAAATCCAGCCCGGCACGATGAGCTTCAATTACGCCTTCGCCACCGTGGTCGGCGAGCGCATCTGGCTGCATTACCTCACCGGCGCGAAGGTCGTCAGCGTCAATAGCGACGGCAGCGGCGTCCTCAATTTCGCGGGTGCCTACCAGGCCGGCTGCGTCATGAGGAATACCTCGCCAGTCGTCAACACCACCAATATCTGCGACCACATCCTGATGGTCGAAGGCGACATCCTGCGCGAATACGATGGCCTCACCGGCGCGCTCAGGCTGGCCTACGGCAGCCTGCCGGCCACCGCGGCGGGCGAGCGCAGCATGTATGCGCTGACCGCCTATGCCCTCGCCGGCCAGGGCGCGGTGCTCACGCGCGTGAACGCCAACCTGGAAACCTACGATACCGGCACGGTCTCGAGCTACTACTTCAAGGTGGGCCAGGCCGGCCTGACGCCGCTGGTCGTGCAGTAACTAACCCGCCGCCGCGATCCGCAGCGGCAGGTCGAGGAAGAAGGTGGTGCCGCCGCGCGGGCCGCTTTCCACCCACACCTGGCCTTCGAGCAGCGAGGTGACGATGTTGTAGCTGATATTGAGGCCCAGGCCCGAGCCGCCCTGCCCCATCTTGGTGGTGAAGAAGGGGTCGAAAATGCGGGCCTGGTGCTCGGGCGCGATGCCGCGCCCGTTGTCGCGAAATTCGATCAGCACCCGCCCTGCCTGCGGACAGCGCGCCGACAGGCGCATCGTGCCGCCGGTTCCGGGGTCGAAGGCATGCAGCATGGCGTTGTTGATGAAGTTGATGATCACCTGGCCGTACGATCCCGGGTAGCTGTCCATGTCGATATCGTCCGGCATGTCCACCTCGATCGCGTGGCCCGACTTGCGCACCTGGTTCATCATGGTGGCCACAATCTCATGGGTGGCCACATCGAGCTTGAAGCGGCGCCGCTGGGCACTGGTCTGGTCGACCGCCACCTGCTTGAAGCTGTTGACCAGGTCGGCCGCGCTGAGCAGGCTGCGCATGATCAGGGACGACACTTCCTGCGACGCCCCGATGTATCCTTCCAGCTCCGAGCGGCGCAGGTTCTGCCCGCTGACCTTCTTCGCCATCTCCTCGGTCTTTTCCTGCAGCGTACTGGCCATCAGCAGGCTGTTGCCGATCGGCGTATTGAGTTCGTGCGCCACGCCGGCCACCAGCGAGCCTAAGGCCGCCAGCTTTTCCTGGGCCACCAGCTGGGCCTGGGTATCCTGCAGCTGGCGGTAGGCATCGGCATTGTCGAAGGCCACGGCCACATACGAGGCCAGGGTGCGCAGCATGTCGAGGTGGAAGCGCTCGTAGGCATGCTGGCGGTAACTGTGGACCGTGACCACGCCCAGCATGCGCCCGTTCACCGAGATCGGCGCATACAGCAGGGAGCGTGGCGCGGTCGGCAGGGAACCGTCGTCCAGGGTGCCCATATTGTCGGTGCCGGTGGTCAGCGCCAGGTCGTCGATGTAGCGCGTGTATTCCAGTTCGAGGTCGTTGATGTAGACCTCGCGCTGGTTGACGATGCACCACACGGCCAGCTGGTTCGGCTCCTTCATGCTGCGCGAGTATGGCGCATAGCGCTTGCCGCGTTCGATCGCGAAGGGATAGTCGATCACCTCGCGTTCGGGGCGGTACACGCCGATGCCGAAAACGCTGGCGTCCATCAGCTGGTCGACATGCTCGTACAGCATCAGCATGATCGATTCGCTATCGAGGTTGGCGGTCAGCCTGCGCCCGATTTCCGAGAGCAGCGATATGTTCCGGTGCGCCACCTCCACTTCATGCTTCTGGCGCTCCACCGATTCCTTTTCCATCTGCAGTTCGGCGGTACGCGCGCCCACCTGCTTCTCGAGCAGCGTCCTGGTGCTGACCAGGCGGCTGATGCGCATGTGGTACAGGGCATAGCCCAGCGTGAGCACGAGCGCGGCCACCAGCGCCCGGAACCAGGTGGTCTTCCACACCGGCGGCAGGATAGTGATGCGCAGGGTGGCAGGTTCGGCCTGCCACACGCCGTCCTTGCTGCCGGCGCGCACCCGGAACACGTAGTTGCCGGGATCGAGATTGGTGTAGGTGGCAAAGCGCTTGCCAGCGGTGGTGTTGACCCAGCCCTGGTCGAAGCCTTCGAGCTGGTAGGCGTATATATTGCGTCCGGGGTCGGCGAAGTGAAGCGCGGCGAATTCGAGCGAGAGCACCGAATCGCGGTGGGTCAGGGTGATTTCCCGCGCATCCTGGATCGGCCCGCGGAACGGCACGCCCGCCAGGATCTGGTTGGCGCGCAGCGAACGGTTGAAGATCAGGAAATCGGTGATCATCACCACCGGCGGATAGGGGTTTTCCAGGATCGCGGCCGGCAGGAAGGTGGTCATGCCATTGATGCCGCCAAAACTGAGGCGCCCGTTCGGCAGGCGCAGCGCCGCGCCCACGAAAAAGGAACCGTCGGTCAGGCCATCCTTGGAGGTGAAATTCTTGAACTGGCCGCTGGCCGGATCGAGGCGCGAGATGCCGGCCGTGCTGCTGATCCACAGCTTGCCGCTGTCTTCTTCCAGGATGGCGCCGATCGGATCGGCCGCGCGGTTGCCGGTCAGCGGAAAATAACGGAAGCGCAAGCGCGCGCCGTCGCCCGGCTCGACCCGGTGCAAGCCGCCGGCCGTGCCCACCCAGAACTGGCCCGTGGACGACTCGAACAGGCTGTAGATGCGGCTATGGCGCAGGCTGACCGGGTCGGCCCGATCATGGAAATAATGGGTGAACTTGCCGCTGGCCGGGTCGTAGCGGTTCAGGCCATTGTCGGTGCCTATCCAGACCACGCCCTTGCGGTCTTCCAGGATGGAAAAGCCGCGGTCGTCCGACAGGCTGCCCGGATCGCGCGCGTCGTGGGTCCAGCGCTTGACGATGCCCTTGCCCGGATCGAGCAGGTGCACCCCGCCGCGCGTGACCACCCACAGCAGGCCGCCGCGGTCGAACATCAGGCGCTGGACAAAATTGCCGTTCGCTTCCGCGCCCAGCGGCACGCGCGTGAACACGCCCTTGCCCGGGTCCATCCATGCCAGCCCGGTCGGGGTGCCGACCCACAGGCGCCCGCCCCCCGCTTCCAGCGCGGTGACCATGTCGTCGATCAGGCCGGCCGGATTGCGCGGATCGTGGCGCAGCGCGCTGGCCTTGCCGGTTTCCGGATCGAACAGGTTCAGGCCGCCGCCCGTGGTTCCCAGCCACATGCGCCCGCCCGCATCGGGAGCCAGCGCACGGACGATATTGCTGCTGATGCTGGCCGCGTCGCCCGGCGTGTGCGTGATGCGCTCGAAGCCGCCGCTGGCCAGGTCGGCGCGGTTGGCGCCCCCGAAGGTGCTGCCTGCCCACAGCGTGCCGGTACGGTCGACCAGCACCGAGACGATCTGGTTGTTCGACAGCGAATGGCGGTCCAGCGGCTGGTAGCGATAGCTGAAGAAGGGGCCGCCGGCCACGCTGCGCCATTTCAGGCCGTCGACGTCGGTGCCGGCCCACAGGTTGCCATCCTTGTCGTGGTACAGGGTCATGATCTGGCCGGCCGCCATGCCGTCGGCGGCCGCCAGCAGGCGCCGCGCGGGCGCCGCCCCTTCCAGCTTCCATTCTTCGAGACCGGCGCCGGTACCGACCCACAGCACGCCTTGCGGCGAAAACGACAGCGCCAGCACGCGGTTGCGCGCCGCCCCCGCGGCCGGCGACAGCGCATGGCGGGTAAAGCGCTTGCCGTCGGGCGCGAGCCGGTGCAGGCCGTCGGTGGTGCCCACCCACAGGCTGCCGTCGGCGCCGCGCGCGAGCGCATTGACCCGGTTGTCGCCCAGGCTGGCGGGGTCGTCCGGGTCATGCCGCAAGGTGGTGAAGCTGCCGCTGGCGGGGTCGAAATGGCGCAAGCCTTCCTGGGTGCCCAGCCACAGGCCCTGCTTGCCGTCGCCGACGATGGCCGACACGATGCGCCCGCTGTGGTAGTGGATGAACTTCTGGCTGCTGCGGTCGTAGCGGGTCAGGCCGCCCTTGGTGCCGAACCACAGGCGCCCCAGGCCATCCTCGAAGGAAGCCGACACATAGTTATCGTTGATGCTGGCCGGGTCGGCCGGATCGTTCTTGTAGACCGTCATCCGGTAGCCGTCGTAGCGGCCCAGGCCGGCCTGGGTGCCGAACCACATGAAGCCCTGGCGGTCCTGGATGATGTTGAGCACCGATTCCTGCGGCAAGCCCTGGTCCAGGCCCAGTTTCTCGAAGCGCAGGCTGCGCGCCGGCGCGGCCGCGGCACATGCACAGGCGAACGCCAGCGCGGCCGCGGCGCCCAGGCTGCGGCCGGAGAAACTGCGCTGTATCCAGGCCGGCAAAGGCATAGCAGACGCTCCCGACATCGAACGTCTTAATCTACCAGAAACAAATTATCTTTGAAGAAATTTCACAAAACGGGAAGAAAAACCCGGACGCGCGCTGGACAAATGTTGGTCCCGCCCCTACAATGCTGCTTCTTCGCGGGGGAGCAAGCCTCCCGGGTCGATGGCAACGCGTAGCAGGCCCAGGAGTCGGGAAATTCGGACTTCCGGGAATGAAACAAAGCTGCTATAATGCTTGCTTTCGCGGCTGTAGCTCAGCTGGATAGAGTACTTGGCTACGAACCAAGGGGTCGTGGGTTCAATTCCTGCCAGCCGCACCAAAATTCGTAAGACGAAAGGCTTGAAGAACATTCTTCAAGCCTTTTTTCTTTGCCGCGCCGCTTTTTTCGATGGCGGGCTCTGCAGAGGACAGCAACGCGTGTTCTTGTAGGTCCAGGCCTACAGATAAGTAGTTCAAGCGTCAATCTTTTCAGCATGGCAACACCATCCGGGGCCGTTCTCCTATGAGGACTCGCACAATCTGTCTGTCTCATCAGCATCAAATTACGGCCGGAATTTCCGGCCGCCGTTGTGCGCACGCAGCGCGGAAACGGTGATTTTGAACGGCCATTTGCTAGCATGAAGTTCCCCGATTCCCGATAACCAGGCCGCGCGATGCGGCTGTTTACTAACGAGGCAACCCATGAAAAATGCAAAAAACCTGCTTGCGGCGCTGGCGCTCGCGGGCGCCACCCTGGCCGCCCCCGCGGCGTTTGCCGACGATATCTCCAACGGCCCCCAGGCCCTGGCGATTCTGGACAATAGCGCCTATTTCGGCGACTCCTTTGCCATGAACAATAGCGGTGATACCTTCATGGATCACTTCACCTTCATGGTCATCGCGGCGCACGATCTGGACGCCATCGTCTCGTCCATCAGCCGCACCGCCGCGACCGGGCTCGACATCACCGGACTCGACCTGTACACCTCCACCGGCACCCTGGTCAGCTCCGGCTCCATGGTCAGCACCGGCGTGCGCGACGTCTGGACCCTGTCGGCCGACGCCCTGGCCGTGGGCCAGTATTACATCCAGGTGAGCGGTTCGCTGGTATCGAACACCTCGGGCAGCTTCGGCGGTTCGGTCATGCTCAATCCGGTGCCGGAACCGGAAACCTACGGCATGCTGCTGGCCGGCCTGGGCCTGGTCGGCTTCCTGGCACGGCGCCGCAAGGCGGCCAACCAGGCCTGATCCGCCCGCCAGCCCCAGGCGCAACGGAAGTCCGCGGACTTCCGTTTTTTTAATGCCTGGCCTTCTTGATGATGGCCTTGTTGCCCAGGATTTCCTCGATCTGTTCGAAGCGCACCGGCTTGACCATGTGGTGGTCGAAACCGGCCTCGAACGCCAGCTGGCGGTCTTTTTCCTGGCCCCAGCCGGTGACGGCGATCAGCATGGTGATCGCGCCGCAATTGAGGCGCCGTATGCCGCGCGCCAGGTCGTAGCCCGACATCTGCGGCAGGCCAATGTCGAGGAAGGCATAGTCCGGGCAGAAACGGGCCGCCGCCGTCAGCGCATCGGGCCCATTGTGGGTGATCACCACGCTGTGCCCCATGGCCGAGAGCAGCGCGCCGATGCTGTTGACGAAGTCGACATTGTCGTCGGCCAGCAGGATGCGGTAGGTTTCCGTGCTCATGAAGGCGGCCGGGGTGGTCTTGGCCGGCAGCTCCGGCGCCACCACGATCGGCAGCTTCACCACGAATTCGCAGCCGCGCCCGATGCCGCCGCTGCGCGCTTCGATCGTGCCGCCGTGCAGCTCGACCAGGCGGCGCGCCAGCGACAGGCCCACGCCCAGGCCGGCGTTGGTGCGCTCGAGCGTGGAATCGACCTGGACGAACATGTCGAACACGTGCTGCAGCATGTCGGGCGCGATGCCGATGCCATTGTCGGTCACGGCGACGACCAGGTTGCGGTCCTCGACCCGGGCCGACAGGCTGACCCGCCCTCCCCGGTTGGTGTACTTGGCGGCATTGTTGAGCAGGTTCGACAGGATCTGGGCCAGGCGCGTGGCATCGCCATGCAGGAACACGGGCCGGTCGGGCAGCGCGATCACCAGCTCGTGGCCATGCAGCTCGATATACGAGCGCACCACTTCCAGCGCATCGTTGACCACCGCCTTCAATTCCACCCGGCCCATCTTGATGGCGAACTTGCCGGTATTGATGCGCGACACGTCGAGCAAGTCGTCGACCAGGCGCACCATCTGGCGCAGCTGGCGTTCCATGATGTCGGTGGCGCGCTCGGTGGCGCGGGCGTCGCCGCTGCGGATGCGCAGGATGTCGAGCCCGGTGCGGATGGGCGCCAGCGGGTTGCGCAGTTCGTGCGCCAGCGTGGCCAGGAATTCATCCTTGCGGCGGTCGGCCAGCAGCAGCGCTTCCTCGGCCCGGTGGCGCACCTGCATTTCATGCTCGAGCGTCAGGTTCGCTTCCTGCAGCGCATGCGCGCGGCGGCCGATCTCGGCCAGCATGTCGTTGAAGGCGGCCACCAGCACCCCGATTTCACCGCGGCTGTTGCCCGGCACGCGCAGGCTGAAGTCGCGCCGCCGCATCACTTCGCGCGCCACCCGGGCGACGGCCAGCAGCGGGTCGGTGATGCTCTTTTGCAGGCGCGACGCCACCAGGGCGGCGATCGCCAGCGCGGCCAGCAGCACCGCGCCCAGGATGGCGGCATAGCCGACCATCCGTTCGACGATGTCGTAGCGGGCCAGCAGGTAGACCGTGCCCAGCACTTCGCCATTCTCGACGATGTTGTGGTACACCACCAGCTGGCCGCCCTCGATCGTGTAGCCGGGCGGGCCCGGCCGGGCCGGGTAAGCCACTGGCGCCCCACCCTGGGCGTAGGACGCGAAACGGGCGCCGCTGCTGGTATAGATGGCGCCCGACAGGATTTGCGGACGCACGCGCAAGACGGCCAGGTTCTTGCCGGCCGCGCTCGCGTCGTTGAAGGAGAGCGCCGGCGCGGTGACGCTGGCGACGATGTCGGCCTGGGCGGTCAGGTCGCCCACCCAGTACTGGTGGAAGGTGCGCAGGTCGACCATCAGCATGGCGATGGCCGCCGCCAGCAGCGCCACGGAGGTCGTGGACACGGCCATCAGGATCAGCTTGCTGCGCACGGAGCCGGTATCGTGGTCCATCACGGTGCTCCCTTGTGTACCTGGCTGGCCACGGTCAGCAGACGCGAACTGAGCTTGATGCCATTCCTGTCGGCCGCCTCGAGCGAGACGTCGAAACGCACCCGTTCGTCCACCACCTTGAAATTGATGACGCTTCCCTGCTGCAAACCGTTTTCCGCCTCCGTGACCAGCAGCAGCGGGGCCGGCGGGAGCGCCCCGAGCACGCCGCGCACGCGCGCGGCATCGTTGCCGCCCACGAACAGCAGGTGCACGCCGGACGCCATCTCATTGTCGCGCAAGGTTCTTACGGCCACCGTTCGCGATTGCACATTGCGCCGCGTAACGATGCGGCCCAGCTCCTCGGCCACGTCGTCGGCCGCGAGGACCCCGATCACCAGCGGCGCCGCCGCGTCCGCGAAGGCGGCGGCGGGAAATTCCGTGTAATCGAGAAATTTATACAAGAAAGCTGCCTTGATCTTGCGCTCCATGTCGGGTACGGCCCGGGCCGCCCCCCCCGCGGCGCCGAACGCGGCCAGGCAGGCAACGCCGACCAGCATCCGCCCCAGCCAGGCGCGGCGCGGCCGGCGGCGGTCCGGGAGCCGCTTCAAGCGCGCGCGCCCGCGCTGCCCGCGGGCAGCGCCAGGGTTGGTATGGGGGTGCTCATGCTTGCTATCGTAAAACACTTTCTGCGCCGCACAAAGGAGAGCACGCTCTCCGGAATCGCAAAACGTGGTTTATTTTTCGCAGCCATGCGAAGATGGCTGCGCCGGACGCCGATGGCGCCCCCATTGCCGCCATTGCCGCGCGACCACTATCCTGTCAGGAACACCATGCGATCAAGCAGGACACTCGTCCTGGCGCTGCTGCTGGCCGGCTGCGCCACCGCCCCGCCGGCCTTCCGCGCGCCCGATGGCGCGGCCCGTCCCTTGCAGGACATCGATGCCGGCATGCTGCGCCTGATGGACCAGGCCCGCGTGCCCGGCCTGGCGCTGGCGTTGATCGAACACGGCCAGGTGGTGCACAAGCGCGCCTACGGCATGGCCGACGTGGCCAGGGGCACGCCCTTGCGTACCGACACCATCATGTACGGCGCCTCGCTGACCAAGGCCGCCTTTGCCTGGCTGGTGATGCAGCTGGCCGAAGAAAAGCTGCTCTCGCTGGACCTGCCGCTGGCGCGCCAGCTGCGCCAGCCCCTGCCCGACTATCCCGGCCTGGCCGACCTGCGGGCCGATCCGCGCTGGGACCAGTTCACGCCGCGCATGCTGCTCTCGCACACGTCCGGCCTGCTGAACTGGCGCTGGATCAATCCCGACAGGAAGCTCACGCTCAATGTCGCGCCCGGCACGCGCTATGTGTATTCCGGCGAAGGGATACAACTGGTGCAATTGCTGGTGGAAGAACGCAGCGGACGGCCGCTGGGCGAGCTGATGCAGCAGCGGGTATTCGACCGTTTCGGCATGAAGCACAGCAGCATGACCTGGCGCGCCGATTTCGAGGGCCGGACCACGGCCCACTACGGCGCCGATGGCGAACTGCTGCCGCACCAGCGCCGCAAGCATGCGCGCGCGGCCGGTTCCATGGATACCACGCTGGACGACATGGCGCTGTTCTTCGCCGGCGTGCTGCGCGGCGAGGGCCTGTCGCCGGCGGCCCAGGACCTGATGCTCTCGCCCCAGCTGGCGATCGTCTCGCCCAAGCAATTTCCCTCGCACTGGCCGGGCGACACCACGCTCAACCGGGGCATCGGCCTGGGCGCCGGCCTGGGCTGGCCGGTATACACTTCGCCGTATGGACCGGCATTCTTCAAGGAAGGCAGCGACGACGGCACCAACAACCTGATGCTGGGCTTCCGGCGCCAGAAAAGCGGCATCGTCATGCTCAGCAACAGTTCGAACGCCACCAGACTGTTCCATCCGGCCGTGGAAGCGGCTTTCGGGCGCACCTGCCTGCCGTGGTACTGGATGGGCTACATTCCCTGGGACCAGGGGCCGCTGGCCGCCCCCGTGGCCAGCCCGGGCTGCTGAACCGAAGCCCTCCTCTAGACGCCGAACTCGGCAGCCGCCTTGGCCGCCCACAAGGCTTCGAGGTAGCTCGCATAGGGCCGGTCGTAATTGTCGACGCTGCCGTCGCGCGCCACGAAACTGGTCCACCACCCGTCTGCCGCGGGGCAAATGGCGATATCGCCAGGCGCGCACCAGTGCGCGATCTGCTCGCCGTCGTCGAGCACGACGATATTGACCCTGCGGTGGCGGACGATGGTGGCCATGTCGGTTTATGCGTTATCAGTAAAGTTAATGACAGTCATCATGAATAACAATTAGCAGTTTTTTCCGCAATGCAGCAATATGCACTTGTCTCCTCTATTCTCCTCCAAGAAAATAGATTCAGCCCACTCTCTCGAGTGGGCTTTTTTTTGCCTGCCCTGAAAGATGGTGTAGGCTTTGTGTTTTCACAACTTGATGATACAGGCAAGACATGCTTGAAACTAGCGAAAACGCGGCGGGGGCCGCCTGCGCCCTGCGCATCCTGGTGGTGGAAGACAACCTGGACGCGCAATACCTGGTGTGCGAAATGCTCAAGGCTTTCGGCCACCACGCCGACGGTGTCGGCCATGCCGAAGCCGCCCTGGCCCTGCTCGCCCAGGCGTCCTACCAGGTCCTGTTTTCCGACGTCAGCCTGCCCGGCATGTCGGGCGTCGACCTGGCCCGGCAAGCCTTGCGCATCCAGCCCGCGCTGCGCGTGGTATTTGCCTCGGGCTATGGCGACGCCCTGCTGCGCCATGTCGAGTTCCCTTACCGGTCGCTGCAGAAGCCGTTCGAACTGGGCCAGCTGCAAGCGGCCCTGGCCGGCATCGTGGCCGCCGCGGACCATGGTTCCCGTTAACCAAACGTGTGCATGATTCGCGCCCGCCTGGACTAGAATCATTGTCGATGATACCGACCCCAAGGACCCGCCCAGGGAGCGTGCATGAGCGATGATCAGGACGAAACAGAACTGATGCGCTCGGTAGCGCTACGCAACGCCAACAGCGTGCTGGTGGCGCGCCAGCGCGCCCAGCAGGAACTGCTCGAAGCGCGCGACGAACTGCGGCGCGCCACCAAGCGCATGGAGAAAATGCTCGAAAGCCTGACCGACGGCTTTTGCGCGCTCGACCTCGAATGGCGCATCACCTACATCAACGGGCGCGCCCTGGAACTGCTGGCCGCCATCAGCCGCCAGCGCGATGCCCTGATGGGCCAGCCGATCTGGGACGCCTTCCCCGAGCTGCGCGGCAGCGCCATGGAAAGCGAATGCCGGCGCGCCATCGCCCTGCAGCAGACCGTCAGCTTCGAATTCCATTACCCGCCCCTGGGTTGCTGGTTCGACCTGCGCGCCTATCCCTCGCCCGAAGGCTTGACCGTCTATTTCCAGGACATCACGCGCCGCAAGACCGATGAACAAGCGCTGCTTGACGGCAGCAAGCGCCTGCAGGTGGCGCTCTCGGCCGGCCGCCTGGGCGACTGGCGCTGGGATGCCGCCCAGGACCGCATCACGCTCGGCGCGCGCGCGGCCGCCATCTTTTCCCTGGCGGCCGAAACCCCCATGGCCTGGGCGGCGCTGCGCGAACGGCTCCATGCCGGCGACCGGGAAATGGCGCGCGCCGCCTTCCTGCAAGCGTTCCGCCACCATGGCGACCTGAATATCGAATGCCGCCTGGCCGGGCCGGACGGCGCCCTGTCCTGGATCGGGGTGGTGGGCCGGATCGACTACGGGCGCGGGGGCGAGGTGCTGGGCATGACCGGCGTGGTGCAGGACATCAGCGCCCGCAAGAGCGCCGAAGATACCCTGCGCGAAAGCGAGGAAGTGCTGCGCGCGCTGGCCAATTCGATTCCCCAGCTGGCCTGGATGGCCCAGGCCGACGGCGCCATCGTCTGGTTCAACAAGCGCTGGTACGAATACACCGGCACCACGCCCGACCAGGTGGTGGGCTGGGGCTGGCAAACCACGCACGACCCGGACGTGCTGCCGCAAATGCTGGCGCGCTGGCATGAATGCGTGCGCACCGGCAATGCCTTCGAGATGGAATACCCGATCCGCGGCGCCGACGGCCAGTACCGCTGGTTCCTCACCCGCGTGAACGCTGTGCCCGACCGCCTGGGCCATGTGGTGCGCTGGTTCGGCACCAGCACCGACGTCGACCAGGTCAAGCGCGTGCAGCAGGCGCTGCGCGACGAATCGCATGTGCTCGAACTGCTCAACAGCACCGGCAGCGCCCTGGCCAGCCAGCGCGACCTGCGCTCGCTCCTGCAGACCGTGACGGACGCGGCCACCGGCATCAGCATGGCCCGTTTCGGCGCCTTCATCTATCACGGGCGCGACAGCGACGGCGACCTGTTTACCCTGTACACCCTGGCGGGCGAGGCGCCGCCCGAATTCGCGCAGTTCGGCCACCCGCGCGCCGCCGCCCTGTTCGGCCCCAGCCTGCGCGGCGAAGGCGTGGTGCGCTCCGACGACATCACCTTGGATGCGCGCTACGGCCAGGACGAGCCCCATTTCGGCCTGCCGGACGGCCATCCGCCGGTGCGCAGCTACCTGGCCGTGCCGGTGGTGGCGCGCTCGGGCGAAATCCTGGGCAGCATGTTCCTCGGGCATCCGGAAGCGGCCATCTTCAGCGAACGCACCGAGCGCATCGTGGGCGGCATCGCGGCCCAGGCGGCCGTGGCGATCGACAATACCCGCCTGTACGAGGCGGCCCAGTGCGCCGCCGAAGAGCGCAAGGTGCTGCTCGAGTCCGAACGCTCGGCGCGCGCCGAAGCCGAACGCACCAGCCAGATGAAGGACGAATTCCTGGCCACCCTGTCGCACGAACTGCGCACCCCGCTGTCGGCCATCCTGGGCTGGGCCCAGGTGCTGCGGCGCGGCAGCCGCGACCAGGCCGACCTGCAGCGCGGCCTGCAAACCATCGAACGCAATGCGCGCGCCCAGGCCCAGCTGATCGAAGACTTGCTCGACATGAGCCGCATCACCTCGGGCAAGGTGCTGCTCGACATGCAGACGGTGGCACCGGCCGTGTTCATCGACGCCGCCATCGAAACCGTGCGCCCGGCCGCCGACGCCAAGAACATCCGCCTGGAAAAGCTGCTCGATCCGGCCGCCGGCCTGATCGCGGGCGATCCGGCCCGCCTGCAGCAGGTGATCTGGAACCTGCTCTCGAACGCCATCAAGTTCACGCCGCGCGACGGCCTGGTAAGCATCGGCACGGCGCCGGTCGACGGCCACGTGGAGATCACCGTGGACGACACCGGGGTCGGCATCAAGCCCGAGTTCATGGCCCATGTCTTCGAACGCTTCCGCCAGGGCGACGCGTCGACCACGCGCAAGCACGGCGGCCTGGGACTGGGCCTGGCTATCGTCAAGCACCTGATCGAGCAGCATGGGGGCACGGTGCGGGTCCACAGCGAAGGCGAGGAGCGCGGCGCCAGCTTCACCATCGCGCTGCCGGCCGCCAGCGGCCATGCGCCGGCCGCGTCGCGGGTGGACCGGGCGCCGTACAACCTGCCCTCGCCGCAGGCGGCCGACCTGACCCTGCGCGACCTGTCCCGGGTCAGCGTGCTGGTGGTGGACGACGAACCGGACGCGCGCGACCTGATCAAGCGCATCCTATCGGACTGCCATGCCAGCGTCACGACGGCGGCCAGCGCCGCCGAAGCGCTGGCCGCCCTGAGCGTGTCGATACCGGACGTGCTGGTGAGCGACCTGGGCATGCCGGACGTCGACGGCTTCGAACTGCTGGCCAGGGTGCGCGCCCTGGATGCCTACCATGGCGGCAACGTGCCGGCCGTGGCCCTGACCGCGTTCGCCCGCTCCGAAGACCGCTTGCGGGCGCTGGAAGCGGGCTTCCGGGCGCATATTTCGAAACCGGTGGAACCGAGCGAACTGATAGCCACGGTAGCGGCCATGGTCGCTCCGCCATAGTCAAAATCAAAAATTCGCTTTCCTACCGGCGCACGGGACGATGTCCTACAAGAAATGTTCAGGACTTTGGTACACTAGGCTGCAGATCAACATGACGCTGCCGTCGCTGGGGCGCCCCTTTCGCTTTGACTGAGAATGCCGCATGCCTAGCCGCGAAGATATTCTGAATGCAAAAATTCTGGTCGTGGACGACTCGTCGGACAATATCGAACTGATGGAAGAGATATTGCGCGAAGAGGGCTATGCCTGCGTCAGCTCGACCATGCTGCCCGAACAAGTCTGTCCCCTGCACCGCCAGCATTGCTACGACCTGATCCTGCTCGACCTGCAAATGCCGGGCTTGAATGGCTTCCAGGTCATGAAGGGCTTGAAGGAAATCGAACAGGGCGGCTACCTGCCCGTGCTGGCGCTCACCGCCCAGCCCAGTTTCAAGATCGCCGCCCTCGAGGCCGGCGCGCGCGACTTCATCAGCAAACCCTTCGATCTGCTGGAAGTGCACAAGCGCATCCACAACATGCTGGAAGTGCGGCTGCTGTACAAGGAACTGGCGCAATACAGCAAGGCCCAGCAAACCCTGGCCCTGCATGACGCCCTGACCGGCTTGCCGAACCGGCGCCTGCTGGAAGACCGCATCGAAACGACCTTGCAGCATGCCAACCGCAATCACCACAAGGCGGCCATCATGTACCTGGACCTCGACGGCTTCAAGGCCATCAACGATACCTACGGCCATTCGTATGGCGACGAAGTGCTCAAGATCGTCGCGCAGCGCCTGGTGGCCAGTTCGCGCAAGGAAGACACCGTGGCCCGCCTGGGCGGGGACGAATTCATGGTGGTGCTGGGCGAAGTGAACTGCCTGGCCGATGCCCAGGGACCGGCCGCCAAGCTGGTCGAAGCGGTGTCGGAACCGTTCTTCATCAACGACCTGACCTTGCGCCTGTCGACCAGTATCGGCATCAGCATCTATCCGGACGACGCCGAAACCGTGGAAGCGCTGATCAGCATCGCCGACTACGCCCTGTATGAAGCCAAGCGCGGCGGCAAGAACCGCTTTTGCGCGACCTCCGCCACGCCCCTGCCGACCGGCAAACCCGAATTCTCTCCGCGCCGGTAAACGACCTCGTCCCCGCGCGGGCGGGGACGAGGTCCTTGCAATGGACTGATTGCTTAGCGGCTGGCCGCGGCGTCGGCCTTGGCGCGGGCTTTTTCCTTGACCTGGCCGCGCTCGGTCGTGGCTTCGGTTGCGCCGGCATGCTGGTGGTCGGTGCTGGCATCGACCATGTCCGGCGCCACTTCGATGCGCGTGATGCCCGAATCGACAGAGATCGGATCGCTGGCCGGGAAGGTCATTTCCACGGCGTCGTCCAGCAGGGTTTCCCTGGCAACTTGCTCCGGGGTGTCGGATTCTTCCGACGCCAGGATGCGGATGGCGCTGGCCCATTTGACGAACTTGAGGTCGGCCAGGTCGCCGATGGTGACGATGCCGAAGGCTTGACCCAAGGCCTTGGCGTCCTTGGCGCTGACGCCGCGCATGGCGGAAAGCGGTGCGTTGCAAATCTCGCGGAAGCTTTTCCCGGCGTATTCGCTGTCGATGACGGTATTGATATTCATGGTGGACCTTTCAGTGTGCGGCCCAAGGATGGGCCATGCTTCCTACGCCCTGACTATCCCACGGACACGGCGGCGAGTATGTGCGGCAGCGAACGAATCGAGCCCTCCGACCCCGCGCACGCTTGCCTTTTGACACGGGTATGGCGCGTTGTTATGATGAACATCGGATGTGCCCAAAAGCAAAGCTTCGGGCGGTCTGCGCCGAGTCGTGCATCAACCTACCCTAGCAGTGCAGGAATGTCGTGCCGAAAATTGAAAAACCAAAAATTCTTGTCGTAAATGATGACGCCGCCAGCCTGCTGGCGCTGACCAGCCTGCTGGACCAGTGGGCCGACGAGTCCGGGTATGAAGTCATTTCCGCGCGTTCCGGCCATCAGGCCCTGCGCCAGGTGCTGCTGCACGACTTCGCGGTGATCCTGCTCGACGTGAACATGCCCGGCATGGACGGCTTCGAAACGGCCGAGGCGATCCACCAGCGGGGCCGCTCGGCCGACATTCCGATCATCTTCGTGACCGCCTTCCTGGCCGATGAAATCGACCGCCTGAAGGCGTACCAGCGCGGCGCCGCCGACTTCCTGTTTACACCCGTCATTCCGCAAATCCTGCATGCCAAGGTGCAAGTGTTCGTGACCCTGGCCACCAAGAACGAAGAACTCAAGCGCCAGGCCCACAAACTGTCGCAGCGCACCACCGAACTGACCGCCACCAACAAGCGCCTGACGCGCGAAATGGAAGAACGCCAGGCGGCCGAACGCAAGAGCCACGCCAAGGATGAATTCCTGGCCATGCTGGGCCACGAACTGCGCAATCCGCTGTCGGCCATCAGCAGCGCCGCCACCCTGATCGGCATGCCCGGCGCCGGCGCCGACACCGTGCTGCGCGCCAAGCAGATCATCCAGCGCCAGAGCCAGCACCTGTCGCGCATCGTCGACGACCTGCTCGACCTGTCGCGCGCCATGTCCGGCAAGATCTTGCTGGCCCGCCAGCGGCTCGAAGTATCGGCCCTGGTGTCGGCCTGCATGGACACCTTCAAGGCCACGGGAAGGACCGGCAATTACCAGCTGAACCTGGACATGGCCGAATCCTGGGTCGACGGCGACCCGACCAGGCTCGAACAGATCGCCACCAACCTGATCGACAATGCGCTCAAGTACACCCCGGCCGGCGGCAGCATCGATATCTCCGTGCGCGCCGAAGGCGACGACATCCTGCTGCGGGTGCGCGATTCCGGGGTCGGCATTGCGGCCGAACTGCTGCCCCATGTGTTCGACGTCTTTGTCCAGGGCAGCATCACGCTGGACCGCTCGGAGGGCGGCCTGGGCATCGGCCTGGCCCTGGTGCGGCGCCTGGTGGAACTGCATGGGGGCAGCGTCAGCGCCGGCAGCGAGGGCGCCAACGCCGGCAGCGTATTCGACATCCGCCTGCCGCGCGCGCAAGCGGCGCCGCCCGAGCCGCCACCGGAAGCCTGTTTCACCGACAGCGGCAAGCCGGCCATCCTGCTGATCGAAGACAACGAGGACGGGCGCGAAATGATGGCCACCATGCTCACCGCCTGCGGCTACCAGATCTGCCATGCCGCCGACGGCCTGTCCGGCGTCCAGATGGCTTGCGAGCGCCTGCCCGACGTGGCCCTGGTCGATATCGGCCTGCCCGGCATCGACGGCTACGAAGTGGCGCGCCGCCTGCGCAAGGGCGAAGAGACGCGCCATATCAAGCTGATCGCGCTGACCGGCTATGGCCTGGCGGACGACCAGCGGCGGGTGCTGGAAGCGGGCTTCGACATTCACCTGGTCAAGCCGGTCGACATCGACCACCTGCTCGACGCCATCACCCAATGCGCGGGCCAGCCGGCCGGCTGAAGCGCGACGCGGCGACAGCGCTGGAAAAGCTGTTGTATGATTTGAGAAACATTGACAGAGTCCAGCATGAGCGCACCGGCGACAGAACAATTTGAAGCGGAACTGGAACGCCGGGTGGCGGAACGCACCGCGGACCTGACCGAACTGCTGGGCCATCTGACCCTGTGCTGGGACGACGAACGGCGCCTGCTCGCGCGCAAGCTGCACGACAGCCTGGGTTCGTCCATGACCGCGCTGACCATGCACCTGGCGCTGCTGACGCACCAGATGCCGCAGGACAAGCCCCTGCAGGACCGCGCGGCCCAAATGAAGACCCTGCTGCTGGCGATCATCGGCAGCAACCGCGAACTGCAGCTGGCGCTGTGGAACGACAAGCTCGAATTCCTGGGCGTGAAGGCGGCGCTGGCCGAGCTGGTGACCCAGTTCGGGGCCGACCACGGCATCGTGGCCCGTATCAGCCTGCCCGACGAAGATGCCCAGTATTCGCGCGCGCACGGCGTGGCCCTGCTGCGCAGCGTGGAAGAAGGCTTGCACAATGTGCTGGCGCACGCCCAGGCCAGCGAGGTCGACGTGATCCTCGACGACAATGACGAAGAAATCATGCTGACGGTGCGCGACAACGGTATCGGCCCGGCCGGGCGGCGCGAGGGTGCGCGCGATTGCCACGGTTTGCGCATGCTGCGCGAGCGGGCGCGCTACCTGGGGGGCGAGCTGACGCTGGCGCCGGGCCAGGAGCATGGCACGCTGCTGACCGTGACCTTGCCGCGCCAACCGGTCAATGCAGCTTGACGAGCGGCGTGCTGCGCTTGATCAGGAACCTGGCCACGGCCAGCACCGCCGTCTTCACCATCCCCAGCACGGCAGCGTGATGCATCAGGTGCAGGCTGGCGTACATCATGCGCGCGAACAGGCCGTCCACGAAGAAGTTCATGCCCTTTAGCGAGCCCATCAGGCTGCCCACCGAACTGCGATGCCCGAACGAGACCAGCGAACCGTAGTCGCGGTAGCGGTACGGCGCCAGGGACGGCGCGCGCCCGCGGGCTGCGCGCAAGAAAACGTCGAGCAGGTAGGCGGCCTGCTGGTGCGCCGCCTGCGCGCGCGGCGGCACCAGTTGGCCGCCGCTGTCGACGCAGGCCGCGCAGTCGCCCAGCGCATATACGCCCTCTACGCCTCGCACCCGCAGGTGGGCGTCGACCTCGATCTGCCCGCCCTTGGCCAGCGGCAATCCCAGTTGCCCCAGGAAGGCCGGCGCGCGGATGCCGGCAGCCCACACGCACAGGCTGGCCGGCCAGGTATTGCCTTCCTTGTCGGTGATGCCGTCGGCGCCGATGGCGCTGACCTGGCAGCCGGTGACGACCTTCACGCCGCGCTGCTCGAGCAACCTGTGGGCCGCGGCCGACACCCGTTCGGGCAGCGGCCCCAGGATGCGCGGCCCGCCTTCGAGCACGGTGATGCGCACGTCGCGCCGGGGCAGCAGGTGGCGCAAGCCGTAGGCCGCATACACGCCCGACGCTTCGCGCAATTCCGCCGCCAGCTCGACGCCGGTGGCGCCGGCGCCGATGATGACGATGTCGACATGGGCTTCATGGCCGTCCCCGCGCCGGGCGTCGGCCCGGGCCAGATGCGCGAGCAGGCGCAGGCGGAAGCGCTCCGCGTCTTCCACGGCATTCAAGGAAATGGTGTGTTCCAGGGCGCCGGGCACGCCGAAGTAGTGCGCGCCGCTGCCGAGCGCGATGACCAGCGCGCCGTAGCCGATGCCGCGCTCGGGCAGGATGGCGTCGCCGTCGGCGCTGCGCACGGCGCCGACCGTCAGGCTTTTATTCGGCGCGTCCAGTTGTGTCAGGGCGCCGTAGACGAAGGTGAAGCCATTGTCATGCGCCAGCATCTGGTAGGACAAGCCTTCCTGGTGCGGATCGAGCGTGCCGGCTGCCACTTCGTGCAGCGAAGGCTTCCAGATATGGGTCAGGCGGCTGTCGACCAGCACCACGCGCGACGGGCCCAGCTTGCGCCCGAGCTTGCTGGCCAGTTCCAGCCCGCCCGCCCCGCCGCCCACGATGACAATGTCGCCGCGCATGCCCCGTTCGCCGCTCAATCGCGGTGCTTGCCGTGACCCTTGTCGTGCTTGTCGTGCTTGTCGTGCTTGTCGTGCTTGTCGTGCTTGTCGTGCTTGTCGTGCTTGCCGTTGCCGCGATGGTCGTCGCCACGCGGTCCGCCGCGCATTTCGCGGTAGCGCGGCGCATAGCTGTTGGTGTACCACTCGTCGCGCACGAAATAGACCTGGCGGCCGCAGGCGTTATAGGCGCCGCAATGCTTGCTCCATTTTTTCATGTGGCCGGGCGGCACGCGCAGATACATCGGCTCGGCGACGTAGCGCACCGGGCGATGGATGATGACGGGCTGGGCGTACACCACTTCGGGACGGCCGAAGTCGCCCAGTTCGATGCGGCCGTAAAAGCCCGGCTGGCCGATATTGATGCTGACGCTGGTTTGCGCCATGGCGCCCGTGGCGCCGGTAAGCAATGCGAAAGCGATGATCAGGTTTTTCATGGTGTGCCTCGTTGGGTTAACGAACAGAAGTTTAACAAAAGCAACTGCAATTTCTGTTCGCCACCGCACACATTTTACCTTTGTTACATATTGCGGAACAACGCCATGAAAGGTTGGCTGACCGACAAGGTTTCTGGCCGGGTGCGCAATTTGATGATGCCGCGCCCCGTATCGTCGCGCGCGATCGAGGCCACCGCCTTCAGGTTGACGATGGTCGAGCGATGGATCTGCTTGAAGATGTTCGGGTCGAGCACGTCGAGCAGTTCGCGGATCGGCTTGCGCAGCAAGGCTTCGCCGGCGGCCGTCATGACCACCGTGTACTTGGTGTCGGACTGGAAGTAGGCGATATCGTCGACCATGATCAGGCGCGTTTCGGCGCCGGCGCTGGCGGTCAGCCAGACCAGGGGCGGCTCCTTGCTGGTGTTGGGCATGGTGCGGCCCAGTTGGGCCAGCAGCGCGGCCAGGGCCGTCGCATCGGGCATGCCGCTGGCCAGGCGCGCCTTGACGCGCTGCACGGTGGCCGCCAGGCGGGAGCGCGCCACCGGCTTGAGCAGGTAGTCGACCGCCCCCTTGTCGAAGGCGTCGATGGCGTCCTGGTCGTAGGCGGTCACGAACACGGCCTGGGTGTTGGGGCTCGCTTCGGGCAGGGCCGCGGCCACCTCGAGGCCGGTCAGGCCTGGCATGCGGATATCCAGGAAGGCCACCTCGGGCTGGTGGGCGGCGATCGCTTCGAGGGCGCTGCCGCCGTCGTCGCAGGCGGCGACGATCTCCAGTTCGGGCCACACCTCGCCCAGCAATTGCACCAGGGCGTCGCGCAGCAGGGTTTCGTCTTCGGCAATGACGCACTTAGTCATGACGGCCTCCCTTGATGGCGGTGTTCGGCACCGTGATGGTGGCGGCCACCCCGGACGGGAAGTTGGCCACGATGGCAAAAGCGGCGGTGCTGCCGTAGGCCAGGCGCAGGCGTTCGCGCACATTGCGCAAGCCGATGCCGGTGCCGCCGCCTTCGGCCGAGAAGCCGCGCCCGTCGTCGGCCACCGTCACCGAGACCGCATTGTCATGGGCGCGCGCCAGGATCCACACCGTGCCCCCGCCCGGCTTCGGTTCCAGCCCGTGCTTGATGGCGTTTTCCACCAGCGTCTGCAGCATCATGGTGGGGAACAGCACGCTCCTGAGCGCGGCGGGAATTTCCACTTGCAGGTTCAGGCGCGCGCCCATGCGGATTTTCAGGATGTCCAGGTAGGCCTGGGCCCGTTCCAGTTCCTCGCCCACGGTCGAGAGCGAATCCTCGGTGCGCGGCAGCGAGTGGCGCAGATAGGTGATCAGGTTGCCCAGCATCTCGTCGGCCCGGGCCGGGTCGGTGCGGGTCAGCAGCTGGGCGCTGGCCAGGGTGTTGTACAGGAAGTGCGGTTCGACCTGGGCGTGCAGCAGGCTCAGCTTGGCGACCGTCAATTCCTTTTCGGTGGCCGTCTGCATCACCGCCACGGTTTCGCGGCGCCGCATTTCGGCCACCCGGCGCGTGACGGAACGCACGATGGCTTCGGCGTTTTCCAGGTTGTTGCCGAAGTCGACCAGGAACCAGTCGGTCCAGGCGGCGCGGTCCGGTTCGCAGATCAGGGTCACGCTGCCGGCGTCGCCGTTGGGGGTGACCGTCATCAGGATCAGGTTGCGCCGCGTGCGGAAGTGTTCGGCGTGCTTCCAGGGCGTGGTGTCGCTGCCGTAAGGGTCGAGCCGCTTGATGCTGGCGCGCACCTGCAGGCTGTCGCGCGCGCTTTCGACTTCTTCCACGCCGGGCAGTTCGCGGATGGCCGCTTCGACCATGTCGAAGGCGACCCCGGCTTCGAAGGGAATCTCGATCTGGCGCCGCTGGCGGTTCGACAGCGCGCTGCTGTTGACGTCCCCCGTCACCAGGCGCACCCGGCGCATGTGGGAAAAGGCCGTGACGATCACCGCGCCCGAGAGGATGAAGCCGAGCGAGACGAAAAAGCCGCCATGGTCCCCTTCCATGCGCTGGAGCAGGGTCTCGGCGATGATGATCGAAAGCAGCAAATAGGCCAGGAACCAGGCCAGGGCAAGGCGGAAGATGAAGAAGATACTTGTGATCATGATGGGTTCCAAGTCAGTGGGCTTGAAAAAAGCATAGCAAGTGCCCCCGTTGACCATCGGCATTATCCGACAGAACCGGCAAAACGCCGACGAAAGCGGGGAAATCCGCACAAATTTTCCCAGGTGCGGCCATGGCGCAACGGCGGCATAGACGCACATCAAGCTTTGCGATTAGTGCCCCTTGGCAGCATTTACGTGGAGAAATTCTTCGGTAGTATTGACTTGCAGGCCGGAAAGTTTCAACCCACACTCACTGAATTGAAGGAGATTTCCATGATCGCACGCACCCTCGCCCAGCCAGGCTTGACACTGGCGCTGTTCGCCAGCATTGCCGCCGCCAGCCTGCTGCCCAGCGCGGCCCAGGCTGCCCAGGCCACCGCCACCGCCAGCGGCACCGTGGTCACGCCGATCGCCATCACCGCCGCGGCCAACCTGGCCTTCGGCAGCTTTGCGGCCGGCGCCGGCGGCACCATCACGGTCAGCACCAGCGGCGCGCGCACCTCGTCCGGCGTGGTGGCACTGGGCGCCAGCGCGGCGGCAGCCCGCTTCGACATCACCGGCTCGGCCAGCACTACCTACTCGATCTCCCATTCCGGCACCGCGGTGCTGACCAACACCACCGGCGGCGGCGGCGAGACCATGGCCCTGGCCAAGTTCAGCGACCTGACCGCCGGCAACGCCACCTCGGGCAACGTCAGCAGCGGCACCCTGGACGGCGCCGGCGCCCAATCGCTGTTCGTGGGCGGCACCCTGACCGTGGGCGCGGCCCAGGTGCCGGGCGTGTACACCGGCACGGTCATTGCTACCGTTGAATACAATTAACTGGCGGCATGGGCGCGCCGCCTGGTGCGCCCTGCTGGCCGCCCCTGCCGTCCATGCCGCTGCGGCGGACCGCGCCAGCGTGGACGTCACCCCGACCGGAGGCTTGCTCTTCGGGCGTTTTGCCGCCGGTAGCGGCGGCACCCTGACGGTCAGCCACACCGGCGTGCGCAGCCGCGGCGGCGGCGTGGTGCTGCTCAGTTCATCGGCGGCCGCGGCCCGTTTCAGCATCACCTACCCCGGCGGCGGCAATGGCAAGAAAGTGACCACCATCACCCTGCCGCCGAATGGCGTGGTGCTCATGCAGAGTGGCGCGGCCAGCATGGCGGTCAACAATTTCACCAGCAATGCCCCGCCCGGCGGCATGCTGGGTGGTCCCCTTCCCGTCCTGAACGTGGGCGCCACCCTGCAGGTAGCGCCCGGCCAGGCGATCGGCAATTACAACGGCGCCTTCCAGGTCACCGTCGAATACCAATAGGAATCCCCATGCAAGCCTTCCAGCGCGCCCTGCTGTTCCTGGCCTTCCTGCCTGCACTGGCCCATGCCGAACTGATGCTCAATCCCACCCGCGTGGTGCTGGCAAAAAACCAGCGCGCGGCCCAGATCGAGCTGATCAACAATGGCGAGGAGCCGGCTACCTACCGCATCGGCCTGGTGAACCGGCGCATGAGCGAGACCGGCGAATTGCGCCAGGTGACGCTGCCCGACGCCGGCGAACAGTTCGCCGACGCCATGCTGGCCTATTCGCCGCGCCAGATCACGCTGGTCCCCGGCACCGCGCAAGTGGTGCGCGTGATGCTGCGCAAGCCGGACGGTCTGGCCGACGGCGAATACCGCTCGCACCTGCACTTTGAAAAACTGGCCGGCGCCACCGGGGCCAGCAGCGTCGAAGGCGCCGCGCCCGGCGCCCAGCAGATCGGGGTGGTGCTGAAAACCCTGATCGGCGCCTCGATCCCGGTCATCGTGCGCCAGGGCGAGACCCGGGCCAGAGTCACCCTGGCCCAGCTGGCCCTGCTGCCCGGCGCGCCGGTGCTGTCCTTTAGCATCGAACGCAGCGGCAACAGCTCGGTGTATGGCGACATCCAGGCCAGCTTCACGGGCGCGGACGGCAAGGTCCATGTGCTGGGCAAGGCCAGCGGCGTGGCCGTGTACGTGCCCAATCCGCTGCGCCGCGCCCAGCTGGCCTTGCTGCCGCCGGCCGGGGTCGCGCTGGCGCGCGGCACCTTGCACCTGTCCTACCGCGAACGGCCGGAAGCGGGCGCCAGGCTGCTGGCCGAAGCCTTCCTGCCCCTGCCCTGAACGGCAGGGGCGCGGGCGCGGGCCACCAGCATGCGCCCCCTGCCCTGCCTGCCCTGCCTGTTGCTTGCGCTGGCCCTGCTGTGCGGCGAAGCCGCCGGCGCCGACGGCCCCGACCTGCTGTTCGAAGTGCGCCTCGGCCAGCATGTGGTGGCCGAAGCGATCCCCGCCTACCAGCAAGGCAGCGACGTCTACCTGCCGCTGGGCGAGCTGGCGCGCCTGCTCACCATCGCGATCCGGACCGAGCCGGGCGAAGGCCGCGCCAGTGGCTACATCCTGGACGAACAGCGCGGCTTCCGGCTCGACCTGGCGCAGCAGCTGGTCTGGCGCGGCGAACGGCGCGAGGCGCTCGCCGCGGGCGACGTGCTGGTCCGCGACGGCGAGCTGTACGTGGCCACCCGCCTGCTGGCGCAATGGCTGCCGCTCGACCTGGACCTGGACCTGGCCAGCCTGCAGCTGCAGGTGCGCCCGCGCGAAAAGCTGCCGCTGCAGGCGCGCCTGGAACGCCAGGGCAAGAACCGGCGCCAGGGCGCGGCCGGCGCGCCCGACCCCGGCTATCCGCGGGTGCGCACCCCGTACGCGCTGGCCGGCGCCCCCTTCATCGACCAGACCCTGGGCCTCGAACACCGGGGCGGCCGCAGCGATGCCCATTACACGGCCTACCTGACGGGCGACCTGCTCGGCGCGCAAGCGGCGCTGTACCTGAACCGCGGCCATCCGGCCAACGGCCCCGCCGCGCGCCTGACGCTGGGGCGGCACGACCCGGACGCGGGCTTGCTCGGGCCGCTCAGGGCACGCAGCGTGCAGGTCGGCAGCGTGACGGCGCCGGGGGTCGCGCATATCGCCCTTGCCAGCGCCAGCGGCCACGGCTTCGCCATCTCGAACCGCCTGCTGGGACGGCCGGCGCGCTTCGACCGCCACCACCTGCAGGGCGACCTGGCGCCCGGCTGGGACGTCGAACTGTATTACAACGACGCGCTGCTGTGCTTTCAGCAAGCGCGCGACGACGGCCGCTACAGCTTCGACGATTTGCCGCTCAATTACGGGCCGAACGATTTCCGCCTCGTGTTCCACGGCCCGCTGGGCCAGCTGCGGGTGGAGCGCCACAGCTACCTGCTGGAGCAGGCCATGCTGGCCCCGGGCGAACTGCAGTACAGCGTGGTCGTTGCGGGCAGCGAACGGGCGATGGCGCAGGCCGACCTGGGCCTGGGGCGCCAGCTGAGCGCGAGCGCCGGCCTGGTGTCCACGCCGCTGGCGCGCTATGCCCACCTCGGCCTGGTCGGCTACTGGCAAGCCTTCATCGCCAGCGCATCGGCCGTGAAGGCGGTCGATGGCGGCAGCCTGGCGCAGCTGGCGCTCAAGACGCGCATCGGCCCCTTGTCGCTGGCGGCCAGCCGCGCCGTGGCGGACGGCTTTTCCAGCGACTTTTATCAAAGCGCGGTGCGCATCCGCGACGAACTGCAGCTCGACGCCGGCCTGGCCTTCGCGCAAGTGCGGCGCGACCGGCTGGCGTCGGGCGCGCAGACTATCGAACTGGGGGCGCGCGTATCGGCCTACCGCTACGGGATGGCGCTGAGCCACACCCTGCGCTGGCGCTCCATGGCCGGCGACAAGCAGGCCGACGCCAGCCTGCAGGCGAGCCGGCGCATGGCCGGGATAGGCTTGTCCGGCCAGCTCGTGTACCGGATCCGGCCGGACTTGTCGCTCTCGACGCTGGCGCTGGAAGCCGACAAGCATGTGGGCACCGGCTACCTGCTGGGCCTGGGCCTGGCGCGCAGCTTCGACGATCCGCGGCTGCGCATCTCGGCCTCGCTGAACAAGCGCCTGGGCAGTTTCGGCATGGGGATCACGGCCAGCTACACGCGGCATGGCCAGTTCGGCGCCGGCGCCGTGCTGTTCATGGCGCTGGGGCGCGAACCGCGGCGCGCGCGCTGGATGGCCGAAGCGGCGCCGATGGCGGCCACGGGAGCGGCATCGCTGCGGGTATTCCTTGACCGCAACCGCAACGGCATCATGGATGGCGGCGACATGCCGATTCCCGGCGCCGGCTTCGTGGTCAATGGCGGCGGCAGCCAGGCGCGCACCGACGAGCAGGGCATCGCCTACCTGAACCGGCTCAGCGCCAACGAACATGTCGATATCGCGGTCGACGGCGACACCCTGGAAGACCCGCAATGGCTGGCGCAGCAGAAAGGCGCGCGCCTGCTGGCGCGGGCCGGCAAGGTGGGGCAGATCGATTTCGCGGTGGGCATCACCGGCGAGATCGACGGCACCGCCTGGCTGGCGGCCGACGGCACGCGGCGCGGCATGGGCGACGTGGAACTGGAACTGCTGGACGGCGAACGCGTGGTGGCCACCAGTACCAGCAGTTCGGACGGCTACTACATCGTGGCGGCGGTCGCGCCCGGGCACTACCTGCTGCGGGTGTCGCCGGCCCAGATGGCGCGCCTGGGGCTGCGCGCCAGCGCCGCTGTCGCCGTCACCATCGATGCCGACGGCAGTTTCGTGAACGGCAAGGACTTCACCCTCACGCCATAGGGGATCAACCAGGGAATCAACCCTTCCTGACGTCGGCGATCCACTGGTCGATGTTGTGCGCCATCACGTCCATGGGCACCGAACCGGCGCGCAGGATCACGTCGTGAAAGCCCGGCAGCGTGAACTTGTCGCCCAGTTCTGCCTTTGCCTTGTCGCGCAGTGCAAGGATGCGCAGCATGCCGAGCATGTAGGCGCAGGCCTGGCCGGGCCAGGCGACATAGCGCTCCACTTCCTGGGCGCCGATGCCGTAATCGATCGCCTTCTGGCGCGTCCAGCCCTTGCTGTGCAGGCCGGTGTCGACCACCAGGCGGCGCGCGCGGAACAGCTCGGACCCCAGCGCGCCGAGCAGGCCCGGGACATCGCCTTCGTACCAGCCCTGTTCCACGGCCAGGCGTTCGGTGTACAGCGCCCAGCCTTCGGCGTGCGCGCTGCCGCCGCCGAAAATGCGCTGCGTGCGAAATTTCGGCAAGCCTTGCAGCTCCTGCATGATGGCCAGCTGGAAGTGGTGGCCCGGCACGGCCTCGTGGTAGGCCAGGCTGCGCATGCGGATCATGTCGAAGGTGGGCCCGCGCAGGGGCACGAAGAAGATGCCCGGCTTGCTGCCGTCCGGCGCCGGCGTGCTGTAGTGGGCGGCCGCGCTGCCCTCGGTCAGGGCCGGTACGCGGCGCACTTCGACCGGCGCTTTCGGCATCAGATTGAACAGGGGCGCGCTGCGTTTTTCGGCGTCGCGGATCATGGCGGTGTAGCGCCTGAGCAGCTCGGCGCGCGGATCGGGTTCGGCCGGCAGCTGGAAAGTGAGGTCGAGCGCCTTCATGCGCGCTTCGATGCCGCCTTCGGTGAAACCGAGGCTGCGCAAGTGCTTGTCCATCTCCGCTTCGATGCGCGCCACTTCGCGCAGGCCGATCGCATGGATCTCGGCCGCGTCCAGCCTGGTGCTGGTGTAGGTGGCCAGCGCCTGGCTGTAGGCGGCGGCGCCATTGGGCAGGCGCGCAATGCCGGCCGCGTCGGTGGTGCGCGGATGGATCTCGGCCAGGAAGGCCCTGGTGCGGCCGTACGCGGGCAGGATCTTGTCGGCCACGATGGCGCGCGCGCGCGCGAGCGCCGCGGCGCGCACCTCCGCGGCCAGGCCCGGCACGTCCGCGCTGCGCTGGGCCAGCGACATGACGAACACATTCTTGTCAAAGGACGGCGCCAGGAAGGCATCGACCTGGCCCTGGGCGCGTTCGAGGATGAAGCGCGGCGGGATCAGCGACCTGGCGGCGGCGGCGCGGCCGCGGGCGTTCGCTTCATCCATGCGCGTGGCCACCTGGTCCAGGCGCGCCAGGTAGTTGTCGACGTCGGCGGCATTGCGCATCGGGTGCACCTGGGTCAGGAAATTGACCAGGCCCGTATGCACGCCGCTGAACTGCGAAAAGACGAAATTGTGGTCCTGGAAAGGCGCGGCGGCCACGCTATTGGCCAGCGACCAGCGCATGGTATGGGCCGAATCGCGCTGCATGGGGCTGAGCGGTCCGGCCAGGAAGCGGTCCAGCCGCACCACGCCGGCCCGTGCCAGCGCGACCACGCGCGAACGCTGCGCATCGGTGACGGGGGTCAGCTGGCGGTCCAGCGCCTGCTGCTGCGCGCCCGTGAAATACTGGCTGCTGGTGGCGCCCTGGGGCGACAGGCGCACCCAGTCTTCGGCAAACTTGTCGGCCCATTTGTCGAAGGTGGCGCTGTGCTGGCGGCCGGCTTGCGCGCTGCTGCTGGCGGTGGAGGCGGCGGTGGAGGCGGCGGGGGCGGCATGGCCAGGCATGGCGGCGGAACCGATGGCCAGCGCGATCAGCGCGGCCAGCAGGCGGGGTGTGGTGGTCATGGTCAGCTCCTGATGATGTGCACGGGGCGGCCTGGGCTGCCGCGACAGAATTTAGCACGTATTACGCGGCAAAACCAAGCGCCGGCTTCAAAGCGCGCCCGTACATACGCCACGTCCGTCGGCGGGTGCCCCGGC
>JAZKBE010000084.1:0-31771 GCA_040388805.1 Pseudomonadota bacterium
CAGCATAGACTACGGAAACATTTATTCAATGAATTTCTAACTCACCACACTAGCGAATAGAACGTGGTAGCCTTTTATTGGAAAACAATATTGATATGAATGCACGCCGGCCCGCCATGACCCTTTCCTTTTCTCGTCGTTCGTACCCCGCTAGCCGTCACTCGTCACCAAGCGCTGTGCCGGGCGCGGCGCCTGTCCCACACTGGCTTCATTGACAGGAGGAGGACATCATGTGGAATCGCATTGCGTCGTGGTACAAGGATTGGGAAGCCGAACAAATGCACGTGCTCGAGCATCCGCAGGCAGCGGCCGGCACGGCGCCGGGCTATCGCCGCTACGTTGCGCTTAAGTTGGCGGCGCTGTCGGAAGTCGAGCGCATGCAGATCCATGCGTTCGCGCTCAAGTACCGCGGCTGGCGCATGTATGCCGCGCTGGCCAAGCTGGTCGTCGTGTTCACGCTCCTAGGGGCCCTGCTGTACCTTGCCTGGCCCAAGAAGGGCCTGATGCCTGCCCTGGTGACGGCGAACGTGCTCGGTTTCGTGGGATTGACGCTCATGTCGGCCGCCTGGTTCAATTACCGTAAGGTGGTGGGAAAAATCTACCGGGTCATTGTCGTGACGGCCCTTTGCGGCGGCCTGGGCGCCATGGTGGGCATGACCCAGGCGGCGCTGGAAAAAGGCCAGACCTTCTCCCAGGCCGTGGACAAGATGTTCCCCACCCTGTACTACATCATCGTGGGCATCCTGGCCGTGCTGGTGCTGCCGATGGTGGTGGTCAGCATGCTGCGCAACAAGCAGTACGAAATGCTGACCGCCAAGCTCGAAGCCGACGCCGAGCACCAGCGCATGGCGCGCGAACTGTCCGAGGCGCGCCTGCGCGTGCTCAGCGCCCAGATCGAACCGCACTTCCTGTTCAATACCCTGGGCGCGGTCCAGCAGCTGGCCGAGCATGACGCCCCGCGCGCCGCCGCGCTGACCGCCCACCTGATCGCCTTCCTGCGCGCCAGCCTCGAAGAAATGCGCAGCGACAAGGTCACGCTGGCCAAGGACTTCGCCCTGATCGCGTCCTACCTGGAAGTGATGCAGGCCCGCCTCGGTTCCCGCCTTGACTATGCGCTCGACCTGCCGCCCCAGCTGGCCGCCGAGAGCGTGCCCAGCATGATGCTGCTGACCCTGGTGGAAAACGCCATCAAGCATGGCATCGAACCGGCGCTGCGCGGCGGCAGCATCGCCGTCACCGCCAGCGCCGGCGCCGGCATGTTGCGCCTGCGGGTCCAGGACAGCGGGGCCGGCATGAGCGATACCCCGGGCGCCGGCGACGGCCTGGACAACATCCGCAAGCGCCTCCAGCTGTGCTACGGCGCGGCGGCCGCGCTGTCCCTGGAAGACGCCGACGGCGGCGGCTTCGTGGCCGAACTCCTGATCCCCCTTGACCTGAAAGCAGCCTGCCCATGAGCACCAACGTCCTGATCGCCGAAGATGAACCGCTGATGCGCGAACGCCTGCTGTCCATGCTGGCTACGGCCTGGCCCGAAGCGAACGTCGTGCAGGTGGCGGAAAACGGCAACGATGCCTGGGACGGCTTCCTGGAGCACGAGCCGGACGTGGTCTTCCTCGATATCCGCATGCCGGGCCTGTCCGGCCTGGAAGTGGCCGGGCGCATCGGCAAGCGCGCCCACGTGGTGTTCGTGACCGCCTACGACCAGTATGCGGTGGAGGCCTTCGATGCCGGCGCCGTCGACTACCTGCTCAAGCCGGTCGAAGCGCCGCGCCTGGCGCGCGCCCTGGAACGCATCCGGGCCCGCCTGGCCGCGCCGCCTGCCGACATGCAAGACTTGCTGCGCCACCTGAAGGCCAGCCTGCCGCAGCCGGCGCCGGAAAAGATCAAGATGATCAAGGCCACCATCGGCAAGCAGATCCGCCTGATCGATGTGAACGATGTGCTGTTTTTCCAGTCCGATACCAAGTACACGCGGGTGGTGCTGGCCGACACGGAAGCGCTGGTGAAAATCCCCCTCAAGGACTTGCTGGGCGGGCTCGATGGCGAACGCTTCTGGCAGATCCACCGCGGCACCGTGGTCAATGTGAAGGCGGTGGCGGCGGTCGAACGGGTCGATGCCGAGCGGCTAGAAGTGATCGTGCGCGGCTGCGCCGAAAAACTGCCCGTCAGCCGCACCTTCGCCCACCTGTTCCGCGACTGAGGGCATAAAAAAAGCCAGCCCCGCGGGGCTGGCTTTCGTGTGATGCAGGCAGGACTTAGAAGCGGTAGTTCAGCGATGCGTTGAAGGTGCGTCCCAGCTGGCTGAAGTGCGAACCGTCATACGTGACCATCGAATAGCGCTGATTGAAGGTAATCAGGTTTTTCTGGGTCTCGGTGTAGGTCATGCCACTGGCAGGATCGACCGCAGTGCTGGCCAGCGAGGTGGCGCCGGCAGCCGTGAGCGCTTTGAGGCGCCATTCCGGCGTCACATCAAACACGTTGTTGATGTTGAACGAGAACGTGGTGCGGTCGTTGAAGTTGTAGTTCACGCCGAAGTCGGTCACCATTTTGGTCTTGAAGCGCACTGCCAGATTGGTGTTGTCCAGGTCGGCGTTGCGGAACTGGGTCGGACCGAATACGGTGTTGTTCAGCGAAAAGGCGAACTTGCTGTAATCGAGGTCCAGGCCGATGATGTTCTTGTGCTTCGGACGCGAGGTGAACAACAGCGCTTCCTGGGTGGCATCGAGAATCGTCTGGTTGGCATCGGCCACCAGCTTGGTATTCTTCACGGCGCCATCGCGTTCGTTCTTATGGGTGTAGTTGCCCGACAGATTCAATGCCAGCTTGCCGCCCAGCATGGACATATTACGCTGGCTGAAGACGTAGTCGATACCCGAGGTGCGGCTGTCGAGACCGTTAATGAAGAAGCTGACCTTCTTGATGCCCAGCTTGGCCATTTCAACGTCCAGCGGATTGGACGCATTCCCGGTCGGCTTGATTTCCTTGCCGAGAATGATGCGGTCTTCGACGGCGATGTTGTAGTAGTCCACCGTCAAACTGGTATTGCTGCTTGGCTTGAAGCCCAAGCCCACGGTGAAGTTGGTCGACTTTTCAGCGTCCAGCAGTGGCACTTGCAGGGCACGCGCCTGGGTCGACACATTGTTGACCAGGCCGGTCACTTCGATGTTGCCCGCAGCAAAAGAGTACTGAGCGCGCTGGGTGTAGATCTGGTGCAGCGACGGGGCACGGAAGCCAGTCGACAGCGAGCCGCGCAGGGTCACCGAGTCGGCGGCCTTGTAGCGGGTGCTCAATTTCCAGACGAAGGCGTTGCCGAAGTCGCTGTACTGCTCGTAGCGGCCGGTCGCGTCGATCATGAAGCGCGGCGTTACGTCAAAAATCGCACCGGCGTAGACACCCTTGTTGTCGCGGGTGCGCTTGAAGGAATTGACTTTGTCGTTGCCGGCAAACGAGTCCGCGCCGCCATTCTCGTACGAGGCGGCGTCGCCTGCGATGGTGGTAAACGACTCCTTGCGGATTTCGGTACCGACGTAGGCATTGACGCTGTCGGTCAGCTGGCGCGAGAAGTCGGCATTGAACACCGTGTGTTCGAAGCGCGAGCCGCCCGCATAGAACTGGGTCGGCGAAGCCGCGCCCATCGCGCGATTGATGGTATTGCCCACAGTGTAGGTCTGCTTGTTGCCGCCGCCGGTCAGGCTCACGTCGCCGGTCCAGCCCATCGCGGTGAACTTGACGCCGACAGTGGCGTTGTAGTCATCGAGCGCGCCGATGAAGGTAGGCTGATAGCCTTCATAGGTCGTGCCGGCCGGATGCAGCAGGCCGAAGTCGGTGGTGCGCCAGTAAGGCGTACGGTAGTTGGCAAAGCTGAACACCTCTTTCTTGATGTACGCGGCGTTGCTGTAGAGGGTGATATCGTCGCTGAGATCGTAACCCAGGTTGTACAGGAATTTGTTGGCATTGGTTTTCGGCGAGCCGTTTACGTTGCGCGCGTCCGGGTACTTGGCCAGGAAAGCTTGCACCACCGACAGCGGCGCGTCAAAGCCGATGCTGGCGTCGGCATCACCGCGGGCGTCGACCTTGCCGGAGCGGCTGGCCAGGCCGATGCGCGATGCATCGATGGTGTAGTTGAAGAAGCCTTTGCCGCCCAGGCTCACACCGTGGTTCAGGCTCAGTGCACCCATCTTGCCGTCACGCTCGCCCGTCATGCCGGCCCGCGCAGTGACCGCACCTTCGGACGAGCTGTCTTTCAGGATCACGTTGACCACGCCGGCAATCGCATCGGAACCGTACTGGGCCGAGGCGCCGTCGCGCAGCACTTCGATGCGCTTGATGGCGTCGATCGGGATGGCTGAAATATCGGCACCGCTTTCGCCGCGGCCCGGGGAGGTCTGGGTGTACACCAGGGCGCTGGAATTTTTGCGTTTGCCATTGATCAGGATCAGCGCGCGGCTCGGGCCCATGTTGCGGATCTCGTAAGGATCAAGCAGGGAGGTGGCGTCGTTGACGGGGGTTTGTACCGTGTTAAACGATGGCACGCGGAAGCCCAGAGCCTTGTCCAGGGAGTTCTGGCCGGTCTTGCCGAGTTCTTTGCTTGGGAGGATGTCGATCGGGACCGCGCTGTCGATCACGGTGCGCTGGGAGCCGCGGCTACCGGTCGAGACGATCACGACTTTCTGGATTTCTTCAGTGCCTGCTTCCTGGCCGCTTGGGGCCGGGGCATTCTGGGCTGCTGCGATATTGCTGCAGAGGAGGAGTACTGCAATGTGGATTGCTGTTGCTTTTGTCATGGAGATCTTCCTTAGGCAATGCGTTTGATTGAAATTGTCCGACGCTGATTGTGTGCTTCCCAGGGGAGGCGGAAATAAGCTGCCAACTCGGCCCGCCCTTCCTTCTTTTTATAGTGCTACGTAGTTTTCCCTCCACGGCCATGGCCACGTTCTGGCGACGTGTGACATTTCCGTTTGCCGCTAACAATGTATATACAGACTGTAAAGATGTCTATTCATATTCCTTGGCGTTGATGCAAGGAGTGCACAAATACAACGCCGCGTGACAGGGCGTGAGGGGGCGTGTTATGAGGACGGCGCCGTTCAGGCCGCCAGCGAGGCGGTGCGGTTGCGCCCGTCCTGCTTGGCGCGGTACAGGGCGCGGTCGGCCCGTTCGAACAGAGTTTCGTAACTGTCGGTGTCGCCCAGTTCGGCCACCCCGAAGCTGGCCGTGAGGGGATGCATGCCATGCAGCCGGCTTTCATGCACTTGCACGCGGATGCGCTCGGCGATCAGCAGCGCCGCTTCGTGGCTATTGCCAGGCAACAGGGCCACGAATTCGTCGCCGCCGAAACGGCCCAGCATGTCGGTCGGCCGCAGGCAACGCTGGGCGATCAGGCATACATGCTTGAGCGTCTTGTCGCCCATGGCATGGCCGAACTGGTCGTTGATGCCCTTGAAATGGTCGATGTCGAACACGATCACGGTCAGCGGGTGCTTGTCCTGGCGCGCGCGGATGATGTCGAGCTGGGCGCGCTGCTCGAAGCAGTCGCGCGATGCGGCCTGGGTCAGGCTGTCGGTATCGGCCACCCGGCGCAGCTTGATATTGTCGGCAATCAGGGTCGGCAGCGCCAGGCCGAACAGGGTGTTGGCGGCGATCACATTGATGGCGAACTGGTAGACCATCATGAATTCCTGCAGCTGGAAGGCATGCACCAGCAGGGCGATCATGAAGCTGCCCAGCGCCACGCTGCTCACGTTCAGGAAGGCCGATTCGGTGCAGGCCAGCCACATGTAGGGGATCACCAGGAAAAAAATGGCGAAGGCGCTGTTCGGCGAACGGGTCATCGCGGCCAGCCACATGGTCAGGGCCAGCAGCGCCAGGTTCAGCAGCAGCTTGTACTTGAAGCGCGGCGTGGCGCGCTGGTGGTGCAAATTGATGGTGGCGCTCAGGTGGACCGCCGAGCGCGGCCGGAAGGCCGACAGCACGGCCGCGAAGAAAGGCGCCAGCACGATCACGCCGGCCATGTCGCCGATCCAGAAGGGCAGCCAGGCGGTGTCGACGTCGCCGGCGGCCATCATGCCGGTCGATACCAGGGCCGACAGCACCAGCACCGTGGCCAGCATGGAACTGAGGGCGGCGATCAGCAGGAAACTGACAACCAGCTTGGGCAGTTCGCGCGGGCCGGATTCGGAAATCCAGCGCAGGCAGCGCGCGCCCAGGGCGTAGGGGATGATGTGGCCGAGGGCGAACAGCAGGCCGGCATAGGCCAGTTCCCCGTCCGTCAGCTGCAACTGGTAATGCTGGCCGGTGAGGATGGTGACCACCACGCAGCCGCCGAACAGGGCCGGCATGGTGCGCGCGCCATCGATCAGCAGCACGGCAAAGGTCAGCCCGGCCACCGGAAACCAGACGCTGGCGTGGGGCGTGTACTCGACCAGCTGGGCCAGTTTCCAGACCATCACCCACACCAGGAACAGCGCGCCATTGCGCAGCCAGAGCGAACGCAGGATCAGGCGTGTCAGCGGCGCGCGCTGAAAACGGCGCAGCAGGTCGTGCTTGGCCTCGCCCGCAACCGCATCCGGCTCTAGCTGGTGACGCCTCATCGGGCCGGCAGCTTCCAGTAATACACCCCGCCCGTGTCGCTGCCGCCGAAAGCGGTTGACGCATCGGGCGTGATGACCATCGGCCAGTTCATGATGGCGGTCGGGTAGCTCCATACCAGGGAACCGTTGGCGCCGCTGTACAGGTAGAAATTGCCGGGCGATTCAGTGGTGCCGCTCGGTTCGCCATCGGTGGCCGTGACGTAGATGGCGTCGCGGTCCAGGCTGACGCCGGGGTTGGCCGAATACTGCAGGCTGGCGCTCCAGCGCTGCTTGGGTACGCGCTCGCCGTTGACCACCGCCGCGTCGACCACGTACAGGTAGCCGGTGGTGACGCTGTTCTGGGTCACATTGGCGCCGCAGGCGAGCACGATGCGGCCGTCGCTCGTTTCGGTCAGGTCCAGGCCGTAGGCCAGGCCGAGGCCGGTGACCGAGGGCGTGAAGGTCCACAGGGGCTCGGTCACGTGTTGCGCGTCGAACAGGGCGCAGCTGCCATCGTGCATCGACGCGGCCCAGTGCATGCCGCTCGCCGCCATGGCGACCCGCATCGAGCCGACCGGGGCGTTCCAGGTGCCGCTGACCGTCAGCACGCCGCCGCTGGCGGCCAGCGTGACCACCTGGCCGGTATTCTGGGTGCTGGTGCCAGTGCCGGCGCTGTCGTCGGGCGGATACACCATGACCGACACCACGGCCACGCTGCCATCGTCCGACAGGGCGCAGCTATTGCAATAGGCGCCGGCCAGCACCTGGCTGGACGTGAGCGTGTAGCCCGAGCCGCCCAGGGTGTACAGTTGCACGGTATCGTCGAAGACGGCCAGCAGGCTCGTTCCGTCGACCGACAAGGCCACCTGGTTGTAGCGGGCCGAGGATGTCGCGTTGAGCAACCGGGTGCCGTCGCTGGTGCTGTAGGCGGTCAGGAAACCGGCGTTCGACTTGGCCAGTTCGCCGCCGGCCGCCGCGTACTGGCCGTTGCCGCTGATGCCGACCCAGAACACGCCCTGGTAGCTATTGGCCGGTCCGATCGCGGCCGACCACGCCGGGGTGCCGTCGCCGTTGTAGCAAAACACGCCAAACTGCCCGGAATTGTATTCTTCCGACGTGCCGCAGATGCAGCGCGTCCCATCGGCGCTGACGGCCACCGAATTGATTTGCAATCCCTGCGTTGGTATGGCGCTCCAGGTGGGAGTACCTGAGGAAACTGTTGAGATCTTTTCCATGTATGTTCGTCACCGGGTGGGGAAAAGCGAGGGGGCTGCCGACTGCCTTTCCTGCGGAACTGCATGCCGGCGGTTCGGCGTGGAAGAATTCTTCCCGAGGGAATGTTGCCAACGCTGGTGAGAGTATCTCTGGCCGTGAACTTACTGTCAATTAATAGTGTTGGCATCAAGCAGCGCTATTCATGGCGTGGAAATTCACCTGAACACGTTCCGTCGTAAAATGCCCTGCGCCCCATGGGGCGGCGCGCCTTGTCGCGCCCAATCTCGCCAAAAATTGCTGATGACCACTTCCTGTTTGCTGCGCCTGCTCGCCCTTGTCGTCATGATGTCGGCGAACGGCTGTGCCTGGCTGCCCGGGCGCGACCCTGGCGTGCCGCCGCTGATCCTGGTGTCCATCGATGGCTTCAGCCCCGCCTACCTGCGGCGCGGCCTGACGCCCAACTTGCAGCGCCTGGCCGAATCGGGCGTGCGCGCGCAAGCCATGCGGCCGTCCTTTCCCAGCATGACTTTTCCCAACCACTACACCCTGGTGACTGGCCTGCACCCGGACCGCCACGGCGTCGTCGGCAATACCATGGAAGACCCCGCCATCCCCGGCGTGCGCTTTTCCCTCGGCAACCGGGAAGCCCAGCTCGACCGCCGCTGGTGGGACCAGGCCGAGCCCGTGTGGGTGACGGCCGCGCGCCATGGCGTCCGCTCGGGCCTGATGTTCTGGCCCGGCTCGGAAACGCCGATCGGCGGCGTGCTGGCGGCCGACTACCGCAAATACAATGGCAAGCTTGCGCCGTCCTCACGGGTCGATACCGTGCTGGCCTGGCTGGACCGGCCCGCCGCCACCCGTCCCGGCTTCCTGACCCTGTATTTCTCCGATGTCGATGAAGCCGGCCATGACTTCGGCCCGGACTCGCCGGAACTGGCGGAGACCTTGCCCCGGGTCGACCAGGCCATCGGCCGCCTGGTCGACGGCTTGCGCGCGCGCGGCATGGCGGCCAATATCGTGATCGTGTCGGACCATGGCATGGCCGCCACCAGCGCCGAACGCATCGTGCGCCTGCCCGAGGTGGCGCCGGCGGACAGCTACCGCCTGGTGACCCACGGCCCGTATGCGGGCATCGAAGCGCTGGCGGGCAAGGAAGCGGTGCTGGCGGCGGCGCTGCTGCAAGCGCATGCGCACATGCAATGCTGGCGCAAGGGAGAGCTGCCGGCGCGCTTTCGCTACGGGAAAAATCCGCGCGTGCCTTCCTTCATTTGCCTGGCCGAGACGGGCTGGGTGATCCGGCCGGCCGATACGCCGGGCCGGTCCATGACAACGTCCGGTGCGCACGGGTACGACAATGCGGCGCCGGAAATGCAAGCCCTGTTCCTGGCGTCCGGCCCCGCTTTCCGCCCGGGCGTGGTGCTTGGCACGCTCGACGCGGTCGACGTCTATCCCTTGCTGATGAAGCTGCTGGCGCTGCCTGCCTTGCCTTCGGACGGAACGCTGGACGCCACGGCGCCGGGCATGCATACCTTGTAACAAGCTGTTTTTTTCTTTGCGAAACGGCGCGAAGCTAGTACGCTTCGGCCACTTACCAAAGAGGAAAGCTTGATGATCAAACTATTGCTCGCCGCACTCTGCCTGTGCGCCCTGCCTGCCCGCGCGCAAACCGAGGCCGCGCCCGCCACCGACGAAGCCCCCGCGGCGGCGTCCGAACAGATCCTGGTGACGGGCCAGAAGCCCGGCCCCGGCCTGTGGAAAGTGAGCAAGGGCGAGCATGTGCTGTGGGTGTTCGGCACCTACGCACCGCTGCCCAAAAAAATGGAATGGCGTTCGCGCGAAGTCGACGCCATCCTGTCGCAGTCGCAGGAATACATCGAGCAACCCTCGGTCACCCTGGACGTCAGCTACTGGCGCATCGCGACCCTGATCCCGAAAATGTTCGGGCTGAAGAAAAATCCGGACGGCCGCCAGTTGCGCGAGCTGATGCCGGCCGACGTGTACGCGCGCTGGCTGGTGCTCAAGGAAAAATACATCGGCAAGGACGACGACATCGAAGGCGAGCGGCCCATCTTCGCGGCCGGCACCCTGTTCGACAAGGCACTCAAGCAGTCCGGCCTGGTCAACGATGGCGACGTGGCCAAGGCGATCGAGGCCAGCGTGACAAGGAACAAGCTCAAACGGACCTCGCTGCTGATCAAGGTGCCGATCAAGGACCCCAAGCGCATGGTGAAAAGCTACAAGGCCGGCACGCTCGACGACCTGGCGTGTTTTACGAAAACGCTGGACCGGCTGGAAACGGACCTCGAGGCGATGCGCGTGCGCGCCAATGCCTGGGCCGTGGGCGACCTGGCCGTCATCGAAAAGCTGAGTTACCCGGACCGGGAGGGCGCGTGCAGCGCTGCCATGACGCAAGCGGCGTTCATGCAGGACGAGCCCGGACTGGTGGAAGCGAAACCGCGCGCGCGCGCGGCCTGGCTGGGCGCCGTGGAGAAAGCGCTGGCGACCAATAAATCGAGCTTCGCGGTACTGAAAGTGAGCGAACTGCTCGATCCGAAAGGCTTGCTGTCGGTGCTGCAGGCGCGCGGCTACGCGGTGGAAAAGCCCGAGTAAAGATTGCGGAACACGGCATGCTCCTTCAGGCGCCGCTGCAGGGTGCGTTCGTGCAAACCTATCTGGCGTGCTACCCGGACCAAGGTGCCGCCGCCGGACGCGAGCCGGCGGTCCACCAGGCTTTCCACCTGCTGGACCAGGTCCAGCGGGGAACGCCGGATCAGGTTGCCCACGTGGCGTTCGGCCGCCTCCTGCAAGGCCGAACCGTACGGAGAAATGGGAAAGGCCAGCAGCCGGGTCGGAAATGACAGGGTATCCTGCGCCTGTGCGAGCAGGACGGGCGCGCGGAAATACTTGCGATATTGCTCAGCATCGAGCGGACTGTCGTGCCGGAAGCCGATGTGCCAGTCGGCGCCATCCTCGCCGGTCACGCCGGCGATGAAGCGCACGCCCACGCCCATGCTCAGTTCCATGGCGTGGCGCAGGGGCAGCTCGGCCCCCGGCCGCAGCGCGAAGCGCAGGCGCGTCATGGCGGGCCGCAGGGGATCGGCTTCCACATCGATTTTCAATCCCGGGCTGTGATACGACATATTGCGCGAAATGGCAGCCAGGGCATCGCCCAGGGTGGCCGAGTTGCGCACCACCAGCGCCAGCGCGCCCAGGACATCGATGTCGCGCAGCTGCGCCAGGTGCAGGCCCAGGTCCGGCGCGGCCAGCCGTTCGGCCGAACCGTTGAGCAGCGTGACCAGGCGCGCCATGGGGAGCGTGGCGTCCGGCGCGTCGAGCAAGCGCGGGTCGATGCCCGCCGCGCCCAGCAGGGCAGCGCAATCGCCGCCATGGCTGCTCACCAGGGCGGGAAACCCGTCAGCGCGCGGGCGCGGATCAGGACTGCGGGGTAATTGGTGCTGAAGTCGTGCATGTCCGAGGCTGCCTGCTGAAAGTTTCCGCAGTTTCCCGGCATTCCAGCGCGCTGTCAACACCAGGCGAAGCGGTCCCATGAATGTCGCCAAATGACACTGCAAAGTCATGCAGAGACAAGACGCCGGGCGCCGGGTCTGAGATTGTTTGACATGTCAAGCAATTGCGCTTTAGACATAACGGTGTAGCGAATAACAATAACTAGAACCGGGTTTTTCCGTTTGGGCCGGCTCTGCGAGGGGTTGGCCTTTTTTTTCTAGAGGATGGTCAGCGCCAGGACCAGCACCAGGAACAGCAGGAAAACGATGCCCGCCACGGCCAGCAGGATGGCCGTGCGCCACAGCGTGGCCCAGCGCCCCAGCGCGTAGGCGCCGCGCAATTGCGCGAACATGTGCACGGGCGGCACCAGCAGGAACAGGGCGACCGTCAGCAGGTCCAGGCCGAAGTAATCGCTCACTGCCAATACCACGAACAAGAACGACATGAAGGACATCGAATACAGCGTGAAGACGGCGTGGTCGTACATGGTCACGTCGCGTCGCCGCAGGAACAGGAGCCACATGAAGGGCAGGGAAATGGGCAGCAGCAGGAAGGCGAACTTGTAGGCGGTATTCTTGAGCTTGTAGAGCGTCAGCTCGACATTGTCCCCGGCATACCTGAGCCGGCCCAGGATGGGAAAATGCTGCACCAGCGAACTCGACGCGAGGGCCTTGTTGACGTTGAATTGTCTGGCTGCCTCGGGCGAACCGTCGGGCGGAAATTTTTGCAAGGTGTCGGCGTCGAAGCGCGCCAGCGCTGCCTGCGCGCCAGCTTCGCTGCGCGGGCCGCAGCCAGCCTGGCCCGGGCGTCGACGCCTGTCGCCTGCCCGAGTGCGGCTTCGGCGCTGGCGAGTTCCGCGGTTTTCTCGTCGACCACCTGCTGCGTGACGACCCGGTCCCTGGCGCGCGATTCCTTGGTGCTGATCGCGCCGCTGCTGTCGGTGGTGGCCGACACGACGAAAAACATCAGGAACATCATGAACAGGAACAGGATCAGCGGCGACACATAGCGCGTGCGCTGGCCGTCGACATAGAGGCGCGTCAATTGGCCGGGATGGAGCACCAGCATGGGCAGGGTGCGCCAGCCCTTGGCGTCCAGGTGCAAGAGGCCGTGCAAGATTTCCTCGCCCAGGTGCAGCAGCGAGCTGTGGATATGCGCCGACTGTCCGCATGCGGGACAGTAATTCTGGCTGATGCCGGCGCCGCAATTGGCGCAGGCGCGCACCGTGATTGCGGCTTGCGCCGGTTCGACCTCAAGGTTCATCGCATTTTCCAAGAATGAAGGGGAACGATTGTACCAAGGCATGGTGTTTGTTCATCCGCTCACGATCGGCTGGGCGATGATCCACAGGCTGAGCAAGGTGTAGCCCACCATCAGCGCCAGCATCGGGTACTGGCTGCGCAAGGCAGCTTCACGATTGCCGAACTGGCGCAGCGCCATGATGTGCGCCAGGCACACCGCCGCCACGTGGGCGGCGACGATCGCGAACAGCGACACATACCAGACCAGGCGCGCGTCGACGATGCCCAGCCGGATGAAATACAGCCTGGTGCCGAATAAGTCCCAGCCCAGGGACAAAGGGTCGGAGGCGAGCGGGATCAGGTATTGCACGGCCATCGACAGGAAGGACAGGTAGTGCGCGAAGTGGTAGGCGATCGAAATCGGCACCAGGGTCAGCACGTACAGCCCGGCCGTCGCGAACGTGGCGTGGCCGCCGCCGCCGCACAGGACGATCAGGCGGCAGCAGCCCAGGAACACCAGCAGGAAGCCGGCGGGCAGCAGCACCAGCGCGGCCACGCTCGCCCAGTCCATGGCCCACGCGGGCAGCGCGCCGGTCAGGTCGAGCCAGGGCTGGGTTTCCATCATGCCGTCGAAGCTGACGGAGGCCAGCATCAGCATGACCAGCACGATGTGCGACAAGTCGCAGGGCTGGCGCGTGAGCAGGCCCGCCGCAAACGGGCGCAGCCGCCACTGGCCGTCCTGCCAGTGGTTGGGCGCGAAGCGCGCCAGCAGGCCGAACACGATGGCGAACACTTCGCCATGGCGCAGCCAGGTGCCGCGTCCGAACAGGGCCATGGCGCACCAGCAGAGGGCCGAATACAGCAGCATGGCCGTGGCCAGGCTGGCCGGATGTTCGCTGCCTTCCCATTCGAGTTCGAGCAGCACGAACAGGAAAAACAGCAGCACGGCGGGCCAGGCTTTCATCCAGGTCGGATAGGCCAGCACGGGACGCAGGGCTGTCCCGGCGACGCGCAGCCAGAGCCGCTCGAAGGCCCGGAACAGGGTGTCGAGCGGATTGACCAGCGCCCACAGGTCGCCGATCAGGGCCGACACATACGCCATGCCGACCCACCAGACCGCCCAGACCATGGCCGGCGCGATATTTTTCGACGGGCTTTGCAGGCCGGCATAGCCGGCCCAGATCACCAGCAGGTAGAGCGCCAGCACCAGCAGGCGCAGCAGCATGGCGGCCGCGGCGGCGCCGGGCACGCGCGCCAGCAAGACGCGCGAATACGCGCCTTCGCCGCCGGCGGGCGCGCGCCGCTGCCAGGCCAGGAAGGCAAAGGTCAGCGCCACGGTCAGGCCGGCGCCGGTCAGGTACATCCACAGGGGCAGGGGCAGGTCGTAGCGTTCGCCGAAGCCGTGCGCGCGGCTGTCCGCGGCCACGGCCAATTGCAGCAGCACCGGCAGCACCAGCAGCGCCGCGCGCCACGCGCTCATCGGATCATTGCGGTTGCACTTCCACGTACAGCAGCGGCACTTCGCGCTGGTGCTTGCCATGCTTGCCGGCGGCCGCGCCGAAGCCGTGCGCGCTCACCGGAAAGCGGCCAGGCGCGCTGGCCACGATGCGCATGGTCCCGCGCGCGCCAGGTACCAGCCCGAGCAGCACGTTGTAGCCGTGCAGGTGGATGCTGGCCGTTTCGTCGGTGCTGAAGTGGATGAGCAGGGTGTCGCCCTGCTTCACCGTCAGCGTGGGCGGCTTGGCCGCGATGCGGCGCTGCGCGATCTGGTAAGTGGCCTGCTGCTGCGCGCTGTGCGCCGCGATGGGCGAACAGATCAGCGCAAGGGACAGCAGCAGGCGGAGTGGCTGAATGGTCATGGTTGATTTTTTCATGGCGATGACATTATTTTAACTAATTGTACATAACCCGGGCGTAGAATGGGTGGTCGGTCAACAACCGTGTGGTGTGTCATCCCGTTTCCTACGTTTTATCCAAACTGATAAGAGAAAGAATGATGATGAATAAACTAACCGTTTTACCACTGCTCATTGCCGGTGCTATCGCCGCCCCCCAGGCCTGCGCCGAAATCCTGGCGATGGTCAACTACGAAACCAAGTCCGCCGATTCCCTCAAGTCCCTGAAGAACCCGATCGGCCCGGTCGCGCGCAAGGAAGGCATCGCCATCCTCGATGTCGATCCCAAGTCCAAAACCTTCGGCAAGATCGTCAAGGACATCGCCCTGCCGGCCGACCTGGTCGCCCACCATATTTTCTACAACCACGACATGAGCAAGGCCTACATCACGGCGCTCGGCAAGCCCGAGCTGCGCGTGATGGACATGAAGGCCAAGGATTATCCGATCAGCGTCGTCAGCGTGCCAACGTGTAGCGTCGGAGAGAACGTGGTGTTCTCGCAAGACCACAAGAAATGGTTCCTCAGCTGCATGGGTTCGCAAACCATGGTGGTGGGCGACGCCAGGACCGACCAGGTGCTGTCCTCGGTCAAGGTGGCCGCGCCCTATCCGCATGGTATCGCCACCCATGCGGGCATCGACCGCACCCTGCTCACCAGCACCGTGCGCGCGAGCGACCTGGGCGACGCGGGCGAAGTGATCAGCGCGGTCGAGACCAGCACCGGCAAGGTATTGGGCACCTACAAGCTGTCGAACAAGCCGTCGCCGTCGGGCGAGGCGCCGGTGGAGGTGATGTTCGTGCCCAATTCGAAGCCGGTCACCGCCTACGTGACCAATATGTTTGGCGGCACCATCTGGAGCGTGACCTGGGATGCCGCGAAGAAGGACTTCAGCGTGACCCAGGTGCATGACTTCGCGGAACAGAAAGTGGGCGTGCCTCTGGAAATCTATTTCAACAAGAATGCATCGCGCATGTACGTGACCACGGCCAAGCCGGGCCATCTGCATATCTTCGACATCGGCACCAAACCGGGCCAGCCGAAGCTGCTCAAGTCGATCGCCACGGCCGAAGGCGCGCACCATGTGGCCTTCACCAAGGATGGCAAATATGCCTTCGTGCAAAATGCCTTGCTGAATCTGCCGGGCATGAGCGACGGCGCCATTACCGTCGTCGACCTGAAGACCGAAACCGTGGTCAGCAGCGTCGATACCCTGAAGAACATGGGCATGAATCCGAACAGCATGGTGCTGCTGCCGAAGTGGAATGACCTGATGGGGCACTAGGCGTCTTGCCGCAACACCCTCATTGCACGCGGGTGTTGCGGCTGTCTATTCTTTGGCGGGGAAAGCGAATCGCAGTGTCCGGCTGAGCGATGCCTGAGGCACCGTCCCATGTAATTCCCCCGGAAAGATGATGCGTTCGACGGTGACGTTCCCGGAGGGAAGCCGCGCAAGACGCTCTGCCAGTTCCGTCGCGTTGTCCACCATCCGGCTGAGGTTCGCGTCAGCCAGGTACTTGAGGTCGGGTCCGCGATATTGTTCGTCGCCGGCCGACGTCACCAATATTTTCAAGCGCGGGCTTTGGGATGTGACGCTGCGCGAGAAGGACGCTTCATCGCCCAACACTTCGCGTTCGTTGTACCAGATGGACGGACTCGACAGTATGTAGGTGGAGAACAAGCCTGGCTTGCGAAACATGGACCTGAGTACCGTCAGGCCACCGACGGACTGGCCCCACAGCACCCGCTGGGCGGCATCGGCCGGGTAGCGCGCGCTAACGAAGGGCATGAGCTCTTCTTCAAGAATACGCAGGAAGGCATCGCCGCCGCCGCCCGTTCCCGCCCTTGCCGGATCCTTGGACACGGATGGCGTCAGATCGAAAAAGCGCAAGCGCGCGATTTCCTTCGGATCATCCGTTGGGTAGCCGACGCCAACCACGATCGCCGGGGAGGCGATGCCCAATGCAGTTTGCCGCGTGAGTGCATCGGCCGTCGTCGCAAAATAGGCGTTTCCGTCCAGTAGGTAGATGACCGGATAGCGCTTGGCGGGATCTGCCTGGAATGGGGCTGCAACGAAAACGCGGTAGGTACGGCCGTTGATGCGCGAAACGAGATCAAATTGCCTGGCCCGTGGCACGGTGACAGGCGCGCCCTGGGGGGCTGTCGCCGTGGCGGATTGCGTCAGCTCTTCCCGCTGGTGTGGCAGGGAGGTGCATCCGCTGACTGCGAGCGTGATGGCGAGTATCGCAGTCCGCATTTTATGTCCTTTGGCGGCTCTCCATGGGAGGCAAGAAGTCGAGTATAGGCTTGTTTGTCGGTCAGACAACTATTTTCCGATTCCCGGGAGCGCGACACTGGCGGTTTCGCTGAAAACCCGCGTAGAATGCGGGTGTCGCGGGTGTAGCTCAATGGTAGAGCAGAAGCTTCCCAAGCTTACGACGAGGGTTCGATTCCCTTCACCCGCTCCAGCACAGTCACGGCGTTTGCACGCTCATCGGCATGGCTTTTCCTCGTGCCTATCTTTCTGACCCAAACCCGTAGCGTTTGGAGGATATTCGCACCAAACTCGCATCTAACGATACTTGGGCGCACGAGGTGGTAGAGAAACCCAAACTCTTTCTGATCGGGGAAGCGGATGACTTTGCAAAACTTATTGAAAATCCAGAGTCTCGTTGAAATCAAAGCCCCGCGTGAAGACGTCCAGCGCTTGCTCTTGGCTGCAGCACGCAATTTGCAAGACGCAGCCGTTACGTCCATCAGTGACGAGAACCGTTTCGATGCAACGTACAAGTGCGTGATGCAATGTGCAATTGCCAGTCTGCTGGTCCATGGCTATCGCCCATCGAAAAGCAAGACAGGGCATCACCAGACTGCGATTCAAACTTTGCCACTGACAGTCGGCCTGGACGCAAAGACCGTGGAGGTGCTCGACGGATTGCGCAAACAGCGCAATATCAATGACGATGATGGCGATCCCATTAGACCGACAGCAGTCGAAGAGTGCACGAAACAGGCTCAGGCGCTGCTTGCTCAACATCACCCAGAAATGCGCTAACGTGGCGGCGGACGGCGCCCATGTGACAATCCGGGAAGAGTCTTGAATTCATCATTGTCTGAGCGATAAAGTTGAACATGAAAATACCCATCCTCCTCCTCGGATTTCTCGTCGCCAGTTTCCACATACTCGCCGCGGCGACTCAACGCGTGCAACGGAGTCGGCGAATCGGAACAGGGCACCCGCTTCGCCTGCGCTGCCGTGCTGGGAGCATACATCGGCGTGGCATCGATCCTCATTTGGACCTTGTCCTCGTTCGGCATTGTTGCTGTCGTACCGGTCGTGTGCATGATGGGAACAAGCTTCCTGGCCCTGGTGCTCGGTGACCGCTTCTGGCTTGGCCTGAAAGACTGGCTGTAAGACTGACAAGCGGTGTCATCGGTAACTTTTTAGAATTATAATAAAGTTACCGAAACCAAATATTCACCCAGGCATCTATGCCTATCCTGCGCACCTGGCGTCTTTTCCTCCTGTTGCTTGTGTATTGCCCCGGCAGCAGCGCGGCCGGGGGGGAGATCGTTTTCATCGCACCGCTGAGCAGCGCCATGCCGTTTGCCAGGTTCGCCGATGGCCAGCTCAGCGCCGGCATCCTGAAGGACCTGGGCGACGCCATTGCGGGCAAGCTGGGCAGGGAGGCGCGCTTCGTCAGCATTCCCGGCAAGCGGGTCGGCCAGACGCTCAGCGCCGGCCTGGCCGACGGCGTCTGCAATGTGATGCCGGCCTGGATCCCGGGCGACTTCGCCTGGAGCCGTCCCCTGATTCCGAACGCCGGCGTCGTCGTGTCGCGCTCCGACGCGCCCGTCATCCGTACGATAGGCGACCTGGCCGGACTGCGGGTGGGGACCGTACTCGGTTACCGCTATCCCTCGCTGGAACCGGTCATCGGCAAACTCTTCATCCGGGAAGATGCGCGCACGGTGGAACAGGTGTTCCTGAAAATGCACGTCGGCCGCAACAAGCATTCGATCGTCGAGCGGCGCGAATTCGAGTACGAGCTGCACACCAACAAGGCGTCGACGCTGCGCGAAGACCTGGTCTACGAAACCTACAAGACCTCGTGTGCGTTTTCCCGCGCCAGCAAGATTGCGTTCGCGGACATCGACCAGGCCATCGCCGCCCTCGTCAGCGCCGGGGCGGTCGACGCCATCATCGCCCGCTACCGCTAGCGGCCAGGGTGCGCGGGCGGTGCGATATAATGTCGTCCGGCCTTTTTTTCCTGACCCCTCCCCATGTCCTCCGATACCCCGAACCGTCCGATGCTGTACGACCCCACCGAACACCGGATCCGCAGCTTCGTCACGCGCGCTGGCCGCCTGTCGATTGCGCAGGCGCGTGCGCTCGAAGAACTGGGGCCGAAGTTCCTGATCGAGTACGCCAAGGCGCCGCTCGACTTCGAACTGGCGTTCGGACGCAAGGCGCCGGTGATCCTGGAAATCGGCTTCGGCATGGGCGACACCACCTCGCATATCGCCAAGGGCATGCCGGAGAAGGACTTTATCGGCGTCGAGGTGCATACCCCCGGCGTGGGCAGCCTGCTCAAGCAGATCGGCGAGCAGGAGCTCACCAACCTGCGCCTGATCCAGCACGACGCGGTCGAAGTGCTGAACCAGATGATCCCTGCCGGTTCGCTGGCAGGCGTGCACGTGTTCTTCCCCGATCCGTGGCACAAGGCGCGCCACAACAAGCGCCGCCTGCTGCAGGGCCCCTTCGTCAAGCTGCTGGCCGAGCGCCTGGCGCCGGGCGGCTACCTGCACTGCGCCACCGACTGGGAAGACTACGCGGTCCAGATGCTGGAAGTGCTGGGCGCCGAATCCATGCTGCAGAACACTGCCGAAGGCTATGCGCCGCAGCCGGCCTATCGTCCGCTGACCAAGTTCGAAAACCGCGGCCTGAAGCTGGGCCACGGCGTGTGGGACCTTGTGTTCGTCAAGAAGTAAGCTTCGCCAGCCTGGCCTGGCCGAACTGCACGAAGGCCAGCAGGTTCCCGCCCAATACCAGCAGCAGCCCCGCGAACGACAGGGCGCTCCAGTGGTAGCCCTCGTACACCGTCGATATGGTCAGCGCCACCACCGGGAACAACACGGTGGAATAGGCCGCGCGGTCCGGGCCGATGCGCCCCACCAGCAGCAGGTAGGCGGTAAAGCCGATCACCGAACCGGGAATGGCCAGGTACAGCAGCGAGCCGAGGTAGCGGGTGCCCGGTTCGAAGTTGAATGGCATGTCCAGCGCCAGCGCACCGCAGCCGAGGATGGTCGAGCCGATCAGCATGGCCCAGGAATTGGTCAGCCAGGGCGTCAGGCCCAGCGACTGCATGCGGCTCGATAGCAGGTTCCCGGTCGAAAAGCACAGGGTTCCCAGCAAGGCCAGGCCCAGTCCAAGCAGCATGCCGTTGTCGTTCCAGTGGCCCTGCATCTGCGGCAGGAACAGCATGCCGATGCCGCCCAGGCCCAGCAAGGCGCCGGCCACGACCTGGCCGCGGATGGCCCGGCCCATGAAGACGCGGCCATTGATCGCGTTCCAGATCGGCGCCGTGGAGAACACGACGGCTACCAGGCCGCTCGATACCCATTGGCTGGCATAGTAAAAACACAGGAAATTACAGCAGAACAGGGCGATCCCCTGTGCCAGCAGGTAGCGCCACGCCTGGCGCGGCGGCCAAATCGGCTTGCGCGTGGCCAGCAGGAACAGGAACAGCACGGCCGACGCGATCCAGAAACGGTAGGCGATCGAGACTGGCGCTTCGACCACGCCGAGCTGGAATTTGATGGCGATCCAGGTGGTACCCCAGATGACGACGGTGAGCAGGTAGAGGAAGATGTTCATGCCATCATGATGGAGCTTGATGCCGGCGCCGACTTGTCTGATCTTGCGGTCTTTTCAGGCGGGTAAGTACGCGGCTTTCCTGCCCGTGCTAGACTTTTCACATGCCTGAAACCGCCCACAATCCTTTCTCGCACGCGGTGTTCAACACCATGCGGGGAACCAGCGCCACGCTCGAACGATTCGCGTGGCTGGGCGACGGCATGGCTGCGGCCATCTGGAACCGCAAGACCGACGAAGAGCTCACCAGCTACATCAAGCCCGGCCATCACACGCTGTCGTACTACCTGGGCGGCGGTTACCGCACCGAACGCGAAGGCGCGCCCGGCCAGTACGGTGCGCCGAAGCGCCTGTGCGCGCTGCCCGACTGGCACGAGTCGGAATGGGTGGTGCGCGACCACGTGCACATCCTGCACATCTACTTCATGCCCGAGCATTTCACGCGCCGCGCCATCACGGAACTGGACCGCGAACCGCGCGAGCTCACCCTGGCCGACCGTACCTTCTTTGAGAACCCCCGCATCGTGCAGCTGTGCGAAACGCTCATCGCCAGTCCCTGGGACGGGCCGGACCAGCTCCTGCGGGCCAATGAAATCACGCATGACGCGCTGAGCGAACTACTGCGCTCGCAATCGATCGTGCGGCGCGACCTGCGCGTGCGCGGCGGCCTGGCGCCCCTGGTGCGGCGCCGCCTGGCCGACTATATCGAAACCCATCTTGCGCAGCAGGTCACGCTGGGCGAACTGGCCCAGCTGGCGTGCCTGTCGGAGTTTCACCTCGCGCGCATGTTCAGGGTGTCGTTCGGGATGCCGCCATCGGCCTGGATGGCGCAGCGCCGCGCACAGCGGGCCAGGGAATTGTTGAAGACCACCACGCTGCCGCTGCAGCAGATCGCCGACGCCTGCGGCTACGCGGACCTGAGCCACTTCAGCCACCGCTTCCGCGCCGCGGTGGGCACGCCACCGGGCCGCTACCGGCAAATCCTTACCTAGATCATGTCCATGATCATGGCCACGATCTCGTCGCCATACGACACCAGCTTTTTCTCGCCGACGCCGGTCACGCCGCGCAGCTCGTTCAGCGATGTCGGCTTGGCCTTGGCGATTTCGCGCAGGGTCGCATCGACGAAAATGACATAGGCAGGCACGTTGTGCGCGCGCGCGGTTTCCACGCGCCACCAGCGCAGCTTCTCGAAAATTTCCTGTTCGGATTTGGACAGGTCCATCTCGATATGCGCCTTGGCCGACGCCGACGAGCCGCGCTTCTGCTTGACCGGTTTCTGGTACTGGCGCAGCTGCACCTTCTGGCCGCCCTTGAGCACGGGACGCGCTGCGTCGGTCAGCTTGAGCGAGCTGTAGACTTCATGGTCGACCGTGACCAGGCCAAGCGCGATCGTCTGGCGCAAGATGGCGCGCCATTCGGCTTCGGCGCGTTCGCTGCCAATGCCGAACACCGACAGCGAATCGTGGTGCCATTGCTTGATGCGGTCGGACTCGACCCCGCGCAGCACGTCGATTACATGGCCGGCCGCAAAACGCTGGTCCACGCGATAGATCGCCGACAGCAGTTTTTGCACCGGCACCGTGCCGTCGAAGGAAATGGGCGGAATCAGACAGGTGTCGCAGTTGCCGCATGGCGTGGATTGCTCGCCGAAGTATTCGAGCAGGCGCGTGCGCCGGCAACTGAGCGTTTCGCACAGGCCCAGCATGGCGTCGAGCTTCACGCCGAGCACGCGCTTGAAGGTTTCGTCGGCCTCGGATTCGTCGATCATGCGGCGCTGGAGCACCACGTCCTGCAGGCCGTAGGCCATCCAGGCGCTGGCCGGCATGCCGTCGCGGCCCGCGCGCCCGGTCTCCTGGTAGTAGCCCTCGATGCTCTTGGGCAGGTCCAGGTGGCACACGAAGCGCACGTCCGGCTTGTCGATGCCCATGCCGAAGGCGATGGTGGCCACCATGACGATGCTTTCCTCGCGCAGGAAGCGGGCCTGGTTGGCGCTGCGTTTCGGGTAGTCCATGCCGGCGTGGTAAGGCAGGGCGCGGATGCCGTTCTCGTTCAGGAATTCGGCCGTCTCTTCCACCTTCTTGCGCGACAGGCAGTACACGATGCCGGCGTCGCCGCCATGCTCGGTGGTGATGAAGTCGAGCAGCTGCTTGCGGCCATTGGCCTTCTCGACGATCTGGTAGCGGATGTTGGGGCGGTCGAACGAGGACACGAACTGGCGCGCTTCACCCAGCTGCAGGCGCAGCGCGATCTCGGTGCGGGTCTGCTGGTCGGCGGTGGCGGTCAGCGCAATGCGCGGCACGCTTGGGAAGCGCTCGTGCAGGATCGACAGCTTGATGTATTCGGGACGGAAGTCGTGGCCCCACTGCGATACGCAGTGCGCCTCGTCGATCGCGAACAGGGCAATGCGGGACGCCTCGAACAGGTCCAGGCAGCGCGGCGTCATCAGGCGTTCGGGCGCCACGTACACCAGGTCTATTTCGCCGGTACGTACCAGCCGTTCGATGCGCATCGATTCTTCGAACGTCTGGGTCGAATTGAGGAAGGCGGCGCGCACGCCCACTTCGGCCAGGGCGTCGACCTGGTCCTGCATCAGCGCGATCAGGGGCGAGACGACCACGCCCACGCCGTCGCGCAGCAGCGCGGGAATCTGGTAGCACAGCGACTTGCCGCCGCCGGTAGGCATGAGCACCAGCGCGTCGCCGCCGCTGGCCACGTGTTCGACAATGTCGGCCTGCTGCCCGCGGAAGGCGGGGTAGCCGAATACCGTCTGCAGCTGTTCGAGTGCGCGTGCGCTGATCCCGGGATTCATTATTCCGCCCAAACTACCCAACCGTAATGTGAACTGGCGATGACCAGGATGCCGAAGGCAATCCGGTACCAGGCAAAGATGGTGAAGTCATGGCTGCTGATGTAGCGCAGCAGCCAGCGCACGCACAGGAAGGCCGACACGAAGGCGGCCAACGAGCCGATTCCGAACAGCGGCAGGTCGGCCGACGAGAGCAGCGCGCGGTTCTTGATCAGTTCATACACCGTCGCCACCATCAGGGTCGGGATGGCGAGGAAAAACGAGAATTCGGTGGCGGCCTTGCGGGTGAGGCCGAACATCATCGAGCCGATGATGGTGGCGCCCGAACGGCTGGTGCCGGGAATGAGCGCGACGGCCTGGGCGCAGCCCACCTTGAAGGCGTCGAGCTTGGACATGTCGTCGATTTCCTGGATCCGCACGGCGACCGGATTGCTTTTCTGGCGGCCTTCGACCCACAGGATGACAAAGCCGCCGATGATGAACGACAGCGCCACCGGCACCGGGTGGAACAGGGCGGACTTGATCATGCTGCCGAAAATGAGGCCCAGCACCGCCAGCGGCATGAAGGCGATCATCACGTTGAGCAGGAATTTTTGCTGTTTCGGGTCGCTGAACATGCCCCGCATCACGGCCAGTATGCGCACGTGGAATTCCCAGCAAACGGCCAGGATGGCGCCGGACTGGATCACGATCTTGAAGACATTCGATTTCTCGTCGGTGAAGTCGAGCAGGCTGCCAGCGAGGATCAGGTGACCGGTCGACGAGATGGGAAGGAACTCCGTGAAGCCTTCCACCAGGCCCATGACGATCGCTTTTAACGCAAGAATGATATCCATGAAACGGTTTTTGAATGTTGTGAAGAAATCGGCGGCTGCACGGTGAGGGCTCGAAGCTTACCACGAGCACGCCCCCGGCCCCTTGATCGGCCTGCAGTGGAGCTGCAGGTTTTCGCTGAACTTCCCGCGAATTGCCTGAAAAATACGCATTGACACGCCTTTTTTCAGTATCGCTACCATGCACTTCGCGCTGATTGGTAGCGCTACCAAAATCAGGGGGAATTTGATGAGACGCGTATTGACCCTGTTGGCCGCGGCCCTGTGCGTGCTCGTATCCGTGGCCGCGGCGGCCAGTCCCGTGATCGAGAACATCCACGCGCGCCAGCACCAGAGCCTCAACGGGCGCCGGAACTACATCATCGATCCCTACGAGACCGGCTTCTACGATTATCGGCGCCAGCCCTTCGACGCCTCGGCCAGCGGCAAAGGCGGCTACTTCGACGACCGCAGCCAGTTGGGCAAGGGTGAACTGGTGGAGTACAACTTCGACCTGTCGCCCACCATGACGGTACCGGGCGACTGGAATTCGCAGGCCGAGCGGCTGCTGTTCTACGAGGGCACGGTGTGGCTGCGCCAGGTGTTCCAGGCCGATCCCAAGCCGGGCAAGAACTACCTCCTGTATTTCGGCGCAGTCAATTACGAGGCCCACGTCTACCTGAACGGGAAAAAGCTGGGCACGCACAAGGGCGGCTTCACGCCGTTCCAGTTCGACGTGACCGGCAAGCTGGCCAGGGGCCGCAACTTCGTGGTGGTCAAGGCGGACAACAAGCGCCACCAGGACGAGATCCCGACCGTCAATACCGACTGGTGGAACTACGGCGGCATCACGCGCGACGTGCTGCTGGCCGAATTGCCGGCGTCGTACATCGCCGACTACAAGGTCCAGCTGGCCAAGGGCGACCTGAAGCGCATCGAAGGCTACGTACAGCTGGCGGGCGCCGCCAGGGCGCAGGCGGTCACGGTGGCGATCCCCGAAGCGGGCATCAAGGTCACCGTCATGAGCGATGCAAGCGGCAGGGCGCAACTGAGCTTGCCAGTGGCGAAGATGACTTACTGGTCGCCGGAGAATCCCAAGCTGTACAAGGTGGAACTGGCGGCGGACGAGGACAGGGTCGTCGACCGTATCGGCTTTCGCACCATCGAAACGCGCGGCCGCGACATCCTGCTGAACGGGAAGTCCGTATTCTTGCGCGGGATCTCCGTGCAGGACGAAAATCCGATGATCCCCGTCCGCCTGCGCGGCATGACGCCGTGGATCCTGGTGGATTTCCGTTCGCCGCGCCGCCCGCATCCGCAGTTCCAGGACTTCTGGAACCGCAAGGGCCTCGTTTCCGAAACCGGGAAAAAGAAGAAAGCCTTCTTCACGCTGAAGAACTACTACGACGACAAGCAGAATAAATTCAGATGAAAACACTCCTCGCTACCTGCCTGCTGCTGACGACGACCTTTGCTGCGGCCCAGGACAAGGCCATCGACAGGAAGGTCGACGACCTGCTTCGCAAGATGACGCTGGAAGAAAAAGTCGGCCAGCTGCACCAGTTGTCGGGCCGCGAATTCACTGGGCCCGCGAGCGGCAAGCATGTCAACAGGCTGGCCGACATCCGCGCCGGCCGCGTGGGCTCCATGCTCAACGTGAAGGGCGTGGCCGAAACGCGCGAGATCAAGGCGGCGGCCATGCAGTCGCGCCTGAAGATTCCGCTGCTGTTCAGCCTTGACGTCATCCACGGCTACAAGACCGTATTCCCGGTGCCGCTGGGCGAATCGGCGTCGTGGGACATGGCGGCCATCGAACTGTCGGCGCGCATCGCCGCCAGAGAGGCCGCGGCGTTTGGCATCCACTGGACCTTCGCGCCCATGGTCTACGTGGCGCGCGATCCGCGCTGGGGCAGGGTGATGGAAGGCGCGGGCGAAGACACCTACCTGGGATCGCGCATCGCCACGGCGCGTGTGCTCGGCTTCCAGACCCGCCAGCTGGGCGGACTCGATGCCATCATGGCGTGCGCCAAGCACTTCGCGGCCTATGGCGCGGCGGTGGCGGGGCGCGACTACAACGCGGTCGACATGAGCCTGCAGCAGCTGCACGAGGTCTACCTGCCGCCTTTCAAGGCCGCGGCCGATGCCGGCGTTGCCACCTTCATGAATTCGTTCAACAGCTTGAACGGCGTACCCGCAACCGGCAGCGACTACCTGCAGCGCGACATCCTGAAAGGGCAGTGGAAGTACAAGGGCTTTGTCGTCAGCGACTGGGCGTCGGTCAAGGAGATGGTGCCGCACGGCTTTGCGAACGACCTGATTGACGCCGCCGGCAAGGCCACCCACGCCGGCAGCGACATGGACATGGAAGGCTATGCCTACACGGCCAACCTGGCCAAGCTGGTCCAGGGCGGCAAGGTGAAAATGGCGCTGGTCGACGATGCCGTGCGCCGCATCCTGTGCAAGAAATTCGAGCTGGGCCTGTTCGATTATCCGTTCCGCTTCTCGGACGCGAAGCGCGAACGTGCTGTTCGGCGACTACAACCCGTCCGGCAAACTGCCCATCACTTTCCCGCGCAGCGTGGGGCAGATTCCGATTTCCTACAGCCAGTACAACACGGGCCGTCCGGTGCAGGACGAGAAGAACGTGGTCTACAAATCTGCCTACATCGATTCGCCAAACACGCCGCGCTACGCCTTCGGCCACGGCCTGAGCTACACCGGCTTCGCCTACAGCGACCTGGCCCTGAGCGCCGCCAGCATGGCGCCCGGCGGCAAGGTGACAGTGTCGTTCACGCTGGCCAACACCGGCAAGCGGGCCGGCGAAGAAGTGGTGCAGCTGTACCTGAACGATCCGGTGGCGTCGCTGGTGCGCCCGCTCAAGGAGCTGAAGGGCTTCCAGAAGATCATGCTGCAGCCGGGCGAGCAGCGTACGGTCTCATTCACGATCGACGCCGGCATGCTGGCCTTCTACAACGACAAGCTGGCGCTGCGCGCCGAGCCGGGAGACTTCAATGTCATGATCGGTTCGGCGTCCGATGCGATCCGGCTCAAGGCCAAGTTCTGCATGGAGTAGCAGGTGGTCGATGATAGAATCGGGTCATGGAAAACAAAGACCCGCAATCCGACGACAGCATTCCCGTTCCGACCAAGCGCAGCCGGCGCAGCAGCGGCGGCTTCACGCTGCGCGACGTGGCCAAGCTGGCCAATGTCGCGCCCATTACCGCATCGCGCGCACTGAATACGCCCGACGCCGTGTCGGCCCCGATCCTGGCGCGCGTGCGCGAAGCGGTCGAGCGCACCGGCTATGTGCCCAACATGCTGGCCGGTGGCCTGGCCTCCAAGCGCAGCCGCCTGGTGGCGGCCGTGGTGCCCACCATTACCGGCTCCGTCTTCCTTGAAATGGTGCAGTCGCTGACCGAATCGCTGGCCGCTTCCGGCTACCAGCTCATGCTGGGGCAGTCCGGCTACGAAAATTCGCGCGAAGACGCGCTGCTCGAAGCGATCATCGGACGCCGTCCCGACGGCGTGGTCCTGACCGGCATCATGCGGTCCGCGCAGGGCCGCCGGCGCCTGCTGGCGAGCGGCATTCCCGTGGTCGAAACCTGGGACCTGACGCCGACACCGATCGACATGCTGGTCGGCTTCTCGCACGAAAAAATCGGCGAGGCCGTGGCCGCCTACCTGCACCAGCGCGGCAAGCGCCGCGTGGCTACGCTGAGCGCCAACGACGAACGCGCCATCCGCCGCAACAAGGCATTCTCTGACACCGCCATCGCGCTGGGAATGGCGGCCAAGGGCGTGCAGGCCATTCCGGCCTGCTTCGCCCCCGCGCCCACCACACTGGGCAGCGGCCGCGCCGGCCTGCGCGAACTGCTCGCGCGGCATCCCGACACCGACGCCATCTTCTGCAGCTCCGACATGATGGCGCTCGGCGTGATCATGGAAGCGCAGGCCCAGGGCATCGCCGTGCCGTCGCAACTGGCCGTCGTCGGCCTGGGCGACCAGCAGTTTTCGCGTGACGTGAATCCCTCGCTGACCAGCGTGCGGATCGACGGCACCACCATCGGCAGCAAGGCTGCCAGCTTCATCATCGCCCGCTCGGAAGGCAAGATCGTTTCCGACGCCGTGGTCGATATCGGCTTTACCATCGCCCGCCGCGACAGCGCCTGAGTCCGGATTAGCGCTTGACTTCCGATTGAGGTACCGCTACCATCTTCCCATCCTTTGGTAGCGGTACCATGCCATGCACACAACTTTATCCACGCCCGTCGTCACCGCCCTGCGGGTCATCCCCGTTGCCGGGCGCGACAGCATGTTGTTCAACCTCAGCGGCGCACACGGTCCTTATTTCACGCGCAACATCGTGATCCTGACCGACAGCGCCGGCAAGCAGGGCGTGGGCGAAGTGCCAGGCGGGGCGGCAATCGCCAAAACCCTGGAAGACGCGGCTAGCCTGGTCATCGGCCAGAGCGTGGGCAATTACAACGCCATCCTGAACAAGGTGCGCTCGGCGTTCGCCGGGCGCGATGCCGGTGGGCGCGGCCTGCAAACCTTCGATTTGCGCGTGACCATCCATGCCGTGACCGCGCTTGAATGCGCGCTGCTCGACCTGCTGGGCAAATTCCTGGGCGTGCCGGTGGCGGCCTTGCTGGGCGACGGCCAGCAGCGCGACCATGTCGAGATGCTGGGCTACCTGTTCTATGTAGGCGACCGCACCGCGACCGATCTGGCGTACGCCAGCGACCCGGATGCGGACGACGACTGGCTGCGTCTGCGCCATGAGACAGCCATGACGGCGTCGGCCATCGTGGCGATGGCCGACGCCGCGTATCGCCGCTATGGCTTTCGCGACTTCAAGCTCAAGGGCGGGGTGCTGAGCGGCGACGAAGAAATTGAAGCTGTCACTGCGCTGTCCGAACGGTTTCCGCAGGCGCGCATTACGCTCGACCCGAACGGCGCCTGGAGCCTGGCCGAAGCGGTGCGCCTGTGCCGCGACCAGCACGACGTGCTGGCCTACGCCGAAGATCCGTGCGGCGCGGAAGACGGTTTTTCGGGCCGCGAAGTGATGGCAGAATTCCGCCGCGCCACCGGCCTGCGTACCGCCACCAACATGATCGCCACCGACTGGCGCCAGCTGGGCCACGCGGTCAAGCTGCAGTCGGTCGACATTCCGCTGGCCGACCCGCATTTCTGGACCATGCAGGGCTCGGTGCGCGTGGCGCAGCTGTGCAAGGAATGGGGCCTGACCTGGGGTTCGCATTCGAACAATCACTTCGATATTTCGCTGGCCATGTTCACGCATGTGGCAGCGGCGGCGCCGGGCGAGATCACTGCCATCGACACGCACTGGATCTGGCAGGATGGCCAGCGCCTGACGCGCGAGCCCCTGCAGATCAAGGGTGGCAAGGTCAAGGTGCCGGCGACGCCGGGCCTGGGCGTGGAGCTGGACATGGAAGCGGTCGATGCCGCTCACCAGCTCTACCTGGGCATGGGCCTGGGGGCACGCGACGATGCGGTCGCCATGCAGCAGCTGATTCCGGGCTGGAAGTTCGATAGCAAGCGGCCTTGCCTGGTGCGTTAAACGCCTGCGCCACCCTGCGGTGCGGTGGCCGTCTCCAGAGACGCCAGCCACAGCATGGCATGCTCGCGCGAGTCGCCACACATATCCCTGGCCGGCTGCAAGCTGGCGCAGAACGCAGGGCGTTCCGGGAGGCCGAAAATGGCGCAGCCGTTATCGTCCATCAGCTGAACGCAGCGCACGCCGGCCGGCTTGGCGGAGTTTACCTTAAGGGCTGGACGAATATCCTACATTTTGTAGGGCCTTGCAATAAAACGTGTGGCTTAACTGGGTTCGTCCATAACGTAAAGGAACCCAACCCATGACTCACCTTCTTAACCAAGAAAACGCCAACGGCACCAGCACTGATGAGCCGCTACGCCGGCCAAAAGCATACTCCTACGTCAGGTTTTCGACGAAACGTCAGGCCAACGGTGACAGTCTCCAGCGACAGCTCGACCGAAGCCGCGCCTACGCTGCTGAACATGACCTCGACCTTCAGGAGTTGGATACCAGGAACCTTTGGGTTTCTGCTTTCGATTGCTCGAACATCGTAAAGGGGGCGCTCAGCGCCTTTCTAAAGTTGGTCGAGTCAGGTGAGATTGAACGGGGTTCCTACCTGCTGGTCGAGAATCTTGACCGTTTGTCGAGGGCGCAGCTGTTTGACGCAATAGGACTCCTTGAGCGGTTGGTAAAGACAGGTATCCGTGTCGTGAGCCTGATTGACAATCGCATTCTCGATGAAGAGACCGTCAAAGACCCTATAAGTATCATGTGGGCGGTCATGGTGTTCATTCGAGCAAACGAGGAATCGCAGACCAAATCGGACAGGGTTAAGCGTGCCCATAAGCGTAAGCGTGACAATCTGTCATCGTTTGCTTTTGGTCAGGGACCTGGCTGGCTGCGACCGAATTCTGCAAGAGACGGCTGGGAAGCTATCCCTGAGAAGGTGGCTAGTGTTGTCAAAGTCTTCGAATATGCGGCGCTTGGCATCGGTTCAACAGCCATCGCCAGGATTGCAAATCGAGAAGGATGGCCAGTACCTGGCAGAGCAACGGACTGGCACAAGACGCTCCCTCACAAGCTGTTGCACAACCGTCGTGTGCTTGGCGAACTGGAGCCGCACGTCAAGGACGGGAAGGTGCGTCGACCAACTGGCGCTTGCTGGGCAAACTACTACCCCGCTATTGTCCCCGTCGAGTTGTTCGATGCCGCACAGGCCTCGGCGGCGCGGCGGAGAAACCTGCCGAACCGCCGCGATGGTGGGTACCACAATGTCTTTCAAGGCTTGCTGCACTGTGGCCATTGTGGCGCCACCCTTGCCCGCAAACCAAAGAGCGGGAACCGCAATAGTCCCGGATACGCGCTGTACGTTTGTGCTGACCGTGACCGTGGCCTGACGACTTGTCCGAATTGGAATGCACGCGAACTCGAAACCTCGCTAATTCCACCGCTGATGAATTGCGTCGCCGCCGAGATTTTGGAAAGCAGTGTAAAGAAGGAGGCCTTGCAAGCGCTGGAAGCAGAGCGTGCCGCACTTGCCAACGAAAAGAAGGGCCTTCAGAACTTGCTATCTATCGTGGAGCGCACCGGTGCGTCGGACGCACTGGCGAATCGCATACGCGACCTTGAAGGCGCAGTTGCGGGGCGGCGCGCGCGTATCGTCGACCTTTCCGCGGTTGCCAACGACCCAGTGAGCGCGGTGTGGGCGGAGGACCTAGATACAGCTACCGCTGACGCATTGCTCGCCGTTAGAGACATTTCTGACGAACGGATGGCGGAACGCGCCTTGCTCCATCAGTCATTTACCCGAGTCATCAGCAAGCTGTGGGTTTGGCCCAACAGCCATGCGTCGCTGCAACTGCAAAGCCATGACGGCGCGATTTTCATGCCACTTTCGGTGGAAGTTCCCGTCGCAATCAAAGAAGCCTTTTCTGTGAGCGTACATAGCCGCGAAGATTCCCATTTGAGCACCTTGGTGTCGGAAGTTGGGCTGACCCTGGTCGCGTAGCAGTGAGGGAATCAACAAGGGCGGCCAAATCGGCCGCCCTTGTTGCCCCGCAGGGGAATCAGGATGAGTTCTCGTTTCCTACATGTTTGCGCGAGTGCCCTTTAACTGTATAGGCGAAAGTTTTATATTTTCACTTGCAATGCGCATTCCGGCCCCATTCCGCGCCACCGTGCCCGGGGTCCTAGTTCGGCACGAACAAAAGAAACCCGTTGGGAGAGTTCACGAAGCTCCGGAACGTGTCAAACTATTTGAGACAGTTTTTGCAATTAGTTTAGGGAGCAT
>JAZKBE010000085.1:0-5477 GCA_040388805.1 Pseudomonadota bacterium
GCGCCGATGACCAGTGTTTTTATGCGAAGGTTTTCAAACATGTGAGGCTCCTTGTATGGGGATTAAGCTGCGATTGCGGACCGTTGCCCGCCAAGCTGGCGCGAACCGAAGAACTTGTGGATACCCTCACGCAGTTCGGCCACGTGCTCGAATTCGAGGTAGGTCACGTCGGCCAGGTCCTGCAACTCACGAATGAGCGTGGTCTTGATCGGTGCGTGCTTCCACACCAGGAACAGGATCGGTGTGCCGCGGCCCTTGAAGATGTGGTACGCCAGCTCGAAGGCACTGCTTTCGCTCATCCCGACCCGGATATTGATCATCGCATCGGCCTGGTCCAGCAAGCCAAGCCGGTGGGTACGGAAGTTTTTCGGCGTGAACGGCAGCTGCTGTTCACGTTCGAATGTCTTCTTGAACGTGACCGCGCTTTCCGCCGTGACGCCGGTCAGGTAGTCGAAGGGATACGGCGCGCCGTTGGCGCTGTCGATCAGGTGCATGATCTCGCCGATCAGCTTTTGCTGCTGCTCGTCCGATTCGGTAAATGGCTGGCGGATGAACAATTTCACCGGCGCCCGCCCCGCTGCCTGACCGCGCTGCCGTGCGCGCCGTTCCGGCAATTGGGTGGCAGCAGCCGCCAGGTCGGCCGCGCTTGGAGCAAGGCGACCCTGGGCCGGGACAGGGCCGGCGTCGGCGGCCAGTTCCAGGTGCAGCGACTGCAGCGAGTACAGCCCGAAGCTCTCGCTGTGGCGGGCGCCCAGAACAGCCGCTTCTGCGCCCGCGATTGTCGTGTAGACGGCCGCGCCCGCGCCCAGCGCCGCAACCCGCAGGCTGTGCGACGCGGCGATCGCGCTGCGTTTTTCGTCGACCGTGATGATGACCATGGCGAGCTGCTTCTGGCCGAGCATGGCCAGGATTTCCGCATCGTCGACCTCGGTCACGGGAATTTCGGCGGCATTGATGATGGTGGCGGTGACCAGGCTCGCACAGATGGAAAAGCCATCGGCGTCGAGCTGGCGAGCAAGCGCAACGGCGCGCGCCTGGTCGCCTTTGCGCACGCGCATGAATACCTTCCCCGTGCGCGGCAGGCGGATGCCGGCTGCCAGCTGCGCCTTGTAGTAGGCTTCCCCGAAGGTGGCGCCCACGCCCATGACTTCACCGGTCGACTTCATTTCGGGGCTGAGGATGGTGTCCACACCCGGGAATTTGGCGAACGGGAAAATCGCTTCCTTGACGCTGAAGAAGGCCGGCACCACCTCCGCGCCCATGCCCTGGCTGCGCAGCGATTGCCCGGCCATGCAGCGCGCCGCGATCTTCGCCAGCGACAGGCCGGTGGCCTTGGAGACGAAGGGAATCGTGCGCGACGCGCGCGGATTGACTTCGAGGACATACACGACGTCGCGCATCTTGCCGTCGTATCGCTGCTGCTGGATCGCGAATTGGACGTTCATCAGGCCAACCACGTTCAGGCCGCGCGCCATGCGGGCGGTCTGGCGCTTGAGATCATCGACGGTATCCCGGGACAGCGAATAGGGTGGCAGCGAACAGGCCGAGTCGCCCGAATGGATGCCTGCCTGCTCGACGTGCTCCATGACGCCACCGATCAGGACCTCGGTGCCGTCCGACACGCAGTCCACATCCACTTCGATTGCGTCGTTCAGGAAGCGGTCCAGCAGTACCGGCGAGTCATGCGACACCTTGACCGCTTCGCGCATGTAGCGTTCCAGGTCGGCCTGCTCATGGACGATTTCCATGGCCCGTCCACCTAGCACATACGACGGCCGCACCACCAGCGGATAGCCGATCTCCTGCGCCATGCGCACTGCCTCTTCTTCGGTACGGGCGGTGCGGTTCTGCGGCTGGCGCAGGTCCAGGTCGTTCAGCAGTTTCTGGAATCGTTCGCGGTCTTCGGCGGCGTCGATCATGTCGGGCGAAGTGCCGATGATGGGGACGCCGTTTTCTTCCAGCGCGAGCGCCAGTTTCAGCGGGGTCTGGCCGCCGTACTGCACGATGACGCCGGCCGGCTTTTCCAGAGCCGCGATCTCGAGGACGTCTTCCAGCGTCACAGGTTCGAAATACAGGCGGTCGGACGTGTCGTAGTCGGTCGACACGGTTTCGGGATTGCAGTTGACCATGATGGTTTCATAGCCGTCCTCGCGCAGCGCCATGGCCGCATGGACGCAGCAGTAGTCGAATTCGATGCCCTGGCCGATCCGGTTCGGGCCACCGCCCAGCACCATGATCTTGCGCTTGTCGCTTGGCGCCGATTCGCATTGCTCGTCGTAGGTCGAATACATGTATGCGGTGCTGGTGGCAAATTCGGCGGCGCAGGTATCGACCCGCTTGTACACCGGCCGCACACCGAGCGCATGGCGATGGCGGCGCACCGCCGTCTCCGTCGTGCCCAGCAGCGCTGCCAGGCGGCGGTCGCCGAAGCCCTGTTGCTTGAGCTTGTACATGACTGCCTTGTCCAGCGCGGCGAGCTGCCGGGTTTCCAGCCACAGTTCGATCTCGACCAGGTCATGGATCTGCGCCAGGAACCATGGATCGATGTGCGACAGGGCATGCACCTCGTCCTGGCTCATGCCTTGCGCGAAAGCGTCGCCCACGTACCAGATGCGTTCCGGGCCGGGCGCGCCGAGCTGTTCGGCGATCAGTTCGCGCCCGCTGTTCTTGCGGCGCAGGCCGTCGACGCCGATGTCCAGGCCGCGCAGGGCTTTCTGGAACGATTCCTGGAAGGTGCGCCCGATCGCCATCACCTCGCCCACCGATTTCATCTGGGTGGTCAGGTGCTCGTCGGCGCCGGGAAATTTTTCGAAAGCGAAGCGCGGGATCTTGGTGACGACATAGTCGATCGATGGCTCGAACGAGGCCGGCATGGCGCCGCCGGTGATGTCGTTGCGCAGTTCGTCGAGCGTGAAGCCGACCGCCAGCTTGGCGGCCACGCGGGCGATCGGAAAGCCGGTCGCCTTGGACGCCAGGGCGGACGAGCGCGACACGCGCGGATTCATTTCAATGACGATCATGCGGCCGTCGGCCGGGTTCAGGGCGAACTGCACGTTCGATCCGCCGGTGTCGACTCCGATTTCGCGCAGCACGGCCAGGCTGGCGTTGCGCATGATCTGGTATTCCTTGTCCGTCAGCGTTTGCGCCGGCGCCACCGTGATCGAGTCGCCAGTGTGCACGCCCATCGGGTCCAGGTTTTCGATCGAGCAGACGATGATGCAGTTGTCCTTCTTGTCGCGCACCACCTCCATCTCGAATTCCTTCCATCCGATCAGCGACTCTTCGATCAGCAGTTCGCTGGTCGGCGACAGCTCGAGGCCGCGGGTGCAGATGGCATGAAAGCCGGCCGCGTCGTAGGCGATGCCGCCGCCGCTGCCGCCCATTGTGAACGAAGGCCGGATGATGACCGGGAAGCCGAGCGTGCGCTGGGCGGTCCAGGCTTCGGCCATGTCGTGGGCGATGCCGGAACGGGCCGACGCGAGGCCGATGCGGCCCATCGCCTGCTTGAATTTGGCGCGGTCTTCGGCCATGTCGATCGCTTCCGGCGTGGCGCCGATCAGTTCCACGCCATGCTTTGCCAGCACCCCGTGGCGGTGCAGGTCGAGCGCGCAGTTCAGCGCGGTCTGTCCGCCCATGGTCGGCAGGACGGCATCGGGCTTTTCGGCCTCGATGATGCGGGCCACCACGTCCCAGGTGATCGGTTCGATGTAGGTCGCGTCGGCCATGCCGGGGTCGGTCATGATGGTGGCCGGGTTGCTGTTGACCAGGATGACCTTGTAGCCTTCCTCGCGCAGCGCCTTGCAGGCCTGGGCCCCCGAGTAATCGAACTCGCAGGCCTGGCCGATGATGATGGGGCCGGCGCCGATGATCAGGATGCTCTTGATGTCTGTACGTTTAGGCATGGTGCGCGGTCTCCATCATGGATACGAAACGGTCGAACAGGGCGCCAAGGTCGTGCGGACCCGGCGAGGCTTCAGGGTGGCCCTGGAAACAGAAAGCGGGACGGTCGATGCGTTCAATGCCCTGCAGCGAACCGTCGAACAGCGACACATGGGTGGCCCGGCAATTGGGGGGCAGGGAGGCGGCATCGACCGCGAAGCCGTGGTTCTGCGAGGTGATCATCACTTGCCCGGTGCGCAGGTCTTGTACCGGGTGGTTGGCGCCGTGGTGGCCGAATTTCATTTTCATGGTCCGCGCACCGGAGGCCAGCGCCATGATCTGGTGTCCCAGGCAGATACCGAAAGTGGGAATGCCTTGCTCGATCAGCTCGCGCGAGGCGGTGATCGCATAGTGGCAGGGCTGGGGATCGCCCGGCCCGTTGGAAAGGAAGATCCCGTCCGGTTTCAGCGCCATCGCCTCGGCTGCGCTGGTGCGGGCCGGCAGCACGGTGACGCGGCAGCCGCGCTGCGCCAGCATGCGCAGGATATTCGTCTTCACGCCGAAGTCGTAGGCCAGCACGTGGAAGCGCGCCGCACCCCGGGTGCCGAATCCCGCGCCCAGGCGCCATTCGGTCGCGTCCCACGCATAGGCTTCGGGCGTCGATACCACGCTGGCCAGGTCCAGCCCTTCCAGGCCGCCGAAGGCGCGTGCCAGGGCCAGCGCCTGCTGTTCGTCGCCGCCGGCGCAGATGGCGCCATTCTGGGCCCCCTGGTCGCGCAGGATCCGGGTCAGGCGCCGCGTGTCGATGCCGGCGATGGCGACCACGCCTTGTTCATTCAGGTAGGACGACAGGCTTCGCGCGGAGCGAAAGTTCGATGCCAGCAGCGGCAGGTCCTTGATGACCAGGCCGGCGGCGTGCGCGCGGCACGATTCGCCATCTTCGTCATTGATGCCGGTGTTGCCGATATGCGGATATGTGAGCGTGACGATCTGGCGCGTATAGCTCGGGTCGGTCAGGATTTCCTGGTAGCCGGTCATGGCGGTATTGAACACGACTTCGCCGCTGGTCGCGCCCGGCGCGCCGATCGATATGCCATGGAAAATGGTGCCGTCGGCAAGCGCAAGAATCGCGGGCGAGTTCTGGCCTTGGTCGTGCAAAAGGGGGTGTTTCATCTGGTCTCCTAACGGGCATGCCGCGTTTGGCGCGCGGACTGTATCTGGTGTTCCGGACGGCACGCGAATTTCGTTTGCCGCATGCCGGGAGTACTTACGATACACGAGTTTTTGTATTGCCATACAGAAATTTGTGTTGCAATTCGCCTCAAAACAACCACCGAATTACGCGGGTTATTGAACAAAAAAAACCACCAATTACCACGTGGTGAAAGCGGCAATGGTGGTTTGATATCGCATTAATGCGTGTTCTGGAAACTGACCCTGTCAGCTTGCAGAGGCGCGCCTTGCCGGATCGGACAGCCGCAGCGGCTGGACGGGTTTGGCCCGCGTCGGCACGCGGTGCGTCGTGGCCGGCTTGCGGGCGTCGGCCTCCAGCTTGAACACGCTCACCACCGACGTCAGGGCGCCGGCCTGCTGCTGCA
>JAZKBE010000086.1:0-56053 GCA_040388805.1 Pseudomonadota bacterium
GCGCGGGTGAGAAACACCCTCTGAACCTGATCTGGATAATGCCAGCGAAGGGAAGCTTGTGGATTTCCCGGTCCGTCCCATCGCTTCAGGACGCCCGCGCGCCACCACCTCCTTTTTGCTGGCTCCTGCACGCACTAGGAGCCACATGAATGCACCACTGAAGTTCGATTCCGCCACCGCCACCGTGGACGAGGCGGCCATCGCGCCCTTTCCCAATTCGCGCAAGATCTATGTCGAAGGCAGCCGCCCCGACATCCGGGTGCCGATGCGCGCCGTCAGCCAGGCCGACACCCCGGCCTCCTTCGGCGCCGAACCGAATCCTCCCGTGTACATCTACGATACGTCCGGGCCGTATTCCGATCCGAAGGCCGTGATCGACATCCGTTCCGGCCTGGCCGCGCCGCGCCTGCCGTGGATACTCGAGCGCGGCGACACGGTCGAGCTCGACGGCCCCAGCTCCGCTTACGGCCGCGAACGCCTGGCCGACCCGGCCCTGGCCGCCCTGCGCTTCCAGCTCACGCGCACCCCGCGCCGCGCGAAGAACGGCGCCAGCGTCACCCAGATGCATTACGCGCGGCGCGGCATCGTCACGCCGGAAATGGAATTTGTCGCGATCCGCGAAAACCTGCGGCGCCAGCAATACCTGGCGCAATTGCGCGCCTCCGGCCCGATGGGCGAGCGCACCGCCGCGCTGATGGGGCGCCAGCACCCTGGCCAGTCCTACGGCGCCAGCATTCCCGAGCGCATCACGGCCGAATTCGTGCGCGAGGAAATCGCGCGCGGGCGCGCCATCATCCCGGCCAATATCAACCACCCGGAAGTCGAGCCGATGATCATCGGCCGCAATTTCCTGGTCAAGATCAATGCCAATATCGGCAATTCGGCGGTCACCTCCTCGATCGGCGAAGAAGTCGAAAAGATGACCTGGGCCATCCGCTGGGGCGCCGACAATGTGATGGACCTGTCGACCGGCAAGCACATCCATGAAACGCGCGAATGGATCATCCGCAACAGCCCGGTGCCGATCGGCACCGTGCCGATTTACCAGGCGCTGGAAAAGGTCAACGGCAAGGCCGAAGACCTGACCTGGGAAATCTACCGCGACACCCTGATCGAACAGGCCGAGCAGGGCGTGGACTATTTCACCATCCACGCCGGCGTGCTGCTGCGCTACGTGCCGATGACGGCGCGCCGCCTGACCGGCATCGTCTCGCGCGGCGGCTCGATCATGGCCAAGTGGTGCCTGGCGCACCACAAGGAATCGTTCCTGTACACGCATTTCGAAGACATCTGCGCCATCATGAAAGCCTACGATGTGTCCTTCAGCCTGGGCGACGGCCTGCGCCCGGGCTCCATCTACGACGCCAACGATGAAGCTCAGCTGGCCGAACTGAAGACCCTGGGCGAGCTGACCGAGATCGCCTGGAAGCACGAAGTGCAGGTCATGATCGAAGGCCCCGGCCACGTGCCGATGCAGCTCATTAAAGAGAACATGGACCTGCAGCTGGAGCAGTGCGGCGAAGCGCCGTTCTACACCCTGGGGCCCCTGACCACCGACATCGCGCCCGGCTACGACCACATCACCTCGGGCATCGGCGCCGCGCAGATCGGCTGGTACGGCACCGCCATGCTGTGCTACGTGACGCCCAAGGAGCACCTGGGCCTGCCCAACAAGGCCGACGTCAAGGACGGCATCATCACCTACAAGATCGCGGCCCACGCGGCCGACCTGGCCAAGGGCCATCCGGGCGCGCAGATCCGCGACAACGCCCTGTCCAAGGCGCGCTTCGAATTCCGCTGGGACGACCAGTTCAACCTGGGGCTGGACCCGGACAAGGCGCGCGAATTCCACGACGAGACCCTGCCCAAGGATTCGGCCAAGGTGGCCCATTTCTGCTCCATGTGCGGCCCCCATTTCTGCTCCATGAAGATCACCCAGGAAGTGCGCGACTACGCGGCCGCGAACGGCCTCGATTCGGGCAGCGCGCTGCAGAAAGGCATGGAGGTCAAGGCCATCGAGTTCGTGAAAAACGGCGCCGAGCTGTATCGCAAGGCATGAGCATGATCGACATCGAAGTGAACGGCGAAGCGCACCGCATCGGGCCGGGCACCACGCTGGCCGAGCTGCTGGTGGCGCTCGAGCTGCCCGGCCAGGCGCTGGCGCTGGCGGTCAACCGCAGCGTGGTGCCGCGCCAGCAGTGGACCGAACGGCGCCTGCAGGCGCGCGACCGGATTGACATCGTGCGCGCCATCGGCGGCGGCTAACCAACAAAGGAAGAATCAACATGCATGACGACGACACCCTGACCATCGCAGGAAAACAGTACCGCTCGCGCCTTCTCGTGGGCAGCGGCAAATACAAGGACCTGGCGCAAACGCGCGAGGCCACCGACGCCGCCGGCGCCCAGATCGTGACCGTGGCGATCCGCCGCGTGAACATCGGCCAGGACCGCAACGCCCCCAGCCTGCTGGACGTGCTGCCGCCGGATCGCTACACCATCCTGCCCAACACGGCCGGCTGCTACAACGCGAAAGACGCGGTGTACACCCTGCAGATGGCGCGCGAACTCCTCGGCGGGCGCAAGCTGGTCAAGCTCGAAGTGCTGGGCGACGAGAAGACCCTGTTCCCGCACATGCCGGAAACCCTGGTCGCGGCCGAAGCGCTGGTGCGCGACGGCTTCGACGTCATGGTCTACTGCAGCGACGACCCGATCCAGGCCCGCATCCTCGAAGAAATCGGCTGCGTGGCCATCATGCCGCTGGCGTCCCTGATCGGTTCGGGCATGGGCATCCTCAATCCCTGGAACCTGTCGCTGATCATCGAGCAGGCCAGGGTGCCGGTGCTGGTCGACGCCGGCGTGGGCACCGCTTCGGACGCGGCGATCGCCATGGAACTGGGCTGCGACGGGGTGCTGATGAACAGCGCCATCGCCGGCGCGCGCGACCCGGTGCGCATGGCCGGCGCCATGCGCATGGCGGTGCAGGCCGGGCGCGAAGCCTTCCTGGCCGGGCGCATGGCGCGCCGCTTCGCCGGCGTGCCTTCGTCGCCGATGGCCGGACGCGTCGCGTGAGGCGGCCCACGGTGCTGGTGTTCTCCGGCCTCGATCCTTCGGGCGGGGCCGGGATGGCGGCCGACCTGGGGGCCATCGCCGCCCAGGGCGCGCACGCGCTGCCGGTGCTGACCGCGCTCACCGTGCAGGACCAGAACCATGTGTACGCCGTGGAGCCCGTACCCGGCGACCTGATCGCGCGCCAGGTCGGCGCCCTGGTGTGCGCCACCCGCATCGACGCGGTCAAGATCGGCATCCCCGGCAGCCGCGCGAATGCCGACACCATCGCCGCCATCGTCATGCGCCTGCGCGAAGATTATCCCGCGCTGCCGGTGGTGCTTGATCCGGTGCTGGCCAGCGGCCATGGCGATGCACTGGGCACGGGCAATGCGGTCGACGCGCTGGCGCCGCTGCTGGCGCTTGCCAGCGTGGCGGTGCCCAACCTGGCCGAGGCGTCGGCGCTCGACACCTCGCTGTGCGCGCACGTGCTGGTCACGGGCGGGCACGCCGAGGGGCAGTACGTGACCAACCGCTGGCGCGGCGACGGCCAGGCCCGCGAATGGCACTGGGAACGCTTGCCGGGCCAGTTCCACGGCAGCGGCTGCACCCTGGCCGCCGCGATCGCGGGCCGGCTGGCGCTGGGCGAACCGGTCGAGACGGCGCTGGAACGGGCCCAGGCCTACGTCCAGCGCACCCTGGCGGCCGCGTTTTCCATCGGACCCGGGCAGCGCATTCCGCAGCGCTCGCCTTCCTTCTTCATCCACTAAGGACATCACAATGCGCGGCCTCTACCTGGTCACACCCAACTGGACCGACACCGGGCGCATGCTGGCCTGCACGCGCGCCGCCCTCGAAGGCGGCGCCTCCCTGGTCCAGTACCGCAACAAGGACGCCGGCGCGGAACTGCGGCGCGAGCAGGCGACAGCGCTGCTGGCCCTGTGCCGCCAGTACGCGCGCCCGCTGGTCATCAACGACCACCTGGCCCTGTGCGCCGAACTCGATGCCGACGGGGTGCACGTGGGCGGCACCGACGCGTCGGTGGCCGAGGCGCGGGCCCTGCTCGGACCGGGCAAGATCGTCGGCGCCTCCTGCTACGGGGACCTGGCGCTGGCCCATGCCGCCGCGCGGTCGGGCGCCAGCTACGCGGCCTTCGGCGGCTTCTATCCCTCGCTGGTCAAGCAATACAGCTTTTCCACCGCGCCGGAGATCGTCACCCGCGCGCTGGACGAGATCGCGCTGCCGCTGGTGGTCATCGGCGGCATGACCCCGGCCAATGCCGCGCCGCTGGTGGCGCGCGGCGCCCACATGGTGGCGGCCATCACCAGTGTTTACACGGCGGACGACCCGCGCGACGCGGCGCGCGCCTTCGGCCGGTTGTTTGTACCGTGAATGCGGGACTGGCCGTATAATCGGTTGACAATTCGGACACAGGACTGAACGAGCCATGACTTCCGCACCAGCCGCCAAACGCCGCATCCTGATCGTCGACGACGACCCCCACCTGCTGCAGTTTCTCACTGAAGTCATCGGCCATGCCGGCTACGACACGCTGACCGCCAATTCGGGCGAAGCGGCGCTGGCCCAGGTGGCCAAGGGTGAACCGGACATGGCGCTGCTCGACATCACCATGCCCGGCATGAGCGGGCTGGAACTGGCGGCCCAGCTCAAGGCGAGCAGTTCGGTGCCCTTCATGTTCCTGTCCGCAGTGGACGATGCCGAATCGGCGCGCCAGGCGGCCGCGCACGGCGCGGTCGGCTACCTGGTCAAGCCGGTCGACGCCGCCCACCTGATGCCGGCCTTCGAAGCGGGACTGGCGCGCGCCGACGATATCCGCCAGCTGCGCCGCACCGAAACCAATCTGAACGCCGCGCTGGCCGCCGGCCGCGAAACCAGCCTGGCCGTCGGCCTGCTGATGGGGAAATTCCAGACCGACCGCAACACCGCCTTCGAAGTGCTGCGCGACCATGCCCGTTCGAGCCGGCGCAAGATCAATGAAGTGGCCGACCAGCTGCTGGCGGCCGAAGAAACCCTGAACAGCCTGCACGCAGGCTTTGCCAATCGTCTCAAGAGCAAGTAAGCAAGATTAACGGCGCGTCATCGTGCTCGAAAAAATATTTCGCAACACCGCACAACGACACGGGTTTTTCATGTAGCATAGTTTCGTCAATGTAATAAATATTGCTTTGATGCTTGCGACAGCCCCGCTCCCTGCTGCCGCCCAGGCGCCGCCTTTCCCCTGCGGCCGATGATGTATCCCGGCCCAGCACCGCCGATTGCTCCCCGACCATGTCCGACCGCCAGCCCGCCAGGGCCGCCGCATTGCGCCGTGATATCGGGATTTCGATCGACAGATTCCGAAAGGAGGTCGCCATGAAAACGACCAGCTACCGAAAAAAATGCAACAACTGTCCGTGTGGCCAGGTGTATGGCTGTGCCTTGCGCAGCGCCCATGCGCATACGCCGGCGCGCCATTTGGCGCAGGCAACGCTGTCGCCGGGACCCGGCTGCGCGGCCAACGACGGCCCGCGCGTGCGCACCATTCCGCGCGTGCTGCATATCGACGCCGACGCATCGAGCGCGCTGGTGCTGTCGACCATCCTGATCCCACAGGCGCACGTCACCTGCGTGCCGACCCTGGAAGAGGGGCGCCGGGCCCTGCTCGAACAAGTGTTTTCGCTGGTCGTGATCGACCCCAGCCTGCCCGACGGCGACGCCGCCACGCTGCTGCCTTACCTGGCCGGCACCCCGATGCTGGTGTACGCGGCCAGGCAGCCCGACTGGCGGCCGGCGACGACCTTCCTGCCCAAGCCCTGGACCTCGGCGCGCCAGCTGTGGATGACCATCTCGGGCTTGCTGGGCATTCCCCATGGCGAAGCGGCGGGAGACTGAGATGCGCGGCGAACTGAAAAAAATTCTGTACGTGGAAGACGACCTGCACGTACGCACCACGGCCAAGCTGGTCCTCGAAGTGATCGGCAAGTTCGAGGTGCGCGACTGCGGCTCGGGCCGCGAAGCCCTGCGCGCCGCGCTCGACTTCTATCCCGACCTGATCCTGCTGGACGTGCTGATGCCCGAACTCGATGGCGTGAACACGCTCGACTTGCTGCGCCGCATACCGCACCTGCGCGATACGCCGGCCATGTTCGTGACCGGGATGACCAATCCGGCCGACATCGCGCGCTACGTGGAAGCGGGCGCCATCGGCGTGATCCCGAAACCGGTGATCCCGCTGCGCCTGGCCGGGCAGCGGAACACGCTGTGGAACGAACACCGGCCCGCGGCGACGTTCTGACACGGCATTCCCGCCAGGGGGCGCGGCCCTGGGAATGACGGCCGGGGATGGACTTGCTATGATGTGCGCTCCCCACATCACAGGCAAGGACCATCATGAAAACCAAGGCAGCGATTGCATGGAAAGCGGGCCAGCCGCTGACGATCGAAGAAGTCGACCTCGCAGGCCCGCGCGAAGGCGAAGTCCTGGTGGAAATCAAGGCCACCGGGATTTGCCACACCGACTATTACACGCTGTCGGGCGCCGACCCGGAAGGCATCTTCCCGGCCATCCTGGGCCATGAAGGCGCCGGCATCGTGGTCGACGTCGGCCCGGGCGTGAAGAGCATCCGCAAGGACGACCACGTCATTCCGCTGTACACGCCGGAATGCCGCCAGTGCAAATTCTGCCTCTCGCAAAAGACCAACCTGTGCCAGTCGATCCGCTCGACCCAGGGGCGCGGCCTGATGCCGGACGCCACCAGCCGCTTCTCGCTCGACGGCAAGCCCATCTTCCACTACATGGGCACCTCGACCTTTTCGAACTACGTGGTGGTGCCGGAGATCGCGCTGGCCAAGGTGCGCGCCGACGCCCCCTTCGACAAGATCTGCTACATCGGCTGCGGCGTGACCACCGGCGTGGGGGCGGTGCTGTTCACGGCCAAGGTGGAGGCGGGCGCCAACGTGGTGGTGTTCGGGCTGGGCGGGATCGGCCTGAACGTGATCCAGGCGGCGCGCATGGTCGGCGCCGACAAAATCATCGGGGTCGACATCAACCCTGCGCGCCAGGCGATCGCGCGCAAGTTCGGCATGACGCACTTCATCAATCCGACGGAAGTGGACAACGTGGTGGACGCCATCGTGCAACTGACCGATGGCGGCGCCGACTACAGCTTCGAATGCATCGGCAACGTGACCACGATGCGCCAGGCGCTCGAGTGCTGCCACAAGGGCTGGGGCCAGTCGATCATCATCGGCGTGGCGGCGGGCGGGCAGGAAATTTCGACGCGGCCGTTCCAGCTGGTGACGGGCCGGGTCTGGAAAGGATCGGCCTTCGGCGGCGCGCGCGGGCGGACCGACGTCCCGAAGATCGTGGACTGGTACATGGAAGGCAAGCTCAACATCGACGACCTGATCACCCACCGCCTGCCGCTCGAGCGCATCAACGAAGGCTTCGACCTGATGAAGAGCGGCGAATCGATCCGCTCGGTGGTCCTCTACTAAGCCGGCCTTTTTCTTTTCCACTCTCTCTTCTCTTTCCTCTCTGCAGGGGACTGTCCCAGGTTTTGGGGAAACAAGTTTCCCCAAAACCTGGGACAGTCCCCTGCAGAAGGGCAATACTTTCTCGCCTGGACGGCGGTTTCGACCGTCCATCGCATTCTTCCCGCAGCCTCCCGCATCTTTGTCTAGAGTGAATACTCCGGCGCGCTCGCCTGTCGCCGGGAAGTAGAAAAATAGTTCTAGACAATTTGATCTAGATATTTTATTCTAGATCCAACGATACGGAGAGCCCATGAATGCACCAGCACCGATGTTTGCAGGACGCGCGCCATGAGTGCGCTGCTGCCGGCCATCGTGCCCAGCCTGGCCTGGGCCTTGCTCGATTTCGTCTGGCAAGGCTTGCTGGTGGGCTGGGGCGCCGGGATCGGCTTTGCCCTGCTGCGCAAGGCGCGCCCGCAAACCCGCTATGCCTTCGGCTGCGCCGCGATGCTGCTGTGCCTGGCGCTGCCGCTGGCCGGCACCGTCGGGCGCGTCATCGATACGCAGGCGGCCACCACCATGCTGCCTCTGGCCACGGCCGGCGCCGGCCAGGCGGTCGCGCCAAACGCCGGCCCGGTCCTGCTGGCGGCCGGCCGCCTCGCTTCCTGGGAGCAGTCGCTGCAATCGCAACTGCCGCTGGTGATGTTGTTCTGGAGTTGCGGCGCCGGCCTGCTGGCGCTGCGCATGGTGCTCGGCCTGGCCTGGGTGCGCCGCCGCAGCCAGCCCGGCCATTTCACGCCAGACGCGCGCCGGCAAGCCACGCTCGACCGCCTGGCGCGCCAGTTCGGCGTCACGCGCCGTGTCGTGCTGGGCCTGGTCGACGACCTGTCCAGCCCGGTCACGGCCGGCTGGTGGCGTCCGGTGGTGCTGGTCCCCGCTTCGCTGGCAACGGGCATGAGCCCCTATCTGCTCGAAGCCTTGCTGGCCCATGAAATGGCGCACATCCGGCGCCACGATTACCTGGTCAACCTCATTCAAAGTGCGATCGAAATCGTGCTGTTCTACCACCCGACCGTGTGGTGGCTGTCGACCCGGGTCCGGGTCGAACGCGAACAGATCGCAGATGATTTAGCAGCAAGCATGCTCGGCGAACCGCGGCGTCTGGCGCTTGCTTTATCCGAACTGGACCAGTTCCAGTTCTCCACACCTCAACTTGCCCATGGGGCCCACGGAGGAAATCTTATGTCCCGCATCAAACGCCTGGTACGCCCGGATACCGAACCACTGAACTGGAAGATGGCGCTGCCCATCCTTGGCCTGGCCGCCGCCTGTGGCGCCTTCTATGCCAATGCCCAAACCGTGCAAGCCGCGCCGGGCTCGCCGGTGCCTGCCGCCGCCGGCGCCAACGTGACCGTCAACCCCGGCCAGGCGGCGCCGCTGGCAGCGCTCAAGCCGCTCAAGAAAATCCGCATCCGCAAGGAACGCACCGGCCTGTCCTATGCCCTGGTGCGCGGCAACGACCGCAACAGCACCATGCTCAATGGCGATACCGATGACATGGTCCACATCGACACGGCCAAGCGCAGCCTGCAGGGCGATTTCCTGTGGTTCCGCAAGGATGGGAAAGCGTTCGTGGTCCAGGACCCGGACGTGCTGGCCAAGCTGGACACCGCCTACGCCCCCCTCAACAAGCTGGGCGCGGAAATGGATGTCTACGGCAGGGAAATGGACAAGCACGGCAAGGTCATGGGCAAGCTCGGTGAAGAGATGGAGCGCAGCACCCACGGCAAGCTTCCCAATGAAGCCAAGGTGCGCGAGGCCAGCCGCAAGATGGATGCACTGGGCCGCGAACAGGACAAGATCGGCCGCGCCATGGACAAGGTCAGCCGCCGCATGGACAAGGCGGACAGCGCCGCCGAGCGCCAGGGCATTGCGCGCGAAATGGATACGCTGAGCAAGCAGATGGACGTGCTCAGCCGCCAGATGGAGGTCCATTCGGCTGTCATGGAAAAGGAACACGAACAGCTGCAAACGGCCCACGCACCCATGGAAGCGCTTGGCAAGCAGATGGAAGAAGCCGGCAAGCCGATGGAAGCCCTGGGCAAGAAAATGGATGCCCTGGGCAAGCTGATGGAAGCGGAAGGCCAGGCCGCCGAGAAGGCCACGGTGTCGCTGATCCAGGATGCGCAGGCGCGCGGACTGGCCAGGCCGGCGCCGGCCCTGACGCGTTAATCAGCCCGCAATGAACGGCAGGGGGCCACCCCCTGCCGGTATAATCACGGGATGCAAAATCTCCTCCACAACCTCAATCCCGAACAACTCGCCGCCGTTACCCTGCCACCGCAGAGCGCCCTGATCCTGGCCGGCGCCGGATCGGGCAAGACGCGCGTGCTGACCACCCGCATCGCGTGGCTGATCCAGACCGGGCAAGTCTCGCCCGCCGGCATCATGGCCGTGACGTTTACCAACAAGGCGGCCAAGGAAATGCTGACCCGCCTGTCGGTGATGCTGCCTGTCAGTACCCGGGGGATGTGGATAGGCACTTTCCACGGCCTGTGCAACCGCCTGCTGCGCACGCACTACCGCGACGCGGCCCTGCCGCAAACCTTCCAGATCATGGATACGCAAGACCAGCTGTCGATGATCAAGCGCCTGCTCAAGGCCAATAACGTGGACGATGAAAAGTACCCGGCCAAGAACCTGATGTACTTCATCAACAACGCCAAGGACCAGGGCTTGCGCGCCAACCGCGTCGAAGCGCACGATCCGATCGAACGCAAGATGGTGGAGCTGTACGAACTGTACGACATGCAGTGCCAGCGCGAAGGCGTGGTCGATTTCGCCGAACTGCTGCTGCGCGCCTACGAACTGCTGGCGCGCAACCAGCCCCTGCGCGAACATTACCAGGCCCGCTTCAAGCACATCCTGGTCGACGAATTCCAGGATACCAATGACCTGCAATACAACCTGCTCAAGATGCTGGCCGGGCAGGGCCAGCAGGTGGGCGGCGCGCTGTTCGCGGTGGGCGACGACGACCAGAGCATCTATGCTTTCCGCGGCGCCAATGTGGGCAATATGGCCGCTTTCGAGCGTGAATTCCGGGTCGAGAACCTGATCAAGCTGGAGCAGAACTACCGCTCGCACGGCCACATCCTCGACAGCGCCAACCACTTGATCGCCAACAACAGCAAGCGCCTGGGCAAGAACCTGCGCACCGACGCCGGCCACGGCGAGCAGGTGCGCATCTACGAAGCCTCGTCCGACCTGGAAGAGGCGCAGTGGATCATCGAGGAAGCGAAAAGCCTGATGGCCGACGGCGCCCTGCGCCGCGAGATCGCCATCCTGTACCGTTCCAACGCGCAGTCGCGCGTGATCGAGCATGCCCTGTTCGCGGCCGGCTTGCCGTATATCGTGTACGGCGGCCAGCGCTACTTCCAGCGCGCCGAGGTCAAGCATGTCATCGCCTACCTGCAGCTGATGGACAATCCGCACAACGATTCGGCCTTCCTGCGGGTGGTCAATTTCCCCACGCGCGGCATCGGCATGCGCTCGATCGAGTCGCTGCAGGCGGCGGCCGAACAGCACCGCATTTCGCTGTACGCCGCCGTGCCTTACGTGATGGGCAAGGCCGGAACGTCGCTGGGCGCCTTCGTGCGCCTGATCGAGGGCGCGCGCTTTGAAACGCAGCAGCTGTCGCTGCCCGAAATGGTGCGCGTGGTGCTCGAGTCCAGCGGCTTGCTGACCCACTACGCCAACGAAAAGGAAGGCGTCGACCGCATCGAGAACATCGAGCAGATGGTCAACGCGGCCACCCAGTTCGTGCAGGAAGAAGGCTTTGGCCAGAGCGCGCCCGCGCACCTGGGCCCGAAGGCCGATGCCGCCGCGGGCGCGGCCATCCTCAACCAGGACGGGATCGACATCCTCGATGCCGCCGCGCCGCTGCCGACCGTCATGTCGCCGCTGTCGGCCTTCCTGTCGCATGCCTCGCTCGAAGCGGGCGACGCCCAGGCCCAGGCCGGGCAGGACGCGTTGCAGCTGATGACGGTGCACTCGGCCAAGGGCCTGGAATTCGACGCCGTGTTCATCACGGGCCTGGAAGAAGGCTTGTTCCCGCACGAAAGCAGTTCGCGCGAGATGGATGGGGTGGACGAGGAACGGCGCCTGATGTACGTGGCGATCACGCGCGCCAGGAAGCGCCTGTACATGAGCTTTACCCAGGCCCGCATGCTGCATGGCCAGACCCGCTACAACATGAAGTCGCGATTTTTCGACGAGCTGCCCGAAGAGGCGCTCAAGTGGCTGTCGCCGCGCGTGCAATCGCACTGGTTCGGCAACAAGAAGTCGGCCTGGGACGACGCCAAGTTCAGCGGGGGCTCGGACAACAAGATCGCCCAGCAGATCACCCAGAAGGCGGCCGCCAACGGCCCCGGCTGGCGCATCGGCGAATCGGTGGCGCATGCCAAGTTCGGCGAGGGGGTGATCGTCAACATCGAGGGCGGGGGCAGCAATGCGCGCGCCCAGATCAATTTCGGGCGCGCGGGCATCAAGGTGCTCGACCTGTCGGTGGCCAAGCTGGAACGGCTGGGGCGGTAATCAAAACGGGAGCCTGGGCTCCCGTTTTCTATTCGGCCGCCGGCGCGTCCGGGTCGCCGAAGATCTGGCGGAAGCTGGCGTACATGGCGCACTGGAGCACCAGCACGAACAGCATCACCAGGGCGCCCATCAGGCCGCGCGCCAGGTTCAGGTTGCCCATCGACACGAGCGAGACCACGACGGCGGCCGCCATCAGCATGCCGAACCAGGCCAGCAGCATGGTGATGACCGGGCGCAAGGCACCCCAGATGCCGACCACGCTGAAAAACACGGCCTTGAACAGCGGCATTTTTTTCCAGAAGGTCAGCGGCGCCGAAAAGCTCAGCGCCGTGAGCGTGATGCCGTGCAGGAGAGAAATGGCGAGCACGGCCAGGGCATCCCCGGCTTTGATCACCGGCGGCGCTTTCGGGTCGATCGGCTTGGACGCCTGGACCAGGAAAGCGTCGTCGACCGAGACGCGCAGCAGCAAAATCACCACGATGAACAAGCCCAGGTAGACCAGGCCCAGCTTGCACAGGGCCTTGACGTCGGGCATGCGAAAACCGGTCGCCAGCACCGCCGGGGTGACTTGCTGGCCATTGGTGATCATGTGGCTGGCCATCATGATGGCCATCGTGAACGAGGGCAGCAGGATCACCGCCAGCAAGGGGCCGATGCCCGGTATCACGCCGCCGATCAACAGGCTGGCCAGCATATTGGTAAAGAACAGCAGCGTCAGCACGCCCGGCTGCTTGCGGAACAGGGCCAGGCCTTGCTTGAGCCAATCGATGCCGGTACTGGCGGGCAGTTTGTTCATCGGAACAGCTCCGGCGCCGGGGTGGCGATGCGTTCGCGCAGGATGCGTTCGAAATGGGTCGGGTCGTGCGGGGTCAGCATTTCGGCAGCGCGCGGCTGGTGGAAATCGTACAGGCGCGACAGCCAGAAACGCAGGGCGGCGGCGCGCAGCATGGGCTGCCAGGCGCTTTGCTCGTCGTCCGTGAACGGGCGCACCGCGTGGTAGGCGTCGAGCATGGCGCGCACGCGCGCCGTGTCGAGCACGCCGCTGTCGAGGTCGATGCACCAGTCGTTGACGGTGACGGCCACGTCGAACAGCCAGGTATCGCAGCCGGCGAAATAGAAATCGAAAAAGCCGGTCAGGCGCTCGCCGTCGAACATGACGTTATTGCGGAACAGGTCGGCATGTACGGGGCCGCGGCCCAGGCGCTTGTAATGGTCGCAGGATGCAAAGGCATCCTGGAAATGCATCTCGGCCCGCAGCAGGTGCGCATTGCTATCGTCGAGGAAAGGCAATACCTGGGGCGTGGTCTCGTTCCACCAGTCCAGGCCGCGCAAATTGGGCTGTTGCAGCGGGAAGTCGAGGGCGGCCAGGTGCATTTTCGCCAGCATGGCGCCGACGGCGGCGCAGTGGACCGGCTGCGGATCCATTTGCGAGCTGCCGTCGAGCTTGCTGACCACGGAGGCCGGCTTGCCGTGCAGCGGCACCACCAGGTCGCCGTGTTGATTGGCAACGGGGGCGGGCACCAGCACGCCGCGCTCGGCCAGGTGGCGCATCAAATTCAGGTAGAAAGGCAATTGCTCGAAGGTCAGCACTTCAAAGATCGTCAGCACATGCTCGCCGCGCTCGGTCGTGATGAAGAAATTGCTGTTTTCGATGCCGGAAGCGATGCCCCGGATTGCAAGGGCTTTGCCGAGAGGGAACTGCTCAAGCCAGGGTGAAATCTCATCCAGGCTGACCGCGGTAAAAACTGCCATGTGAAAGCGAATTAAAAGTGAATCGGTGGGGTCAAGGCCGGCGTGCGGCCGGCTGGCGTGGCTGTGTTGTCTTATTTGGCCGCTGGCGGCGGTGCGACCTTGGCCGGGGTCGGCTCAGGCACATCGTCCTTGCTGGTTTTCTTTTTCTTGCCGAGGTCAAATTCCATCACGGTCCACTGGGGCGCGCGCACATTGCTGCTCTGGCCGTCGCCGGGCTGCGCATTGCCGGCCGGGATGTTCGGCTTCATGGTGTAGTTGCTCTTGCCGGACTTGACCTTGATCTCGGTGACGCGGCCGCCTTCCTTCTTCTCGGTAATCTTGGTGCCGCCCGATTTTGGCGGGGTGACCGTGATCGGCGCATCGTTGCCTTCCTCGATGACTTCCAGCTTGGGCGGCGCCTGGCTTGGCGCCGGGCTGGCGGTTTGCTGGGCGATGGCCAGGCTCGCGTGGGCAAGCAAGCCAAGGGTCAGGAATTTCCACAACATTGATGTGCGCCGCATGATGGTTTCGCCTTTTATACGTTTAGTTCATTGTAACAAACACAGGGCCGCGCCGTGGGAAGTGCACAAGTTGCCGCAGGGTAATGCGCGGACCTGGCCATGCAGCCGCTCTACGCTCTATATAGTGTCCCGGCCGATTCTGCGATAATGTCCCTCGCTCCGCCGCGCACCTGCCGTTCGCGGCTTCACCTACTCTGTGGCACTATGCAAAATACCCTGCTGTTAGTTGACGGTTCCAGTTACCTGTATCGCGCCTTCCATGCGCTGCCCGACCTGCGCAGCCCGGACGGCCATCCCACCGGCGCCATGCACGGCATGGTCAACATGCTGCGCCGCCTGCGCCAGGATTACCCGGCCGCCTATATCGCCTGCGTATTCGATGCCAAGGGCAAGACTTTCCGCGACGACATGTACGCCGAGTACAAGGCCACCCGCGCATCGATGCCGGACGACCTGCGCCTGCAGATCGAGCCCATCCATGAAGTGGTCAAACACATGGGCTGGCCGATCCTGATGGTCGAGGGCGTCGAAGCGGACGACGTGATCGGCACGCTGTCGGTGCAGGCCACCGCGCTGGGCATGAAAACGGTGGTCTCCACCGGCGACAAGGACCTGGCCCAGCTGGTCAACGACAAGGTCATGCTGATCAACACGATGAGCAACGAAAAGCTCGACGAGGCCGGCGTGCTGGCCAAGTTCGGCGTGCCGCCCAACCGCATCATCGACTACCTGACCCTGATCGGCGACACGGTCGACAATATTCCCGGCGTGGCCAAATGCGGCCCCAAGACGGCGCTCAAGTGGCTGGCGCTGCACGACAGCCTGGAAAACCTGATGGCCAATGCCGGCAGCATCACCGGCGCCGTGGGCGAAAACCTGCGCCAGGCGCTCGAGTGGCTGCCGCAGGGCCGCGCCCTCATCACCGTCAAGTGCGATTGCGACCTGTCGGCCCACATGGCGTCGATCAGCGAATCGCTGGTGGCCCTGCCGGAAGACAAGGATGGCCTGAAGTCTTTCTTCGAGCGCTTCGGTTTCAAGACCCTGCTGCGCGAAGTGAGCCAGCGCGACGACGAAGGCGCGCCGCGCGCGCTGCTCAATTCGCCCGAGGGCGACCTGTTCCCCGGCGCGCTGGTGCCGCTCGCGCGCGGCGAATACGAAACCGTGGTCACCGAAGCGGACCTGGACCGCTGGCTGGCGCTGATCGACAAGGCGGCACTGACCTCGGTCGATACCGAAACCACCTCGCTCGATCCGATGACGGCCCAGATGGTCGGCATTTCGCTGTCGGTGGAGTCGGGCAAGGGCGCCTACATTCCGGTGGCGCACCGCTATGCGGGCGTGACCGAACAGCTGCCGCGCGAACGCGTGCTGGAAAAAATGAAGGCCTGGCTGGAAGACCCGGCCAAGCCGAAAGTGGGCCAGAACCTCAAGTACGACAGCCATATCTTCGCTAACCATGGGGTCACGCTGCGCGGCATCGTGCACGACACGCTGCTGCAATCGTACGTGTTCGAATCGCACAAGCCGCACGACATGGACAGCATGGCGCTGCGCCACCTGGGCTACACCACCATTCCCTTCACCGATGTCTGCGGCAAGGGGGCAGGGCAGATCTGCTTCGACCAGGTGGAACTGTCGCGCGCCACCGAATACGCGGCGGAAGATTCCGACATCACGCTGCGCCTGCACGAGAAAATGATCAAGCATGTGGAGACGGACGCCAAGCTGGCTTACATCTACCGCGAGATCGAGCTGCCCACGTCCGTGGTGCTGCACAAGATCGAACGCAACGGCGTGCTGATCGACGGCGCGCTGCTCGACGTGCAGTCGTCCGAACTGGGCGCGCGCATCATGGAGCTGGAACAGAAAGCCTATGAGCTGGCGGGCGGTCCCTTCAACCTCGGTTCGCCCAAACAGATCGGCGAGATCTTCTTCGGCAAGCTGCAACTGCCGGTGATCAAGAAGACCCCGACCGGGGCGCCGTCCACCGACGAGGAAGTGCTGCAGAAGCTGGCCGAAGATTTCCCGCTGCCGAAGATCCTGCTCGAATACCGCGGCATGTCGAAGCTGAAATCGACCTACACCGACAAGCTGCCCAAGATGGTCAACCGCGACACGGGCCGCGTGCACACCAATTATGCGCAGGCCGTCGCCGTCACGGGGCGCCTGTCGTCCAACGACCCGAACCTGCAGAACATCCCGATCCGGACCAAGGAAGGGCGCCGCATCCGCGAAGCGTTCATCGCCGGTCCGGGCAATGTGATCGTGTCGGCCGACTATTCGCAGATCGAGCTGCGCATCATGGCGCATATCTCGGAAGACGAAGCCATGCTGCGCGCCTTCGCCGAGGGCGAAGACATTCACCGCGCCACCGCGTCCGAAATCTTCGGCGTGCCGCCGGCGCAAGTGGAAAGCGAACAGCGGCGCTATGCCAAGGTGATCAACTTCGGCCTGATCTACGGCATGAGCGCCTTCGGCCTGGCCGGCAACCTGGGTGTGGAGCGGGGCGCCGCGCAAACCTATATCGACAAGTACTTCGCGCGCTTTTCGGGCGTGAAGCAGTATATGGACGACACGCGCCTGCAGGCCAAGGCGCGCGGCTACGTGGAAACCGTGTTCGGCCGCCGCCTGTGGCTGCCGGAGATCAATTCGCCGAACGGCCCGCGCCGCCAGGGCGCCGAACGGGCGGCAATCAATGCGCCCATGCAGGGCACGGCGGCCGACCTGATCAAGCTGGCCATGATCGCGGTGCAGAACTGGCTCGAGGAATCGAAGCTGGCAACGCGCATGATCATGCAGGTGCATGACGAACTGGTGCTCGAAGTGCCGCAGGCCGAGCTGGAACTGGTCAAGGTCAAGCTGCCGGAACTGATGGCGGGCGTGGCCAAGCTCAAAGTGCCGCTGCTGGCCGAAGTGGGCATCGGCGCCAACTGGGATGAAGCCCACTGATGTTGCCAGTTTGCAAATACTTTGCTGCCATCTGACCACAGAAACATTGCTAAGTTGTAAGCAATTGTTTTTGGGTGCGTACACGCACACAGGAGTTTCTCTTGGGAATGTATATTCTTCTGCACGACGGCGCTGCCGTTCACAGAACAGTACTTTCACAGACAGAGGAAACAACATGAAAACGCTCACGACACGCCTGGCACTGGCAACGACATCAATTTGTGCGGCGACCGCGCTGCTCGCCTGCGGCGGCGGCGGTGGCGCCGGCGACCCGGCGCCGCCCTTGCCCAGCATGGGCACGCTGTCCGCGGCACTGACCGATGCGCCGGCCTGCGGCTTCGACGCGGTCAACGTCACGGTGTCCAAGGTGCGCGTGCACCAGAGCGCCGCCGCGGCCGATACCGACAGCGGCTGGAGCGAGGTGGTACTCTCGCCGGCCCGCAAGATCAATCTGCTGGGCCTGACCAATGGCGTGCTCGATACGCTGGGCCAGACCTCGCTGCCTGCCGGCCGCTACACACAGATCCGCCTGGTGCTCGATGCGAATACCGGCGCCGCCCTGGCCAACAGCGTGGTCCCGACGGGCGGCGCCGAAGTCACGCTCGATACCCCGAGCGCCGTCACCAGCGGCATCAAGCTCAATGCCGACGTGGAAGTTCTGGCCGGCCAGCGTGCCGACCTTGTGCTTGACTTCGACGCCTGCAAATCGGTGCTGACCAAGGGAAATGGCAAATATGCCCTGAAGCCCGTCGTGAAAGTGATTCCGGCCGCGGTCAACGGTATCGCCGGCTTCGTGGCGACATCGGCCTTGTCGAGCAAAGTAATGGTCAGCGCGCAGCAGAACGGTGTCGTCATCAGTTCCACGGTGCCCAATCCGACCACGGGCGAATTTTTCCTGGCCCGCTTGGCGCCCGGCAATTACGACGTGGTCATCACCGGCGAAGGCCGCGCCGCAAGCGTCGTTGGCGCCGTGCCGGTCGCATCGACCACCAGCACCACGGCCCTGAGCACTGCGGCATTGCCGATTGCCATGCCGCTGGCCATCACCGGCAGCATTGCCGGCACAGTGACCATGACACCGGCCAGCGCCACCGAAGCGGCCTACGTGGCGGCCAAGCAGACCTTCGCCAGCGGCCCCACGGTGACCATCAAGTATGCCGGCGCGGACCTGCTCAGCGGCGCATACAGCATCACCAACCTGCCGCTGGCGGCCCCGGGCTACGCCGTCTACAGCGCCACGCTGCCGCTGGTGTTTGTGCCGACCCTAACGACCACCCCGGGGACCGGCAAGTACCGCGTCGATGCGGCGGCGGCCGGCTATGCGGCGAAAACCTATGCGACACCGGTCGATATTTCGGCGGCGAACGCGACCGGCATCAACTTCACGCTGGTGCCGTAAACACCGCCTTTGTCCCCTGAAACCGGGGTCAGACCACCAAATTGGTGGTCTGACCCCGGTTTTTTTGCGTGGGGACGGTACAATGCCGGTCGTGCGCTTATCGCATGGCCCGCTCAAGAGGCGACAAAATCGATCCAATCCTCATTTCCATCCTGCTGGCGACAACCATCGCCGGCGTTGCCAGCATCACCGCCGCGGCGGTGTTTTCGTTCGCGCTCCTGTCCAGGATGGTCGAGCGCATGGTCAGCCTGTCCGTCGGCATCATGCTCTCGACGTCGTTGCTGCACGCCTTGCCGGAAGCGTTCGAGTCGCAAGCCGATCCGCGCACCCTGTTCGCCACCCTGCTGGGCGGGTTGCTGGCCTTCTTCATGCTCGAGAAATTCGCCATCCTGCGCCATTCCCACCACCACGAGGGTGACGGCCACCACCACGCCCACGGCCACGACAAGCGCGAAGCCGGCAAGGCAGGCTGGATGATCCTGGTCGGCGACGGCATGCACAATTTCACCGATGGCATCCTGATCGCCGCCGCCTTCCTGGCCAATCCGGAGCTGGGCATCGTGACCGGCCTGGCCATCATCGCCCATGAAATTCCGCAGGAGATCGGCGACTTCATCGTGCTGCTCAACGCCGGCTTTTCGCGTGCGCGCGCTTATTTCTTCAACCTGCTGTGCAGCCTGATGGCGGTCGCCGGCGGCCTGCTGGGCTACTTCACGCTCGACAAGGCCAGCGGCCTGATTCCGTATGTACTGGTGTTCGCCTCGTCCGGCTTCATCTACATTGCCGTGAGCGACCTGATGCCGCAGATGCAGCGCCGCGCCACGGTGCGCGAATCGGTGCCGCAAGTGCTGCTGATCGCCCTCGGCGTCCTGATTGTGTTGTTCCTGACCAAAGGGCACTAAGCAGTCATCAGGCCGTCATATTCACCCCCTATATTGGCGTTAATAAAAACAACAATAAAGGAGGTAACACCATGATGCACGCACTACGAAACACGCTGGACACTTACCGCGCGACCCGTCTTACCCACACGTCGCGCTATGTGGCGGAAATGGCAGACATTCCCCCGACGCTGTACCCGTTCTGGAAACAGACGGCGCACCACGAATTCAAGGGCATCCCACGGGATGCCCTTTTTTTCGCCCGCGCCGCTGAAGGGCTGGTCACTTTCTTCGACTGCGTACGCCACGCGAAACAGCGCTGCGCACTGCCGTCGAAGGCGGCGGACTCGGTCTGGCACGCATGGGCGCAGCTTTCGCAAGCGAGCCTGGATGCCTTCTGCATCAAGCACTTCGGCCAGCTGATACCGCATGTCGAAGGGGCCGACATGACGGGGCAGATGGAAGACGCGCTGGCGGTATGCCTGGTGCAGGCGCGCAGGCTGGAGCTGAAATCGGCGGCCAGCCCGACGCTGCCGCGCCTGTTCGCACTGGACCGGAAGGTCGGGATGCCCGGTGGTTTTGCCTACCTCATGGTGAGCGGGGTACACGCCTTCCGGCACATGGACGAAGCTGGCAAGCCGGTCGGCGAACTGTTTTTCCCGCACAGCCTGGCGCCGGTGTCCCTGCTCCAGGCGGGGCACATCTCCCAGTACCAGTACGACGACTATGTGGCGCGCAAGCGTCCGGACCAGGGCAGCAACTGCTGGGCAGGTGTCATGTCCGACTTCGGATCGGGCGCCGGCGACGCCGGCTGCGGAAGCGGCTGCGGCAGTTAAGGATGAAGCATCACAAAAACAACAAAAAAGGAGGCAAACACATGATGAACGCAGTACTGAACACAATTGATACTTTCCGGGCTGTCCGCGTGCGGCACATGTCGCGTTACTGGGAAGCGTTGGCCGATCTTCCGCCGGCGCTGCTCCCTTATTGGCAACGGTCGGCGCACAGCGAATTCAAAGGCATCCCGCAGGATGCCTTTTTTTTCATGCGCGCGACGGAGGGGCTGCTCACTTTCTTCGACTGCATCGGCCACAGCGACCGGCCGTGCGGCTTGCCTTCCAGGGCCGCCGATTCGGTCTGGCACGCCTGGCTGCGGCTGTCGCCGGCCAGCCTGGACGCATATTGCCTGAAGCACTTCGGACGGAGCATCCCCCACGTCGAAGGCGTGGCCATGATCGGCGGGATGGAAGATGCGCTCGCCAACACCCTGGTGCAGGCGCGCCTGCTGGAAGGCCGGAAGGCGGCGGACCTGAGCGTGCCGCGCCTGTTCGGCCTGGACCTGAAGCTAAGGATGCCGGGCGGGTTCGGCTACAACAAGGACGGCATCAAGCTCGCTTACCGGCACATGGACCAGTCGGGCAAGCTGGCCGGCGAGACCTACTACCCGGGCCACTTTGCCGCCGCCGAGTTGCTGGCGCTGGGCCTGATTTCGCAACACGACTTCGACGAGCACCTGCAGCGCGCAAAAGGCGGCGATGGTAGCGGCTGCGGTTCGGGCGGCTCGTCGTGCGACGGCGGGGGCGGTGGTGACGGTGGCGGCTGTGGCGGTGGTTGCGGCGGCGGCTGCGGTTAAGCGCCGGTCGCCACTGGCCGCGCAGGATCGGCGCACCACTCGCTCCACGATCCCGGATACAGCGCCGCGCCCGGCATACCCGCCACTTCCATGGCCAGCAGGTTGTGGCAGGCCGTCACGCCCGAGCCGCATTGCATGATGGCCTTAGACGGCTCGTCGAGCACCGCTGCAAAATCGGCCTTGAGCTGTTCGGCGCTCTTGAAGCGCCCATCGGCGGCCAGGTTGTCCTTGAAGAAGCGGTTCTTCGCGCCCGGAATGTGGCCGCCCACCGGGTCGATGGTTTCGTTTTCGCCGCGGAAGCGGTCCGGCGCGCGCGCATCGATGACGGTGCGGCTGCCCCGGTCGAGCACCTCGTTCGCCGACACGGTCGACACCAGCGGCGCCTGGTCGGCGATCGTGCCGCCGCCACGCACCGGCACGTCGGTCGACATGGGCAAGCCCTGCGACTGCCAGGCCGCCATGCCGCCATCGAGTACCGCCACCGCCGAATGGCCCACCCAGCGCAGCATCCACCACAGGCGCGCGGCGTACATGCCGCCATGCGCGTCGTAGGCGACAACTTGCGTATCCGGATGGATGCCCCAGCTGCGCAGGGTAGCGATAAAGGCGGCCCGTTCGGGCAGCGGGTGGCGGCCGCGGAAGACGCCGTCGGCGCCGCGCTTGGCGCCCGACAGCGCGGTTTCCATGCTGGCGAACAGCGCGTTCGGGATATGGCCGATGGCGTAGCCGTCACGGCCGGCTTCCAGGTTCATCAGGTCATGGCGGCAGTCGACGATGACGAAGGTGGCATCGTCGATGTGGGCGGCCAGGTCGGCCGGGGTAATGAGCGTGGTGTACATGGCGTCCTCAGAGTTCGCTGGCGATCGGGTCGGTCTTGGTGACTGCTGTGCCTTGCGGCGTACTGCGCGTATTGTAGAACGTGACGGCGATACCCGAAACCAGGATGACCGCCATGCCAAGCCACACATGCCAGTCCATCTTGTCGTTCCACAGGTAGACGCCCCACAGGCTGGAAAAAATGATGCCTGTGTACTGCAGGTTGGCCACCACCAGCACATTGCCGAGCAGGTAAGCGCGCGTCATGGCGATTTGCGCGAAGGCGGCCGATACGCCGATGGCCAGCAGCAGGGCGACGCCGTAGGCGGAATGCGGGGTGAATACGGGCGTGCCGGCGGCGCGGCCTTCGAGCAGGGTGCCGAACATGCCGGCGCCGGCCGTCATCAGCGAAAAATAGAAGACCACGCGGTATTCGGGTTCGCCCATCTGGCCCAGTTTGCGGACCTGCAGATAGGCCAGCGCGGACATGATGCTCGACCCGATCCCCACCGCGCCACCCAGCCACTGGTTGCTGCCCACCGAAGGCTGGAGCACCAGGGTGACGCCGATGAAGCTGGTGAGAATGGCGCCGATCAGCGGCCAGGCCACATGGTTCTTCGATTGCCACCAGCCCAGGCACAGCAGGAAGAAGGCCATCCAGATCGGGGCCATGTAATTGAGGGTGACGGCGGTGGCCAGCGGCAGCTGGCCGATGGCATAGAACCACATCCAGAGCGAGATCACGCCGACCGTCGCGCGCCACAGGTGGGCGCCGGCAAACGCGGTGCGCAGGCTGCCGCGCTGGGCGGCGACCAGGGCCAGCAGCACGACAGTGCCCACCAGGCCGCGGTACATGACGATCTCCGACGTCGAGTAGAGGACCGAGGCAAGCTTGACGCCCGCTCCCATCGCAGAGAAGGCAAAGCTTGCAAACAGCATCCACAGTGAAGCCATTGGGTCCTTTCGCGTCAGAGCGCGAGGTTACTTCGGTACCATTCGTGGAAGTGCTGCATGCCGTCTTCCATGGGTGATTGATAGGGGCCTACTTCATTGACGCCGCGCGCCATCAGGATGCGGCGGCCCGCGTCCATGCGCTGGGCGATCTCGTCGTCTTCGATGCAGGTCTCGAAATAGGCGGCGCGTTCGGCTTCGATGAAGTCGCGCTCGAACAGCACGATTTCTTCGGGATAGTAGAACTCGACCACGTTGCGGGTGCGCTGCGGGCCGTCAGGGTGCAGGGTGGAGACGATCAGCACGTGCGGATACCACTCGACCATGATGTTCGGGTACAGGGTGAACCAGATGGCGCCTTTTTCGGGCGGCACGCCGCTGCGGAACTTGAGTACCTGTTCCTGCCATTTTTCGTAAATGGGCGAACCGGCCTTGCCCAGGCCGCGGTTCACGCCCACGGTCTGGACCGAAAAATCGCGCCCGAATTCCCAGCGCAGGTCGTCGCAGCTGACAAAGCCGCCCAGGCCGGCGTGGAAGGGTTCGACGTGGTAATCCTCGAGATAGACCTCGATGAAGGTCTTCCAGTTGTAATGACAGGTCTGCACTTCGACATGGTCGAACATGTAGCCGGAGAAATCGAAATCCCTGGCGACCGACAGGTTCGCGAGCTTTTCCATGACGTTGTAGCCGTTTTGCTCGAACAGCAGGCCGTTCCAGTTTTGCAAAGGCGTCTTGGACAGGTTCAGGCAGGGCGTTTCCGGGAAATGCGGCGCGCCGATCAGTTCACCCTTGAGGTCGTACGTCCAGCGGTGCAGGGGGCACACGATGTTGTTGGCATTGCCGCGCCCATTGAACATGAGCGCCTGGCGGTGACGGCAGACGTTGGACAGCACTTCGATGCCATTGGCGTTGCGCACGAGCATGCGGCCTTCGTTCTCGGCGGCGAGCGTGGCAAAGTCGCCCGTTTCGGGCACCATCAGTTCGTGCCCGACATAGCGCGGGCCGCCCTGGAAGAGCTGCTGCATTTCGCGCTTCAGGAGCGCTTCGTCAAAGTAGACATCTACCGGAAGCTGCGCACATGAGCGCGCCAGCTTGGCGTGGGTAGCCAGATCGGACATCCCAACCCCCCTTTACGGAAATTCAAGCCAAAGAAGAGAAAGAATCCAAAGACCAGTATTTTGGAAAACGGAATACGGTATTTCGGACAGAACCGGAGATTATACCGTGGAACGGGCTCTACAGTCGCGGCCCGGCGCGCGAATGTGGCATGCACAGGCCCAAAGCTTGCAATACTGTTAACAGTTTCACGTGTCTGCCTCGCACATGCGATAAAATACACGTCGCCACCCTCGAGCACCCTCTAGGATGGATTGTTCTAGAATAAGAGATTAGACTGCGCCGTTTCCTGCAAGTTGCGGGCGCAGTCACCTACAAAGTACCTATGTCAAAGAAATCAATCGTGGAACCGGCAGCGCCACCCGCATCGTTCGAAGAAGCCATGGCCGAACTGGCCCAGCTGGTCACCCAGATGGAGTCCGGCCAATTGCCGCTGGAAGCGTCCGTGGCCGCCTATGCGCGCGGTTCCGAACTGGTCCGGTTTTGCGCCGCCCAGCTTGAAAAAGTCGAATCCCAGGTCAAGGTGCTCGAGGGCGACATGCTCAAGCCTTTCGCCGCCGAGAACGAGGCCATGCAATGAGCCCGGCCACCCCATTCGGCGACTGGATGAAGTCGGTGCAGGCGCACGTCGAAGAAGCGCTGGGCGCCTTCCTGCCGGCCGCAGGCAGCACCCCGGCCAAGCTGCATGAAGCGATGCGCTACACGGTGCTGGGCGGCGGCAAGCGGGTGCGTCCGCTGCTGGTGTTCGCGGCCGGCGCGCTGTCGGGCGCCGACACGCGCGCGCTGGAACGCGCCGCGGCGGCCGTCGAAATGATCCATGCCTATTCCCTGGTCCACGACGACATGCCCTGCATGGACGACGACGACCTGCGGCGCGGCAAACCGACGGTGCATGTGGCCTACGACGAAGCGACCGCGCTGCTCGTTGGCGACGCGCTGCAAGCCCAGGCCTTCCTGGTGCTGGCCGACGCCGACAGCGTACCGCCGGCGCGCCAGGTAGCCATGCTGCGCCTGCTCGCGCACGCGGCCGGGTCGCACGGCATGTGCGGCGGCCAGGCCATTGACCTCGATAGCGTGGGCCTGTCGCTCACGCTTGAACAGTTGGAGCAGATGCACCAGCTGAAAACGGGCGCCTTGCTGCGCGCCTCGGTGGTGCTGGGCGCGCTGGCGGGCGGCGATTTGTCGCCGCAGCAGCTGGCGGCGCTGGACACGTATTCGAATGCGATCGGCCTGGCCTTCCAGGTGGTCGACGACGTGCTTGACGCGACGGCCGATTCGGCCACGCTGGGCAAGACGGCGGGCAAGGATGCGGCGGCCAACAAGCCGACGTACGTATCGATTCTGGGGCTCGAACCTTCGCGCGCCCTGGCGGAAAAATTGCGGTGCGACGCGCATGAAGCGCTCGCCCCGTTCGGAGAGAAAGCAGGTCGGCTGCGCGAATTGGCAGACCTGATCGTGCAGCGGAAAGCGTAAATGAACTTGCTAGAGACAATCAACGAACCAGCCGAACTGCGCAAGCTGGCCCGTAACCAACTGACGCCGTTGGCGCATGAACTGCGCAACTTCCTGCTCGACTCCGTGTCGAAGACGGGCGGCCACTTGTCGTCGAACCTGGGCACGGTCGAACTGACCATCGCGCTGCATTACGTGTTCAACACGCCGTACGACCGCATCGTCTGGGACGTGGGCCACCAGACCTACTCGCACAAAATCCTGACCGGCCGCCGCAACCAGATGCACACACTGCGCCAGTTGAACGGCGTATCGGGCTTCCCGCGCCGCTCGGAAAGCGAATACGACACCTTTGGCACCGCGCACTCGTCGACGTCCATTTCGGCCGCGCTGGGCATGGCGCAGGCAGCCAAGATCAAGGGCGAGGCGCGTCACGCGATCGCCGTGATCGGCGACGGCTCCATGACCGCGGGCATGGCCTTCGAGGCTTTGAACAACGCCGGCGTACAGGAAGACATCAACCTGCTGGTGGTGCTGAACGACAACGACATGTCGATCTCGCCGCCGGTGGGCGCATTGAACCGCTACCTGGCGCGCCTGATGTCGGGGCAGTTCTATGCCGCCGCCAAGAACGTCGGCAAGTCGGTGCTGCCCGGTCCCGTGCTGGAACTGGCCAAGCGCTTTGAAGAACACGCCAAGGGCATGGTGGTCCCGGCCACCATGTTCGAAGAATTCGGCTTCAACTACATCGGCCCGATCGACGGCCATGACCTGGAATCGCTGATCCCGACGCTGGAGAACATTCGCAAGCTCAAGGGCCCACAGTTCCTGCACGTGGTGACCAAGAAGGGCCAGGGCTACAAGCTGGCCGAGGCCGAGCCTATCCTGTATCACGGCACCGGCAAGTTCAATCCGAACGAAGGCATCAAGCCTGCGGCGGCGCCGGGCAAGACTACCTACACCGAAGTATTCGGCAGCTGGTTGTGCGACATGGCCGCTTCCGACAAGCGCCTGGTCGGCATTACGCCGGCAATGCGCGAAGGCTCGGGCATGGTCAAATTTGAAGAGCAGTTCCCGGACCGCTATTTCGATGTGGGCATCGCGGAACAGCACTCGGTGACTTTCGCCGGTGGCCTGGCAACCGAAGGCTTGAAGCCAGTGGTGGCGATCTATTCGACCTTCCTGCAGCGCGCCTACGATCAGCTGATTCACGACGTGGCTTTGCAGAACCTGGACGTGACGTTTGCGCTTGACCGCGCGGGCCTGGTGGGCGCCGATGGCGCTACCCACGCAGGCAATTACGACATCTCCTACCTGCGCTGCATTCCGAACATGGTCGTCATGGCTGCATCGGACGAAAACGAATGCCGCCAGATGCTCACCACCGGCTACCACTATCCCGGACCTGCGGCGATCCGCTATCCGCGCGGTACGGGCATCGGCGCGGTGATCGAGAAGGAACTGAGCTCCATCGAGATCGGCAAGGGCGAGATCAAGCAGCACGGCAAGGGCGTGGCGATTCTGGCCTTTGGTTCGATGGTTGCGCCAAGCGTGGCGGCCGGCACCGAGCTCAAAGCGACGGTGGCCAATATGCGCTTCATCAAGCCGCTGGACGTGGAACTGGTGCGCCAGCTGGCCGCGGACCATGACTACCTGGTGACGGTGGAAGAGGGCTGCGTGATGGGTGGTGCTGGTGCCGCGGTGGCCGAAGCGCTGGCCGCGGAAGGCATCGTCAAGCCGATCCTGATGCTTGGCCTTCCGGATAAGTTCATCGACCATGGCGACCCGGCAGCTTTGCTGGCCAGCGTGGGCCTGGATGCCAAGGGTATTGCAGCCTCGATTCGCCAACGCTTCGGCGCTGTGGAACCTCGGCTGGTCGTCAACAACACCTGAACCCTCCCCGTCATTCCCGCGCATGCGCGGGAATGACGAATCGACGATTTGTCAGTTTGCCGGGTGTGAGGTACCGCGCCTTCATGTTCGATCAACTATGCACTTGTGGTCCAGCGATAGCTGACAAATCCCTCAGGACTGCAAAGTATGAAGTGGCGCTCATTCCACTCGTCACTTAGGATGAATGTTGGCCATTCACACGGTGACGGCAACTCGATGGTAGTGAATTGCCCAAGGTACTTCTGTACTGTACTCTTCTCTGACAGCTCCTCAAATGGCGTTGCATCGGAAAGGTCTCTTGCGGCTTGTTGCCCGACGGCGACGGCTACGAACTCCGCAACGTTCGCGAACGGAAAGGCGGTTCGACTTGCAACTGCGACTTCAAGCATTTCCTCGCTCTGTGGATCTTCGAATTCAAACTGATCAATGGTCCAGGTTCGCATTTGCAACGTCCAATATACTTTGATCGCCAAAGTGGCGGGGTCAGCCAAAGAAAACAATCGGCGGGTTAAATTGAGATAGCCCGACAAAGAGGGCCGCAATCGGAGATTTCCACCTCGAAGCGGACATCAATGCTCGGCAATTGGCGCATAGCTGTCGGGACTCCGCTTGTAGTGCGCCTCGAATGCCTTGCTCAGCGTTACATCATCGGGTATCTCTTCCGAATACTTTTGATCAAACGCCTCCTCATGCGCGTCTAAATCTTCACCTCCTTGTAGCAAGGCCTGTGCAGCACAGATCAGCTCAGGGATGCGCACGATGTCAAAATATTGATAGCTAGCTTTGGCTTTCTCCAGCTCCTCTGAAGTGAAGCATTCGGTTGCATGGAGTACTCCGCCATTCATTGCTACGCCGTGAAAACTGATCATTGCTTCCAAGGCCGAATCTCCTGGCGCCGAACCTGGATTCTCGCCCATACAGGCTCGATTCCAAATCTTATTGGTGAGGGTTGGCTGCTGCATAAGGGTTCGTCCTGTTCACTGATTTAGCCGCGAGAACTCAGGCCTTTGGCCCCCGAAGAGAGAAAGTTCATTCTTGGTTCGAACGAGACTGTTTGCTTCGACTTGCAGTTTGTTTGACACTACGCGAACTTGCAAGACTAGTTCGTCTTCTGGCTGTTCGGTTTGCAAATCCTCGATGTCGTGTATGCCCAAATAGCGTTGTGAAACTACTTCGCCGAACTTGTTCCTATATTCATTCTCAATATCGGACGAAGCACACCGAGACGCCGCCTTTATGAAGACCGCCTCAGGCGATTCGGCACGAAGCAGAATACTCTCGATCAACACGATTGGTTCAAACACTCCCTCGATTCGTGACTCGACCACGAAGCTTGCTACGTACCAGATCCATTCTGGACGGTGATGAGTCATGACCTATGACGCCTGGCTTTGAACATGAATGGGAATCCTTTTACTCGTGAGTCTACTTCTTGTCGACTGTCGACGGGCCAATCTGGTCATATGGACGACACGAAGTCGCGACAGGCAGCTTGCGCCCCATGGCGGAAGTAGAATACCAATATTCGCCGTTCTATGGCTATATACCTTCCGTGGAGTCGCACTTGAAGAAAGCAGCAATTATCCTGGCATTGATTGGGCTTGCTGTGTGGATGTGGACGGTCGGTATGACCAGTGGACAGAGCGTTGTAATTGCTGCTGCACAGGCACCGCCACCCGCCACGGATGCTCGCAGATTTTTTGACACTGATGAACGCATTCAGCCGACCCGTGAGCCTTCTTCCAAAGGTTTGGAAATCGACGCGCTGGTGGCAAGTGGACGACCGGTAGACGCCTTGGCTGCTTTCCATATCACCGCGCAGTGCAAGGCAGCGCACGATTGGGAGCGCGGCTTTATCGAAATGCCGCCGCCCGAGCCTTCGGCAATCGCCTGCGCTGGCATTATGCAACGGCACCTCATGGATATGGCGCGTCTACTGCGGGTGGCCGTGAAGGCAGGCGTGAATGGGGCAGTCGTGGCGCAGCACAGATTCGGTCCGCTGGATGGTGATGTATGGGCGCTCCAAACGCGTCCTGACGACCCGGCCGTAGTGGAATGGCAGACGTCAACTCGCATGGCGCTGATCGAGGAGGCACAGCGCACTGGCAATAAGGAGGTTTTGGGTGATTTGTCTGGCAGCTACCTGGATGGCAGCCTGGGCGAAAAGAACCCCGAACTTGGCCTCGCCTACCTTCTCGCTTATCTGGAACTTCGGCTGCGTATTCCGGGAACGAAGCCGATACACGATGCTTCCCTCATCGCCCAGACTTCGCGCGACCTGACTCAGGATCAAGTCAATGCTGCACATAGGTTCGCCAGAAAGCTAGTCGATGAGTGCTGCCCAAAGCGAAAGGGAAAGTGACCGATATGAAGGCGCTGATTCGCCAACAATACCTGACCGCTCACTATTCCTTTACGTCAGGCGGAAGAGGAAATTCGCATAGCTCGCATCGCCCTTGTACGTCTGGCGTCCTCTTTGCCGTTGCAAGGATTCTTGCCACTTGGGCCTTACGCACCGCAATTGTCCGGCTAGCGTCGCTTCCATATCGAATTGCAGCGTCGTAAAGCACGTCAGCCGATTCCACGGTGCCGGCGAGCAGCTCCAAGTTGGCCCAATCGAGCAACAGGCCCGCCACCATTGGGTCTGGCGCGGAGACGAACGCTATTCGCTCTAGCAACTGGTAGCGCAAGGCAAGTCCCACGGAAAATAAGGAAAGCTGTTTCCCTGCGTTCCCAATGGTAAAAGTCGCCGGGCGGCGCGGCGTGGCGTCATTTCCAAAATCAAGGTTCAGTATGGATCGGCCCGGTCCGGGCTTGGGGAGCTGGCCCAACTTTGCTTTCAGGATATGAACGTGCAGCCATTCTGTGCCGTAATGATCGCTGGGGTTTCGCTTCATCCCCTCAAGTATCCATTTCAGCGCGTCTTTGTTTCGCCCCATCAATTCATATGCGGTACCGACATTCGATGCCGTCTCGTAATGGCCGGGGTATTTTCGTTCCAGGAACAGCAATAGGCTGACCGCTTCGGTGAGCCGGCCGTGACGTATCAGGACAGCGGCCAGATCATTCAAATTTTCGAACGACGGATCTTCTCGTGCAGCCTTGATGATGTACTTAGACTTATCGATCAGGTCTGCCTTGCTCGTCGGCGTGACCAGGAGCGGTTTGAGGTTCTGGCCCGCGTACATCGATAGCTCGATTTTCTCGCCCCGGTGATTTGTGCCAGTCTCATTGATGCAAGCATTTGCCGGCAGAACCATGGCGGCGAAGGCGATGAGGGCGAGGTGTATCGATTTTTTCAAGATTGTTTTTCCAATTTTTCTGAGTGGTCCTGCTTACCTTGTCTTATCGAATGTCAGGCGTGATAAGTCCTGACATCAATTTCAACTTCTTATCGGCCGTTCAAAGATTGCCACCAATTTTTCTGTCGTATTCGACATCATCAGATCGTGCGACAGGATCTGTACCAAACGCCAACCTTCCTGACCCTCCTTGTTGAGGATTTTCGTCAGGTCAGGCAACCGCGCGGGCTTGATACCAGCGAGAAATCCCTGCTTCAACTCGATATTGATCGTTTTGTATTCATGCGTTTGCATAGTGGGTAATTCCAGGTGTTCAAGGTCTTTGACAGCAATTTCGAATACCGAAGCTAGCGCCTTTTTCGATTGCAGCGAAGCCGTCGCCTCTGTTTCGATTCGCTGCACCGTTCGCAGGTTCAGTCCTGACGCAGTTGCCAGTTCCTCCTGTGACCAGGACTTGTCTGTTCTAAGTTTTTTCACTAACGTGGAGTTGATATTCATGCTTTATGCTATTCAAAGCCTTGTGTGGTAGAGGCAACTGCATGATCCATTGAAACGACGAAAAGTTCCACGTATCGCCTGCGGCAATACCCCGGCAATGTGACGACAACGTTACGACAATCTTGCGACAGTCGCTTGTTTCAGGCCGTTTCTGCTGGCTCTTGTTGAGGAAACGCCCGTATTTGGCTCGAACCCGGCCGTTGCCTTCAGCATAGCATGTTGCCAAAGCGGAAAAATCGAAGACGGTCACGACCGGCAGCAGTCGACCAACTGCCGACCTTCAAGCGCAGCTGAATCAGTCATCTGGCCGCCAGCTTCAGTGTTTAGCCGAAATTCGGCTATATTGACTTTAGCTGTATTCCAGATAAAATGTGTTTATCTGAATAGCGGATAATTTCTCCTATGTCTATTTCGCCCACTCCCCATCTTCTCGTCACCGCGGCACAGCTCGGCCAGCTGCTCGTATCGACCCGCAAACGGCAAAAGCTCACACAGACGGCGGTAGCAAATCGAGTCGGTCTGAGCCAGAACCGCATCTCGTACCTTGAGAAACATCCTGACGAAATCAGCGTCAAGCAGCTGCTCAGCTGGTGTTCAGCACTTGAGCTGGAGCCTCGTCTCGGCGAGCGGGACACTTCTGCAATAAGCAGCTCGGCGGAGTGGTAATCATGGGTCGCCGCTCGCACAGCCAAACACTGCATCTCTGGGCCAACGGGGACTACATTGGGCGATGGACGGTCTATGCCAATGGGGTCTCCGAGATGCAGTACGACGTCGCCTGGCGCAGCTCCCCGCGTGGGCGCCCCATCTCGCTGTCGATGCCGTTCAATCTACGTAATGAGCCGCTCAAGGGCGCCATTGTCTCGCATTACTTCGAGGGCTTGCTGCCGGACAGCGACATCATCCGCAGACGGGTGGCAGCCCGGTTCAAGACCGGCTCTATCGACGCTTGCGATCTTCTAGCGGCCATTGGCAGGGACTGCGTGGGCGCCTTGCAGCTCCTGCCGGAAGGCGCTGAGCCGGAAGGAATAGGCCGAATTGACGGCATAGCGCTAGACGAGGAAGCCATCGAGCGGCACCTGCTTGAAGTGGTTAATCCAGGCCAGTACGGCGCTCCACAGCACCCCGACGACGACTTCCGGATTTCGCTGGCGGGTGCGCAGGAGAAGGATGCCTTCTTGCGTTGGGATGGTAAATGGCTGAAGCCGCGTGGCGCAACGCCGACGACGCACATCTTCAAGCTCCCAATCGGGATGGTAGGTGGCCGCAAGGCCGACTTCTCCACGTCGGTCGACAACGAATGGTTATGCCTGCGCCTGTTCAAGGAGTACGGCCTGCCCACGGCCAATGCCGAGATTGCGACGTTCGGATCGCAGCGCGTGCTCGTCGTCGAGCGTTTCGACCGTGCACTTTCAGCCAGCGGCAAGCAGCTATTCCGGCTTGTGCAGGAGGATTTTTGCCAGGCAACTGGAAGCTCACCGCTGGTGAAATACGAAAATGAAGGCGGCCCAGGCTTGCAGAAGATGTTCACCCTCTTGCAACAATCGCAGCACGCCGCCACAGACATGCGCACGCTCATGGCAGCGCAACTGCTGTTCTGGATGCTGCGGGCACCGGATGGCCACGCCAAGAATTTCAGCATCCAGCTGCTTGCCGGCGAGGGGCGTTTCAAGCTGGCGCCCGTTTATGATGTGATGTCAGCTTATCCCGTTATCGGCGCCGGGCCGAACCTGTGGGCCGACCAGGACATCAAGATGGCGATGGCCCTGCTCGGGAAAAACCGGCACTACCTGGCGCGCAGCATCATGCGGCGACACTTCAATAGTACTGCGAAGAAGGTTGGCTACGACGACAGCGCCGAGCCGCTGCTGCAGGACTTCATTGCCCGCACGCCTGCGGTCGTGGACAAGGTACGCGCTGACCTTCCCGCTGGATTCTCGGAAAAGGTCGCCGACAAGATTCTGGGCGGCCTTCTCGATGCAGCGAGCGCACTTGAGCGGATGGGGCCCGGCTAAGCACAAGCTTCAATTGGACTATGGAGTATCACGAGCCACGGCTCGCAAGAAAATCTGCTCCGAAGAAGTGCAAGGCTTGCTACCTGCTGAGCAATACCGAATCGTTCCCTTTATGCGACTCTTCGTGAGCGTACCTGAGAATCGGCGCTCTCCTGCGATGTCGAGTCCGCCTTTTCCATCTTGCACATACTCAGGAGCAGCAAACGAAAGCTTACGAAGTTGCCGATCCATTTGGATGTTCTCAATCGGCGTCTTCGTGGCCTCGCAGTTTCCCACATACGATTGCAGGTACCCTCGAATGACGCGAAGCTTGCTATCTTGGACAAGCGTTAGCGTCTGTCCTCCACAGTCCCCGGAATCAGGATATACCTTCCAATTTGAAAAGGTCGTGGTGATTTCGGCCGCCCAGCATGGCAAACAAAGGATAGCCAATAGGGCGAAGACTAGATTTCCTTGGATGTACTTTAAACGCATTGTGTCTGCTCCCCTGAACAGAGGTGGCATGGATCACCGTCGACGGATCAAGGTTTTCTGACTTTTTTTAGTTCGTCGGTGAGCCACGTCGCACTTGGTACCGCCGCAGCACCCGCACATTTGATCAGGTACTTCTGCCCACTGGTGCTGCTCTTGGTGGCGCCACGCTCGATGAAGTCCTCGGTCGTCGTCGCCAGGTTCTTCTTCACCAGGTAGTCATACTTCGACTGCAAATGCGCACGGGCTTTTTTCGCGTCGTGCCAGCTGCCATTCCGGTTGAATTCGCAGCCCGATTTTTCGACAGCCGCCAGCAACTGCGGCACCTCGGCCTGCATCGGCGCCGCAAACGCCATATTCGCCGCCAGCATCCCCACCGCGAACAGCTTCACCCTCAGCCCCGCTTGCGCTCGTGCTGCCACAGCACGTCGCTGCCGCCGGCAAAGCGGTTCAGCACGCGCGAGAGCACGAACATCAGGTCCGACAGCCGGTTCACATACTGGCGCGGATGGTCGTTGATCTTCTCCGTCCGCCCCAGCGCCACGATGCTGCGTTCGGCGCGCCGGCACACGGTGCGGCACAGGTGGGCGATCGACGCCGCGCGCGAGCCCGCAGGCAAAATGAAATCCTTCAGCGGCGGCAGCGTGGAGTTGTACTTCTCCAGCAGGTCGTCCAGGCGTCCCACATGGTCGTCCGTGATCAGCTGGTAGCCGGGGATGCACAGCTCGCCGCCCAGGTCGAACAGGTCGTGCTGGATGGAGACCAGCTCTTCGCGCAGTTCGGCCGGCATGTCTTCGCACAGCAGCAGGCCGACGAAGGAATTGAGCTCGTCGACTTCGCCCAGCGTATGGATGCGCGTGCTGTCTTTTTCGGTGCGGCTGCCGTCGCCCAGGCCCGTGGTGCCGTTGTCGCCGGTGCGCGTGGCGATCTTGGAGAGTCGATTACCCATGATAGTGTCCCGATAGCTGAAATGAATAGGGCGAGCATACGACAAATCGCCCGAATCTGCTTACAATCAGGGATGACCATCGATAATGAACGCAAGCTGAAAGTCGCCGCCGCATTGCGTGCCTTGTTGCCGGCCGGATGCGTGCTGTCCGAGGCGGAAGATACCCGTCCCTACGAGTGCGACGGCCTTGCCGCCTACCGCCAGTTGCCCATGATCGTCACCCTGCCCGAAGATGAAGCGCAGGTGCTGGCCATCCTCAACACCTGCCGTGAGATGAATGTCCCCATCGTGCCGCGCGGCGCGGGCACTGGCCTGTCCGGCGGCGCCATGCCGATCGCCGACGGCGTGGTGGTGTCCACCGCGCGCCTGAACCGGATCGTGCGCATGGAGCCTTTTGCGCGCCTGGCGGTGGTGCAGCCGGGCGTGCGCAACCTGGCCATCTCGGACGCCGCCGCGCCGCACGGCTTGTACTACGCCCCCGATCCCTCGTCGCAGATTGCCTGCACCATCGGCGGCAACGTGGCAGAAAACTCTGGCGGCGTGCACTGCCTCAAATACGGGCTCACCATTCACAACGTCATGCGCGTGCGCGTGGCCACAATCGAGGGCGACATCATTGAACTTGGCGGCGAATCGCTCGACGCGCCGGGCCTGGACCTGCTGGCCGTCTTCATCGGCTCGGAAGGCATGCTGGGCATCGTCACCGAAGTGACGGTCAGGCTCATTCCCAAGCCTGAAACCGCGCGCGTGATCATGGCGTCGTTCGACGACGTGGTCACGGGCGGCAATGCCGTGGCCAGCGTGATCGCTGCCGGGATCATTCCAGCGGGGCTGGAAATGATGGACCGCACGTCCTCGCGCATGGTCGAACCCTTCGTGAAAGCCGGCTACGACACCGACGCGGCGGCCATCCTGCTATGCGAAGCCGACGGCACCCGGCTCGAAGTGGACGAGGAAATCGAGCGCATGTCGGCCGTGCTGGCCGGCGCGGGCGCCAGCGCCATCACCATTTCGCAGTCCGAAGCGGAGCGCCTGCGCTTCTGGTCGGGCCGCAAGAACGCCTTCCCGGCGGCGGGCCGCATTTCGCCCGACTACTACTGCATGGACGGGACCATTCCGCGCAAGCACCTGGCGCGGGTACTGCTTGGCATCGCGCGCATGGAGGAAACCCATGGCCTGCGCTGCGCCAACGTGTTCCACGCCGGCGACGGCAACCTGCATCCGCTGATCCTGTTCGACGCCAACCAGCCCGGCGAATTCGAACGCGCCGAAGCCTTCGGCGCCGACATCCTGGCGCTGTGCGTGGAAGTGGGCGGCACCATCACGGGCGAACATGGCGTGGGCATCGAAAAAATCAATTCGATGTGCCTGCAGTTCTCGCGTGCGGAGCTCGACATGTTTTTCGCCGTGAAGCGCGCCTTCGACGCGCCCTTCTTGCTCAACCCCGACAAGGCCATTCCCACCCTGAACCGCTGCGCCGAATTCGGCAAGATGCGCGTTTCCGGCGGCGCGCTGCCTTTTGCCGGCTTGCCGCGTTTCTGACATGATCGAACAATTTCGCCAACAGATACTCGACGCTGCCAGCGCCGGCGGCAAGCTGCGCATTCGTGGCGGCGGCACCAAGGACTGGTACGGCCAGGAACTCGCGGGCGACATCCTCGACACGCGCGTCTACAGAGGCATCGTCGACTACGAACCGTCCGAGCTGGTGATCACGGCGCGCTGCGGGACGCCGCTGGCGGAGATCGAAGCAGCGCTGGCAGAACGCAATCAGATGCTGGCCTTCGAGCCGCCGCATTTCGGCGAAGGCGCCACCCTTGGCGGCGTGATTGCCAGCGGCCTGTCGGGCCCGCGCCGCGCAACGAGCGGCGCGGTACGCGACTTTGTGCTCGGCACCCAGCTCATGGATGGCAAAGGCGAGGTGCTCACCTTTGGCGGCCAGGTGATGAAGAACGTGGCCGGCTACGACGTATCGCGCTTGCTGGCCGGTTCCATGGGCACGCTGGGCCTCGTGCTGCAGCACTCGGTCAAGGTCCTGCCGCGCACGGTGCGCGAAACAACAATCCGCTTCGAGATGGACGAAATCACGGCAATCCGCAGCATGAATGAATGGGGCGGCCAGCCGCTGCCGATATCGGCAAGCTGCTGGCATGACGGCATGCTGACGCTGCGCCTGTCCGGCGCGCAGGCTGCGGTTGACGCGGCCGAACGCGGCATGGGTGGCGACCTTGTCGGCGACGGCGCACAATTCTGGACCTCGCTGCGCGAACAGCGCCACAGCTTTTTCAGCGGCAGCATCTGGCGCCTGTCCGTGCCGTCCAGCGCAAGCGCCATCGTGCTGCGCGGCGAACAGCTCATTGAATGGGGCGGGGCGCAGCGCTGGCTTCGGGCCGACGCGTCAATGGCGCAGAATATCCGGCGTGCGGTCACCGCCGCCGGCGGCCATGCCACCTTGTTCCGTGGCGGCGACAAGAGCGTCGGCGTATTCCAGCCGCTGGCGCCCGCCGTCGCGCGCATCCACGAGCGCCTGAAGGCGTCTTTCGATCCATCGCAGGTTTTCAATCCAGGGCGGATGTACTAGTCATGCAAACCAATCTGGCTGATTTCATCAAGGGGACGCAGGACGGCGACGAAGCCGAAGCCATCCTGCGCGCCTGCGTGCACTGCGGCTTTTGCACCGCAACCTGTCCGACCTACCAGGTCCTGGGCGACGAACTCGATGGCCCGCGCGGCCGCATCTACCTGATCAAGCAGGTGCTCGAAGGCGCGCCCGTCACGCAGAAAACGCAACTGCATCTGGACCGCTGCCTGACTTGCCGCAGTTGCGAAACAACCTGTCCGTCCGGCGTGCAGTACGGCCGCCTGGCCGATATCGGGCGCCGGGTGGTCGAAGAACGCGTGGAACGGCCGCTGGCCGACCGCATCAAGCGGATGGTGCTCAGGGAGGCGCTGCCGCGTTCATGGCTCTTCAGGACTGCGTATCGCGCGGGGAAGCTGGTGCGGCCATTCCTGTCCCAGGACATGCAGGACAAGCTGCGCCCCGCCGCCAGCGCCGGCAAGCGGCCAAAGCGCGAGCATGCGCGCAAGATGCTGGTGCTGGAAGGCTGCGTGCAGCCGGCCATGGGCCCGAATATCAATGCGTCCGCGGCCCGCGTCCTCGATGCTTTCGGCGTGCAGCTGATCTCGGCCCCGAAAGCGGGCTGCTGCGGCGCGCTGCGCTATCACCTGAATGACCAGGACGGCGGGCTGGACGACATGCGCCGCAATATCGACGCCTGGTGGCCGCTGGTGGAGCAGGTGGAGGCGATCGTGATGACCGCATCCGGCTGCGGCGTCACGGTCAAGGAATATGGACACCTGCTGGCGCATGATCCCGCGTACGCGGCAAAAGCGCAGCGCATAGCGGAACTGACGCGCGACCTGTCGGAGATCATGCCGCAGTTCGAAGGCGACATCGCAGCGAAGGTGAAGGGGAAACTGGCAAAGCGGGTCGCCTGGCATCCGCCATGTACTTTGCAGCACGGGCAGCAGATTCGAGGCAAGGTGGAAGGGGTGCTGCGTGCTGCCGGCGTTGATGTGAAACTGTGCGCCGACAGCCATCTGTGTTGCGGATCGGCCGGCACCTATTCAGTGCTGCAGCCAGTACTTGCTACTGAACTGAGAGACAGGAAGCTGGCGGCCTTGCATGCTGCCGAACCCGATATCATCGTGTCGGCCAACATCGGCTGCGTCACTCACCTGCAATCGGGTACCGAAACACCCGTCACGCACTGGATCGAACTGATCGACCAGGCGCTGGCCTGACAATTACGAACCGAGACGCGCTTTTTCAGCAGCGGTCAGGCGCTTGGCGGTCACCACCACGGTGGCGATGTCGCCTTCCATGATCGGGGCGGCAGCGGTGCTGATGGTGGCAGCGCGCGGGGCGTTGACCTTGGCGGTAGCGAAGCCGGTGACGGCGGCCAGTGCCAGGGCTGCGATGAAGACGACTTCCATGTTTTTGACGATGTTCATATATCGTTCCTTTCAATGTGTTTTTGGTGTACTCACATTATGGGGATACGACACATATAACGCCAATTTCAATTTCTGATACTAAACATTCACAAATACAATATCGCTCCGCGTGGCGCGTATACTGGTTATTTGATTTGTGAATGTTATCTTATGGAAATTTGAATTCTGCTTATCGAATATGACTATTTGATATGGCTGCCATCTACATTCCTACAACTTACTCGGCCAGCAGCTTTTCGATATCGCCGACCAGCTCTTCCGGTTTGGTCGACGGCGCATAGCGCTTGTAGACCGTGCCATCCTTTTTTACCAGGAACTTGGTGAAGTTCCACTTGATCGCTTCCGTGCCCAGCAAGCCAGGCGCAGCCTTCTTCAGGTGCTGGAACAGGGGATGCGCAGCGCTGCCATTCACGTCGACCTTCTTGAACAGCGGGAAGGTGACCCCGAAATTCTTTTCGCAGAAGGCGCCGATTTCCGCCTCGCCGCCCGGTTCCTGGCCGCCGAACTGGTTGCAGGGGAAGCCCAGCACTACCGCGCCCTTGTCCTTGAACTGTTCATACACCTGTTCCAGGCCCTTGTACTGCGGCGTGAAGCCGCATTCGCTGGCGGTGTTCACGATCAGGAGGACCTTGCCCTTGTACTGGGAAAGGTCGATCGCGGTGCCGGAAATATCTTCCGCCTTGAAGTCGTGTGTGCTCATCAGACAATCCCCAAATGTTCTGTGCCCGCGGACAGGTCGCGATTCTTCGCTTCCTTGCCCTTGAGCTTGATGGCCAGGCGCAGGTCGTTGACCGAGTCGGCGTTGCGCAGTGCGTCTTCGTAAGTGATCAGGTCGGCCTCGTGCAGGTCGAACAGCGCCTGGTCGAAGGTTTGCATGCCCAGTTCGCGCGATTTCTTCATGATCTCCTTGATCTCGTGCACCTGGCCCTTGAAGATCAGGTCGGAGATCAGCGGCGAGTTGAGCATGATCTCGATCGCCACGCAGCGGCCCTTCGATTCCTTCTTCGGAATCAGGCGCTGCGAAATGAGGCCTTTCAGGTTCAGCGACAAGTCCATCAGCAGCTGCTGGCGGCGCTCTTCGGGGAAGAAGTTGATGATGCGGTCAAGCGCCTGGTTGGCGCTGTTGGCGTGCAGCGTGGCCAGGCACAGGTGGCCGGTTTCGGCAAACGCGATTGCGTGTTCCATGGTTTCGCGTTCGCGGATCTCGCCGATCTGGATCACGTCCGGCGCCTGGCGCAGGGTGTTTTTCAGCGCCACTTCGAACGTTTCGGTATCGACGCCCACTTCACGCTGGGTGATCACGCAGTTCTTGTGCGGGTGGACATACTCGACCGGATCTTCGATCGTGATGATGTGGCCGTAGCTGTTCTCGTTGCGGTAGCCGACCATCGCCGCCAGCGTGGTCGATTTACCCGAACCGGTAGCGCCGACCATGATGACCAGGCCGCGCTTGGTCATCACGATATCTTTCAATACTTCCGGCAGGCCCAGGTCGTCCAGGCGCGGGATGGTGGTGGTAATCGTCCGCAGCACCATGCCCACGCAGCTCATTTGCACGAAGGCGGACACGCGGAAGCGTCCCAGGTCGCCCGGGCTGATCGCGAAATTGCATTCCTTCGACAGTTCGAACAGGGCGCCCTGCTTGTCGTTCATGATGGCGCGGGCCAGGTCGGACGTGTGGCTGGGCGTCAGGGGCTGGCTTGATACCGGCGTCATTTTGCCGTCGATCTTGATCGCCGGCGGGAAGCCGGCGGTGATGAACAAGTCCGACCCGTTTTTGCTGGTCATCAGACGCAGCAGGTCGAACATGAATTTTGAAGCCTGGTCGCGTTCCATAATTTAACCCGGGAAGTTATCAGGGATCTTGGCCGCGGAGCGCGCGGCGCCGGCGGAGATCACATTGCGGCGAACCAGGTCGGTCAGGTTCTGGTCCAGCGTTTGCATGCCGACGTTGCTGCCGGTCTGGATGGACGAATACATCTGCGCGATCTTCGCTTCGCGAATCAGGTTGCGGATGGCCGGCGTGCCGATCATGATTTCGTGCGCCGCCACGCGGCCGCTGCCGTCCTTGGTCTTGAGCAGGGTCTGCGAAATGACCGCCTGCAGCGATTCGGACAACATCGCGCGGACCATCTCTTTTTCGTCCGCGGGGAACACGTCGACGATACGGTCGATGGTTTTCGCGGCCGACGAGGTGTGCAGCGTGCCGAACACAAGGTGGCCCGTTTCCGCGGCCGACAGGGCCAGGCGGATGGTTTCAAGGTCGCGCAGCTCGCCCACCAAGATACAGTCCGGATCTTCGCGCAGCGCCGAACGCAGCGCGTTGTTGAACGACAGCGTGTGCGGGCCCACTTCGCGCTGGTTGATCAGGCACTTCTTCGAATCATGCACGAATTCGATCGGGTCTTCGATGGTCAGGATGTGGCCGTACTCATTTTCATTGAGGTGGTTCACCATCGCGGCCAGCGTCGTCGACTTGCCGGAGCCGGTAGGGCCGGTGACCAGCACCAGGCCGCGCGGACGCATGGCCAGTTCGGCGAAAATTTTTGGGGCGTTCAGGTCTTCCAGCGACAGGATCTTCGACGGAATGGTCCGCAGCACGGCGGCCGCGCCCCGTTCCTGGTTGAAGGCGTTGACGCGAAAGCGCGCCAGGCCGGGAATCGCAAACGAAAAATCGCACTCCAGCACTTCTTCGTACGCCTTGCGCTGGCCGTCGTTCATGATGTCATAGATCATGCCGTGCACATCCTTGTGCTCGAGCGGCGGCAGGTTGATGCGGCGGACGTCGCCGTGCACGCGGATCATCGGCGGCAGGCCGGACGAGAGGTGCAGGTCGGATGCCTTGTTCTTGACGGAGAATGCGAGTAATTCGGAGATGTCCATTTATAATCCCTGTGCCGTGGATGGGCGCATGCCGATGTGTGCGCGTTTCGCAATGATCGACCTGCCTTGAATTGCCCGCTGAAAATGATTATGTCCACAATCGCCCACAACTTGCAAGCAGTCGATGCGAGTATTGTTGCCGCTGCCGCCGCTGCGGGACGCCCGCGCGCGGACGTGCAGTTGCTGGCCGTTTCAAAAACCTTTCCGGCCGGGGCAGTGCTCGACGCGGTTGCGGCCGGCCAGCGGGCATTTGGCGAGAACTACCTGCAGGAAGCGCTGGACAAAATGCGCGCTGTCGCACAGGCGCTGCCAGGGATCGAACTCGCATGGCATTTCATCGGCCCGATCCAGAGCAACAAGACGAAACCCATTGCTGGCGGCTTCTCCTGGGTGCACACGGTCGACCGGCTGAAGATCGCGCAGCGCCTGTCGGAGCAGCGGCCGCCCGAACTGGGGCCCCTGAATATTTGTCTGCAAGTTAACATCAGTGGTGAAGCTAGCAAGAGTGGCGTCAGCCCCGGCGAGCTGCCCGACCTGGCGCGCCAGGTGGCGCTGCTACCCAATCTGCATCTGCGTGGCCTGATGGCCATCCCCGAGCCCGAGACGCAGGCTGAAAAACAACGTATCGCCTTTCGCCAGTTGCGCGAGCTGGCCGATACCCTGCGCGCGCAAGGGCTGGCACTGGACACGCTGTCGATGGGCATGTCGTCCGACCTGGCCGCCGCGGTGATGGAAGGGGCGACTATCGTGCGCATCGGCACAGCCATCTTCGGTTCACGACATTACGATTAACGACAAGGGACTAGCATGAAGATTTCATTTATCGGCGGCGGGAACATGGCAACGGCGCTGATCGCCGGACTGGCGGGCAAGCAGATGCACGTGGTGGACCCGAACGCCGAAGCGCGGCAGCGCCTGGCCGCGCGATACGGCGTGAGCATCGCGCCCGCCATCGATGGCGCGCTGGCCGCAAGCGACGTGATCGTGCTGGCCGTGAAGCCGCAGAACATGCGCGACGTGGCCGCCGCGCTGCTGCCGCACCTGGCTGCTTCCAAGCCGCTGATCCTGTCGATTGCGGCCGGCATCCGCGGCGCCGACCTGGCGCGCTGGCTGGGCGGCTACAGCGCCATCGTGCGCACCATGCCCAATACGCCGGCGCTCATTGGTCTGGGCATCACCGGCATGGTGGCCATGGACGGGGTGAGCGAAGCACAGAAGCAGGCGGCCGACGCCATCATGAAAGCGGTCGGCCAGACCGTATGGCTGGACGATGAAGCCCAGATCGACCCGGTGACGGCGGTGTCGGGCAGCGGCCCGGCCTATGTGTTCTATTTTATCGAGGCCATGCAGCAGGCGGCGGTGGAACTGGGCCTGTCGGAAGAGCAGGGCAAGCAGCTGGCGCTGGCCACCTTCGTGGGCGCGGCGCAGCTGGCGGCGCAGTCGAGCGATCCGGTGCCGGTATTGCGCGACAAGGTCACGTCAAAGGGCGGCACCACGTATGCGGCATTGACCAGCATGGAACAAAGCGGAGTAAAAGAGCGCATCGTGGCGGCAGTCAAGGCCGCCGCGGCGCGGGGCCGCGAGCTGGGCGATGAACTGGGCGCCGGCTAAGCAGCCGGTTTGCGCAGCGCCGCCAGCAAAGGCTGCGCTATCTTCCACAGTGACAGTCCGGCCGTGATCATCGGCAGGGCGCGTCCCGGCCTGACCAGCACCATCCCCAGCACCACGCCGGCAATCGTCAGCGGCAGCTTCAGGTTGCGGCCCTTGAAAAGCGCCAGCACATTGCCGCCGCTTGAAGCCACGGGTGCGGTAAGCGCATAAAAATCCTGCGCCGCTTCCATGCGCTGGGCCGCGCATTGCGCCACCAGTGCTTCGCGGCGCGCGGCCAGGGGGGACTTATCAGCGTTCATCGCCAGCTCCCGCATTGCGCACGAAATTGAGGTCTTTGTTGAGTTCGGCCATGGTGGCGCCCAGCAGGCGCGGCTTGGCTGCAATGCTGCCCGCCAGCCTGGCCGCGCAGTACGCGCCGCCGGCGCCAAACAGCACGGCCATGCCGATGGCCGCCTCGATCCGGTAGCTGTCCCAGAACACCAGGACGATCACCAGCGCCACGAGCAGCAGGGCGATCCCGAACAGCAGCAGTGACAGCATGCCCAGCATCAGATAGGCGAGCAGCCGTTGCGACTCCTCTTCGATCTCGACCGCGGCCAGTTCCAGCCTTGTCTGGGTCATGGCGATGATGGTCGCGCCCAGCCGTCCTACCGATTCGATGATCGCCATCGTGCTTATCGACGGGAAATGAGCATGCCGATCACCAGGCCGACCGCCGCGCCGATGCCCACCGACTTCCATGGGTTTTCGTGCACGTATTCGTCGGTGGCCTTGGCCGCTTCCTTGGTTTTTTCGACGACGGTTTCTTCGAAGCGGATCAGGTCGGCCTTGGCGCTGGACAGGGTGCGTTCGAACTTGGCCTTGGCGGCCTGCAGCTCTTCGCCGGTCATGGTGCCGCCGCGGGTGAGCCAGGCTTCCGCATCCTGGATGACGGATTTCAGATCGCTCATCAACTGGTCACGGGCGCCAGGCTTGGTAGGGATCGGTTGGATCATTCTTGTTACCTCATGAGTTTTGATTTGGACAACATTATCCGAAAGCGTAGTCTAACGCGACCCCGGCAAAAAGGGCCGCACCCAACCAATTGTTGTGGCGAAATGCTGCAAAACAAGCCGTTCGCTCCCTGTCGCGGATCAAAGTGTAGTGATACAGCGCGATGCCGGCCGCGGCCAGGATGCCGCCCACGAACCAGAAACGCAGCCCGGCCGTCCAGCCGCACACCAGGATGATGGCCAGGGAAGCGCCGTAGCACAGCATGACGGCGGCCACGTCGAAGCGGCCGAAGGTGATGGCCGAGGTGCGGATGCCGATTTTCAGGTCGTCGTCGCGGTCGACCATGGCGTATTCGGTGTCGTAGGCCACGGCCCAGAACACATTGGCCACCAGCAGCCACCAGGCCAGCGCCGGCACCGTGTTTTGCACCGCGGCGAAGGCCATCGGGATGCCGAAACCGAAGGCAATGCCCAGGTAAGCCTGGGGAATGGCGAAAAAGCGCTTGAAATAGGGGTAGGTGCCGGCAATGATGACGGCTGCCACCGACAGCTGTTTGGTCAATGCGTTCAGCGGCAGGATTAGGGCGAACGAGACCACGGCCAGCACGCCGGCGATGGCCAGCGCTTCCCATGCCTGGATTTTTCCGCTGGTGAGGGGCCGTTCGGCGGTGCGCTTGACGTGCTTGTCGATGTCGCGGTCGGCATAGTCGTTGATGGCGCAGCCGGCCGAGCGCATCAGGGCCGTGCCGAGCGCGAAAATGGCCACGATCAGGGGATCGGGGCGGCCATCCGATGCAATCCACAGGGCGATCAGGGTAGGCCAGAGCAGCAGCAGGATGCCGATCGGCTTGTCGAGACGGACCAGCCGTACATACAGGGACAACTTGTTCATCGTGGCATCAGGCGGCTTCTTCCAGCGCAATCATGTCAATTCCGGGCAGGTCGCAGGCCGCCACGGCCGCGCAGACGGCTTCGATGGCGGCGCGGCGGGTAAAGCTCTTGCGCCACACGATGACCACGCGGCGCGACGGCACCGGCGCCTCGAAGGGCACGAAGGCGAGCATGCCATTGCGGCTGTTCATGTCCGGCACCGAGGCGCGCGGCAGCACGGTCAGGCCGATGCCGCTGGCCACCATGTGGCGTATCGTTTCCAGGGACGAGCCTTCGAAGGTGCGTTGCATGCCGTTGCCGGGCGAGGAAAAGCGCGCCATTTCCGGGCACACTTCCAGCACCTGGTCGCGGAAGCAGTGGCCATTGCCCAGCAAGAGCATGGTTTCCGACTTCAGGTCCGCGGCCGAGATGGCCTTGCGCCTGGCCCAGGGGTGGTTCTGTGGCATCGCCACCACGAAGGGTTCGTCGTACAGGGTTTGCATGGACATGCCGTGCTCTGGCAGCGGCAAGGCCATGATGGCCGCGTCCAGCTCGCCTTGGCGCAGCAGTTCCAGCAGGCGCACCGTGAAGTTTTCCTGCAGGATGAGCGGCATCTGCGGCACCTGCTCGATGATGTTCTTGACCAGCGGTGGCAGCAGGTAGGGGCCAATGGTGTAGATCACCCCCAGCCGCAGCGGGCCCGCCAGCGGGTCCTTGTTCTGTTTGGCCAGTTCCTTGATGGCGGCGGTCTGTTCCAGCACGCGCTCGGCCTGGGCAATGATCTGCGCGCCCAGCGGGGTGACGGAGATTTCCGCGCCACCGCGTTCGAACAGCACCACGCCGAGCTCGTCTTCGAGCTTCTTGATGGCGACCGACAGGGTGGGTTGGGCGACGTAACACGCTTCAGCGGCGTGCCCGAAATGTTTCGCACGCGCTACGGCAACGATATATTTCAGTTCGGTCAGAGTCATAGATGGCTTGGAACAAGTGGATCGGGGCGCAAACCAATTGCATCCTGACACAGTGTTGCAAATCAGTCAGCAAAGAAATTATATTCTACCGGAATGCAGTCGATATAATTGGGAACACAGGCCGTTTTGGGCCCGCTTACCACTAGAAAGGCGCGCATGAGTACGACGTTTGGCCCGGCGGAAGCCCTGGCCTATATCCACAAGCTGCTCACCGTCATGCATCACCAGGGCGGGTCCGACCTGTTCATTTCCGCCGACTTCCCGCCCAGCATGAAGCACCAGGGCGCCATGAAGCCGATGAGCCAGCAAAAGCTGACGGGCGACGTGACCCGCGCGCTGGCCGTGTCGCTGATGAACACCAAGCAGCTGAACGAGTTCGAAGCCGAGATGGAATGCAACTTCGCCATTTCGCTGCCCAATGTGTGCCGCTTCCGCGTCAACGTCTTCGTCCAGCAGCAATGCGTGGCCATGGTGATCCGGACCATTGCATCGGAAATCCCGAACTTTGAAAAGCTGGACCTGCCCGACGTGCTGAAAGACGTCATCATGACCAAGCGCGGCCTGGTGCTGGTGGTGGGCGGTACCGGTTCCGGCAAGTCGACCACGCTGGCGGCCATGATCGATTACCGCAACGCCAATTCGGCGGGCCACATCATTACCGTGGAAGACCCGGTCGAGTACGTGCACAAGAACAAGGGTTGCCTGATCACCCACCGCGAAGTGGGGGTGGACACGCACTCCTGGCACAACGCCCTGAAGAACACCCTGCGCCAGGCGCCGGACGTGATCCTGATCGGCGAAATCCGCGACACCGAGACCATGGAACACGCGATCGCGTTCGCCGAAACCGGCCACCTGTGCCTGGGCACGCTGCACGCGAACAACTCGAACCAGACCATGGACCGGATCATCAACTTTTTCCCGGAAGAGCGGCGCAACCAGTTGCTGATGGACCTGTCGTCGAACCTGCGCGCCATTGTCTCGCAGCGCCTGGTGCGCACCGAGGACGGCAAGGGGCGCAAGGCCGCCATCGAGATCCTGCTCAACACCGCCACCATCGCCGAGATGATCCTGAAAGGGAATTTCCAGGCCATCAAGGAAATCATGCACAAGTCGCGCGAACTGGGCATGTGCACGTTTGACCAGGCGCTGTACGAGCTGTATAACAAGGGGCATATCGGCTACGACGAAGCGATCCGCAATGCCGATTCGGCCAACGGCCTGCGCCTGCAGATCAAGCTGCGCGGCGACCGCAAGGAGCCCGGCGCCATGGACACGTCCAGTTCGAACGACCTGTCGATGGCGATCGAAGCCGAGCCGGAGGAAGACGCAAAATAAACCGGGGGGATGATGGACCTGAGCGTGCAGGAACTGGAAGCGGCGATCAATTTCTGGCGCGACCGGCGCCCCGCGCGCGGCAACGAGGTTGCGCTCTCGCCCGAGGTCAATGCCCTGGCCACCGTCTATGCGCTGATGATTTACCGGCGCGCCACCCATGTGCAGCTCGATGCGCTCGATCCGGGCGTGCGCCGGCTGATCGCATCCTGGCGCGCCTTACCCACTACCTGACTACTACTTCATGCCTGAATTTGAAAACAAGATCTGCACCCGCAGCGAACTGAAACAACGCGTCGCGGCCCTGCCCAAGCCGGTCGTCCTGACCAATGGCGTATTCGACATTTTGCACCGGGGGCATGTGACCTACCTGGCGCAGGCGCGTGCGCTGGGGGCGTCGCTGGTGGTGGCGGCGAACACCGATGCGTCGGTCAAGCGCCTGGGGAAGGGCGATGACCGCCCGCTCAATAACGGACCGGACCGGATGGCCGTGCTGGCCGCGCTGGAGTCGGTGAGCCTGGTGGTTGATTTTGACGAGGATACGGCGCTGGAAGTTGTCGTCGAGGCCCAGCCGGAGATTTATGCCAAGGGCGGCGACTACGACATGACCGCGATCCCGGAAGGGCAGGCGGTGATCGCGTATGGCGGGCAGGCCATCGCGATCGATTTCGAGCATGACCGGTCGACGACCAAGCTGCTGACGAAAATCCGTACCTGAACCTTGGCACATCTCTGGAGAGCCTGATATATGGCAGTCTGGCAGTTCAAGTTCACCGTCATTCCCTTGGCCGGGATACTAAGAGTCCACGGTGGAATGGTTGATGTATTGCCGGAGTTTGCCGCGCGACTGCCCGACGCTTTGTTTGACGAAGAAGAAGTATTCCCAAACTATTGGGAGGGCATCGATCAAACGCCCATGCACACGTTGGCGAAGAGTGTCCTGCCACTCGCGCAGTCGTGGAGCTACGAAGCAACAATGTATGGCAACACGAAAACTGACGATATTCAGATTTGGGAAGATAGCGTCAATGTGCGACTCGATTGCAGGAATCTAAACGTAGCACTTCTTGCAGCGGTAGTTTTCGCTGCCAGCGAACAGAACTGTTGCCTGGTTCTCTGTGAAAAGGGACGCATCATATCACCAGTGCTGGACCTGGTGCTCGACGCGGTCTATGCTTCATCGGCGTCCAGGTTCGTCAAGAATGCGAGAGCTTTTCTGGAATCGAACGAGCGCATTTTTAATTCGGGAAGCTAGCCCCGGCGCGAGAGTGAAGTTAAGGTCACGCCTGCAGCCAGGCTGCATGCGCATCCACCAGTCCGGCGCCAGTCGCACCGTCGACACCCGGCCCGGCCTTGATCCCAAGTCCTTTCGGATCGCTGGCCGCAGCCAGGGTCGATCCCGGAAAACCGACAAATCGTCGAAGGCGGGCCGCTTTGTCGACTAGCCGGAATTGACCCCGCTACTGGCGGTAATACTCGGCCTTGTTGTGTTTGAGGTAGGCACTAAGGTGCGGAAGCGGCCAAAGGTAACCGCCCATTGACAAACATCACTCTCGCGAACGGGCGTGCCCAGCGCATCATTCTGCCGTTCAGCGCTCGTATGCGTTATTCGTCGCACAATCGAGATGAAGGCGTGACTGATTTGGTACGCTGATTTTTTTGGGTCACGATACCCGATCAAATTTTCCATAACAGTCACGAGGAACTTCATGCAGCAAGCCCGCAATAATTATCTCGTCTGGTCGGGCCTTGCGGCAGCCGCCGGCGCCTTGGTCCATATTGCAGCCATTTTCGGCGGTCCCGCGTGGTACCGCTTCATTGGCGCCACCGAGCCAATCATCAAGTTGGTGGAACGGGGGCATTCCTTTCCAGTGGTGGTCGTGCTGGTGGCGGCGACTGTCCTGTTCGCGTGCGCCCTTTATGCCTTCTCGGGAGCTGGCCTGATACCCCGCTTGCCTTTGCTGAGGACTGGACTGGTTGTGATTACGATTGCTTTGGTGGTCCACGGGGTGGCGTTCATCCCGGCCGTGATCCTGTGGCCCAAGGCGATGCTGGGGGCGTATGACGGGGACGGCATTAACGCCATTCTGCTTGTGACCAACGTTCTATGCTTCGTGGTGGGAATGGCCTATCTGCTCGGTACCCGCGCAGCCTGGGCCGGCTTGAGCGTCAGGCAGCTGAAACGCGAAAACGCCTGAGAAGTCAGCGGCAGGCAAAGGCGGGCCGCTTTGTCGACTAGCCGGGATTGACCCCGCTACTGCTTTTTTCTTTCGATTTGTGCGGTCGGGTCAGGTTTCAAAGTGCACCTGTAAGCAAGGGTGGTATGGATTCCCGCCTACGCGGGAATGACGGCTAGGCTTGCAGCCAGGCAGCATGGGCATCCACCAGTCCTGCGCCGGTCGCGCCATCGACACCCGGTCCGGCTTTGACGCCGAGTCCTTGCGGATCGCTGGCCGGATTTGCCGCCCCCTCCGTCACGTCAATCGCCGTGCGCATCAGGATCGCCTTCACTTCAGCGGGCGTGAGCTTCGGATTTTTCTGCAGCAGCAGCGCGCACACCGCCGCAATCTGCGGCGCCGACGCCGACGTCCCCGAAAACACGGCCCAGCCATCTTCGGCCCCGGTGCCGTCGTGCTCCGCATTGCCGCTGTCGATGCGCGCACCTGCCGGCACCGGCAGCATGATGTAGTCGCCATACGGCAGCATGCCCACCAACCCGCACACATCGGGCACATGGCGCCCCGAATAGATATCGCTGGTGAACGCAGACGCATAATCGGAAGCGCGCATGCTGCCATCCTCCGCCACGAAGGCCCCGCCCACGCTCAGTACTTCCGGCATCGACGCCGGAAATGCGTAGTGCCCGTTCCCGGCCGAGAACACCACCACGATGCCGGCCGCAATCGCGGCCTGGATTTCCGCCTCGAGCGGCTTCAGGCCATTGGGAAGCTGGCCCAGTTCGCCGCGTCCTTCCGTGTCGCGCAGGTCGTAGCACATGCTGACCGTGATCACGTGCGGCTTGTGCTTGAGCGCTTCCTGGAAGCCTTCGAGGATGCTGGCGCCGCCGCCGGGATTGGCGTCGTCGTCGAGCTTGACGCCGATGAAGGTCACCTTGGGGGCGATCGCGAATACGTTCGCCGATTCGCCGGTACCGTGGCTGGACGGATCGGTGCAGCGGCTGGTGGCGGACGGCGCGAGCACCACCGACGAAGCGAAGCCATTGTGCGTAAAGAAGGGATGCGAGTGATCGAAGCCGGTGTCGATCATGGCCACGCGGATGCCTTCGCCCTGGTGGCGCTCCCTGTGCACCGGTGGCACATTGAGCTTTGCCGGCACGTCGCGCAGCACGTCGAGATAGTAGTAGCTGACCTCGGGCGGGCGCGCGCTGACCGCTTCGGCCAGGTAGATGTGAGGCCACTGGATGTAGGCGTCGTCGATCAGTTCCGCCAGCACCGGGTCTGGATTCCAGGGTGCGCCGTCGGGCGGGTAGTACACGCAGTGGGTGGAGTAGCACAGCGCCTCGTCGAGCGCGAAGGTGGTCAGCTCGGTGCCGAACACGCGCTCGAACAGGGCGGCCGTGCCGCGCACCGACACCGTCATGCGGCCGCGCCCCGACACCACGAAGCCGAGCCGGCGCAGCGCCTCGATGGCCTTTTCCATCTCGCCCGGCTCGGGCGCGAAACTGGTGATGCTGTCCGACGACAGGCGCGCCGCGATTTTCGTGGGACCGGTTTTCGCGCGGCCCTTGAAAGTGACCGCGATGCGCAGGATTGCTTCGGGTGGGGCCGGATCGTTGAGGGCAGGGTGGCGGTGGCTCAGTTTAAATGGCTGCATGGTCGGTTCCGGGATTCAGGTTGGTTGCCACATGGGGCGGTGCGACGGTGATCAGGCTGACGGCATCGGTCAGCGCGGCGGGTATGGGCAGTTCGCTCGACGCGAGCGGCGGCTGTCCGAACAGTCTTGCGTAGTCGTCCGGCGCCATGTGCACTGAGACCGTTGCGCGGCCGAAGCCATCGACATGCATGGCCAGCGCTTCCAGCGCCGCGCGCAGGCTGGTGGCCAGTTCGGGTGCGGCGTTGGGATGACGTAACAGGAGCTGGAGCTTGATCATGCAGTGATCTTAAAGCTTCACAGCAATTTCCGCCCGGTCAATCGTACGTCGCGCAGCCGTGCGGGGCCAGGCCTGACATCTGGACACGAGCTGAGCCGCTCTTGCGGCTCAGCTCGTGTCCAGATGTCAGGCCTGGCCCCCTGCGAATCGAAAAAAAAGAAGAGGCCGCTCAGGCGCCGCCGGCGTAGCCGTTCTGGCGCCAGGCTTCGAACACGACCACGGCGACCGTGTTCGACAGGTTCAGGCTGCGGTTGTCGGGACGCATCGGCAGGCGGATGCGCTGGGCAGGCGGAAAACTTTCGCGCAGTTCCGGCGCCAGGCCGCGCGTTTCGGCGCCGAACACGAACACGTCGCCAGGCAGGAACTTCGCATCGGCGAATGGCGACGAGCCGTGCGTGGTCATGGCAAACATGCGCGCCGCATCAGGCTGGGTATCCGCGATGAAGGCATCCCAGTTCTTGTGCACCTTCATGGTCGCGTAATCGTGGTAGTCCAGGCCGGCACGCTTCATCTTGCTGTCGTCCAGCGGAAAGCCGAGCGGCTCGATCAGGTGCAGCTGCGCGCCTGTGTTGGCGCACAGGCGGATGATGTTGCCGGTGTTCGGCGGGATTTCGGGTTCGACCAGTACGACGTGGAACAATTTTTTCTCCTGTTATTTCAGTGGGGCGGCGTGCGCGCGAATACGAAGTTGCTCACGCGCGCGGCGCCGAAGCGCTTGAAGGTAGCCGCCAGTTCATTCAGGGTGCTGCCGCTGGTCATCACGTCGTCGACCACGCCGATATGCTGGCCGCGCACGATCGCCAGCGCATCCGGCGCCACGATGAAGGCGTTGCGGATGTTGCCACGGCGCTCGCCCGGCTTGACCGCCGACTGGGCTTGCGTGTCGAGCGCCCGGATCGCCAGCCGTGGCCGCAGCGGGATCCCCAGCGCCACCGACAGGGGCCTGGCAATCTCCAGCGCCTGGTTGAAGCCCCGCTCGACCAGCCGGCCCGGGCCCAGCGGCACAGGGCACAGCACATTGGGCAGCTCGAATCCCGGTTGCGAGCGCAGCGCGTCGCGCATGGCGCCGGCAAACCAGGGCGCCAGGGCCAGCACGCCGCCGAATTTCAGTTGCAGCACCAGCTGGTCCAGCGGCCCGGCGTAGTCGGCCGCGGCCAGGGTCGCATCGAAGGCCGGGGTGTGCGCCTGGCAGGCGCCGCAAGGCCAGCGCGCATCCTGCGCCGCCACCGGGTTGGCGCAGCGCTTGCAGCGGGCCGTGCGCGGCGCCAGGTAGTGCTCGCGGCACGCCGTGCAGACAGGCGCGTTGCAGCGCGCGCCGCACAGCGCGCAGGCGCAGGGCAGCAGCGACATGGACAGCGTGCGCGCCAGCGCCTGTGGCCAGTGGGGCTTCATCGTTTTTCCGGCAAAACGGGTACACTGCTGCCATTATCGCATTCCGGCCCTTCCGTTCCATGTCTTCTCCCCAATCGCCGTCCAAAATGAGCGCCCCGATCGACCTGGGGCAAGTGCGCAAGCTGTTCGCCCGTCCCCAACGCATCGCGCCGGCCGATTTCCTGCGGCGCGAAATCGGCGCCCGCATGCACGAGCGCCTGGCGCTGGTCAAGCTGGTCCCTGCCCGCGTGCTCGACGCCGGCTGCGGTGCCGGCGCCGACTTGCCGTTGTTGCAAAAAAGCTATCCCGCGGCCCAGATCGTCGGTATTGACGCGGCGCCCGCCATGCTGGCCACCGCCGGCGTCCCCGCCGCCGGGCGCGGCGCGCTGAACCAGCTGATCGGACGCCTGCTGCCGGCCAAGGCCGGCATCGACCTCTTGTGCGCCGACTTCGGCGAGCTGCCCTTCGCCTCGAACTCGGTCGACCTGGTGTGGTCGAACCTGGCGCTGCACTGGCATCCGCAGCCGGACCGCGTGTTTTCGGAATGGCGCCGGGTGCTGCGCCTCGATGGCTTGCTGATGTTTTCCAATTTCGGTCCCGACACCTTCCGCGAGCTGCGCGCCGCCTTCGGCGCCCTCGACGAGACCCCCCACGCCCTGCCTTTCGTCGACATGCACGACTTCGGCGACCAGCTGGTCGAGGCCGGCTTTTCGACCCCGGTCATGGACATGGAGCTGATCACGGTCACCTACGACACGGCCCAGGCGCTGCTGGCCGACGTGCGCGCCCTGGGCGGCAATCCGCTGGCCACGCGCCGGCGCGGCCTGGTCGGGCGCGCCGCCTGGCAACGCTTTCTGGCCGCCCTGGAGCAGGGTCGCCGTCCCGACGGCAAGCTGGGCCTGACCTTCGAAGTCATTTACGGCCATGCTTTCCGGCCCGCGCCCAGGCTCACCGCGGCCGGCGAAGCGATTATCCGCTTTGCACCCCGCAAGGGCGGCTGACCGGCCCGAAACATGGGGCCGCAGGGGGCAATTGCAAGGCCCGCGCCCCGACAAAGCCGCATTTGTCCTTGATGAAGAGTGCCTTCCTTGAGTATAATCAACGACTAATTTTGTCGACTTCGCCAGTAAAGCCTGATTTTTAGGCGGCAACGATGCTCCGGCGCGGTCGAAAGCAATAGCAGCAGCGTTCACAGTGTGCTTCAGTCACCTATGGTCGATGTCCCGGTTCCAGCCAGACTGGCCGCGCAGTGCGCGCCACGAGGGCATGGGGCCTTTTTGTGCGATGGTTTAGGAGCGCTGGTGGTTGTAAGCTGAGTAGGCTGAACCGGCAGGGTTTAAAAATATTATTATTTTTGGGTGGTTGGGGAAAACATGACATATGCAAAGCGACTTCAAGCCTTGATGCTCGGCCTGGCAATTTCGGCCAGTGTCCCGGCGCTGGCGGCTCCGGAAGTTCAGGGGCGTCCGTTTGAAAACCAGTTGAACCTTCAAATGCCGGTCACCAAGATCGCTACGGAAATCAACGACCTGCACACCTGGATGATGGTGGTGTGCATGGTGATTTTCGTTGCCGTGTTCGGCGTGATGTTCTACTCGGTGTTCAAGCACCGCCGTTCGCTGGGCCACAAGCCGGCAACCTTCCATGAGTCGACCGCGGTCGAAATCGCCTGGACCGTCGTGCCTTTCCTGATCGTCATCGGCATGGCGCTGCCAGCGACCAAGACCGTGGTGGCCATGAAGGACACCTCGAACGCCGACATCACCATCAAGGCCACCGGCATGCAGTGGAAATGGGGTTACGACTACCTCAACGGCGAAGGCGCCGGCATTTCCTTCCTGTCGAGCCTGTCGACCCCGCGCTCGCAAGTCGGTTCCCCTGGCGTCGCGCCTACCGAAGCGCGCGGCGAAAACTACCTGATGGAAGTCGACAATGAAGTCGTCGTTCCGGTCAACAAGAAGGTCCGTATCGTCCTCACCGCCAACGACGTGATCCACGCCTGGATGATTCCAGCGTTCGGCGTCAAGCAGGATGCGATCCCCGGTTTCGTGCGCGACACCTGGTTCAAGTCCGAGAAGACCGGTGTCTTCCGCGGCCAGTGCGCCGAACTGTGCGGCAAGGAACACGCCTTCATGCCGATCGTGGTGCGCGTCGTCACCGACGCCGAGTACAGCGCCTGGGTAGCCGGCGAGCAGAAGCGCATGGCAGCCCTGGCTGACGATCCGTCCAAGGTCTGGACCATCGACGAATTGAAAACCAAGGGCGAAAAAGTCTACGCCAGCAATTGCATCGCCTGCCACCAGGCCAACGGCAAGGGTGTGCCTGGCGCCTTCGCGCCCCTGGACGGCTCGGCACTCGTGACCGGCCCGAAAGGCCCGCAGATCGATGTCCTGCTGCACGGCCAGAAGAGCGGCAAGTTCCCTTCGGAAATGCCAGCATGGAAGCAACTGTCGGATTCGGATATCGCTGCGGTGATCACCTACACCCGCAACAGCTGGTCGAACAAGGCTGCGGAAAATATCGTTCAACCAGCCGAAGTTCTGGCTGCACGCAAGTAATCGGGAGTAAAGAACAATGAGCACATCGACTTTGGATCACGCACACGATCACGCCCACGACCATCCGCACGGATTGGCGCGCTGGCTGTTCGCCACCAACCACAAGGATATCGGTACCCTGTACCTGTGGTTCTCGCTCGTCATGCTGATGTCGGGCGGCGTCCTGGCACTGGGAATCCGTTCCGAGCTGTTCCAGCCGGGCCTGCAATTCTTCCAGCCTGAATTCTTCAACCAGCTGACCACGATGCACGGCCTGATCATGGTGTTCGGCGCCATCATGCCGGCCTTCGTTGGTTTCGCCAACTGGATGATCCCGCTGCAAATCGGCTGCGCCGACATGGCGTTTGCCCGCATGAACAACTTCTCGTTCTGGCTGCTGCCGCCCGCGGCGCTGCTGCTGGCCGGCTCCTTCTTCGTTCCCGGCGGCGCCACCGCGGCCGGCTGGACGCTGTACGCGCCGCTGTCGACCCAGATGGGCCCAGGCATGGACATGGGTATTTTCGCGATGCACCTGATGGGCGCCTCGTCGATCATGGGTTCGATCAACATCATCGTCACCATCCTGAACATGCGCGCGCCCGGCATGACCCTGATGAAAATGCCGATGTTCTGCTGGACCTGGCTGATCACCGCCTACCTGCTGA